>JASDRC010000051.1:0-8348 GCA_041442125.1 Polaromonas sp. | reverse complement strand
CTTAACAAGTGGCTCGGGGCCATCAAGTCTGCGGAAGGTTCGCAGCGCCTCACGAGCACAAATGAAAAGGAGCATTTACATGCCCAAAATGAAGACCAAGAGCGGCGCTAAAAAGCGTTTTCGCGTTCGTCCAGGTGGTACCGTCAAGCGCGGTCAAGCCTTCAAGCGTCACATCCTGACCAAGAAGACCACTAAAAACAAGCGTCACTTGCGTGGAACCGTCGGTGTTCATGAGACCAATATGGGTCACATGGCACAGATGCTCCCAGGCCGTGGCATTTAATTTAACGACGAACAAGGAGTAAATACATGCCTCGCGTCAAACGTGGTGTAACGGCTCGCGCCCGCCACAAAAAAGTTCTAGCCCTTGCAAAAGGTTTTCGCGGTCGCCGCGGTAACGTCTTCCGTATCGCCAAAGAAGCGGTAATGAAGGCTGGGCAATACGCCTACCGTGACCGTCGTACCAAAAAACGCGTTTTCCGCCGTCTGTGGATCACCCGTATCAATGCTGCAAGCCGTTCATTTGGCATGACCTACAGCCAGTTCGCTAACGGCCTGAAAAAGACCGGTATCGAAATTGACCGCAAGGTTCTGTCCGACATGGCCATTCACGACAGCGCTGCTTTCGGCGCCATCGTGGCTCAAGTCAAGGCCAAATTGCTGGCTGCCTGATCTTGAAGCTGCCCTGCTGTTAAATCAACAGCAGTCACGACAAGAAAGACATGGGCTGGAGCTTGCAAAAGCTCTGGCCCTTTTTTATGTCTCGTTGCATCCTTTCTGCATCAACCGTCACACTGAAATACGATGAATCCAACCGACGCCCTTGACGACTTGGTGCTGGCCGCCAAAAGCAATTTTGCGGCCGCTGCAACGCCTGCCGATCTTGAAAACGCCAAGGCGCAGTTTCTGGGCAAGTCGGGGCGAGTGACCGAGATGATGAAGGGTCTGGCCGCGCTCAGTGTGGATGAGAAAAAGACGCGTGGTGCGGCGATCAACCTGACCAAGCAGGCGATTGAGGCCGCGCTGAACGAGCGCCGTCAAGCCCTCGCTGATGCAGAACTGCAGATTCAGCTCAAGGCCGAAGCGCTTGACGTGACGCTACCGGGTCGCCAGCACAGTGCCGGTGGTTTGCATCCAGTTTCTCTCACGCTGGAGCGTATTGAATCGATTTTTGGGTCGATGGGTTTTGACGTTGCGCAAGGTCCTGAGATCGAAACCGACTGGTTCAACTTCACCGCGCTGAACACGCCTGAAGACCATCCAGCGCGTTCCATGCATGACACTTTTTATGTCGAAGGCGGCACTGAAACCGCGCCTAATTTATTGCGCACACACACCAGTCCGATGCAGATCCGCTATGCCGTGCAGCATGTCAAAAAACACCGCGCCTTGATTGACGCTGGCGGCCTGATGCCTGAGATCCGCGTCATTGCGCCGGGTCGCACTTACCGCGTGGACAGCGACGCAACACACTCGCCGATGTTCCATCAGTGCGAAGGTTTATGGATTGGTGAGAACGTCAGCTTCAAAGATTTGAAGGTCGTCTTCACTGATTTTTGCCGGACCTTTTTTGAGTCGAACGATCTGGTGCTGCGTTTTCGGCCCAGCTTTTTCCCTTTCACTGAACCTAGCGCTGAAGTCGATATTCAGTTTCAAACAGGCCCATTAGCCGGTCGTTGGCTGGAGGTGGCAGGTTCGGGTCAGGTGCACCCGAACGTGGTTCGCAACATGGGCTTGGACCCCGAAAAATACATCGGCTTTGCCTTTGGCATGGGCCCTGATCGGCTGACCATGCTGCGTTACGGCGTCAACGATTTGCGTTTGTTCTTTGACGGCGACATCCGCTTTTTGTCGCAGTTCCAATAACTATAAAACCAACAGAACACAGCAAGGCCACACCATGCAATTTCCAGAATCCTGGTTGCGCGAATTCTGCAATCCACCCTTGACGACTCAGCAGTTGGCTGACACCTTGACCATGGCCGGCCTTGAAGTTGAAGAACTCAAGCCGGTCGCACCGCCGTTCAGCGGCATTGTGGTCGGTGAAATCAAAGAGGCTGTTCAGCACCCGAACGCCGACAAACTGCGTGTCTGTCAGGTGGACGTCGGGCAGGGCGCTTGGCTTAGCATCGTTTGCGGTGCGCCCAATGCGCGCGTCGGCCTCAAGGTGGCTTGCGCTCTGGTCGGTGCTGAACTGCCTCCCGTTGAGGACGGCAAGCCATTCGCCATCAAAATCGGCCAGCTCCGCGGTGTGGACAGCTACGGCATGTTGTGTTCAGCCCGTGAACTCAAGATCAGCGAAGAACATGAAGGCTTGTTAGAGCTCGCCGCTGACGCGCCGCTGGGCATGGACATCCGCACCCACTTGTTGCTTGACGACACCTTGTTCACGCTCAAGCTGACGCCCAATTTGGCGCATTGTCTGAGCGTTTATGGGGTGGCGCGGGAACTCGCTGCACTCACGGGTGCGCCTTTGATGTCGCCGGTTTTCAAGACGCTCGCCGTGACTGACGCAACGCGCTTGCCGGTGAAAATCAGCGCGCCTGATTTGTGTGGCCGCTTTTCTGGTCGGGTCGTGCGCAACGTCAACACCCGCGCTGCGACACCGCCGTGGATGGTGGACCGCTTGGCCCGCTGTGGCCAGCGCAGCGTCACCGCTTTGGTCGACATTTCCAACTACGTGATGTTTGAGTTGGGCCGGCCATCACATATTTTTGACCTCGACAAAATTCATGGTGGCCTCGATGTACGCTGGGGCCGCGCTGACGAAACGCTCAAGCTGCTCAACGGCAACAGCGTCACGGTTGACGGCAAAGTCGGGGTGATTGCAGACGACGTGCAGGTCGAGTCCTTGGCCGGCATCATGGGCGGCGACGCCACGGCGGTGTCTGATGACACGCAGCACATTTACGTTGAAGCGGCTTTTTGGTGGCCCAAAGCGATTGCTGGCCGCTCACGTCGCTACAACTTTTCGACCGATGCGGGTCATCGTTTTGAGCGCGGTGTTGACCCCGGCCTGACGGTCGAGCACATTGAGCGCATCACGCAATTGATTTTGGATATTTGCGGCACCAACGACACCGTGTGTGGGCCGCTCGATGACATCAATGCCAGCTTGCCTGCCGCCGTGCCCGTCACGTTGCGCGTGGCGCGTGCCGTCAAGGTGATCGGTATGCCGCTGACCCAAGCGCAATGTGCAGACGCGCTGACGCGCTTGGGCCTGCCAGTTGTTGAGGGCGATGGCACTTTGACCGTGACGCCACCAAGCTACCGTTTTGACTTGCAGATCGAAGAAGATCTGATCGAAGAAGTGGTCCGCATGGTGGGTTACAACCAGCTGCCGAGCACGCCACCACTGGCGCCGATTTCAGCGCGCATCAACCCGGAAGCTGCGCGAAGCCCGTTTGCCGTGCACCGTTCACTGGCCGCGCTGGGTTACCAGGAAACCATCAACTTTAGCTTTGTAGAAGAGCGCTGGGAGCGTGAGT
Organism: Polaromonas sp.; assembly: GCA_041442125.1. GTDB lineage: Bacteria > Pseudomonadota > Gammaproteobacteria > Burkholderiales > Burkholderiaceae_C > Polaromonas. Next base: position 4,860 of record JASDRC010000051.1, on the reverse strand, counting down.
TGGCGGGCAATCCAAACCCGATCAAGTTGCTCAATCCAATCGCCAGCCAGATGAGCGTGATGCGTTCTTCGCTGGTCGGCTCGCTGCTGCAAGTGCTGAAGTTCAACCTGGACCGCAAAGCCAGCCGGGTGCGCGTGTTTGAACTGGGTCGCGTGTTTCTGCGCAGCCCGCAAACGTTGAACACCGACACCACGGTGGCCGGTTTTGACCAGCCGATGCATGTCGCTGGTTTGGCCTATGGCGCGCTCGACAGCTTGGCTTGGTCGCAGACCGACCGCAACGTCGACTTCTTTGATGTCAAGGGCCATGTCGAGACATTGCTGGCTCCGCTGCAAGCCGTCTTCACGCCGGCCAGTCACCCGGCGATGCATCCAGGTCGCTGCGCCAGCGTCAGCGTGCAGGGCCGGGCGATCGGCTTTGTCGGTGAGTTGCATCCGCAATGGCGACAGGGTTACGAGTTGCCGCTAGCGCCGATCTTGTTTGAGCTTGAACTTGATGCCGTATTGCAACGCCGAGTCCCACAGTTCAGCAACGTCAGCAAGCACCAACCGGTCGAACGCGACTTGGCCGTCATCGTCAGCGAAAGCGTCACGCACGCGGCGTTGAAGGCGGCTATCGACAGCGCAGGCATCGGCAGTCTGCTGCGTTCCGCCACGCTGTTTGACGTCTATCGCCCGCAACAAGCCAGCACCAGTATGCAGTTGGGCGAGAAAAGTCTGGCGGTTCGTTTGGTGCTCAGCCGTGACGATGCCACATTGACTGAAGAGCAAATCGATGTGGCCGTGAAGGCTGTGATTGAGCGCCTGCAAAGCGTGCTCGGTGCTCGCTTGCGTGCCTGAAACACGGCACAATTCGCCAACCAAATCAATACACGAGCGCGGGCAAGGAAGCATCATGGAATTTTCTGTCGACAGTCTGGAAACCCCCGCGCTGACCAAAGCCCATTTGGCTGAATTGCTGTTCGATAAAATTGGTCTCAACAAGCGCGAGTCCAAAGACATGGTGGACGCCTTTTTTGTGTTGATTTCCGACGACTTGGTGGAAGGCAACGACGTGAAGATTTCCGGCTTTGGCAACTTTCAGATTCGGACTAAAGCGCCTCGACCCGGCCGCAACCCTAGAACCGGTGAAGCGATTCCCATCGAGGCCCGCAGGGTGGTCACATTTCACGCCAGCATCAAACTCAAAGAACAGATTCAGGGCTGATTTTTCAAAAAATACTCTCCAAAAGTTGGCAATGCTTTGCAGTTGCTTTCGACTTAGAGTAGATTCATAGCTTTCCTCACCAGCGCATTGATTTTCTTGGAGAAAGACCTTCCTCTGATTCCTGCCAAACGCTATTTCACCATCGGTGAAGTCAGTGATTTGTGCGGCGTTAAACCTCATGTGCTCCGTTATTGGGAGCAAGAGTTCACGCAGTTGCGTCCGATGAAGCGGCGCGGGAACCGCCGTTATTACCAGCACCACGAAGTGCTGATGATCCGGCGCATTCGCGACCTGCTTTATGACGAAGGCTTCACCATCAGCGGTGCCCGCAACAAGCTGCAAGAAATCGTTCAGACTGAGCGCGGCAAACGCCGCGATGGCGAAGTCATGCTTGAAGGTGTCGATGACTTCGGTGACGCCGCAGAGGAGATCGATGCCATGTCCGAGGCTGCTGATTCTGAAGGCGCAGAAATGGCTATTTCTTCGATGTTGCTCGGCGACGACATGACACGTCAGCGCCTCGAAATCGTGCGTCGAGAGCTCATGGAAATTCGTGATTTACTCGCCGCCTAAGACGCATTTCAGGCAGCTATAATTTGCAGCTTCGGTGTGTGGCGCAGCCTGGTAGCGCACTTGCATGGGGTGCAAGGGGTCGAAGGTTCGAATCCTTTCACACCGACCATATAAATCAAGGACTTAGCGTCGAAAGACTCTAAGTCCTTTCTTGTTTCTGGATCTGGATTGCGAATTTAGCCACACCGCAAAAATTGCTGGTGTCTGAAATAAGCACAGCCGGTATCGCCAAACAGTCCAGACCTAAACAACCATCCAGGCGTTTTACTCAGAAGTCAGTAAATTGAAAGATATGAGACCATATTAAATATGGGTTGTTGTTGAAGTATTTAGGTTGCCTAAATTTCTTTCGGCTGAGTATTTCAAGCTGCTGGGCGCTGAGGCCAGTCTGCTGCTGCAAAGCCAGGGTTTTATTCGCCCAGGAAAGCTGCCTTGGTCATTGGGCTGCTGCAACAGCAAGGCTCGGCCGCGCTGGCCGGACTGCTTGACAGGCTGAAGGCGCTTGAGGGCGTCACGCCCGAGCAACTCGATGACACGCTGAAGTTTTTCGCACCGGCAGCAGCCTGAGTCGCGCCGTTCCACGACTCCAAAAGTAAAGCGGCCGGTACAAGACCGGCCGCTTTTTTTCGAGTCTTCGAGACCCCCATCAGATTTTATCGCCGGCGTCCTTCAGGACCTCCTTGGCATCGCCCAATTTTTTCTGGGCTGTGCCCTCGACCTGCTTGGTCATACCCTTGGCTTGCTGTCCAGGGCTACCAATGATTTCGCCAGTTTTGGACTGGACTTTGCCTGCGGCATCCTTGACAGCGCCTGCGATTTTATCGGTGTTCATGGTGAATCCTTTGTTTCGGTTACTGATAGCTCAAGCGTAGAAGAACCGGGGGGCAGCAACAGCGGTCGAGGTCGCGAGGCGGCGTGAGCGATCTCCTACAGATCAGCTTTCCGGCTGAGTCCGAGCAACAGCCCCATCACAGATCGATTCCAGGGCGTTACTCAGCCGAAAGAAATTTAGGCAACATCAATACTTCAACAACCCATATGTAATATGGCCTCATATCTTCCAAATTACTGACTTCTGAGTAAAACGCCTGGATGGTTGTTTAGGCCTGACTTGGTTGGCGATACAGGCTGTGCTTATTTCAGACACCAGCAATTTTTGCGGTGGGTGGCTAGTCGCTATAGACGCGGCCACTTTCAGCGCAGCGGCGGTTTGAAACCGATAAGACCGACCTAACCTACTTGTTCTTGCGGGACTGCAGAGAGGGATTTGGTTAAAACGAGTCGTTGGTGCATCTGCCGTAGTCAAAAAAATCCAAATTGCACGATGATCGCGTCATGCGCCCACTAGGCTTTCTGCTTTGATTAAGCTGAGGGTCGCGACATTTGGAATAGCTGTTCCGGTCCAATGCTGAAATAGTCCGCGGGGCCACCGCCACGCAAGATGTGGCCCGCGTTAGCGGTGTCGTAGATGCCGTCTTTGAGCAAGTGCTCTGCAATGTGAACGCCGACCACTTCGCCCAGCACCAACCAAGTGGTAATTTTCTGCTTATCGAGCCCTTCGAGCTGAATGATTTGCGTGCTGCGGCACTCAAACGACACGAGGCTGTCAGCGACGCGTGGCACGTCCACCACGCGAGAGGGGGCGGTGGCCAAACCGGCCAGTTCAAACTCATTCACGTCTGGCCCAACGGCTGCGCAAGTTTGGTTCATCGCCTCAGCCAAGGGCCGGGTTACAAGGTTCCACACAAACATGCCGTTTTCCTGCACGTTGCGTAATGAGTCTTTGGCGCCGGTACTAGAGAAGCCCACGATGGGTGGCACGTAGTTGAAGGCATTGAAGAAGCTGTAGGGCGCAAGATTCAGCACGCCCGCGTTGCTGCGCGTGGACATCCATCCGATGGGACGTGGTCCCACAATTGAATTAAATGGGTTGTGTGGCAGGCCATGGCCTAAGTGGGGTTCGTAAAAATACGTCATGTAGAGGCAGTCAATGTGGATTTTTCTTTCGCTTCACAGGGGGAATCTTCAGGGAGCCCATGCACGCTGAGCCGTGTGCCGTTGCGCCAGACTTGCTCTTCAATCATTTGCAACGCGGTCAAAGGATCGGTGTCGAAAGCGACGTTCAGCGTTTGGGCGACATGAGCGTTTTCAATTGGCAACTCCCAAGTCAGGAAGACTTGCGTGCAATCTCTTTCGGGAGGGAAGTCGCCCGCGTTAAAGCCCGCGCTGCGGCGGTCAATGACGGCGTGCGGCTGACCGGTGTCGAAAATCACCGTTGTCCCCCTGACCAAGGGAATTCGATGACCCGTCGCCGGAAAGTGCAGGTCAAGCCCTCTGTCTTCACTCAGAAAAAGGTTGCAAAAAGCAGTGCTACCGTACTGCTCGCCGTCATGGTGGTATTTAGCGCCGCGGCAGGTCATCAGCGCCGTGTCGCTGGTAGTCAGCACCTCTTGCAAACCCAAGGTGCGCGTCCAGTCGGATGCTGCCTGCACGCAGTGCTTGTAGTCTGGCCAGCGCACCCGTGCTCGCGGCAAAGAAAGTGACTCAACGTCGCCGGGTTCCAGTGCTAGTCGCGACGATATGTCCCTTTCCCAGTCTGCCATCAGCCTTGTCGGCGGAACAGGAATGTCGACTGTCCCTGTCAACACGACATCACTCACGCGTCGACTGCGGATCACATCGCCACTCCAAAAATAAGCCGTGAAGTGGCTTGGTGTGCGATGTGGTTGAGAAACAGTGGTCATCAGACTGAGTGTAATAAAGCCGCACCCGACAGCGTTTCACAATCCCTCGTGAACCTGCGGCCTCCATCCAAAAACGTTCAATCGAAGCAGGCCGGCATCAGCCAAACTTTGCTTTCACCCCCAGCAGCGCTTGGTGGCTCAACATGGTGGAGCGATTCTTCCGTGATAACAGCGAAAAGCGACTACGCCGTGGCGTCTCCACCAGCGTGCAGGAACTTGTCACGGCCATCAAAGAATACGTGGCTCACCACAACACCAGCCCCAAGCCATTCATCCGGACCAAAGGCGCTCTTTTTGGGTGTCTGGAAATATTTTTATTCGACAAAAGCCTCTTCAC
>JASDRC010000050.1:0-4803 GCA_041442125.1 Polaromonas sp. | reverse complement strand
GGACGGGCAACAGCCTGCGCAATTTCAATTACCTGATCGCCTGCCCCGACACCGGCGAAGCCTTGGCGATTGATCCGCTGGACCACGAAAAATGCCTGGCCACCGCCAAGGCCAAGGGCTGGAACATCACCCAAATTTTGAACACGCACGAGCACCACGACCACATCGGCGGCAACGCCGAGGTGGTCGCCGCCACCGGTGCCAAAGTGATTGCGCACCACAAAGCCGCTGGCAAAATTCCGGGCATGGACCGCGGCGTGCAAGCCGGTGACGTGATCAAAGTCGGCAAGCACATTGAGCTGGAATGTCTCGACACACCGGGTCACACGTACTGCCACATTTGCCTGTGCGCACACGCCGAGCAGCCAGCGCTTTTTTCAGGTGACACCCTGTTCAACGCCGGTGCCGGCAACGTCCACAACGGCGGCGATGTGGAGGCGCTGTACAGCAGCTTCACCGAGCAATTAATGCGGCTGCCAGACAACACCCGTATCTTCCCCGGTCACGATTACATCGAGAGCAACCTGAAGTTCACCCTGGCCCGTGAGCCTGGCAATGCTGCAGCCGCAGCACTCTTACCAACGGTCGCGAGTCACGATCCAGCCCTGTCCATCGTGACCACGCTGAAAGAAGAAAAAGAGTTCAACACCTTCATGCGCTTGAGCAACCCCAGCGTCATTGCGCAGCTGCGTGACAGCTTTCCTGACTTGCCAGCTGAACCGGATGCCAAGACGGTCTTCAAGAAGCTGCGGGAACTGCGCAACGCTTGGTGAGTTTTGAGCGCTTGGTGAAATCTATTTTCAGCAAGCTTTACCAAGCCGGCCAATGCCCTCTTCAATCTTCGACACATCGGCCGTGGCAAAGCTGAAGCGCAGCGTTGACATGTCTGGGTTGGCCGCATAAAACGGCGCGCCCGGCACAAACGCCACGCCTTGCGCAATGGCTTTTTTGGCGAACTCGGCCGCGTCTTTGGTCTTGCCGTTGGCCCCGGTGAGTCGGGCCCAAAAGAACAAACCACCCTCGGGCTGCGTGAAGGCGATGGCGTCGCCCAGTTCTCGTTTCAAGCCTGCACCCATGGCGGCTGCACGCTCGGCGTACACCGTGCGCACCCGCGCCAAGGTGGCTGGCATACGACCCGCTTTGAGGTACTGCGCCGCCGTGGCTTGGGCAAAGGTGCTGGTGTGAGCATCACTGAACTGCTTGCACATGGTGGCTTTGGCCAGCAACTCGGCTGGCGCAATCATCCAGCCGACGCGCAAACCCGGGCTCAAGACCTTGCTCATGCTGCCGCAATAAGCCAGCCATTCGCGGCTGCCGGGGACATCGCGGCTGAGCGCCAGCAAGCTGGGCGGAGGGGCGTCGTGAAAATACAAATCGCCGTAAGGATCGTCTTCAACCACCAGCGTTTGGTATTTGACGGCGAGCGCCAAGACTTTTTTGCGCCGCTCCAAGTTGAGCAAAGCACCACTCGGGTTGCCAAAGGTCGGTACCAGGTAGACAAACTTGGGTTTGTGCTCGGCCATGAGTTGTTCAAGAGCGTCGGTTTGAACGCCATGCGCGTCAATCGGCGCGCTGATGATGTCGGCGCCGTAAAGCCGAAAGCACTGAATGGTGGCCAGAAAAGTCGGACCTTCGACAATCACTTTGTCGCCCGGATTGATCATGGTTTTGCCGAGCAAATCCAAACCTTGTTGGCTGCCGGTGGTGACGATCATGCCGTCGGGCTCGACCGCAACACCTTTGGCGACCATGAAAGCGGCGAGTTGTTCGCGCAGTGGGTTGTAGCCCTCGGTGGCGCCGTACTGCAGAGCGCCGCCGGCTTCCTCCGTCAAAGCCAGATTGACGGCCTCCCGAATCCCTTCGACGTCGAACATGGCGCTGTCCGGAAAGCCGCCGGCAAAACTGATGATGCCGGGTTGGCCGAGCAGTTTGAAAAGCTCACGGATGGCAGAGGTTTCGACATTGTTCAGGCGGTCGGCGAAGGGCAGCGGCATGGGACTCTCTCAGTGGAGTGCGCTTGGTAGTTTGCGCTCAGGGAATGAAATTCAAAGTAGAGCGAGATGGTAACGCGCCCCGGCACAGCCTAAACTGCCGAACATGAAATCTGCCGCTATCGCCTCGTTTTTTGCCACGCTCAAAGCCGCCAACCCGCTGCCGGTGACCGAGCTCGAATACACCAGCGTCTTTGAGTTGCTGGCGGCAGTGTTGCTGTCGGCCCAAGCCACCGACGTCAGCGTCAACAAAGCCACGCGCAAGCTGTTCCCGCTGGCCAACACGCCGGAAAAAATACTGAATCTCGGGCTACTGGAGCTTGAAAACCACCTCAAAACCATTGGCCTGTACCGCAGCAAAGCCAAGCATTTGTTGCAGACTTGCCAGATTTTGGTCGAGCGCCACGGCGGCCAAGTGCCGCGCACACGCGAAGCGCTGCAAGCGCTACCCGGCGTCGGCCGGAAGACGGCCAACGTGGTACTGAACTCGGCTTTTGGTGAAGCCGTGATGGCGGTCGACACGCATATTTTCAGGGTCAGCAACCGCACCGGCTTGGCCCCTGGCAAAAATGTCGATCTGGTCGAAGCGGGTTTGATGAAACGCATTCCGCCCGAGTATTTGGTGGACGCCCATCATTGGCTGATTTTGCTGGGCCGCTATGTGTGCCAGGCGCGCGCGCCGCAGTGCTGGCAATGCGGCGTCAGCCAATTTTGCGACTACAAGCCAAAAGCAGCAGAACCGGCGCGCTGAATCAGGCTTGCGCCGGTGCTTCCACGCAACACCACTGGCCAAAAGCCGGGGCATCATGCGGCCATTGATCCGCACGGTGAATCTGGCGCAGCCCTTTGGCCAGCAAACCAGCCGCTCGAATCACGCCGGCATGGGTGATCCAAACAGCGTCTTGCCCGCATTCAGTCTGCTCGTCCCAAACCGCTGCAACGCGTTGCATGAACCCGGCCACGCTCTCAGCGCCGCCGCAGGCATGCTGCGCAAAGTCAGCGGTCCAGCGCGCCATCTCGGTTTGGGCAATAGCATCCCAGCGCTGGCCTTCCCAGCCGCCAAAATCCATCTCGGTGAGCCGGGCGTCGAAGGTGCAAGTCAAATCTGGCCGCAGCGCCAACAGCGTTTGCGTCAGCTGCACACAGCGCTGCAGGGTCGAGCTGCGCAACAATATGCCCTGCGGCAAGACCAGCGACAGGGCTTTCGCAGCCACCCGCGTGGCCGCTGCATCGGCCGGCACATCGGTCGCCCCATAGCAAACGCCACTGGCAATCAAAGGCTGGGCATGACGGGCTAGCCAGACGGTCATGTGAACCGCTCAAAGGGTGACGTTGGTAGGCGCATATTTTTCACAAGCTGAGCGCCAAACCGAGGTAAAAAGCCAGCTCACAAAGCTGCTGTGTGGCGCCCAAACAATCGCCGGTGAAGCCCTGCAAACGGCGCGAAAACCAGCGCCACATGACTAAAAAAGCCAAACCCGACGCCGCCAACGCACCCCCCAAAGCGATTAAAAGCCGCTCTTGCGCCGGATCATTCTCGATACCTAAGTCAATGAAATGCACTGTGTCTTGCACATACAGCGTCAAGGCCAAGCCCAGCAAACACCAGACGAATGCAACGCCAAGGCTGTTGCCGCTGATGTGATCGGCCAAGGGTTTGGACTTGGAGCCAGCCAAGTCGCCGACATGCGGCATCCAACGGACCAGCAACAGCGGCCAAGTGCGCGACACCCCGTGCGCCACAAACAGTGCAGCGCAGAGCAACTCTGCGCTGACCGAGCCCAGCAGCGCCAGCAAAGACACTTTGCCCAGCAAGACCAAGAGCATGGCGATGGCGCCAAACGCCCCGACCCGCGAGTCCTTCATGATGACCAAGGCGCGCTCGCGGTCCGGACTGCCACCCAGTCCGTCAAAAACGTCGGCCAGACCATCTTCATGAAAAGCCCCGGTCAGCAACACCCCAAAAGCCGTGCCCCAGACCGCCGCTACCAAAGGCGAAAACCCACCCTCCGGCAAATAGGCCAAAAGCAGCGCCGTCAAAGCCGCCACCAAAGTGCCGACCAGCCAGCCCACACCCGGAAAATGCGCTGCACTGGCGCGCAGCATGGCCGGGCTGAAACCGACCCAATCGGCCAACCTTCCGGTGACGGGGATGCGGGTGAAAAACTGAACCGCCAACAAAAAATGGCGGATAAATTGACTTAAAAAATAAGGCATGACTGACCGCGCAAGTTAAGTGGTTGTCGGCGTCTCAAGCGCGGATTTCTCAGACACGCCCGCCGCCTCAAAACTCGCCATGTCGCAAAGAATGGCGCAAGCCGATTGCAGCAGCGGCCAAGCCAGCGCAGCCCCCGAGCCTTCGCCCAAACGCAAACCGAAATCGAGCAAGGCTTGCACTCCCAAGTGCTGCAACATGAACTCATGCCCGCGCTCGCCCGAACGGTGCGCGAAGACGCAGCGCTGCAAGACCAGTGGCTGCAAAGCATGGGCTACCAACACCGCCGAACTGGCGATGAAACCGTCGACCACAATCACCCGGCGCTCATGCGCAGCTTGCAACACAGCGCCGACCATGCTGGCGATCTCGAACCCGCCCAACGCGGCCAAGGCGTCCAGCGGCGCGGTGGCGCCGGGGTGACGTGCCAGCACCTCGCGTAGAACCAGTGTTTTGCGTTGCACGGCAGGGGCGTCCAAGCCGGTGCCTGCGCCGGTGCACACCTCAATGTCCAGCCCCGTCAATCGGGCCAACAACAGCGCGGCTGACGAGGTGTTGCCAATGCCCATTTCACCTAAAAGCAAGGCGTTGCCGGGC
>JASDRC010000049.1:0-18462 GCA_041442125.1 Polaromonas sp. | reverse complement strand
TCGTGAAGGCGGCCGGACCGTCGGCGCCGGTGTCGTTGCCAAGATCCTCGCTTAAGGATTTGAAGTTTTCGTAGGGGTATAGCTCAATTGGCAGAGCGTCGGTCTCCAAAACCGAAGGTTGTAAGTTCGATTCTTACTGCCCCTGCCACCTGACAGTCCCGGCCTGAGCGGGCTAGGTGGTGATGTGAGATGAATAAAAGCAAGCCCGCCGGCGGTCTCGGACCTCAGGTGGGCTTAAGTGTCTGAAAAGACGCAAGTGACTAAACAGGAAAATCGGCAATCATGGCTTCTACTCAAGTTGAAACCGTCAGCACTGTTGCCGACAAGGCCAAGTTGGTGCTCGCGGTGGCGTTGGTCGTAGGGGCGTTGGTGGGCTTTTACCTGGTGACCAGCCGGGGTCCGATCGTGCAGTGGTTGGTCCTCATCGTGGGTTTGGCTGCTGCGGTCGTTGCATTCGGTATCTCGGAGCCCGGCAAGCAGTTGGTGGCATTTGGCCGGGATGCTTGGCGTGAAGTTAAGAAAGTGGTGTGGCCGACACGCAAAGAGGCTGTTCAGATGACGGCTTACGTGTTTGCCTTTGTGGTGGTGATGGCTTTGTTTTTGTGGCTCACTGACAAAACACTCGAATGGGTGTTTTATGACCTGATACTGGGGTGGAGAAAATAATGAGTGATATCAGTACTGAAGTGACAGGCGAGCCTACAGCAGAATCATTTTTGCCAGCACCGGGCATGCACTGGTATGTCGTTCACGCCTACTCGGGCATGGAAAAAGCCGTTGAGCGCAACATCCTTGAGCGCATCAACCGGGCTGGCATGCAAACAAAATTCGGTCGTTTTTTGGTGCCCACTGAAGAAGTGGTTGAGATCAAGAACGGCCAGAAAAAAACCACAGAACGTCGCTTCTTCCCGGGCTATGTCCTGGTGGAGATGATGATGGACGACGAAACCTGGCACCTCGTCAAGCACACCAACAAGGTCACCGGTTTTGTGGGCGGCGCTAAGAACCGTCCAGCACCAATCTCTGACGAAGACGTCCGCAAGATTGTTGAGCAGATGCAAGTCGGCACAGAGAAGCCGCGCCACAAAGTCGAGTTTGAAAATGGTGAGTATGTTCGCGTCAAAGACGGACCATTCACTGACTTCAACGGCACGGTCGAAGAAGTCAACTACGATAAAAACCGCGTCCGCGTGTCGGTCACGATTTTCGGTCGTGCCACCCCGGTCGAGCTTGAGTTCAGCCAGATCGAAAAAACCTAAGAAATTGTGGGGCGGACCAAAGCTGACGTAAATGATTGTGCAGCGAGGTCCCCAAACCTAAAAGATTGTGGGACGGATCAACGCAAGCGCGAAGCGCAAGTTGCTCGGTCCCCAACTGATTAAGTGAGTTCTGCGCTTTGCAACTCGGCGCACCCAGTTCGCAAGAACTGTTTTTGAGTTGTGTAACCCCCGGGAAGCCAGAACTCTACGTTCTGGTGTTTGACCCGCAAGGAGAAAAGTATGGCGAAAAAAATCGTCGGCTTCGTGAAGCTGCAAGTGCCAGCTGGCAAGGCCAACCCATCACCACCGATCGGTCCAGCATTGGGTCAACGCGGCTTGAACATCATGGAATTCTGCAAGGCATTCAATGCGCAGACCCAAGGTGTTGAGCCAGGTCTGCCGCTGCCTGTCGTGATCACGGCTTACGCCGACAAGAGCTTCACCTTTATCATCAAGACGCCTCCGGCCGTCACGCTGATCAAGAAAGCCATCAAGCTCGACAAAGGTTCGTCGACACCGCACAACGTCAAGGTTGGCAAGATCACCCGCGAACAGCTGGAAGATATCGCCAAAGCCAAGATGAAAGACTTGACCGCCGCCGATCTGGACGCTGCCGTCCGCACGATCGCTGGTTCTGCCCGCTCCATGGGCGTCACAGTGGAAGGTGTTGTATGAGCAAGTTGACCAAGCGCCAAAAGGCCGTCGTCGGCAAGATCGACAGCAACAAGCTGTACGCTTTGACTGACGCTATCGTCATCGTCAAAGAGCACGCGATTGCTAAATTTGACGAATCCATCGACGTGGCTGTTCAGCTCGGCGTGGACTCGAAGAAATCCGACCAAGTCGTGCGTGGCGCTGTTGTGCTGCCAAACGGCACTGGTAAAACCGCCCGTGTGGCTGTGTTCGCCCAAGGTGCCAAGGCTGATGAAGCCCGCGCAGCTGGTGCAGACATCGTCGGCATGGACGACCTGGCCGCTGAGATCAAAGCTGGCAAGATGGATTTTGACGTCGTCATCGCCTCGCCAGACGCTATGCGTGTGGTCGGTACCTTGGGTCAGATCCTTGGCCCACGCGGCCTGATGCCTAACCCGAAAGTCGGTACCGTCACGCCTGACGTTGCCACTGCGGTGCGCAACGCCAAAGCGGGTCAAGTCCAGTTCCGCGTTGACAAAGCCGGTATTGTGCACGGCACGATCGGACGTCGCTCGTTCGACAACGACAAGCTGCAGGGTAACTTGGCTGCATTGGTTGAGGCATTGGTCAAGGCCAAGCCAGCCACCAGCAAAGGTGTTTACCTGCGCAAAATCGCTGTGTCGTCAACGATGGGTGTGGGCGTTCGCGTCGACACGCAAAGCATCGCTGGTTAATTGAAAGAAATTTAGGTGGCGCTGCAAGGCGCTGCCCAATGTGGTGGGCTGCCGGGTCAATCCGGCAGGTCATCCAAGACCGTTGGTGTGTTGATCCATATTGAAAGATCCGGACTGGCACTTAATCGAAAGACAGCCAACGCAGATGGCGTACCCGCTGCTTGAATGGTTTTGCAAGAAATCTGAAAACAGTTGGTCGCTGAACATGAGCGTGTTGAAGGTCAGGTTTCAAACCCCGACTGAAAACACATTTTTAAGGAGTAGACCTTGAGTCTCAACCGCAGTGAGAAACAAGCCGTCATTGAAGACGTTGCAGGCCTCGCAGCTAAAGCTCAAACGCTCGTGATAGCGGAATACCGTGGTATCACGGTCGCTGACATGACCCGTCTGCGCAGCCAAGCCCGCGAAAAAGGCGTGACCCTGAGCGTGTTGAAAAACACCCTGGCTCGCCGTGCCGTGGCAGGTAGCGCATTCGAAGTCCTGGCCGACCAGATGTCCGGTCCGTTGATCTACGGCTTTTCCGTCGATGCAGTAGCCGCCGCCAAAGTGGTGGCTGACTTCGCTAAAACCAACGACAAGTTGGTCATTCGTGCGGGCGCATTCGGTGGGAAATTCTTGGATGTCAACAGCGTCAAGCAATTGGCCAATATCCCTTCGAAAGAAGTGTTGCTGGCTCAAGTGTGTGGCTTGCTGATGTCGCCAATGTCGCGTACAGCCGTTGTGTTGGCCGCGCTGGCAGCGAAAAAAGTCGAAGCCTCGGCACCTGCTGAGCCAGCCGCACCAGCTGAAGAGGCTGTCGCAGCGTAATCATGACCCCAGGCTGCAGCCGTCGAAGCGCTCTGCGCCAGACCTGCCGCCAACTGTTTAAGTAATTTTTAGGAAAATCAAAATGGCATTCGACAAAGACGCATTTTTGACCGCGCTGGATAGCATGACGGTCCTCGAACTCAACGACTTGGTGAAAGCCATCGAAGAGAAATTTGGCGTCAGCGCTGCAGCCATGTCTGCACCTGCTGCTGGCGGCGGCGGCGCTGCTGCTGTTGCTGAAGAGCAGACCGAGTTCAACGTGATGTTGCTCGAAGTCGGCGCTAACAAAGTGTCCGTCATCAAAGCTGTGCGCGAAATCACCGGCCTGGGCTTGAAAGAAGCCAAGGACGTGGTTGACGGCGCTCCAAAAGCAGTCAAGGAAGGCGCCTCTAAGGCCGACGCCGAAGCTGCTAAGAAGAAGCTGGAAGAAGCTGGCGCGAAAGTCGAACTCAAGTAATTCTTGTGTTCAAAAAGGCTGGAAGACCGGTTTCGGGCTTCCAGCCTTTTGTGCTTGAGCAGGCAAACTAAAAGCACCGCAAAAAAGATTGAATCTCTCAGTCTCGTTTGCAGTGTTTTCTGACCCCGACTGCAGAAAACGCCTTGGTTCGGGTGACGTGCAATGCGTCACCGTCCGCCATGGTTGGTAGTGGCCAACCACCAAGTCTGATTGATTACGCGGTGTAGTCAGTCAAGCCAGTCGCCAGAGCCAATCCAACTAGTTTTTAAACTCGTTCGTGTCCCTTTCAAGCGGAGAACTCATGGCCCATACCTATACAGAGCGCAAGCGAATTCGCAAGAGCTTCGCAAAACGTGAAAGCGTTTTGCCGGTCCCTTACATGTTGCAGATGCAAAAAGACGCCTACACGGCTTTTTTGCAAGCAGACCGTGCGCCTAAACAGCGCCAGGTCGAAGGCCTTCAAGCCGCGTTCGAAAACGCCTTCCCCATCGTCTCGCACAATGGTTTTGTCGAGATGAAGTTCCTCGAGTACAACTTGGCCAAGCCAGCGTTTGACGTGCGTGAATGTCAGACCCGTGGTCTGACTTTTTCGTCCGCCGTGCGTGCCAAGGTTCAGCTCATCATTTATGACCGCGAGTCGTCGACATCGCAGTCCAAAGTGGTCAAGGAAGTCAAAGAGCAAGAGGTCTACATGGGCGAAGTGCCTTTGATGACCGACAAGGGCTCGTTCGTCATCAACGGGACTGAGCGCGTGATCGTGTCCCAGTTGCACCGTTCGCCTGGCGTGTTCTTTGAGCACGACAAAGGCAAGACGCACAGCTCGGGCAAGTTGCTGTTTTCGGCCCGTATCATTCCTTACCGCGGCTCTTGGCTCGACTTTGAGTTCGACCCGAAAGACATCCTGTACTTCCGCGTTGACCGTCGCCGCAAAATGCCGGTCACGATTCTGCTCAAGGCCATCGGCCTGAACCACGAATCCATCCTCGCCAACTTCTTTGTGTTCGACCACTTCCGTCTGATGGACAGCGGCGCGCAAATGGAATTCGTCGCCGAGCGCATGCGCGGTGAAGTCGCCCGTTTTGATATCACCGACAAGACCGGCAAAGTCATCGTCGCCAAAGACAAGCGCATCACCGTGCGCCACACCCGCGAACTCGAACAAACCAGCACCACGTCGATCAGCGTGCCGGAAGACTTCCTGATCGGCCGCGTGGTGGCTAAAAACATGGTCGATGCCGACACCGGCGAGATCATCGCCAAGGCGAATGACGAGTTGACCGAAGTGCTGCTGAAAAAGCTGCGCACCTCGGGCGTGACCGAACTGCAAGTTTTATACACCAACGAACTCGATCAAGGTTCTTACATTTCGCAAACCCTGCGTTCGGACGAGACCGCCGACGAGTTTGCCGCCCGCGTTGCCATCTACCGCATGATGCGTCCCGGCGAGCCGCCAACAGAAGACGCTGTGCAAGCGCTGTTCCAGCGGCTGTTCTACAACCCGGACACCTACGATCTGTCCAAGGTTGGCCGCATGAAGTTCAACGCACGCGTTGGCCGTGCCGAGTCGACTGGCGCGATGGTTATGAGCAACGAGGACATCCTCGCTGTCGTGAAAATCTTGGTTGACTTGCGCAACGGCAATGGCCAGGTTGACGACATCGACCACCTCGGCAATCGCCGTGTGCGTTGCGTCGGCGAACTCGCTGAAAACCAGTACCGCACCGGTTTGGCACGGATTGAAAAAGCCGTCAAAGAGCGTCTGGGTCAAGCCGAGCAAGAGCCGTTGATGCCGCATGACCTGATCAACTCGAAGCCGATTTCTGCGGCCTTGAAAGAGTTCTTTGGTGCCTCGCAGCTGTCGCAGTTCATGGACCAGACGAATCCGTTGGCCGAGATCACCCACAAGCGCCGTGTATCGGCACTTGGCCCCGGTGGTTTGACCCGCGAACGCGCCGGCTTTGAAGTGCGTGACGTGCATGTGACCCATTACGGTCGCGTCTGCCCGATTGAAACGCCTGAAGGTCCGAACATCGGTCTGATCAACTCGCTGGCGCTGTACGCTCGCTTGAACGAATACGGTTTCATCGAGACCCCGTATCGCCGCGTCGTTGAGACCAAGATCACCACGCAAATCGACTACCTGTCAGCCATTGAAGAGGGCAAATACGTCATCGCTCAGGCCAACGCCTTGCTCGATGACCAAGGCCAGCTGACGGGCGACCTGGTTGCTGCCCGTGAAAACGGCGAGTCGATTTTGTGCGGTGCTGAGCGCATCCAATACATGGACGTCTCGCCTGCGCAGATCGTCTCTGTGGCGGCTTCACTCGTGCCTTTCCTAGAGCACGACGACGCCAACCGCGCGTTGATGGGCGCCAACATGTCGCGTCAGGCTGTGCCTGTGCTGCGCCCTGAAAAGCCATTGGTCGGCACCGGTATCGAGCGCGTTGCGGCAATCGACTCCGGCACCGTGGTCACCGCCACACGCGGCGGTATCGTTGACTACGTTGACGCCACCCGCATCGTGGTGCGCGTGAACGATGCTGAAGCACTGGCCGGTGAAGTTGGTGTTGACATCTACAACCTGATCAAGTATCAGCGTTCGAACCAAAACACCAACATCCACCAACGTCCTATCGTCAAGATGGGCGACAAGCTGGCCAAGGGTGACGTCATCGCTGACGGCGCATCGACCGACCTCGGCGAAATCGCCATTGGTCAGAACATGCTGATCGGTTTCATGCCATGGAACGGCTACAACTTCGAGGATTCGATCCTGATCTCCGAGCGTGTGGTCTCTGAAGACCGCTACACCTCGATTCACATCGAAGAACTGGTGGTCATGGCGCGCGACACCAAACTCGGTGCCGAAGACATCACGCGCGACATTCCGAACTTGTCGGAGCTGCAACTGAACCGTCTTGACGAATCCGGCATTATTTATGTCGGTGCTGAAGTCCAGCCCGGCGACACGCTGGTCGGCAAGGTCACGCCCAAAGGCGAGACCACGCTGACGCCCGAAGAAAAACTGCTGCGCGCCATCTTCGGCGAAAAAGCCAGCGACGTGAAAGACACCTCGCTGCGCGTCAGCCAAGGTTCGCAAGGCACTGTCATCGACGTGCAGGTCTTCACCCGTGAAGGCATCGTGCGCGACAAGCGTGCGCAGCAAATCATTGACGACGAACTGAAGCGTTTCCGCCTCGACTTGAACGACCAGCTGCGCATCGTCGAAGCTGACGCGTTTGACCGAATCGAAAAGCTGCTGAACGGTAAGATCGCCAACGGTGGTCCAAAGAAGCTGGCCAAGGGCACGAAAATCGACAAGGCTTATTTGGCCGATGTCGAGAAGTACCACTGGTTTGACATCCGTCCCGCTGATGACGAAGTCGCGACGCAACTCGAGAGCATCAAAAACTCGATGGAGCAGACACGTCACAGCTTCGATCTCGCTTTTGAAGAAAAGCGCAAGAAGTTGACGCAAGGCGACGAGCTGCCAGCCGGCGTGCTGAAGATGGTCAAGGTTTACCTGGCTGTCAAACGCCGCCTGCAACCGGGCGACAAAATGGCCGGCCGTCACGGCAACAAAGGTGTGGTCTCCAAAATCGTGCCTGTCGAAGACATGCCTTTCATGGCCGACGGCACACCGTGCGACATCGTGCTGAACCCACTTGGCGTGCCTTCGCGGATGAACGTTGGTCAGGTGCTTGAAGTCCACTTGGGCTGGGCTGCCAAAGGCCTGGGTCAGCGGATTGGTGACATGTTGCAAGCCGAATCCAAAGTGGCTGAGCTGCGCAAGTTCATGGACACCATCTACAACCAGTCGGGTCGTTCTGAAGACTTGGCCAGCATGTCGGATGACGAAGTCCTCGAGATGGCCGGTAATTTGACGGGTGGCGTGCCATTCGCCACCCCGGTGTTTGACGGTGCCTCTGAAGCTGACATCATGAAAATGCTGCAACTGGCTTATCCGGACGACATCGCCAAGGTCAAAGGAATGACGCCAACGCGCACGCAAGTGCAGTTGTACGACGGCCGCACCGGCGATCAGTTCGAGCGCACGACCACCGTCGGCTACATGCACTTCTTGAAGCTTCACCACTTGGTGGACGACAAGATGCACGCCCGTTCAACCGGCCCGTACAGCTTGGTCACACAGCAACCGCTGGGCGGCAAGGCACAGTTCGGTGGCCAGCGTTTCGGCGAGATGGAGGTCTGGGCGCTGGAAGCCTACGGCGCGGCTTACGTGTTGCAGGAAATGCTCACCGTCAAGTCAGACGACGTGGTCGGCCGGACCAAGGTCTACGAAAGCATCGTCAAAGGCGAGCACGCCATCACGGCCGGCATGCCCGAGTCGTTCAACGTGTTGGTCAAAGAGATTCGTTCGCTCGGTATTGATATCGAACTCGAACGCAGCTAATTCACAGGAAAGAAAAGGTTCACACCATGAAATCACTCCTCGACCTGTTCAAGCAATTCACGCCGGATGAGCATTTTGATGCCATCAAAATCGGCATGGCCTCGCCCGAGAAGATCCGCTCGTGGTCTTTCGGCGAAGTCAAAAAGCCAGAGACCATCAACTACCGTACTTTCAAGCCTGAGCGCGATGGTCTTTTTTGCGCCAAGATTTTTGGTCCCATCAAAGACTATGAGTGCTTGTGCGGCAAGTACAAACGCCTGAAGCACCGCGGTGTCATCTGCGAAAAGTGCGGCGTTGAAGTCACGCAAACCAAGGTTCGCCGCGAACGCATGGGTCACATCGACCTGGCCGCTCCGTGCGCCCACATCTGGTTCTTGAAATCGCTGCCATCACGTCTGGGCCTGGTGCTCGACATGACGCTGCGGGACATCGAGCGCGTGTTGTATTTCGAAGCTTACGTCGTCACTGACCCGGGCATGACGCCGCTGAAGAAATTCAGCATCATGTCGGAAGACGACTACGACGCCAAGCGCAAAGAATACGGCGACGAGTACACCGCCAAGATGGGCGCTGAAGGCATCAAAGACCTGCTCGAAAGCCTGGACCTCGACGTCGAAATCGACAAGCTGCGCAACGACCTGACCGGTTCCGAAATCAAGATCAAGAAAAACGCCAAGCGTTTGAAATTGATGGAAGCGTTCAAGAAGTCCGGCATCAAGCCGCATTGGATGGTGCTTGACGTGCTGCCGGTGTTGCCGCCAGACCTGCGTCCCTTGGTGCCGCTGGACGGTGGCCGTTTCGCCACGTCCGACCTGAACGATCTGTACCGCCGCGTCATCAACCGCAACAGCCGTCTGCGTCGTTTGCTGGAATTGAAAGCGCCAGAGATCATTGCCCGCAATGAAAAGCGCATGCTGCAAGAAGCGGTCGATTCGCTGCTGGACAACGGTCGCCGTGGCAAAGCCATGACGGGCGCCAACAAGCGTGCACTGAAGTCGCTGGCCGACATGATCAAAGGCAAGTCAGGCCGTTTCCGCCAGAACTTGCTGGGCAAACGCGTCGACTATTCAGGCCGTTCTGTCATCACCGTGGGCCCAACGCTCAAACTGCACCAGTGTGGTTTGCCAAAGCTCATGGCACTCGAACTCTTCAAGCCTTTCATCTTCTCGCGCCTCGAAGCCATGGGCATCGCGACGACGATCAAAGCCGCCAAGAAAGAAGTCGAATCCGGCACGCCAGTGGTCTGGGACATCTTGGAAGAGGTCATCAAAGAGCACCCGGTGATGCTGAACCGTGCGCCTACGCTGCACCGTTTGGGCATCCAAGCGTTCGAGCCGATCTTGATCGAAGGCAAAGCCATTCAACTGCACCCACTCGTTTGCTCGGCGTTCAACGCCGACTTCGACGGTGACCAGATGGCTGTTCACGTGCCCTTGTCGGTTGAAGCACAGATGGAAGCCCGCACCTTGATGCTGGCCTCGAACAACATCTTGTTCCCGGCCAACGGCGAGCCTTCGATTGTGCCGTCGCAAGACGTTGTGCTGGGTCTTTACTACACGACACGCGACCGCACCAATGGCAAAGGCGAAGGCTTGATCTTCTCTGACATCGGTGAAGTTCAGCGCGCCTTTGACGGCGGTGAAGTCGAACTCAACGCCCGTATCAATGTGCGTTTGACGGAGTACACCAAAGACAAAGAAACCGGCGAGTTCATGCCGTCGACCAAGCTGTGGGAAACCACCGCCGGCCGCGCGCTGCTGTCCGAGATCTTGCCGAAGGGATTGCCTTTCTCCAACATCAACAAAGCGTTGAAGAAGAAAGAAATTTCCAAGCTGATCAACGTCTCTTTCCGCAAGTGCGGCTTGAAAGAGACCGTGGTGTTCGCTGACAAGTTGCTGCAAAACGGTTTCCGTCTGGCAACCAAATCGGGTATCTCGATCTGCATCGACGACATGCTGGTGCCGAAAGAAAAGCCAAGCATCATCGAACGCTCCGAAAAAGAAGTCAAAGAGATCGAGCAGCAATATGTCTCCGGTCTGGTGACGTCCGGCGAGCGCTACAACAAGGTGGTCGACATCTGGGGCAAAGCCGGCGACGAAATCTCCAAGGTGATGATGGCCCAGCTCGCCAAAGAGCGCACCATTGACCGTCACGGCAATGATGTTGAGCAAGAATCGTTCAACTCGATTTACATGATGGCCGACTCCGGCGCCCGCGGTTCTGCCGCTCAGATTCGTCAGCTCGCCGGTATGCGCGGTTTGATGGCCAAGCCTGACGGCTCGATCATTGAAACGCCGATCACCGCGAACTTCCGCGAAGGTCTGAACGTGCTTCAGTACTTCATCTCGACGCACGGCGCGCGTAAAGGTCTGGCTGACACGGCTTTGAAAACCGCCAACTCCGGTTACTTGACACGTCGTTTGTGCGACGTGGTGCAAGACTTGGTCGTGATTGAAGACGACTGCGGAACGCTCGACGGCTCCGTCATGCGCGCTATTGTTGAAGGCGGCGAGACGATTGAATCTCTGCGTGACCGCGTCCTTGGCCGCACCGCAGTTGAAGATGTTGTGCACCCAGAAAACCGTGCCGTGCTGGCAAAGGCCGGCGCCATGCTCGATGAAGACCTGATGGACGAACTCGAAGCCGCTGGCGTCGACGAAATCAAGGTTCGCACCGCGCTGAACTGCGCTACCCGTTTCGGCCTGTGCGCCAAGTGCTACGGCCGTGACTTGGGTCGCGGCGGTCTCATCAACATCGGTGAAGCGGTCGGTATCATCGCCGCCCAGTCGATCGGTGAGCCCGGCACGCAGCTGACAATGCGGACTTTCCACATCGGTGGTGCAGCGTCTCGTGCAGCGATCGCGTCCAGCGTCGAAGCCAAGTCCAATGGCCTGATCGGTTTCAACGCACCGATGCGCTATGTGACCAACGCCAAAGGCGACTTGGTGGTGATTGCCCGCTCTGGCGAGATCGTCATTCATGACGAGCATGGCCGTGAGCGGGAGCGTCACAAGGTGCCTTACGGCGCCATCCTGACGGTCAAGGCAGACCAGGCCATCAAGGCCGGTGCTATTTTGGCTAATTGGGATCCGCTGACCCGTCCGATCATCACCGAGTTCGCTGGTAAGGTGGTGTTCGAGAACGTCGAAGAGGGCGTCACGGTGGCCAAGCAGCTCGACGAAGTGACCGGTCTGTCGACCTTGGTGGTGATCGATCCGAAGCGTCGCGGCGCGACCAAAGTGATTCGCCCGGGTGTCAAGCTGATTGACGCGTCCGGCCACGAAGTGAAGATCCCTGGCACTGATCACTCGGTGACGATTGGTTTTCCTATTGGCTCGTTGGTGCAAGTGCGCGACGGTCAAGAAGTCGGCCCTGGCGAAGTGCTGGCGCGTATTCCGGTCGAAGGCCAAAAAACGCGAGACATCACCGGCGGTCTGCCACGTGTGGCAGAGCTGTTCGAAGCCCGTACCCCGAAAGACAAGGGCACGCTGGCTGAGATGACCGGTACCGTGTCGTTCGGCAAAGAGACCAAAGGCAAGATTCGCCTGCAGATCACGGCCCCTGAAGGCACGGTCTGGGAAGACCTCGTGCCAAAAGAGAAAAACATTCTTGTGCACGAAGGCCAAGTGGTGAACAAGGGCGAGAGCATTGTGGACGGCCCGGCCGACCCACAAGACATCTTGCGTTTGCTGGGCATGGAAGAGTTGGCTCGCTACATCGTCGACGAAGTGCAAGACGTTTACCGTCTGCAGGGCGTGAAGATCAACGACAAGCACATTGAAGTGATTGTTCGTCAGATGTTGCGTCGTGTGGTGGTTGGTGATGTGGGTGAATCCAGCTACATCGCTGGTGAGCAAGTTGAACGCTCGGTCATTCTGGATGTCAACGACGCCTTGCGCGCCGCTGGCAAAGTTCCAGCGACCTTCAGCAACTTGTTGCTGGGTATCACCAAGGCTTCTTTGTCGACCGATTCGTTCATTTCCGCCGCGTCCTTCCAGGAAACCACGCGCGTGTTGACCGAAGCGGCCATCATGGGCAAGCGCGACGAGTTGCGTGGCTTGAAAGAGAACGTCATCGTCGGCCGTTTGATCCCTGCTGGCACCGGCATGGCGTATCACAAGGCACGTCGGGCCAAGGAACAAATGGACGACGCCGAGCGCCGCTCCATCGCTGAGTCCGAAGCCGCTGAGCTCGAGGCCTTGTCGCCAGCCGAGCACAGCAGCGAAGGCGCCGACAATTTGTCTTGAGCCAGTCCTGAGCTGAATCCCCCGCAAGGGGTCGAGCCCCACGCACTTCATTGCGCGTGGGGCTTTTTTATGTGCGTGCCCCTGGGCATTTGTCAGCTAAAGTAACCAGCTTGGCCCTGCACAGAAAAATCAATTCATGAGTACAAACTCGATAGCGCTGTTGGTGCTGGTAGCACTGACAGTTTTTTGGAGCGTTGGCGGCTACAACCGTTTGGCGCGCTTGAAAAACGCCATCAGCGACGCTTTCAATGGTGTTGATTTCCAATTCAAAGACCGTCTCGACCTGCTGTTGAAACTCACCGAGGCGGCGGCTGAGTACCTGCACCACGAGCCGAGCACGCTGACAGCGTTGCTGCAGGCGCGCAGCGTTTCGAGTACCGCGCAAGACGCTGTTCGTGCCCGCCCAAGCCACGCGAAGTTGATTCAGGAGTTGATGGGCGCAGAGCAACAATTGAATGACAAGCTCAACAAGCTGTGGGCTGTCAGCACCCACAACCTGTCAATGCTGGCAGACCCTAAGGTTCGGGAACTGGCCCAGCAACTCATCACAACGCAAAGCAAACTGGCTTTTGGCTGCCAGTCATTCAATGCCAGCGTGGGGCTTTTCAACGCCGCACGGCGGCAGTTTCCGACACTGTTGATCGCACGCCTGTTCGGCTTCACGGCAGCCGCTGAGTTGACGGTCGGGGCAGATACACTGCTCTGAACGGCGGGGCTCAGGCCCCGTTTTTTTTATTCCTGTGGCCGCGGCTTGGCCGCGCCGCTTGCCAGAGATGCTATGCAAGATACCCAAGACCAAACACCTTTGTGGCAACAGCTGCAAGGGGCCGCAGCCCTGCTGCTCGCCGTGCGCGGAGGCCGATCCATGACGGCTGAGCTCGAACGCGTGCCGCCGCACCTGCGGCCCGGCGTGCAGGCCTTGGGTTTTCATGCGCTGCGTTGGTTGGGTCGGGCTGAAGCCCTGCGCCAGCAATTGGCCAGCCGACCACCGCCGCCTGAGGCCGACGCGCTACTCTGCGTTGCACTGGCATTGGCCTCGGAGGTCGATGAGTCGCTTTACACCGAATACACCCTGGTCGACCAAGCGGTCGAAGCCGCCAAACACAGCGAAGACACCCGCCATCAGGCCAGCTTTATCAACGGCTGCCTGCGCCGGTTTTTACGCGAACGCGACGCCATGCTGGCCATTTGCGAGCGCAAGCCGCAAGCCGTCTGGAACCATCCGCAGTGGTGGGTTGACCGGGTTCGCAAAGACCACCCGGACGCTTGGCAAGCCATTTTGTTGGCCAACAACAGCCGGGCTCCGTTGACGCTGCGCGTCAACACCCGTTTGACGACCCAAGCCGACTACCTGCACAGCTTGCAGGACAACGGCATTGACGCTGCAGCCGTCGGAGAGTACGGCGTTATTTTGGGCAGCCCGCGTGCGGTGACGCGTTTGCCGGGCTACGCCGAAGGACTTTTTTCAGTGCAAGACGCGAGCGCGCAACTCGCTGCGCCTTTGCTGCTCAAAGGGCTTGAGGCTGCCGATGGCCAACCGCGTTTGCATCTGCTCGATGCCTGCGCAGCACCCGGCGGAAAGACCGCCCATTTGTTGGAGCTGGCGGACGCCAACGTCATCGCGCTCGACATTGACGCCGAGCGCTGCACCCGTGTGCAAAAGAACCTGGACCGCTTACAGCTGCAGGCACAGATCACGGTCGCCGATGCGGGTCGGCCAGAAGACTGGTGGGACGGCCAGTCGTTTGACGGCATCTTGCTCGACGCGCCATGCACCGCTTCGGGCATCGTGCGGCGCCACCCTGACGTGCGCTGGCTTCGGCGGCCGACCGACATCGCACAGCTCGCCGCGCAGCAGACACGACTGCTCGAAGCGCTTTGGCCTTTGTTGCGTGTGGGCGGGCGTTTGCTTTACTGCACCTGTTCAGTTTTCAGGGCTGAAGGCGAGCAACAGATCCAAACGTTTCTTATGCACCACACTGAGGCCTTATTAAAGCCGTCGCCAGGTCATTTGCTGCCTCAAAGCAAGGTTGCGGGACCAGTCTTCCCGGACAATTTAATGCGTGAGTACGATGGTTTTTATTACGCAGTTCTGGAAAAGCGCGACGCCTGACGTTGGCGTGCACCCTTGGGTGCGTTTTATGGCCATCTTGGTGATGGGCGCGGCACTTTGCATCGGCGGTTTGCCTTTGGCGCACAGTGCCAGCGTCATCAACGCAGCCAATGCCGCCACGGCCCAGCTGACCCAGCTGAGGACGGAGCGAATGGAAGACGGTATCTACCTCAACGCCGCCGTGGCGTTTGAACTGCCACACGTGGTTGAAGACGCCTTGCTCAAGGGTATCCCCTTGTTTTTTGTGATCGAAGTCGACATTTACCGCGGCCGCTGGTACTGGGCCGACCAGCGCGTAGGCGGCGCCGCGCGCACCATCCGGCTGGCCTACCAGCCCTTGACGCGGCGCTGGCGGGTCAATATCGGCTCCGGCCAGATCGGTGGTGCGTCCTCAGGGCTGCGCGCCGCTTTCAACCAAAACTACGAAACCTTGCCGGAGGCGCTGTCGGCGGTTCAGCGGGTGGCCCGCTGGAAGGTTGCCGATAGCGCAGATATTCGCCCCGGTAACGAGCACAGTCTGGTTTTTAGCTTCAAGCTTGACCTGTCGCAGCTGCCCAGACCGTTTCAGATCGGCGTGGCCGGTCAGCGTGACTGGAGTATCGCCGTCGACAGCACGCAGCCGCTGCAGCAGCCAACGGCGCGTCCCGCCGAGCTTGCCAAAGACGGCGCAGCGGCAGCCGAAGGCAGCAAGTGACGATTGGCACCAGCGTGGCCTCGCTGCGCAGCAGTCGGGCGTTCCGGTGGACGCTGGGCGTTGGCGTTGGCGTGATTGTGGCGCTGGGCTTGGTGCTGATCTTTTTGTTAACGCAAGCCACCGGCAATCGCGAGCTGTACGAGCGCAATTACGCGATTCTTTTCACCCTCAACATC
Source organism: Polaromonas sp. (assembly GCA_041442125.1). Taxonomy (GTDB): domain Bacteria; phylum Pseudomonadota; class Gammaproteobacteria; order Burkholderiales; family Burkholderiaceae_C; genus Polaromonas. Next base: position 2,928 of record JASDRC010000049.1, on the reverse strand, counting down.
GGCGTGGCTGCGCTGCTGCTGCTGGTCATTGGCTGGATCACCCTGCGCCTGCTGCTGCGCTTGCGGCAACGCAAATTCGGCAGCCGGCTGCTGGTCAAGTTGGCGGCTATTTTTGCCTTGGTCGGGTTATTTCCTGGCGTCACGATTTACTTTGTCTCTTACCAATTTGTCTCGCGCTCGATTGAGAGCTGGTTCGACGTCAAGGTCGAAGGCGCGCTGGCGGCTGGCCTCAACCTCGGCCGCGTCACGCTCGACATCTTGGCTGCCGATCTCGGCAACCGCACACGTCAGGCCGCCACCCAGCTGTCGCAATCCCAAGATGCGTCGCCCAGCTTGGTGCTGGAGCGCTTGCGCGACCAGTTGGCCGCCAAAGACGTGGTGCTCTGGAGTGCTTCCGGGCAACTCATCGCCAGTGCCGGCCAGTCACGCTTTTTGATGCAACCGGAGCGACCCTCTCAGCAACAGCTGCGCTCGGCCCGCAGCAAGCGTGTGATGACGCAAATTGAGGGGCTTGACGATGCCGTGCTTAGCATGGATATTGTGCAGCCGCCGCGCAGGGCACGCATCAAGGCCATCGCCCTCGTCAGTGACACCAATTTTGACTTGACCAGCGTCGACCGCTTTCTTCAAATCACCGAAGACCTGCCCCCCGATCTGGTTGTCAATGCGATTGCCGTTCAAGAGGCCAACCGCGAATACCAGGAGCGCGCATTGGCCCGCGACGGCCTGCGCAAAATGTACATCGGCACGCTCACGCTGAGTCTTTTTTTGGCGGTGTTTGGGGCTGTCTTGCTGGCGGTGTTGTTGGGCAGCCAGTTGGCCCGGCCGCTGTTGTTGTTGGCCGAAGGTGTCAGGCAGGTGGCGCAGGGCGACTTGCGCCCCAAAGCCGTGCTTGACAGCAAGGACGAGCTTGGTGGCCTCACGCGTTCGTTTGCCGTCATGACCCAGCAGCTCGCTGACGCCCGTTCGGCGGTGCAGCAAAGCATGTTGCAAGTCGACGGCGCGCGGGCCAACTTGCAGACCATTTTGGACAACCTCACCACCGGTGTGCTGGTGCTCGACATCCATGGCCATATCCGCTCTAGCAACCCGGGCGCCACTCGCGTGTTGCAGGCGCCGCTGGCCGATTACCAAGGCCAGCTCTTGAGCGACGTGCCCGGGCTGGAGGTCTTTGGCAAAGCGGTGCAGGCGCAGTTTGAAGCCTATCTCGCCGAGAACGCTGCAGATGGCTTGGAGCATTGGCAGCAGACCTTTGCGCTGCATGGCGGTTTCGCCGGCGCCGACGGTGGCGCGGTGTCGTTGATCGCCCGCGGCGCCAAGATGCCAGGCACCGAAGAATGCCTGTTGGTGTTTGACGATGTCTCAGCCATGGTCTCCGCGCAACGGGCCGAAGCTTGGAGTGAAGTGGCCCGTCGGCTGGCCCACGAAATCAAAAATCCGTTGACGCCGATTCAGCTTTCAGCCGAGCGGCTGGAGATGAAGCTTGCCAACAAACTGCAAGCCCCGGAGCAAGCGCTGCTGACCAAATCCGTCAAGACCATCGTCGATCAAGTCGACGCCATGAAACGCCTCGTCAACGACTTTCGCGACTACGCCCGACTCCCCGCCGCCGAGCTCATGTCGATCGACCTCAACGCACTGGTGCTTGAGGTGATGCAGCTCTATGACCACGCCGCCGCCATCCCGATTCTGGTCGAACTCGATCACGCTGCGCCGCTGATTCGCGGTGATGCACAACAGCTCCGCCAAGTGATGCACAACCTCCTGCAAAACGCGCAAGATGCGCAAGAGGCACAACCCGCCGCGCGTCCGGCCCAAATCACTCTGATGATCAAATACTCCAGTGCGTCCCAGCGCGTGCGCTTGCTGGTGCGCGACCACGGCGCTGGTTTTCCTGAGCATATTTTGAAGCGCGCTTTCGAGCCCTATGTCACCACCAAGGCCAAGGGCACGGGCTTGGGACTGGCTGTCGTCAAGAAAATCGCTGACGAACATGGTGCGCGCATTGATATTTCGAACCGGCTTGCCGACGGGGTGGTGCAGGGCGCCCAAGTGTCGTTATCATTCCCAGTCGTGGCTTAACAACACACGGGTTTTTTGCCCGTCTGAAAAAAGCAATGGCAAAAGGCGAGACGCAATGGCAAATATATTGGTGGTTGACGACGAGTTAGGCATTCGTGACCTGCTCTCAGAAATCCTCAACGACGAAGGGCATCAGGTCGAGCTGGCCGAAAACGCAGCGCAAGCCAGACTGGCACGCAGCCGCGCTCGCCCAGACTTGGTCTTGCTTGACATCTGGATGCCCGACACCGACGGCGTGACGCTGCTCAAAGAGTGGTCGTCGGCTGGCTTGTTGACCATGCCCGTCATCATGATGAGCGGTCACGCCACCATCGACACCGCCGTCGAAGCCACCAAGATCGGCGCCATGGCTTTTCTTGAAAAACCTATCACCCTGCAAAAACTCTTGCAAGCCGTCGAGAGCGGTTTGACCCGGCTTGCCGCACGCAAGCCGACCAGCCCATCTGTCGCCACGCCATCTGGTGAAGTGCTAACGGCCGGCAACGGCATGGTCATGGCCGAGTCAGTGCAAGACACCAGCCCCCAACCCACGCAAAGTTTCCTGCTCGAAAAACCACTGCGCGAAGCACGTGACGAATTCGAAAAAGCCTACTTCGAATTTCATCTTTTCCGTGAAGGCGGCTCCATGACACGCGTCGCCGAAAAGACCGGACTCGAGCGCACGCACCTTTACCGAAAGCTCAAACAACTCGGCGTTGACCTCACTCGCGGTAAACGTCAGGGCTAAAGTCGCAAGAGAACGCTTTGGCTGATATATAATATGAGGCTTGGCCCGGTAGCTCAGTCGGTAGAGCAGAGGATTGAAAATCCTTGTGTCGGTGGTTCGATTCCGCCCCAGGCCACCAA
>JASDRC010000048.1:0-18881 GCA_041442125.1 Polaromonas sp. | reverse complement strand
ACCACAAATTCAGCGCTGTTCTTTCAATGGTTTTGACACGGCTTGACGCACTGCACGTGTGCGCCCGCAAAATTTTAATCCAGTCCAAGCTTTACGCCGCATCCCCGCCGGGTCAATATTCAAGCGGCGCCGACACCGATGGGTCAAAACACCACTGGATAAAGTAGTAGTGCAACAACAGCAACAGTCTGCCTAGCTGATCTCCGTTCAAAAATAAATAAGTGAAAGCCCTAGATCTTGAGAGGACTGGCGGAAGCTACTATCCGTGCCGATCATTTGATTTATAACTAAACGGAGACCTTTCATGCTGAAAATTTCGCCCCTAATGGGCGCCTTGATGGTCATTTTTATGGGCCAGGCTTTTGCCCAAACCCCTGCTGCTGCGCCTGCTCCCTCATGGAAGCAGGGTATGCCCGCTGCCATGGCCGCGTCCACACTGGCCCCTAACCCTGGAAAAAACGTCGCAACGCCGGCCTCTGAGATTCCGGTCGACAAACTTAAGCTGCCGGCAGGTTTCAAAGTCGAGGTCTGGTCCACCGGCACGCCCGGCATCCGCGCCATGTCACAAGGTGAGTCAGGCAAGATTTACGCCGGCACCCGCTCACTCGGTCGTGTCTATGAAATTACTGACAACGGCAAAGAGCGCAGCAGCCGCGTCGTGGTCGACAAGTTGGTCCAACCTGCTGTCGTCATGAACAAAGGCAGCCTCTATGTGATGGCCATTGACAAGGTCATGCGTTTTGACGGCATCGAATCCAATCCGAATGTTGCACCGGTTGACTTGACTGCCGCGTTCAAATTGCCACCACTGCAGCACCACAACTGGAAGTACATTCGCTTTGGACCAGACGGCAAACTGTATGCTCCCTTTGGCGCACCGTGCAATATTTGCGAACTGCCCTCGCCCGAATACGCACAAATCCGCCGCTACAACCCTGATGGCTCGGGCATGGAGGTGATTGCCACCGGGGTGCGCAACAGCGTTGGCTTTGACTTCCACCCAGTCACCAAAGAGCTGTGGTTCACCAACCACGGCCGCGACTGGATGGGTGATGACACCCCCAACGACACCCTGAACCGTCTGAGCAAGGTGGGTGAGAACTTTGGTTTCCCCTATTGCCATCAAGGCACCATCGCTGACCCGGACATCAAGGAAGCAAAGCCTTGCGATGGCGTGACCAAACCAGTCGCGCTCATGGGCCCTCACGCTGCAGGCATGGGCATTCAGTTCTACACCGGCAACATGTTCCCTGCTGAATACAAGAACGCCGCGTTTATCGCTCGCAAAGGCTCTTGGAACCGTACCAAGAAAATCGGCTTCGACGTGGTGGCGGTCAAGGCAGGTGATGACGGCAAAAATGCCAAGGTCACACCCTTCATGACCGGTTTCAATGACGATGCTGCCAACACCTTCTGGGGCCGCCCAGCCTACATTCTGCAGATGGCCGACGGCTCACTGCTCGTCTCTGACGAGCAACTCGGCGCGATCTACCGCATTTCGTATAAAAAATAAGTCTGCTTGAATAGACTTCATGCAGGGCGCCTTTTCGGCGCCCTGCTTTTTTCCTATTGTGAAATAAGCCATGGCACACCATCACCCTTTCTTCCCCCCAAAGCTGTACCACGCTTTTGCTGCGCTTTGTCTCTTCATAGCCTCCAACCAAACCACAGCTCAGACACCGCCAAAGTTGGCTTTGTGTACGTCCTGCCATGACGCGCAAGGCGTTTCGCAAAACCCAGCTTTCCCCTCTTTAGCGGGTCAACCCAAGGTGTTTGTGGAAAATCAGTTGGTGCTGATCCGCGAGGGCTTGCGTGACATTCCTGCAATGAAGGGCATGCTCGATGAAATGAAGGACCCTGAACTCACCGCCTTGGCCGTCTACTTTTCAAAGCAGACGCCGCCACCTCGTGCAAGCGGCCCTGTTGACGCGACTCGTTACCTACGTGGCCAAACGCTTGCTGGTCAAGCGATGTGCGGTAGCTGCCATTTGCCAAGCTACAGTGGACGTGATCAGGTTCCCCGCCTGGCACACCAACAAGAACAGTTTCTTGTCGATGCAATGAAGTCCTTTCGTGACCATCCCGGGCCCGGCCGCGACACCATCATGTCAGACGCTTTGATTGGCTTGAAAGATGCGCAGCTCGCGGATCTGGCGCACTACTTTGCGCATCATCAGTGAGCCCGACTGACCAAGCGCATTAAGTTTTCGTAGCGCAGAATTCACTTAGAAAACAGTCCCTTGATCGCGTTGGCGGCTTTGCCTGCTACGTCGCCTCGCAGTTTGCTCAGGCAATCAAAGCTGAAGGGCGTGCTGAGTTGTTGCTTGAAGGCTTGCACCTCGGCTTGCCCCAGTTCGCCTGGCGCCAGGCCGCCTTTGCTGTTGTCCAAGTCGCGCAGCAAGATGTCAGGCAAGGGCAATGAAGCCGTCTTGCCGTCCATGAAAGCGGCCCTGGCGACCACTACGCTGCGCGGCCAGTTTCTTTGTGCCGCTGCCGCAAAAGGGTTCGAACACAATGTCACCAGTGTCAGAGTCAAATGTCATGGAGGCGGTAAGATGTTCTGCCCGTCTTACAATGACTCGCCAAGTGTTGCCAAGGTACTTTTTGGTGAGTCCAAAATGGCTCCAATGAAAAATAAATTTAGGTATAAAAGCGTAAATATTTACAACTTTTGCCCAAAAAATTCATTTCTTATTGGTAAAACCTCTGATTCATTAACTTGGTTCAGGATGACGATCCAGCCGTTTCGCAGGCACCTTTTTCTTTAGATCCAATGCTCATCGAACCCCAACTGATCCTCGAACTCCTTGTCATTGGCTTGTGCACTGGCTTTTTAGCCGGCTTGCTGGGCATCGGAGGCGGCATGTTGATGGTGCCGTTCTTGACTTTCATCCTGACGGCCAAGGGTTTTCCGGCTGACTACACCGTGAAAATGGCGGTTGCCACCTCGCTGGCCACCATCTGCCTGACCTCTTTGTCATCGGTGCGCGCGCACCACCAACGCGGTGCCGTCTTGTGGCCGATTGTCAAGGTGTTGGCGCCCGGCATTGTCTTGGGCTCTATCGTCGGGGCACAGTTCGCGGCGGCGTTGCCGGGCAAGTTGCTCGGCATTTTGTTTGCGATTTTTGTGGCGTTTTCGGCCACGCAGATGTTCATTGACCGCAAGCCCAAACCCAGCCGCACCCTGCCCGGCCGTGTCGGCACCTTCAGCATGGGCTGGGTCATTGGCATGCTGTCGTCGCTGGTCGGGGCCGGCGGCGCTTTTGTCTCGGTGCCCTTCATGACGTGGTGCAACGTCAAGATTCATGACGCCGTTGGCACATCGTCGGCGCTCGGCTTCCCGATTGCCTTGGCCGGGACGCTAGGCTACATCTGGGCTGGCCAAAACCTGCCAGCCATGCCAGCCGGCTCGATCGGCTTTTTGTACTTACCGGGCTTGCTCATCATCTCGTTGGCCAGCGTCTGCACCGCACCACTGGGCGCCCGCACGGCCCACCGCATGGACATAAGACCGCTGAAGAAAGTCTTTGCGTGCATTTTGTACGCGCTGGCGGCCTACTTTTTGTTCCGTTGAACGCCCTATCGGCCAAGGCAAGGCGACAACGGTGGTCAAGGCAAGCTGAGCTGCTTGGAGTTGACCGGGTTGCGAAAAATCAGTGGGTGTTCCTTCAGCTGAGCGGGGCTTTTGCTGGCGGCAAGTTCGACGGCCTCGGTCACAAGGTGGTGCAGCGGGCTTTTGACGCAGACTGGGTCGGCGGCGGCCGGGTCGTTGGCCAACATGAAGGCTTGGCAGCGGCAGCCGCCCAGGTCTTGCTCGCGGTACTCGCAGCTTGAGCAAGGCTCTTTCATCCAGCCGGTGCCGCGGTAGCGGTTGAAGCCTTCGGAGTCGAACCAGATGTCGCGCAGGCTGTGATCCCGCACGTTCGGGAAGCTCAGGCCTGGCAGCATCTTGGCCGTGTGGCAGGGCAAGGCGGTGCCGTCGGGGGCCACGGTCAGGAACATATTGCCCCAGCCGTTGACGCATTTCTTTGGTTTGCCTTCGTGGTAGTCGGGCGTCACGAAGAAAATCTTCATGCGCTCGCCGAGCTTGTCGCGCCACTCGTTGGTTACCGTTTCAGCGCGCTTCAATTGTTCATGCGTGGGCAGCAATTGGTCGCGGTTCAAATAAGCCCAGGAGTAGTACTGCGTGTTGGCCAGCTCCAGATACTCGGCCCCGAGCTCGGCCGCCATCTCGATGATGCGGTCGATGTGGTCGATGTTCATCCGGTGGATCACCACGTTCAGCACCATCGGCCAGCCTTGGTCCTTGATGATCTTGGCGACCCGGCTCTTCAGGTCGAAGGTCTTGGTGTGGGACAGAAAATCGTTCATCTCCGGGGTCGAATCCTGGAACGACAGCTGCACATGCTCAAGTCCTGCGGCCTTCAACGCTGTCGCCCGCGCGGCCGTCAGACCAACACCCGAGGTCAACAGATTGGTGTAGTAGCCGAGCCGGCTGGCCTCGGCGACGATCAGCTCCAGGTCGTCCCGCACCAACGGTTCACCGCCCGACAAGCCCAGTTGCACCGCGCCCATCTCGCGGCCCTGACGCAGCACGCGCAGCCAGCCTTCGGTGTCGAGCTCTTCTTCTTGGCGCGCAAAGTCGACCGGGTTGTAGCAAAACACGCAGTGCAGCGGGCAACGGTAGGTCAGCTCGGCCAGCAGCCACAGCGGCGGGCCGATCTTAGATTCGGCCTTGCCGGGATGACCGTGTGCGGCGGGCGTCACGGGTTGTAAGGGAAGTTCGGGAAGTTCGGACGACGCTTGCATGTTCAATCCCATTTCAGCCAGCGCTGCTGACCGGCCAATTCGACAAAGGCCAACACATCGGGTTCCAGCCCTTGCAGGGTGTGAGCTTGCTCGATGTCGGCGGTGATGGCGGCGATGCTGGCCACGCCGTCGCAGCGTTTCATGATTTCACCGGCGCTGCCGTTCAGCTTAACCATGCCTTCCGGGTAGAGCAGCACATGGCAGTCCTGCACCGCTTCCCATTGCAGGCGAAAGCCATAACCGACGCGAGGCTGACTGGCCATGGTCAGCGTGTTGAGGGCTGTGCTGATCGGCGTGCTCATGCGGCGTACCGCGCTGCCATTGCGTCGTTCATGGCCCACAGGATGTCGAGCTTGAACTGCAGCACTTCCAACGCACGTTCTTGCAGCGGACGGGTGGTGAAGTGGCCCAGCGTCACCGCCAAGCCCTGCTCGACGTCGCGCCTGGCTTGGCTAACGCGGCTGCGAAAGTAAGTCAAGCCGCCCGGCTCGATCCAGCCGTAATGCTCGGGCCACGTGGCCAGTCGTTGCTTGTGGATTTCCGGCGCGAACAGTTCGGTCAACGACGAGCAAACTGCTTCTTGCCACGGCGCGCGGCGCGCAAAGTTCACATAGGCATCCACCGCGTAGCGCATCGCCGGCACCACATGGCGCAGGTCCAGCACTTCGGCGCGGCTCAAGCCGACCGCTTCGGCCAGCCGCAACCAGGCCTCGATGCCGCCTTCGTCCTGGATGCCGCCGAGCTCGAAACCGTCGTGGTCGAGGATGCGCTGCACCCAGCCACGCCGCACCTGCGGGTCTGGGCAGTTGGACAACACCGCTGCGTCCTTGATCGGGATCGCGATTTGGTAATAAAACCGGTTGGCGACCCAGCCGCGCACCTGCTCTGGCGAGGCACCGCCGTTGTTCAGCAGCACGTTGAACGGATGGTGAATATGGTACGAGCGGCCGCGTTCACGCAACTTGACTTCGAATTCTTCATGCGTCCAGGCGGTCTGGCTGACATCGGCGAGCATGGCCGAGGTGGGTCTTGGGAGAAGGATGTCTGGGCGCATAGTGGCTAAAGCTGGAGGCTCATGTTGTCCTCGCAGACCCGAATGCCAGCGAGCGTCAGGATCGCCCGCTCCACCGAGTCTTCGTCAAGGATGGGGTTGGTGTTATTGATATGAATCAAGTAGCGTTGGGTGGTGACTGGCAGCTTGGCCAGCCACTCGATCATGCCGCCCGCCCCGGACTGCGGCAGATGGCCGATCTCACGGGCCCGCTTGGTGCTGATGCCGAGTTTGGGCATTTCATCGTCGGTCCAGAAGGTGCCATCAACCAGCACCGCATCGGCCTTGCAAAGTGCGTCAAATACAGCCGGCGTGATCTCGCCCAAGCCCGGCGCATAAAAAGCGGTTTTGCCACTGCGCTGGTCGTTGATGGCGATGCCAATGTTGTCGCCCACCACGGATTGCTCGCGGTGCGGTGAGTAAGGCGCCGCCTTGCTCGACAAAGGCACGGCTTGGAATCGCAAATCGGCCACACCCGGTACTTGAAACCAGCCGCCGTCTAGGTCGATCCGGTGTCTTTCTACACCGCAATAATGCGACAACACGCGCAACACCGGGTTGCCTTGACTCAGGTCTTCTTCAACCGGATCGGTGCACCACAGGGGTAACTTGCCGCTGCGCTCGCGCAGCATGAACAACCCTGTGGCGTGGTCAATCTGGCCGTCCATCAATACCACGCCGGCAATGGCCGTGTCACGCAGCGAACGCGCAGGCTGCAAGGTCGGGTGGCTGCGAATTTGCTCAAGAATATCAGGGGAAGCGTTGAAGAGAACACCTTCGTAGCCGGTGTCCGCTTGAACAAAAATAGAGGACTGAGTGCGGGCTTTGGCCTTGACAGCGCCAGTGCGCACGCCTGTGCAGTTACGGCAGTTGCAGTTCCACTGCGGGAAGCCGCCGCCTGCGGCTGAGCCGAGAATCGTGATGCGCATGCTGAGATACCAGTAAAGATCCCCGGTCAGCGCCCTGTTGATGGGGCCTCTGAGGGGGGATGAGTCAAGAAATGCGAATCAGCGGTTCGACACGTACAACGTGATTTCGAAGCCAAAACGTAAGTCTGTCGCGGTCGGTGTTTGCCATTGCATAAGATTTCTCCGGTGGGTTGCACGCAGGCCGAAAAGCCGTGGTGAGGAGGGTTAGTTCCTGAACCGATTTTGTGACGAAGATGGCATTCGCCCCAGCCCCCGCATCATGATTCAAACCTCATGATTTTCATGATTTGGAATGCGCAAACCAAGCTGATCGGCCTGTAACATCAGAGCCACATGACGCTCAGACCCAAGATCAACCTCATTATGGGCGCCCTGACCCTGCTGTTCGTCATCGCCATGTCTTGGCTGCAATTGCACAACATGCGGGACTCCGTGCTGGAAGAAATGGTTGCCGCCAACCGCGTCGCCGCCCAAGTTCTGAACCGTACTGTGGGGCGATATGCCTCACGCGGGACGACTGAATTATTAGATTTTCTGCAGGGCATGGGCCGGGTCAGATCAAACGACATCACCCTGCTAGACCTTGCCGGCAGTGAGTTGTACCGCTCTCCACCCTCTACTTACAAAGCCGGTCGCGACGCCCCCGAATGGTTTGTGAACTTGATTTCGTCGCAACCGTCAATCCAGACGATTGACTTATCTGACGGCAAGTTGCTGGTCCGGTCGAACGCCTCGCGGGCTATTTTGGACGCTTGGGACACGCTGAAGGTCCTGGCCGCATCTGGTCTGCTGCTGCTGTTGCTGGTCAACACACTGGTGTTTTGGATCGTCGGTCAGACGGTTCGACCGTTCGGCAAGATTGTCAAGGCACTCAACCAGTTGCAGGGTGGCCGGCTGGATGTCAAGTTACCCCGTCTGGCCGGAACCGAAGCGACCGCCATCGGGGCCGCCTTCAACCGCATGGTGGACGAGTTACAAATCCATATCGAAACCGAACGGCGGGCGGTGCGAGCCGAGCTGAAACTGTCGGACAGCCGGGAGTTGACGCGCTGGATCGACCAACACATTGAACGCGAACGCCTGCTGATCGCTCGCGAGCTGCACGACGAGTTGGGGCAGTCGGTGACCGCCATTCGCAGCATGGCTTTGTCGATTGCCCAGCGCATTCAGGGGCTGGACCCCCAAGCAGAAACCGCCGCACGGCTGATTGCCGACGAGTCGTCGCGCCTGTACGACGCCATGCACGGCATGATTCCACGCCTGACACCGCTGGTGCTGGACAACTTTGGCCTGGCTGAGGCGCTGGACGAACTGCTCGTGCGGACCCGACTCAGCCAGCCTCAGGTGTTGATTGAATCGACCATCGAGATCGGTTCGACCGCCCTGGCCAGTGACACCGCGTTGACGCTGTACCGGGCAGCGCAAGAAGGCATCAGCAACGCCTTGCGTCACGGCCAAGCACGGCATCTGCAACTCAGCATTGCCAATGCCGACGACATGCTGACGCTGACGCTGCAGGACGATGGCTTGGGCTTGGCCGCCGACTGGTCGCTGCGCAAGGGACATTACGGCCTGCGCTGGCTGACCGAGCGGGCCGAAGGCGTCGGCGGCGAGCTGCGCGTTGAAGCTGGCGTTAGCGGCGGCGTGCTGCTGCTGCTGCGCCTGCCCTTGCTGGCCCGCCCAGAGGCGGCGGCAGAATGATCCGCGTCATGTTGGTCGATGACCATGCGCTGGTCCGCATGGGGTTTCGCATGTTACTGACGGACGCCGGCGTCAACGTCGTGGCTGAAGCCGACAGCGGCGAGCAGGCCTGCCGCGACTACCCCCACGTTAAACCCGACGTGGTGGTGATGGATTTGTCCATGCCCGGCATGGGCGGGCTCGAAGCGGTCCGGCGGCTGCTGGCACAAGACCCAAAAACGCGGGTGCTGGCGCTGTCGGCCCATGAAGACACGGCGCACCCACGGCGCGTGCTGCGGGCCGGAGCCTTGGGTTATTTAGCCAAGCGCAGCGCACCAGAAACACTGATCGCTGCCGTGACCGCCGTGGCGCACGGCGATCGCTACGTCGATGCGTTGACCGCGCAGGCCTTGGCAGTGGCGCAAATTGACGGCGACATCAGTCCAGCAGAAATCCTGAGCGAGCGCGAGTTTTCAGTCTTTATTCAGCTGGCGCGCGGCCAAAGCGTGGCGCAGATTGCCGATATTTTGAGCCTCTCGCCCAGCACCGTCGGCACCCACTTGTACCGGGTCAAACAAAAGCTCGGCGCCACCAACCAGTCCAAACTGACGCTGGTGGCGTTGCGCTGGGGCTTGCTGCAAGCTTGACCGAGCGCAGCCCTTCAACTTTCAACTTTCAACGCCACTGGATCGCCATGATGGATCGCCAACACAACCACCCTTCCCGTTTGTTCTGTGCTTGCTTTGGCGCCGCGGGCGGCTGCGGCCTGGACTTGTCCGGCGCTGACCCGGCGGTGCGTTTTCAAGACGATCTGTTCCATGCGGCCAATGGCGGCTGGCTGGCCCGCACCGAGATACCGTCCGACAAATCACGCTTCGGCGCCTTCAGCCAGTTGGGCGATCTGTCCGACCAACGCTTGCGGGACATTTTGGACGAGTTGACGGCGCAGCCGTCGGCGGCTGGCAGTGACGCTGACCGCGTGGCCACGTTTTTTGCGGCCTTCCTGGACACCGAGGCCATCGACCAAGCCGGGCTGAGTGCCATCCAGCCGCAGTTGGCCGAGATCGACACAATCAGCAACGCCGTGCAATTGGCGCAGTGGCAGGGCCGCATGCAAGGCCTGCTCGACACACCGGTGGCGCTGTGGGTGATGGCCGATTTCAAGCAACCCGACCTCAACCGGGCCTTGACCTGGCAAGGTGGCTTGGGTCTGCCGGACCGCGACTACTACTTGCAAGGCGACACCCGCATGGCCGAGACCCGCGCTGCGTACGCCGTCTACCTGACCGAATTGGCCCGGCTGGCCGGCGAGCCCGAGCCCGCACAGGCCGCCGCCACGGTGCTGGCCATCGAGCACCGCATCGCGCTGCTGCACTGGGACAAGGTGGAGAACCGCCAACCGGTCAAGCTCTACAACCCACGGACGCTGACGGAGCTGATGGACGAAGCGCCGGGCTTTGATTGGTCGGCGTTTCTGGAGGCCGCCGGGCTGGTGGGTGAAGGCGCGGCGGTTTTGTCGACTTCCCAGCCCAGCACGGTCATCGGCCTGGCGCAACTGTTCGCGCAAGTGCCGCTGGCCGACTGGAAGCTGTACTTCAAGCTGCACCTGCTCGATCAGTCGGCACCGCTGTTGCCGCTGGCCTTGCGCACGGCCCATTTCGCCTTCAGAGGCCAAGCGCTGACGGGTGCCACCGCCGAGCAGCCGCGCTGGCAGCTAGGCGTTGCCGCGCTGAACCGGGCGCTGGGCGAGACGCTGGGCAAGCTCTATGTGGCGCGCCACTTCACACCCGAGCACAAAGCGCGCATGCAGTTGCTGGTGGAGAACTTGCTGGCGGCTTTTCGGGCGTCGATCGCCGGCCTGGCCTGGATGTCGCCGCAGACGCAGGCGCTGGCGCAGGACAAGCTGAGCAAATACAGCACCAAGATCGGCTACCCGGACCATTGGCAGGGTGACAGCGGCTGGCGGGTCGAGACCGGCGATGCGCTGGGCAATGTGCAGCGAGCGGCGCGTTTTGAGTGGCAACGCTTGGCCGCCAAGGCCGGCCGGCCGGTCGATCGCCGCGAATGGGGCATGACGCCGCAGACGGTCAACGCCTACTACAACCCCTCGCTCAACGAGATCGTGTTTCCGGCCGCCATCTTGCAACCGCCGTTTTTTGACATGGCGGCCGACGATGCGGCCAATTACGGCGCCATCGGCGCGGTCATCGGCCACGAGATCAGCCACGGTTTTGACGACCAGGGCAGTCAGTTCGACGGCGACGGTGTGTTGTGCAACTGGTGGACGGACGCTGACCGGCAGGCCTTCGACGCGGTCACCACGCAACTGGTCGCGCAGTATGAAAGTTACGCGGCGTTGCCGGGCAAGACCCTCAACGGCCGGCTGACACTGGGCGAAAATATCGCCGATTTGTCCGGGCTGCAAATTGCTTTTCGGGCCTATCAAGCGTCACAGCGAGCCAACCCATCCGAGCCGGCCGCCGGGCTGGGTGGCTACACCGGCGAGCAGCGCTTTTTCATCGCCTGGGCACGGGTTTGGCGCGAAAAAGTCCGCGACGAACGGGCGCTGCAATTACTGACAACCGACCCGCACTCCCCCGCCGCCTTTCGCGCCAACGGTGCGGCCGTCAACCACGACGGCTTCCACGCCGCGTTCAGCACCCAGCCCGGCGACGACATGTTCAAGCCAGCACCCGAACGCTTGCGCATCTGGTAGCGGGCTAGTCGGGTCTTCAGTCGAGACTATCGGCTCAAAGCCTCGGCGTTGCTGATCTCAATCGGGGCCAGATCTTCTGCCGGCTGGTAGCCGAAGACGCGGCCCAGAAAAACCAACTCGTGCTCGAGCGCCCGCACGATGTTGGGGCCCCGGCGAAAGCCGTGGCCTTCGCCCTCGAATTCGAGGTAGGCGACCGCGCAACCAGCGGCCATCGCGGCTTCGACGATGGCGCGGCTTTGCTGCGGCGGCACGGCACGGTCGGCGCTGCCCTGGAAGGTGATCAGCGCAGCCCGACACTGGGCCATGTGGTGGGCCGGGCTGCGGGCCCGGTACAGCGCAAGGCCCTCGGGCAGGGGGGCAACCAGACCGTCGAGGTAGCGCGATTCAAACTTGTGGGTGTCGGTGGCCAGCGTTTCGAGATCAGCGACGCCGTAGTAGTTGATGCCAACAGCGAAGCGGTCGGTGAAGGCCAATGCCGACAGCACGGTGAAGCCGCCGGCGCTGCTGCCGCGAATGGCCACGCGCTGGCCGTCGACCCAGCCCTGGCCCGCCAGATAGTCCACCGCCGCCACGGCATCTTGCAAATCGACCACGCCCCACTGGCCGCGCAAGCGCTCGCGGTAGGCCCGGCCAAAGCCGGTCGAGCCGCCGTAGTTGACATCGACGACGGCAAAGCCGCGGGTGGTCCAGAACTGCACCGCGCTTTTGAAGGCCGGGCCGGCATGCGAGGTGGGCCCGCCGTGCAACATCACCAGCAGCGGTGGTTTTTCGTCCGCCAGCGGCCGATGGGCCGGGCTGGTCGGTGGGTAGAACCAGGCCTGGGCGCTGCGGCTGCTGCCGTCCGGCCCGGCCTGGGTCGGGAACTCAATCGCCTGCGGCCGCGACACGCAGGCGGGTGCAATCACCGCGTCGCCGGCCCGGCGCACCACGCTGTACGCGCCGCTGCCCAAGTGGATGGTCACCAGCATGGGCAGTTGATCGACCGACGATGCGATCGCGAACGCGGTGTCGTCGTCCAGCAAGCCAACCGAGCCGAAGGCGACGAAGGGCAGGTCCAGCCAGCGCTGCGCACCGCTTGTCAGGTTTAACAGCAGCAACGCGTCCACTGTGCCGCGGTTGACCCGCAACAAGGCCTGGCCATCGGTGGTCAGCGCGTAGGAACGGGTGCCCAGCTGCCAAGTCGGGCCGCCCAGCTCGGCGGCTATGGCCAGCACCGCTTCAACTACGTCGTCACGCCAGCGGTAAAGGTTGCACCAGCCCGAGCGATCGGACAAGAAGTACAGACTGCCGTCGGCGGCCCACTGCGGCTCCAACACCGATTCGCCCGGCCCGCCGGCGATCACGCGCGGGTTCGACAACCCAGCGGCCGACAAGTCGCCGACCCAGAGCTGCGCGCTGTCCCAAGGCATGGCCGGGTGATCCCAAGTCACCCAAGCCAGCCACTGGCCGTCGCCACTGACACGCGGCCAGGCCACAAAGTCACTTTGGTCGAACAGCACTTGCCCTTCATCGGCCGCTTGTTCAGTATCAAGCCGGACGACGGCGTTGCTGGCTTCAGCGCTGCCGCGGTGGTCTTCGCGCACCGCCACCAAGCGGCGGCCGTCGGGCGCGGGACTGAGGTCAGCATAGCGGCAACCGGCCGGCGTGAGGATGTTCGTACCGGCGGCACTTTTCACACGCACGCGCTGATCGGCACATTCGCCGTACGCCAGCCGCTCGCCGAGCACCGCATAGGCGCTGCCGCCGTACTCATGCACGCTGCTGCGCACATCGGCGGGCTCGCTCAGCGCGTTCAGCACCTCATGCACTTCACCGTTGGGCCAGCGGCACAGCCAAACGCTGCGGCCTTTTTCGGCCGGTCGGCCCTCGATCCAGTAAAGGGTGCCGCCCGCGGCGGAAGCGAAGGACAAGGCAACGGCACCGACGGCTGTCAGCGCCGGTGTCAGCGGCGACGGCCATGCGCCGCAAGAAATAAGTTGAGAAACGGTCATAAAGTCCAGGTGATAATTTTATTTTCGGGTAAGTCAACCGCATTGTTACGTAGCAATTGCCAAGGATGCTTTGACTAACCCTTCCGGCGTGCTCGATCGTCCGTCCGACGCTGGCGAGCGATAACACGCGGCTGGCGACACTCGGTGTCTTGGGTCATGAAGCGGCCCCATCCCCGCTGATTTTGTTCCGCTGATCAGCGCTTCAAGCGCTTGGGCTGACCACCAATCGTCTGCTCAATCAAGGCGCCACCATCGCGCATCAAATAGTCCTTGAACGCTCGGGCGACAGGCGTCAGTCGCTTGTTTTGACGGTGCACCACATACCAGTGAAGCATCAGCGGAAAGCCGGTCACATCAAGAACGCTCAGGCTCCCTGCTTCCAGCTCACGGCTGATGGTGTGGGCGGACAAAAAGCTCAGGCCCATGCCAGCGATCACCGCCTGTTTGATGGTCTCGGTGCTTTTGATCTCCATCGCGATGTTCAGCCCGGCCATGTGCGCGCCAAAACCCTCTTCCATGGATTGCCGGGTGTCAGAGCCTTTTTCACGCACTAAAAATGGCTCTTTGGCCAACCGCGACAGCGAGATATTCTTTTGCGCGGCCAAGGGATGGTCAGGCGCCGCCACGACCACGTAAGGATGCGGCGCCAGAGGCTCGTTGACGGTGTCTAAGCCCAAGGGCGGGCGCACCATGATGGCCAAGTCAGTCAGGTTGTCGTTGAGCTGACTCAAGAGCTCTTCGCGATTGCAGACGTCAAAGTTCAGCGACACACCGGTGTGCTGCTTCGCAAACTCGACCAGCAGACGCGGGAAAAAATAGTCGCCGGCACTGATCACCGCCACATTCAACTTGCCGCCGGAAATCCCTTTGAACTGCGCCATCGTCTGCGCCACTTCCAAGAACTGCTGAATGATGATTCGGCTCGAATGCAGCATCTCAACGCCCGCTGGCGTCAGGTGAATTTTCTTGCCCAGCTGCTCAAACAGCGCCAAGCCGGCGTGATCTTCCAGCTTTTTCACCTGAAGTGAGACTGCTGGCTGCGTCAGATACAGCTCTTCGGCTGCCCGCGAAAAGCTCAGATGTCTGGCCACGGCCTCGAACACCTTGAGCTGCCGCAGTGTGGCGTTTTTCATTTTTGGCGCCATCGTTAAACCATAAACAAAAGCTTATGAATATTGCTAAATACTTTAACTATACCTAATTAACTTTATTTCCTATATTTGCAGCAAGGCCGGTGAAAAACGGACCTTAAAGTGCCTCGAGAGCAGCAACCTCAGCAAAGAGAACCACATGCAAAACACACTGTTAAAAACAAGCGCAGACCAGACAGACAAAGCGCGTCATGCCTACAACATCGCTTTTGGGAGGCTAGACCTGAACTGGCACTGGGATGAGGAAACCTACCATCGGCTGCAAAGCGACGGTCACTCCCCTTTGCGCAAATACCTCGAAACTGAGCAGGCTCACTTGCTGTCCGCCTACGAAGCAGAGTTCTTACTCGGGGCCATAGAAGCGGCGAAAGTCAGTGCCCGCAGTGAGCCTTCTTTATGCCTTGCAAGCTGAAGACGCTGGATGGCCAAGCACTGGATGCGCTTTAAAGACGGCGCCCGCATTCGTTTTGGAGTGCCCGCTCGTTAACCGCTTTGAGTAACTCACCCGTCAGGAATATGAACATGAGAATTGCGATCATTGGCGCTGGCGCTATCGGTGGTTATGTGGGCGCCAAACTGGCCCTTGCTGGCGAGGACGTGACCTTCATCGTCCGTGGCAGCAACCTCGATGCGATCCGCAAGGATGGCATGAAACTCATCATGCAAGACGGCACCGACTATGTCGCAACCAACGTCAAGGCAACAAACAACTACGCGGAGACTGGCCCACAAGACATGGTGATTTTGGCCATGAAGGCGCATCAATTGACGTCCGTGGTTGACGACTTGCCCAAACTGCTAGGACCTAACACCACGGTCGTGACGATGCAAAATGGCATCCCTTTTTGGTATTTCCACAAACATGGCGGCCCATTGGAAGGCCGACAGGTGCACAGCGTCGACCCGGACGGGCACCTCTCAAAAATGATTCCCGCTGACCAAGTGATTGGTTGCGTCGTTTACCCAGCGTCAGAGCTGATAGCACCAGGGGTGGTCAAGCACCTCGAGGGTGACCGCTTCCCGGTAGGCGAGCTCGACGGCTCCATCAGCGAGCGCGTGACGCGTGTCTCGGCGTGTTTTTCTAACGCGGGTTTCAAGGCACCGGTACTGGACAACATCCGTTCTGAAATTTGGCTTAAGCTGTGGGGCAACCTCACCTTCAACCCCATCAGTGGACTGACGGGATCAACACTGCTGGACATCTGCCAGCACCCACTGTCACGAGAGTTGGCCGCCAACATGATGGGCGAAGCCCAGCAAGTGGCCGAGAAATTAGGCATTGGCTTCAGAGTCAGCCTGCAGCAGCGTATCGCTGGCGCTGAAAAAATAGGCCACCATAAAACTTCGATGCTGCAAGATATTGAGGCCGGCCGCGCACCAGAAATTGATGCCTTGGTGGGCTCAGTGGTCGAACTTGGACGCCTCACGCAAACACCGACACCACACATCGACACTGCTTATGCGCTGGTCAAGTTACTCGCCCAAAGCATGGAAAAAAAGCAGCTAAAAAGACCCGCGTCACTTCGTCAGTGAACGCTCAATGGCGGCGACGAAATCAGACTGTGTGATGATCCCAACCAATGCTTGATGGCGGTCAATGACTGGCAAGTGGTGATGCCCTTGGCTGTGAAAAACCTCCACTGAATCCAACACATTTCGGCTCTCACTGATGACCCGTACTTTCTTGCTCATGATCTGACCAACAGCGTCTGGAGGGTGCATCGTCAGCGTGTTGCCAATGCCCTTGAGGCTGCTGCGCACAACCCTCTTCACGAGCTGCCCAAAGGTATTGTGCAGATCAATGTCTGCTTGTTTTAAAAAATCCTCAAGCGTCACGATGCCGACCACCCGGCGGTTGAGGTCAATCACAGGCAAGGCTTTGATGTGGTTGTCGCGCAATATTTTCCAGGCAACGTCAAGGGGGGTGCTGACTTCGATGCTGTGGACTTTCGTCGACATGATGTCTGCGCACTTGATGCCTTTTAATTTGTATTCGTAGGCTCTCAACTCCACTTGGCCAATCAACCCAGCCAAGTCTGCGCGGTTGATGTCAATGACCTGGTTGTAGCGGGATAAAACAGCGTCGATGTCTTTCGAGTGACTGGCCGCCACTTGATCCGCGATCGGTATCGGACGCAAAAATAAGGGTAAGGTTTACCCGTCAAATTGTTGTAAATCACACCCACAACAACCAACACAAGCGAGTCGGTTAGCACCGGAAACAAGGCGTACTGAAAGCCGCTGATCGACCCGAGGGACGTGATCATGGCCACCGCTGCGGCAGGCGGGTGCAAGCACCGCAGCACAAACATGCACAAGATGGACAGCCCCACAGCCACGGGTGCCGTCAGCATTGGCTTGTCGAATAAATTAACGCAAACAATGCCAATCACTGCCGCCATCAGGTTGCCGCCGATGACGGCCCAAGGCTGCGCCATCGGGCTTGACGGCAGCACAAAAACCAGCAGTGCACTGGCCCCCAAGGACGCCATCGTCCAATCGCTCAGACTGGCCAAGCCCCCCAGATAACGGCCCGCCAGCATCGTGAAAAACAAACCGACAAAAGCGCAGCCGGCGGCGCGGTAACGCTCCTGTTGGGATACGTTGGTCTGGTCCTGCCCGAAATACGGGAAGAGTTTTTGCTTCATAGCGGTGAATGGTAGAGCATGCGTTAGCGCATAAAAATCTCTGAAAAAATCCTGCGCCGGCGTACGACGTACGACCTGAGGCTAGTACACACGCACGTCAGCCAAGCTGTGGAAAGTCCGTAGAAGAGGACTCAGGAAAAACCCTAGTTCAATGTAAAAAATCAGCAAACTTGACCCCTGTCAAGAACATTTCGCTCACTTGAGATGAGGATCGCAATCAGCTACTTTAGTGACCTATGAACCATTCAAGAGTTCTAAGCGCAAAAAAATCATCAACGACAGGAGACAACAAGTGAAAACGAAATTTTCAAAACTCACCAATGAGTTGGCAGCAGGGGTGGCTATCGCCATCGCATCGATGGGGCTGATGTCTGCGTCGGCGCATGCAGCTTGGGAGCCAACCAAACCGGTAGAGTTCGTTGTGCCTGCTGGCACCGGCGGCGGGGCTGACCAAATGGCTCGCCTGATTCAGGGGATTGTCATCAAGAACAACCTCATGAAGCAGCCGCTGATCGTTGTCAATAAATCAGGCGGCGCGGGTGCCGAAGGCTTTTTGGCGATCAAGGGCGCAAAGGGTGATCCCCACAAAATCGTGATCACCTTGTCCAACCTGTACACAACGCCAATGGCCACTGGTGTGCCGTTTAACTGGAAAGACTTGACGCCCGTCGCCATGATGGCACTGGATCAATTTGTCCTCTGGGTCAACGCTGAGACACCTTACAAAACTGCCGGCGAGTATGCAGCGGCCGTCAAAGCGGCTGGCCCGCTGAAAATGAAAATGGGTGGCACGGGCTCCAAACAGGAAGACCAGATCATCACGGTCGCTTTTGAAAAATCCACCAGCACCAAATTCATTTACATCCCTTTCAAAGGCGGTGGTGAAGTGGCGGTCCAGCTGGTTGGCAAGCACATCGACTCGAGCGTGAACAACCCAGTCGAAGCTGTTGCGCAGTGGCGTGCAGGCAAGTTGCGTGCACTGTGTGTGTTTGACGACAAGCGCATGACCTACAAAACCAAAATCACAGACACCCAAGCTTGGAGCGACATTCCAACTTGCAAAGAATCTGGCATCCCTATGGATTACCAGATGTTGCGCGGCATCTTCATGCCGGCGGGTGTCACTGCTGACCAAAAAGCTTTTTATGTCGATCTGATTCAGAGAATTCGGGCAACGCCTGAATGGCTTGACTTCATGGAAAAAGGTGCTTTCAACCAGACCTCTATGGCAGGTGCTGAATTTGAAAAATGGCTCACTTCTGCGGAAGTCCTTCATCAGAGCCTGATGCAAGAAGCTGGCTTCATGGCTAAGAAATAAAAAATTCTCCGCCAACGAAAACAGAAAAAACAAGTGATGTCCGGTTCGCCTGGCATCACTTTTTTTCGGCTAAGTATCGAGCAAAGTCAGTCAAAAAAATAATTTAAAGGAGTATTCCTAATGTCGTTAAGTGAAACAAAAGCCCCCGAAGTAAAAGGCCCCGCCACCTACATGGTGGAAGCTGCGGTGGCCATCTGCGTGATTATTTTAGGGTGCGTTGTGATTTACGGCAGTCGTGAATTGGGTGCCGGCTGGACCAGCGAAGGCCCAGGCTCAGGCTACTTTCCTTTTTACATCGGCCTGATCATGGCCATTTCTGGCGCGGGTATTTTGTTCCAGGCCCTCTTCAGCAACAAGGGCAAAAACACCGATGTTTTTGTCGATGGCGAGCAAATCAAACGGGTGCTCTCCGTGCTTATTCCAGCCGGCATTTATGTCTTCGCTGTTGAATTTATCGGCCTTTACATTGCCTCCTTTGTGTACATCATCTTGTTCATGGTGATCCTCGGGAAGTTCTCTTGGCTCAAAAGTGTCATTGTTGCTTTTTGCGTCAATGCACTGTTTTTCATGATGTTTGAGGTCTGGTTC
>JASDRC010000047.1:0-4902 GCA_041442125.1 Polaromonas sp. | reverse complement strand
AAGTCTGGCAGCTCTGGACGCCCAACAAAGCGCTGGGCCTGACCGGCGTGCGCGCTGCCTACGCTATAGCGCCGCTGGGTGCTGAGGACAAAGTCGCCGCTCTAGAACGGTTGTGTCCATCATGGCCATTGGGCGCGCACGGCGTGGCCCTGTTGCAAGCCTGGGTGCGGCCTGATGTGCAGGCTTGGCTGGCCGCTAGTTTGCTGACCCTGCAGATTTGGAAAGACCGCCAGATCACGCTGTTGGAGCGACTGGGCTGGGATTGTTTGCCCAGCGACGCTAATTTTTTCTGTGCACTTCCGTCGCTCGGCTGTGACGTGTTGCAGCTGCGCGGCGAAGGCATCAAACTGCGTGACACCACCTCGTTTGGCTTGCCGGGCCACGTGCGGCTTGGCGTGTTGCCGCCGGACGCGCAAGATGCACTGTCGTTGGCCTTGCAAGGGCATTGATGTCTATAAGGCACTTTTAATGGCATTGATTGGTGCTAATATTAATACCTGTGACTGAAGGATATTGCCATGCGCACCACCATTGCCCTTGACGATGATTTGCTTGCCAAAGCCGAAGCATTAACCGGTGTGACCGAAAAAGCTGCGTTGGTGCGTGAGGCATTGCGTGCCTTGATCCAGCGCGAAAGCGCCAAGCGGCTCGCTCTGCTGGGCGGTTCCGAACCCATGTTGCAAGCCGTGCCAAGGCGCCAGACGGAGTCGTCGTGATTTTGGCCGATACCTCCGTTTGGATCGACCATTTGCGCGCCCGCAATGAAAGGATGACCCAGCTGCTTTTAGCCGGACAGGTGCTCGCTCATCCTTTTGTCATCGGCGAACTGGCCTTAGGCAACCTGCGCAACCGCGACGAAGTGCTGGGTGCTTTGCAGGATATGCCGCAGGCGGCTGTGGCGACCGAGCCGGAAGTGCTGCGCTTCATTGAAGAAAAAGCCCTTTTTGGTCTGGGTATTGGCTACATGGACAGCCATCTTTTGGCCGCAGTCTTGCTCACGCCGGGCTCATGGCTATGGACCCGGGACAAGCGTTTACTGGCCACCAGTGCTCAATTAGGCATCGCTGCCAGCATCACACACTAACGACATATTGCCTGCTTCACCGCTTAAGAAAATGAACACACTTCAGACTTTGGATGACCTGCGCCGACAAGCAGCGCTAGGCCAGGCGGACACCAAGTTGACCGTGGTGTCGCCACCCAGCAAGTCAGCGGCACCCTTGCCTAAAGTCCAATGACCGCCAAGTGCGTCATGGTGCTCGGCACCACCAGTGGTGCCGGTAAAAGCTGGCTGACCACCGCCTTGTGCCGTTACTACGCGCGGCAAGGACTGAAAGTTGCACCATTCAAAGCGCAAAACATGAGTAACAACGCCCGCGTTGTTGCATCTGAGAATGGGCAGGGTGAAATCGGCAGCGCTCAATATTTTCAAGCACTCGCCGCCCGCGTCGTACCCGATGTGCGCATGAACCCCTTGCTCCTCAAGCCCGAGAAAGACACGGCCAGTCAGGTGATCCTGATGGGCCAAGTCAATGCCGAACTGACGCAGTTGCCGTGGCGCGCTCGGAGCAACACCGTGTGGCCTGTGGTGGCGCAGGCATTGGATGACTTGATGGCAGAGTACGACGTGGTCGTCATCGAGGGTGCGGGCTCACCTGCTGAGATCAACCTGCACGACAGCGACATCGTCAACATGCGCGTCGCGTTGCATGCCAAGGCGCAGTGCCTGCTGGTGACCGACATTGACCGCGGCGGTGCTTTTGCGCACCTGTACGGCACTTGGGCGCTGTTGCCCGTCGCTGAACGAGCGCTCATCAAAGGCTTCGTGCTGAACAAGTTTCGGGGCGATGCCAGCTTGTTGGCGCCCGCGCCGCAGATGTTGCAAGACCTGACGGGTATCTCAACCGTGGCAGCGTTACCGATGTGGTGGCGGCACGGACTGCCTGAAGAAGACGGTGTTTTTGACGACCGCAGCACATCCAGCGGGGTGGTTTCTACCACCATCGCCGTCATCGCGTATCCGCGCATCAGCAATCTGGATGAATTTCAGCCGCTTAAAAATATTCCTGGCGTGCGCTTGAGATGGGCGCGCAGTCCCGCCGATATTCTGGACGCGGACTGGGTCATCTTGCCCGGCTCCAAGCACACCAGCGGCGACCTAGCTTGGCTGCGCGCACAAGGCCTAGACCACGCCGTGGCGAAGCATGCGGCGCAAGGCCGGCCTTTGTTGGGCATTTGTGGGGGCCTGCAAATGCTCGGTGAAGCGCTGATTGACCTGCATGGCATTGACGGCAATGGCCCCGGCCTCGGTTTGTTGCCGGTGGTCACGCTGTTTGATGAAGTCAAAACCGTGCGGCGCCGGCAGGCCAGCTTCACGCAACTGCACGGGGCTTGGGCGGCATTGTCTGGCGTGGCCATGCAAGGCTACGAGATCCACCACGGCAAAACGGCGCCGCACAGCGCCATGGCCAACGCTGGAGATCTTGCGCAGCCGGTGATGGTCGATGACCTCGCCTGGCAAAACGCTGCCGGCAATGTGCTCGGCCTGTATTTGCACGGCATGTTTGAAGACGCGGCCGTGCTGCAGGCTTTGTTCAGCCGGGGCGGGGCAGTCAAAGTGCCGACGTTGGATGCGGTGTTTAACGGCCTGGCCGATTACGTTCAGCAGCATTTTGAGCCTGGGGTTTTGCAAGGTTTGTTGACAGAAAAAACCTCGCTTTGAGATGACTCGTCGCTGCAAAAATCATTACAACAAACCTTTCACTATGACCACTTCATTGCCGACTCTCGCCGACATTCGCAACCCCGCTCTGACCCAGGCGCTGCAGCATAAGCTGAACCACAAAACCAAACCGCTGGGCTCCTTGGGCAGGCTGGAAAATTTGGCGCTGCAATTGGGTGAAGTTTTGGGCTCAGAATCACCCGTTTTGGAGCAGCCTCAAATGGTTGTTTTTGCCGGCGACCATGGCTTGACGGCGCGCGGTGTTTCGGCTTTTCCCAGCGACGTGAGCTGGCAGATGGTGGAGAACTTTTTGGCCGGCGGCGCTGCCGTCAGTGTGCTGGCGCGGCAACACGGCATTGCCCTGACGGTGGTGGATTGCGGTGTCAATCACGACTTTCTGGCCGGTTTGCCGCAGGGTCAGCAACGGGCCGGCTTGCTGGTGCGCAAAGTGGCCAAGGGCACGGCCGACGCGTCGGTGCAGCCTGCGATGACCAGAGCGCAATCCCAACAAGCGATGGACAACGGTCAAGACGTGGTGAAAAACTTGCCCGGCAACGCCTTGCTTTTAGGTGAAATGGGCATTGGCAACACCTCGTCAGCCTCGCTGTTGTTAGCTCGTCTGACGGGGCTGGACATCGAGGTGTGCACCGGCGCAGGCACTGGCCTAGACGCGCCCGCCGTGCAGCGCAAAACAGCGGTTCTGCGTGAGGTGCTGGCGCGCCACCCGGATGCCACTGCGCCGCTGGACGCGATGGCAGCGTTGGGCGGTTTTGAGATTGCCACGATGGTCGGCGCTGTGTTGCAAGCCGCTCATGAACGCCGTGTGGTGGTGGTGGACGGCTTTATTGCCAGTTCGGCCGTGCTGGTGGCGAACGCCCTGCAACCACTGGTGCTGCAACGCTGCGTGTTCGCCCACCGATCGGGTGAGCGTGGCCACGAGTTCATGCTGCAGTATTTGGGCGTGCAAGCCTTGCTGGACTTAGGCTTGCGTTTGGGCGAAGGCTCCGGTGCGGCGCTGGCTTGGCCGCTGTTGCAATCGGCTTGCGCCATCCTGCGTGACATGGCCAGTTTTGAGGTGGCCGGGGTGTCTGAGAAATCAGCGTCTGACACCCACACGACGACTTAACGGCCTCCTGACCCATGGTTCAATTTTTAAGCCAGTTCATCCGTCATTTCTTGTTGTCGCTTCAATTTTTCACCCGTATTCCCGTGACTGGACGATTGGCGGATTGGGTCGGTTTTAGCCCTGCCATGTTGCGCGCCAGTGCAGCCCATTTTCCGGGCGTGGGTTGGCTGGTCGGCGGCTTGGTGGCGGGTCTGACGGCTTTGCTGTTGGCCTACCTGCCTGAGGGCGGTTTTTCGCCTCTTGTGGCTGCGGTTTGGGGCACGGCTTTTGGTGTGTTGCTGACCGGGGCTTTTCATGAAGACGGGCTGGCGGATGTCTTTGACGGACTGGGCGGCAGCCCGGACCGCGAGCGCGCCTTGGTCATCATGAAAGATTCGCGTGTCGGTGCATTTGGCGCCATCGCCATGATGTTGGTGTTGCTGGGCAAAGTATCTTTGCTTGCGCTCTTGGGCTCGGTCAGTGGCGCTTTGCTGTGCGCCGCTCTGTTTGTGGCGCATGTGGTGTCGCGCACTTGGCCGCTGTTGCTGATTCGCCTGATGCCGCATGTCGGGGACTTGGCTGGCTCCAAGTCCAAACCCTTGGCGGATCAAATCAGCGGCAAAAGTCTTTGCGCTGCATTTGCATGGTGTGGTGCGGCTTTAGCCCTTGCCGCGTATGCACAAGAGGCGACCCATTTCATCGCCATGGATGTGGAGCTTGGGCACCTTTTCAGCATCTTTGCGGGGGCGTTGGTCGCTTCGGGTTTGGCCTTTTTAGTGATGTGGCGCTGGTTTTGGCGTCGTCTGCAGGGTTTTACGGGCGATTGTCTGGGTGCTACGCAGCAGCTGTGTGAGCTGGCTTTCTACCTGGGCTTGGCGCTCTGCCTGTGAGGTCAATGCTTCAAACCGGGCTTTCAACATGACCTTGTGGATGGCGCGCCACGCCCAGCTTTTGATCGCTCCCGGCATTTGCTATGGCGCTACCGATGTGCCGGCCGACGCGCAAGCCACGCTGGCGGCAGCGACTGCACTGTCACTGGTGTTGCCGCAAGGGCTTTTATTGCTCAGTTCCACGC
>JASDRC010000046.1:0-19061 GCA_041442125.1 Polaromonas sp. | reverse complement strand
CAGCGCGTTTAGCGCTCACCCTGCTCGTTGGATCGACTCTCGGTCTGGCCTCGGCACAGACAGTAAAACCACCTGCTAACCTGCCGTCGACCCTGGCCTGGAGCGCTTACGACGTTGGATCTGGGGGCTACAACCAGGCGGTTGCTATCGGCAATGCCATGAAGCAGAAGTATGGCGTCAACCTACGTGTATTGCCCGGCAAGAACGACATCTCGAGAACTCTGCCTGCACGCGAGGGTCTGGTGCAGTTTGCGGCTAACGGAGTCGGTGGCAGTTATCTGGCGCAAGAAGGCGTGTTTGAGTTTGGTGTCAAGTCTTGGGGGCCACAGCCAATCCGCTGTCTTTTGCTGAATAACTCTGATCAGGTTCTGACGGTTATTGCTGCTAAAGATTCAGGTATCAAGACTGCCGCTGACTTAAAGGGCAAGCGGGTTGCCTGGGTGATCGGCGCCCCTTCACTGAATCAGAACATCACCGCCATCCTGGCATTCGCCAACCTGACTTGGAATGATGTAACGAAAGTTGAATTTGGTGGCTTTGGCGCTGCGATGGACGGTGTCATCAATGGCCAGGCTGATGCAGCCTTCACGTCCTCGATCTCCGGCAAGGCCTATCAGTTGGCCAAGTCACCACGCGGTATCGTCTACCCCGTGATTGCGCACAATGACAAAGCAGGCTGGGCAAGAATGAACGCGACCGCACCGTTCTTTTTTCCCTTTATGGGTTCGGAAGGGGCGGACCTCGACAAGGACCATAAGGTTGAATCGGCTTCTTATCCCTACCCGATCCTGATGACCTACGAGAAGCAGGACGCCAATTTGGTCTATGCCATGACCAAGGCCATGATCGAGACCTTTTCCGACTACAAGGATGCCGCTCCAGGCAACCGGGGTTGGGCTGCTGATCGGCAGAATTTTTCATGGGTCATTCCTTACCATGAAGGTGCGATCCGTTACTGGAAGGAAAAAGGCGTCTGGAAGCCTGAAGATCAAGCCAATAATGATAAACTCTCGGCCCGCCAGAAGGTGTTGGCAGACACATGGAAATCAGTTTCAGCCGCCAGTCATGCAGACGACAAGGCGTTTTCGCAGGCCTGGATGTCGGCGCGTTCTGCAGCACTGTCGCAAGCCGGTTTTGATCCGGTCGTGACAAGCTGGTAAATCAGCGTCGAAGCATGTCATCGTGGTCCAATCTTCACCTTTGATGCGGATCATGTTTATTGACCGAATGCCTGGCTAGCACTCGGGTTTTCGACTTCGATCGATTTTTTATATGCAAGAAATTACGATCAAATTCTGCAGGATATTCTCCGTGACAACAAGCTCTACCCCCGTTGCAAAGTCAACAGAACAGCGTCATCGAACGTTATCAAATTTCTGGCGAACCGTCATCGTTGCCACTGGTGTGGCTGCGATTTTTCTGGCGTTGAACAAGATCCTTAACCTTGGCTTCTTGGTCAACTACACCCTGCTTGACAATGCCTACCTGTATCTTCTCAGTGCGTTACTAGTTGGTACCGTATTCTTGTTTTTACCCGCCCACGCCAACGCACGCACTGATGCCGTGCCTTGGTACGATGCTTTGCTATACCTTTTGTCGGTCGGGGTTTTTTGCTACTTTTCGTTCAATGCCTACCGGATCCTGTCGGAGGCTTGGGAGTTCATGGCTCCGACAACGGCGGTCTGGGTCGCCGGCTTAGGTTGGCTGTTGCTGCTTGAGGCGACTCGGCGCGCAGGCGGCACATCAGTTTTTTTTGTTGTCCTTATCATCTCACTTTACCCGGTCTACGCCGGCTATATGCCTGGGCCTATTTCCGGCCTGCCACAGCCTTTCCACACAACGGCTGCTTATCACTTCAGCAGCAGTGAAAGCGTATTGGGTATCCCGATGCGCGCCTTCGGCGAACTGGTCATCGGTTTTGTCATGTTCGGCGCGGTCCTGCAGTACACCGGAGCAGCGCAGTTCTTCAACAATATTGCGTTTGCCCTATTCGGTCAGGTTCGCGGCGGTCCGGCCAAAGTCTCGATCTTTGCCAGCGGCCTGATGGGCTCGGTCTCCGGCAGTGTCGTATCCAATGTATTGACTACGGGTGTTGTCACGATTCCGGCGATGAAACGGACCGGTTTTTCTCCCGCTTATGCCGGCGGTGTAGAGGCCTGTGCCTCGACCGGTGGCGTTCTGATGCCGCCCATCATGGGTGCAACCGCGTTCGTGATGGCCTCCTTTCTCGGCATTCCCTACTCGACCGTTATCCTCGCGGCTATCGTGCCATCGTTGCTGTTTTACTTCGGCTTATTTATACAGATCGACGGGTACGCCGCCAAGCGGGGATTGCGCGGCCTGCCAAGGGCAGAGCTACCCTCGATCAAAGCGACGCTGGCCGAGGGTTGGCAATATATCTTTGTCTTTGTTCTGCTCATTTGGATGTTGCTGGTGTTGCAGCAGGAAGCCATCGCGCCGTTTTACGCGACGGCGCTGCTGTTAGTCATCAATCAAATTTGGCCAAGGCACCGGCTTGATTGGAAGCGTATGTTTTCGTTGCTCGAAGGCGTCAGCAAGTCACTGGCCGAATTGGCTGCACTGCTCGCCGGTGTCGGCCTGATCATTGGCTCCTTGTCGGTCACCGGTCTGGCCGGTACGCTAGCCAACGACTTGGTTTATCTGGCTGGTAATAACGTCTACGTGCTGCTGGTAATGGGTGCTGTCACGAGTTTTATCTTTGGTATGGGAATGACGATTACGGCCTGTTACATCTTTCTGGCGATTGTCCTCGCGCCGCCCTTGATTGCTGCTGGTTTCGACCCGGTAGCGGTGCACTTATTCATGATGTACTGGGGTATGGTTTCTTTCATCACACCACCCGTTGCGCTGGCTTCATTTGTGGCAGCCGGCATTGCCGGAGCCGCACCTATCAAGGTCGGTCTGTACTCGATGCGGCTGGGCAGCACCATGTATTTCGTCCCTTTCTTCTTTGTCCTGAATCCTGCACTCATCATGCGCGGCGAGCCCATGGATATCGTGATGGTCGTTTTCACCGCATTCGTCGGCATTCAGCTGATCGCCTCCGCGTTCGAGGGCTACCTGCTCGGATTTGGCAAGATGGGTGACGGCTTGGCAGGCGCGGCTTCGAGAATACTGCTTTTCGCTGCAGGCATGTCGCTTGCCTTACCCGGTGGCGGAGATCTGGGAATCAGCCACCTGCAGCTACTGATGGCTGCAGCGGTATTCGCTGGTACAGCATTGTTCTTGTCCAAGATGGCACGTGGCAATGTGCGGCTGGCGCACTGACGTCAATAAGGGCTGGCAGCTACTTTTGATGCCGTCGTGTAGACTCCAGTTTCAATTGGGGCACCTCACGGGCAGTGTGGCACTGTGCAGTGAACGGCACTGCCGAATCCCAAGTCAGGAAACTGCAAATCAACGCAGTGCAACTTTCCGCAGTTTCGGCATGGCGGCCGAAGTGGCACACGGCAGCTGCACAGACTTGCCGCTTTTGCGCAAGTAGGCAGCGCCCTTGTCACGTTTAACGTGATTTTTGAGGTTGCTTGAATTCCTTGTGCGCAAGTTGAATCCAGTTTGAAACTGCCGGCGTATTGATATCAGCCGGTTAGAAATCTTTTTGATTTTTGGCCAGTTTCTTAACTCTTTTCACAACGCACAGGATTTCAAATGAAAACTAAACACAAACTCGCTTCCATCGGTCTGGCCATTGCCATGGGTTTCAGCGCTGCTTCTGCCATGGCCGATGTCATGGTAGGCGGTGCTTCCATGCTGGCGTCTAAAGACATCATCGACAACGCCGTCAACTCCAAGGACCACACCACCTTGGTGGCTGCCGTCAAAGCTGCTGGCTTGGTGACGACGCTCAAAAGCCCTGGCCCTTTCACCGTATTTGCACCGGTGAACGCTGCATTTGCAGCCTTGCCAGCGGGCACGGTTGAGACGCTGTTGAAGTCTGAAAACAAGAGCATGCTGACAGGCATCCTGACCTACCACGTCGTGTCCGGCAAGATGGACGCTGCTGCGCTGACCAAAGCCATCGCCGCCGGTGGTGGCAAGGCCACGCTCAAGACCGTGGCCGGTGGCAACCTGACCGCCATGGCTGCGGGCGGAAAAGTCATGGTTACGGATGAAAAAGGCGGCACCGCCACCGTGACGATCGCTGACGTGTACCAGTCGAATGGCGTGATCCACGTGATCGACAAAGTCATGCTGCCGAAGTAACCCCAGTCCGTCTCGGCACAGCAGAGACCGCAAGGTCTTTGCCTGTCGTCAAGTCCATGCGCAGGTTGACGGCAGCTCAGAATCGCACAGTGCCTGCACATTTTTTGTCGGCGCTAATGTGGTTACAAAATAATATAAAAATATTACTGAATCACACCATCCGTTGAATAGGCTACATTGATGGCTACTTTTGTTGCATTGCCATCCATCACCTACACATCAAGCGAGACAACATGGAAACGCTGACTTCTATCGTCACGGTTATCAACAACTTCGTCTGGGGTCCACCGATGTTGGTGTTGATTCTGGGGACTGGCCTGTACTTGCAGTTGCGGCTCGGGCTGATGCCGCTGCGGCGCATCTTCATGGGTTTTCGAATGGTCTGGAAAAGTCGCCAAGCGGAGGCCGGTGCCAAGGGGGAAATAACGCCTTATGCGGCGTTGATGACCGCTTTGGCCGCCACCGTCGGTACCGGCAACATTGCCGGTGTGGCCACGGCGATTGCCATCGGCGGGCCGGGCGCGCTGTTCTGGATGTGGATGACCGCATTGGTTGGCATGGCCACCAAGTATGCCGAGGTGTTGCTAGCGGTACATTTTCGTGAGATCGACGACCGAGGCGAGCATGTGGGTGGTCCCATGTTTGCGATCAAGAACGGCCTGGGACGCCGCTGGGCTTGGCTCGGTGTGGCTTTTGCGTTGTTTGGTGGGTTGGCCGGTTTTGGCATCGGTAACATGGTGCAGTCCAACAGCATTGCCGCCGCACTCGAAGCCAGCTTTGGTGTCTCGCCTTGGGTCTCGGGTGGGGTGCTGATGGTGCTGACCGGTTTTGTGTTGCTGGGCGGCGTCAAGCGCATTGGCGCGGTGGCGGCCAAGCTGGTGCCGGCCATGTGCGTCGGCTACATCGTGGCATCACTGCTCGTGTTGGGCCTGTATGCCAATGAGATTCCAGCGGCGTTCGGCTTGATTTTCACGCACGCCTTCACGCCTTTGTCGGCCGTCGGCGGTTTCACCGGCGCCACCATCATGCTGGCCATGCGTTACGGCGTGGCACGCGGCATTTTTTCCAACGAGGCTGGTCTGGGCACGGCCGGGATTGCACAGGCTGCCGGCCAAACCAAGGACGCGGCGGAGTCCGGCTTGGTTGGCATGATGGGCACCTTCATCGACACCATCCTCGTCTGCACGATGACGGGCCTGGTGATCATCGTCACCGGCCTCTGGAGCAGCGGCTTGTCAGGCGCGGCTCTGAGTTCGGGCGCCTTTGGCGCGGCGTTACCGGGCTTTGGCCAGTATTTTGTGGCCATTGCGCTGACGGTGTTTGCTTTCACCACCATCCTCGGCTGGGCCTACTACGGTGAAAAATGCTGGGGCTACCTGTTTGGCCGCAAGATCATCCTGCCGTATCGGGCGCTGTGGACGCTGTTCGTGTTGGTCGGCGCTGTCACCCATTTGGACTTCGTCTGGTTGCTGGCGGACACCCTGAATGCCTTCATGGCTTTCCCCAATTTGGTCTCGCTGGTGTTGCTGTCGCCGGTGGTGAGCAAGGTCACCAACGACTATTTTGAGCGAAAACGCAGGACGGGCTGAGGGCGACGCTCAGGCCAGTTCTTTTTTGCGCAGTTGCCGGTTGATGACCCGCACGCGCAGGCGGTCGTAAGCCAAGTTGTAGAAGAAGGTGTACGGCAGGAAAAACAGCACGATGCCGATGTCCAGTAAAAAAGCAGTCCACAGACTGATGCCCAGCCACCATGCGGCCAGCGGCACGACTGCCAACACCAGACCGATTTCAAACCCCACAGCGTGCACAGCGCGCACAGCCACTGTGCGGTGAAAGCCTAACCGCAGCTGGAGCCGGTCGAACAGGGCGTTGAAGACCATGTTCCAGAGCATGGCGATGGTTGAGATCATGACCGTCAGCAAGCCCATGTGGGCCAGCGAATAATCCAGCAGCCAAGCGCCCAGCGGCGCGCAGATGGCAATCGCCAGCGCCTCAAAACAGAAGGCATGGAAAAAACGTTCTTTGACGGACTTCTGAAGACTGAGGCTCATGGTGACTTTGGTGGACTGAGGAAGGGAAGAACTGTATTTTTATCGCTTATTTCTATACTTTAAAATTAATATCCATCTGTTAAATCGATAGATAAAAACTCAAGCCATGCGCCATTCCCCGGAAGCCCTGACCGCCTTTGCCGAAGCCGCCACGCTCGGCTCATTCTCCGCCGCGGCCCGCAAGCTGGGCAAAAGCCAGTCCACCGTGAGCAGCGCGATTGCCAACCTGGAGATCGACTTGGGCCTGAGCCTGTTCGACCGCAGCCGTCGCAAGCCCACACTGACTGAGCATGGCCGGGTGATGTTGGGCAAGGTGCAAGAGATTCTGGCGGCCAGCGACCGCCTTGACTTGTCGGCCAGCCAGCTCGGCGGCGGCCTGGAAGCCAAGCTCAGCGTGGTTTGGTCAGACACCTACCAATCGGATGGTTTTGAGAGCACGCTGACCGCCTTTGAGCAGCGCTTTCCTGACTTGGCGTTCGAGTGTTTGATTGCCGAGCATGGCGATTTGGTGGCGCTGGTGCAGAGCGGGCGGGCCAACATTGGTGTTGTCGGCGCACAGACGCTATACCCGCCAGACATTGGCTCAGCCACCATTGCCGAGCAGTCCGAGATCACGCTCTTTGTGGCCACCAAGCACGCGCTGGCCGGCCTGCAGGACGTCACTCCCGAGGTGCTGTCCCAATACCGCGAACTCCGCCTCGACACCTATCAGGGTCGGACTGAGCGGCTCATGCCCGCTGCGCGTCGTTCATGGTCGGCGTCGAGTTACCTGATGCTGTTGGAGATGGCCGTGCTGGGTTTTGGCTGGGCCGCGATTCCGCGCTGGATGGTCACGCGTTTTACCGACGGCACGCTGCACGAGCTGGACGCGCGCGGCTGGCCGCAGCGCGTGCCGGTGGACGCCGTTTGGTCGCGTCAACGGCCGCTGGGCTTGGCTGGCACCTGGTTGCTGCAGCAGATGCTGGCCGCGCCTAGCGCGTCGACCGCGCGCGCTGGCTAAGCTGGACTTGGCTCAGGCTTGATGGCCCTGTGCCTGAGCCATGCCTGCTTATTTTTGAGCAGCCGTCAGGGCTTGCGCAATCCAGCTGTCAAAAGTTTTCTGATGGCCTTTGATCCAGGCGTCTGTGTGCTGCGCAATGTCTTGCTGCGTTCGCTCGCCGTCATTCATTCGCTGGTTTTGTGCGTTGACATCAGCGATAGGCAGCACCATGATTTCAAACAGCTTGCGCGCCGCTGGGTGCTTGTCGACGAAGGCCTTGGTGGCCACGATACGGTGGGTGTTCAGGGGAAAACCGTAGTTCTTGCCGTTGGGCAGCTTGGTGTCGATTTTGGCTTGCTCTCCGGGCAGTGAAGAGAAAGGGACTTCCAGCCAAGACACTTCAGTACCCGGGCGCAGCACGCCACTCAGCCAGTACGGGGTCCATGTGTAATACAGAATCGGTTGGCCTTCCTTGAAGCGCGCCAGTGTGTTGGCGATCAGCGCCGGGTAGCTGCCCTGCATGTGGGTCACAGAGTTGCGAAGCTTGAAGGCGGTGAGCTGATGCTCGATCACAGCTTCACAGCCCCAGCCTGGGGTGCAGCCTGTCATGTTGGCCTTGCCGTCGCCGTCGGTGTCAAACAGCTTGGCCAGTTTCGGGTCTTTGAGCTGGTCGATGCGCGTGATGTTGTATTTTTCTGCGGTCTTCTTGTCGATCAGGTAGCCCTGCGCAGCGTTGGACACGTAGCTGCCGAGTCGGGCCAGCTTGCTGTCGCCACCTGCATTTTTATAAAAGTCGGCATGCAGTGGGTCCCAGTGGTTGGCCATGAAGGTGGCGTCGCCATTGGCAATCGAGAGGTGGGAAGCGGGGTAGTCGACTTCTTGGATCGGCTGCACATCAAAGCCCAGCTTCAGCATGGCGCGGCTGACCAGCATGGTTTGGAAGGTTTCTTCCGCGGTCGAGGTTTGCAGCGGGAAGACCTTGACGCCCTTGCCGGGCAGGTCAGCGCCGTGGGCGGTTAGGCCCATGGTCAGCAAGCCTGCGGTGACCAGGGTTCGGGTGAGGTTGCGGGCGATCATCATCATCTTTGGGGGGTTCCTTTTTGAGTGAGTTGAGGGCGAACCGTCCATCCGCTGGCGGACGTGGCGGTTCGCTGATTCGGCTTACTTGTTGGCGGCTGCCAGGGCTTGCTGGATCCAACTGTCAAAGGTCTTTTGGTGGCCCTTGATCCATGCATCGGTGTGTTTCGCGATGTCTTGTTCCGAGTTTTCGCCGTTTTTCATGCGCTGGTTCTGGGCGTTGATGTCGCCGACCGGCAACTGCATGATTTCAAACAGCTTGGCTGCCGATGGGTTTTCGTCGGTGAAGGTCTTGTTGGCCACGATGCGCTGGGTGTTCAGCGTAAAACCGTAGTTTTTGCCGTTCGGCAGTTGGGTGTCTAGCTTGGCCTGTTCGCCGGGCAGTGATGAATAAGGCACTTCAAGCCAGACAACATCCTGGCCTGGACGCAGCACGCCGCTGACCCAGTACGGTGTCCACGTGTAGTACAGCACCGGCAGGCCCTTCTCAAAGCGGGTGATGGTGTCGGCGATCAGCGCTGAGTAGCTGCCCTGCGCGTGTGAGACGGTGTCGCGTAGACCGAAGGCGGTGAGTTGGTGCTCGATCACGAGTTCGCAGCCCCACCCTGGATTGCAGCCGGTCAGGTCGGCCTTGCCGTCGCCGGTGGAGTCAAACAGCTTGGCCAGTTGCGGATCCTTGAGCTGATCGAGGTGGGTGATGTTGTACTTTTCAGCGGTCTTTTTGTCGACCAAGTAGCCCTGCGCGGCATTGTTCGAATAGACACCCTTGCGAAACAGCTTGGCATCGCCGCCGCCGTTCTTGTAAAAATCAGCGTGCAGCGGGTCCCAGTGGTCGGCCAGAAAGGTGGCGTCGCCATTGGAAATCGCAACGTGTCCGGTGGCGGCTTCGATTTCCTTGATCGGCTGCACATCGAAGCCCAATTTTTCTAGGCCACGGCTGACCAGCAGGGTCTGGAAGGTTTCCTCGGCAATGGCACTTTGAAGCGGCTGCACTTTGACGCCTTTGCCGGGCAAATCTGTGGCTGCCTGGGAGGCGAGGCCGAAGGCTAGCAGGCCGCCGGCGATCAGGGTATGTGTGAAATTGCGGGAGTTCATTATCAAGAGAGTTCCTTTTAGGTTTGAAGAAAAAAGTTGTGCAAGCAGGTGCCGGTTACTTGGGCTTGATCAAGCCCAAGACAAAGCCGGCTGGGCCGGTGTGCCACCAATGACGTACGCCGCGGCGTGGCTGGCCCAAAGACTGTGTGATGCGGTCCAGCGTGATGGCCAGCAGCACGATACCCAGGCCACCAACCGTGGCTAAGCCCATGTCTAGCCGGCCAATGCCGCGTAACACCATCTGGCCTAGACCACCGACGGCGATCATGGAGGCGATCACCACCATCGACAAGGACAGCATCAGCGTCTGGTTGACGCCGGCCATGATGGATGGCATGGCCAACGGCAACTGCACCTTGAGCAGCATTTGCAAGGGCGAGGCGCCGTAAGCGCGGGCTGCTTCGATCAGGTCGGGCCGTACTTGGCGAATGCCCAGGTTAGTCAGGCGAATCAGCGGCGGCAGTGCAAAAATGATGGTGACAATCACGCCGGGCACGTTGCCAATGCCGAACAGCATCACCACCGGCACCAGATAGACAAAGGCGGGTGTCGTCTGCATGGCGTCCAACAGAGGGCGCGTTAGGCGCATGGCGCGGTCACTGCTGGCCAGCAAGATGCCGACCGGCAGGCCGACCACCAAGCAAAACGCCAGCGAAGTCAGCACCAGAGACAGCGTCACCATGGCCTCAGGCCAGATGCCCAGCATCGCCACCAACAGCAGCGACACGATGGCGCCAAACGCCAGCGCGCGGCCGGCGAACTGCCAGGCCAGCAGCCCGATAAAAGCAATCATTACCAAAGATGGCACGCTTTGCAGCAGGCCTTCAACGCCGGTCAGGGTGCTGTCGATCGGTACACGAACGGTCTGGAAAAAAGGACGGAAGTTGTCGACCACCCAGTCAAGTCCTTGATTGATCCAGCTTTCAACGGGCAACGATCCATCCCACAGTTGCTGGATTTGAAAGCCAGTGACGGCCTCCGTGTCGACGCTGGGTGAATCGAGCCAGTCGCTGGCGCCGCCGCTGGCGGCTTCTGTCGGCTGCGTGGCGGTTTGCCACGGATCGGCGGCTGCCGCCGCAGGGGGACTTTCGATTGGCATGCCCCAAGGGTCGAGTTGGGGCGGCGCATTTGTCATGGCGGGCGTTACGCTGTCGCTGGAGGCGGATGTATTGGCGTTGTTGGTGTCGTTCATGGGCATTCTTTCGGGGTCACTGTGGCGGCACGGAAGGTGTGTCGCGGTCAAGGAATTTCAGCAGGGTGGTCTTGCTGATGGCGCCTTTGAACTTGCCGTCGGGGGCCGTCACCGGCACCGGGTAAGGACACTGTGCGACTTGGCCATACAAGCCATTGACAGGCTCATCGGTGGCAATCGGCTGCACATCGGGCAGGAAGGCATGCCTGAGTCCCAGTGGGCCGACATGGCCGTCGAGCGCCGCCCGCAGCGAGTCGGCTGACACGACGCCCAAATACTGATGGGACGTGCTCACCACATAGGCGTAGTTGCGGTCCTGGTCCTCAAGCATCTTGAGTGCTGCCCGTGAGCCCTTGCCGGGTTGCTCGGACACCACGACCTGGCTTTTACGCGCAATGTCACCGGCTTTGAACACCGCCGAGGCGTCGACGCCGCGCACAAAGCTGCGCACATAGTCATCGACTGGATTGCGCAAAATCTCTTCGGGTGTGCCGACTTGCACCACTTGACCATCCTTCATGATGGCGATGCGGTCGCCAATGTGCATGGCCTCGTCGAGATCGTGCGAGATGAAAACAATGGTGCGGCGCTTGACCTGCTGCAGGCGCAGCAGTTCGGACTGCATTTCAGTGCGGATGATGGGGTCCAGCGCTGAAAAGGCCTCGTCCATCAGCAAGATCGACGGGTCTGAAGCCAGCGCTCTGGCGAGGCCCACGCGCTGCTGCATGCCGCCCGATAATTCATCGGGGTAGCTGGCGCCCCAGCCTGCCAAGCCGACCTGGTCTAGCGCTTGGTCGGCTGCCGCATGGCGCTCAGCGCGGCTGACGCCGGCCAGCTCTAAACCCAGCGCGGTGTTGTCCTGCACCGTCATGTGCGGCATCAGCGCGAACGACTGGAACACCATGCTGATGTCCTTGCGCCGCAAAGCGCGCAATTGAGAATCCTTGAGCTGGCTGATGTCGGAGCCATCGACCAAAATGCGGCCAGCGGTAGGTTCGATCAGCAGGTTGAGCAGCCGCACCAGCGTCGATTTCCCCGAGCCCGACAGGCCCATGACGACAAAGATCTCACCCGCCTCGATGGTCAGACTGGCGT
Organism: Polaromonas sp.; assembly: GCA_041442125.1. Classification (GTDB taxonomy): domain Bacteria; phylum Pseudomonadota; class Gammaproteobacteria; order Burkholderiales; family Burkholderiaceae_C; genus Polaromonas. Next base: position 7,348 of record JASDRC010000046.1, on the reverse strand, counting down.
CAAAAACACCGATTGTGGCGCCGGTTCGAGCCAAGATGTCTTCTTTGGTGCAACCTTGGCGCACCAATTCAAGTGCGGCTTCTGGGGCATCGCCAAATACTTTGAAGACATGGTCGATGATGATTTGTTTGGCCACGCGTGGGGTCTCTCTTAGTTGGTGAATGAGGCAAGCCCTTGTTGGCACGATAGCCGTACAAGACACGCCATAAACTCATGCCGGCGACTAAGTGCGAAGGCGCACTCAGGGCAACAGTCATGGCAGAGGATTTTTGCAGGACACATGCACGGGAATCAGGTCCGACATAGTCGGCCAGATAGAACGGAGCTAAGGCCCGTCTCGGCAAGGCGACGTCCTAAAACGCCAAATTAAACTTATTGAAGGTATAAATTAAAGTATTCATTATACCGATTAAGTATCAATAAGTCAATGCGTACGGGTATAGGTCGGTTGTAGCGCGCTGTACCAGTCGCTTCAATGCTTTCAAAGCAACATGATCTTTAGCGAGCGACAAAACGATCTGTGCGCGTTGCTTTCTTTAGGAAAAACTGCAAAATTTTTTTTTGCGAAAAAAAATGGATATCCTAGAGCTTGCGCAATTTTTCCAGCCAAGCGCTTACCCTTTGGAGCTCCATGGACACTGCTCTTCTCGTCGTCATCTTGCTGCTCATGCTGCTGCTGATTTGCTTTTTATTGTTTTATTTTTTCACGCAACAAAGTCTGCGCGACATCACGGCTCGCCTGAATGTCGCTTTGCAGCCGCCCGCGGTCCCTAAGAAAAATTCGGAGGCGATTCGCCGGGAGCGTGCTTTTGTGCATGACCAACTCATGTTGCTGGAGGCTGATTTGACAAATAACCCACGCGAAGTCCTGACGCCTGAAGAATTGGCCAGCATTGACCAGATCAGCAAAACCATCCGGGCTTGCATTGCTGCGCTCAAGAAGTCCGACGAATGGATCGGTATTCCGTTTGACTTTGAGTGGACTGACATCCTGGCCCGGTTGCCCAATGTCAACACGCTTTACCGCAAGGCGATCGCGATTGACGGGGAGCCTGAGAATCAGGCATCAGCCAGCGAGAGTCAGAAGTTGGGCAACAGCACAGAGTCTATTGGCCACCGCCGCTGAGAACACCCTGCGTTAGCGCTGGCGATGGGCTAAGGCTTGACCTGTGATCGCAGCGCCGCGGCCAATGACTGGCTGGCTTCATCTGTGCCAGTGTCAACCCGACGGGCACCGTCGAAACGGCGGTTCCAATACGTCGTGGCTAGGCTTTCCACACGCACTTCAGCGCCTGGCTTGGGGGCGTGGATGAACTTGCCGTCACCGATGTAAATACCGACATGGCTGAAGGCGCGGCGCATGGTGTTGAAGAAAACCAAGTCGCCCGGCAGCAATTCTTTGCGTTCAATATTTTGCGTGGCGGCCGCCTGTTGCTCTGCGCGGCGTGGCAGCACCAGGCCGACGGTCTGTTCGTAAATGGCTTTGACGAAACCACTGCAGTCAAAACCGGTTTCTACCGTGTTGCCGCCGCGTTGGTAGGGGACGCCAAGAAAGCCGATGGCGTGGACTACGAGTTCTGAGGCTTTCAGGCTGACGTGTTGCCGAACTTGCTGGATTTGCGACAACAGGCCTTTGTCGGCCAACCAAGTGTCGAGTTCGTCGGGGGTCGGTGCCGCGTGGGCTGTTGTGCTGATGAAAAGGCCCAAGGCCAAGGCCATGCCGGGTGCTAAGGTGGGCTTGATCAGTCTAAAACGCATCGCTGGAGCTTACTGATGTGACGGCTCAGCGTCAAGTCAAAAATGAAGCATTGGCCCTGGCGCTCAACAAGCTTTACAGGAATGCGCGCGGCATAGTGCCTTTTATTTTGCTCGAATTTTTCAAGGGATTGCCATGCGGTGGACAGCTGTTAAAAATGTCAATTGTTCTTTGGCTCGGGCGACGGTGCGCGCTGACAACACGGCCTTGAAAAATCTCAAAGTCATATCCGGCCAAAAGCCGAAGATTGACAGCGGTGCTCACTTCGGTTGCCGGATTGTGGAAGGCCAGAAAAGCGGTTAGCCCGACGGCACTTTGTGGGCGTATGAGCATGGCGCGCAAGGGGGTGACGAGATCAACCTGCCGCTGCCGGGGCGCAACTACGGCTGGCCCGTCATCACGCAGGGTAAAAACTACGGCGGTGGAAAATCGGTGCGGGTATCGGCAAGCGTGCCGGCTTGGAGCAGCCTCTGCACCACTGGACGCCATCCATCGCACCGTCGGGCATGGCTTTCTTGACCAGCGAGCGTTACGGCGCCGCTTGGCGCGGCAATCTTTTCGTCGGTTCGCTGAAGTTTAGCTATTTGAACCGGATCAAGCTGGACGCGCCTTTCAAGGGTCGGACGGTTGGCTTTACGTGTTGACCGACAGCCCTGACGGTCGTTTGCTGCGCGTGCCGCCGAGCTGATGAGCGCGGCGGCTCTATAAAATAGCGACGTCTATCCACTTTCGTGAGTTTTTGTGTCTGATCGTTTCAAAGTACTTCTTCAATACTTCCTGCCCAAGCAGGCCATCACGACGTTCGCTGGCTTTGTGGCGTCGCGCCAACGCGGCTGGGTGACCACCGCGCTGATTCGCTGGTTCGTCGGCAAGTACGCCGTCAACATGAGCGAAGCGGCTAACGCCGACATCACCAGCTACCTCTCATTCAACGATTTTTTCACCCGCGCCTTGAAGCCAGGTGCCAGGCCATTGGCCAGCGTGGCATGGATCTGTCCAGTCGACGGCGCCATCAGCCAGTTTGGCCGGCTTGAAGCTGATCAGATTTTTCAGGCCAAGGGCCATCACTACTCGACCACCGCGCTGGTCGGCGGCGATGCGCCATTGGCCGAGCAGTTTAAGAACGGCAGTTTTGCCACGATCTACCTCAGCCCGCGTGACTACCACCGCATTCACATGCCATGTGATGGCCGTTTGCTGCGCATGATCTATGTGCCGGGTGATCTGTTTTCTGTCAACCCGGTCACCGCGCGCGGCGTGCCGGGTCTGTTTGCGCGCAACGAACGCTTGGTCTGCGTCTTTGACACGCCGCACGGAGCGATGGTTTTGACCTTGGTTGGCGCGACGATCGTTGGCAGCATGGCGACGGTCTGGCATGGCGTGGTGAACCGCTCGCGCCAAAACACGCTGCGCGAATGGCATTACGCGGACACCAAGCCGCTGGTGACGCTGAAAAAAGGTGACGAGATGGGCCGATTTTTGCTCGGCTCCACCGTGGTCTTGCTGTTCCCCGCCGGGCCTTTGCAGTTCAATCCTGATTGGCAAGCCGGCGGGCCGGTGCAGCTGGGCCAAGCCATGGCCAGCGTGCAGGGTGGCGTGTGACGACGACCGCATGAGCTACAGCGTTCGTTTGTTTGCCTATGAAGAGGTCAGCGAATTTGAAAAGCGCGCAGCTGAACAGCGTTTTTGCACGGCCTTGAATGACGCCTTGGGTGATGCGTCGCTGGTGTTGCCGGTGTACTCGATGTACCGCAAACTGCTGGCGGTGTATGGCGAGTCGCCCTCAGCGGATGTCTTGAGCACCGAAGAGTTGGAGATTTTCAACCAGTGGCAAGCCGCTGAATCGGCTGCGTTAACGGCGGCCTTGGGCCCGCATCGCTACATGGGCGAGGCGGAATTTGACATCAGGGCGTGAGGTCGTCACCTTCGTCGAAGCTGTCGTTTTGATGCGCGGCGGACTCACCGGCCGGACGAACTCGGCGGTGGCCTTCTTTGGCTAAGACTTCGACGAAAAACTGGTCTGCGCCTTCGGCCACAGCGGCGTCTAGTCGTGTGATGATTTCGGCCAAATGCACGGTCTCAGCCGATTCTTCGGTGCTGCCGAACTTGCAGTCGAAGTCCCAAAAATCCACGCCGGCCGGCAAGGGCACGCGGCGTTGACGTTTGACGTACTTGCGGATCTCGTGTTTGTGGGCGTCCAGCACGCGGTCCGGGTTTTTGCCTTCGACCTGAAGTTTGAACGTTTTTCTCACGGGCGCCTTAAATTTGATTTGAATGTGTTGTGCTTGCGGACTAGCGCAGATGGTTGCAGTGTGGCGCCTTGCGCCCGACTGTCAAGAGGCCACGATTATGCGGCCTGAAGCGCCGGCCCGATCGGCTGGCGCTTAAAATCGACCCTTTCGCTTTCAAATCCCCGCATGTCTTTCTCCACACTCGGCTTGTCGCCAACCCTTCTTCGTGCTCTGGCGGGCCTGAACTACACCCAGCCCACGCCCGTGCAAGCGGCCGCCATTCCGCTTATTTTGGCCGGTCGCGACGTGCTGGCATCGGCCGAAACCGGTTCTGGCAAGACGGCGGCTTTTTGCCTGCCGCTTCTGCAATTGCTGGCGGCTGTTCCGAGCACTCGGCCACGGCGGGTGAGGGCGCTGATTCTGGTGCCAACACGTGAGTTGGCCGTGCAGATTGGCGAGGTGGCGCGCTTGCTGTCCCTGCAAGTGGCGCCCGAGCTCAAGGTTACCGTCGTTTTTGGCGGTGTCTCGATCAACCCGCAGATGATGGGTTTGCGCAGCGGCACCGACTGGGTCATCGCGACGCCCGGCCGCTTGTTGGACCTGATTGACCACAACGCGCTGGACTTGTCGGCGGTGCAGACGCTGGTGCTGGATGAAGCCGATCGACTGCTCGACCTCGGTTTTGACGAAGAACTCAAGCGGATTTTGGCCTTGCTGCCAGCGCGCCGGCAAAACCTGTTTTTCTCGGCCACTTTGCTCGCCCCTGTTCAGGCGTTAGCGGCTGGCTTGTTGCAGTTGCCGGCGCGGGTTGAAGTGCTGCCCGAGGTACTTGAAATCAGCGCTATTGCTCAGCTGGCGATTGAAGTCGACAGCCGCCGCCGCACCCAGTTGTTACGGCACTTGATCGCTGAAAAAAAATGGAGCCGTGTGTTGGTCTTTGTGGCCACCAAACACGCCGCCGAGATGGTCGCCGACAAGCTGCGTAAAGTCGGCCTAGAAGCCGAGCCTTTTCATGGCGAACTGAGCCAAGGCAAGCGCACCCAGGTGCTGCTCGAATTTAAAAACGCAGACGTCAAAGTGGTGATCGCAACCGATGTGGCCGCCCGCGGCTTGGACGTAGCGTTGTTGCCGGTGGTCGTCAATTACGACTTGCCGCGCTCGGCGGTCGACTACGTCCACCGCATTGGTCGGACGGGGCGCGCAGGCGCGTCTGGCCTGGCGGTGAGCTTTGTCAGCGCAACCACCGAGGCGCATTTCCGCTTGATCGAAAAGCGTCAAGGTTTGAGCGTGCCGCGCGAGCAGGTGACCGGTTTTGAGCCGGTCGACGCGGCGCCGGTGCTGGCTGCAGCTGAAAGCCGCAGTGCAGCGGGCGAGTCCACCGGCGGCATCAAAGGCAAGCGGCCTAGCAAGAAAGACAAGCTGCGCGCAGCGGCTCAGCAGACCAGCGGGCAAACCGACTGAGGAAATTCGTTGGCCAACGCTTTGTGCCGCTGGCCTTTAAAATCGTGCGTTCCGAGCTACCCGAGCTCCCCCTTTCTCCTTGCTTGATTTGAAACTTTTGAACCCAGCCGATTCACTCCTTCCGCCCGACGATGTCAGCGCTGCTGAAGAGATCACTCGTGTGCGGCAGCCCCGCTTGTGGCAAGACAACGGCTGGACCGCACGGGTGCTTAAAAATGAAGACGACGACGGCTGGGCGGTGGCCATGGTCAAAGACGGCGAACCCGAGCCCGCCTTGATTGGGCCTTGGACCATGGGCCGCGACAAGAAAAATCCCAAACCGCTCGACACCACCGCCTTCAACACCTTGGTCAAGACTGCCTCCGAATTTGTCCGTCGGCAAGAGCAGCAATTGCATGCCTCGCTGCATCAGAGCATCACTGTTACGGCTGGGGCTGCACGCGTCACGGTGTCGCTGGACATTGTTCCTGACGAAGACAACCCTTACGGCACCTTGAGTGCGCACGATGAAGCTGGCGAGTCACTGGCCGAAGTACGTGTGGCAGCGTCTTTCAAGCTCAGCCGCAGCAGCGCTATGGCTTGGGCGGACCAGCAATTCAAAAAGCCGGGCTGAACGCGACATGACTCATTTGAAGGGCGCCGCCCAGGCCTGCGGCATTGACTTTGGCACCTCCAATTCAACAGTCGGCTGGCATCGGCCGAACCAAACCGCGCTTCTGGCTCTGGAAGGTGACAAGCTGACCTTGCCGTCAGTCGTCTTTTTCCATGCAGAAGACAGCGTGACCAGCTACGGCCGTGCGGCTTTGGCCGACTACCTGATCGGCGATGAAGGCCGCCTCATGCGGTCCTTGAAAAGCTTGCTCGGCACCTCCTTAATGGATGACTTCACTGAAGTCGCGGGCCGGGTGTTGCCGTTCCGAGAATTGTTGGCGCTGTTCATTGGTGAGCTCAAAAGCCGCGCTGACGTGTCAGCTGGACAAAGCTTCAGCAGCGCAGTGCTCGGGCGCCCGGTTTATTTTGTCGATGACGACGCGCAAGCTGACAAGGTGGCCGAAAACACGCTGGCTGAGATCGCTCGTGCGGCGGGTTTGCATCACATTGAGTTTCAGTACGAGCCAATTGCAGCAGCGTTTGACTACGAGTCACAAATCAGCCGCGAAGAGTTGGTGTTGGTGGTCGACATTGGCGGCGGCACGTCTGACTTTGCGCTGGTTCGCCTGGGTCCTGAACGTGCTGGCAAGTTCGAGCGAAAAGACGATATTCTGGCCAGTGGCGGCGTTCACATAGGTGGCGCCGACTTTGACAAACAGCTCAGCTTAGCCGGCGTGATGCCTTTGCTGGGGCTGGGCAGTCAACTCAAGAGTGGCTTGCAAGTGCCTTCGTCGCCCTACTTCAATCTCGCCACTTGGCACACCATCAACCAAGCCTACACACGCAAGGCTTGGTCGCAAATTGTCGAGGTGACGCGCGAAGGCAGCGAGCCGGACAAGCTGCAAGCTTTACAAAATTTGGTGCAGCAAAAAGACGGTCATTGGCTGGCGATGCAGGTCGAGTCGGCCAAGATCAACTTGTCTACCGAACCCGAGGCGACGATGGATTTGAGCCGAATTGGTGCGTCAAACGAGGTGTTTTTACAGCGGGCTATTTTTGACCAAGCCATTGCAGGCTTGGTGGGCCGCATTGGCGAGACGGTCAATAAAATGTTGCGTGATGCAGGCGTCGCAGCCGATCAAGTTGACACGGTGTTTTTCACGGGTGGCTCCAGTGGTGTGCCGCTGTTGCGTCAGAGTGTGGGTGTATTGCTGCCCAAGGCGCAGCGCGTCGAGGGCGATTTGTTTGGCAGCATCGGTGCGGGTTTGGCGCTTGATGCGGCCCGCAAGTTTGGCTGAGTAGCTTAGGG
>JASDRC010000045.1:0-20868 GCA_041442125.1 Polaromonas sp. | reverse complement strand
CATTGTTGCTTTTTGCGTCAATGCACTGTTTTTCATGATGTTTGAGGTCTGGTTCAAAGTGCCTCTCTACAAAGGCGAGTTCGACTTGCTGAGTTTCCTCGGCTACTAAATTTATCTGACCTCTCGGAGTTTTTGAAAATGGATGAACTTAACTCGCTGTTCCAAGGGTTCGCGGTCGTATTGACCCCGATGAACTTACTCTTGATGGTTGTCGGCATTGTCTTGGGCGTGCTGATTGGCGTGCTACCCGGACTTGGGGGCGCCAATGGCGTCGCCATTTTGCTGCCGCTGACTTTTACGATGACGCCGACTTCGGCCATCATCATGCTGTCTTGCATTTACTGGGGCGCCTTGTTTGGCGGCGCCATCACATCCATCTTGTTCAACATACCGGGCGAGCCCTGGTCTGTGGCAACCACCTTCGACGGTTACCCGATGGCGCAGCAGGGACGGGCCGGAGAAGCGTTGACGGCGGCCTTCACCTCCTCCTTCATCGGTGCCTTTGTGGCGGTGGTGATGATCACCTTCATGGCCCCGTTGGTCGCTAAATTTGCGCTGCAGTTCGGGCCGCCAGAATTCTTCGCCGTCTACCTGCTGACCTTTTGCAGTTTTGTCGGTATGGGCAAGGGCTCGCCTTTCAAAATCTTGGCGTCAATGACGATTGGTTTCGCGCTAGCGTCGGTCGGCATGGACACAGTTACCGGCCAGCTGCGCCTGACCTTTGGCTGGCTGGAGCTGATGCGCGGCTTTGACTTCCTGATCGCCGTGATTGGCTTGTTCGGTATTGGCGAGATTTTGTTGTCTATGGAAGAAGGCCTGGCCTTCTCCGGCAAACACGCCAAGATCGACTCCAAGATCGTGTTGGCCACCTGAAAGAAGTTGCCTAAATACTGGATGACGTCGATCCGCAGTTCACTGGTTGGCATCTGGATGGGCATCACCCCTGGCGGCGCCACACCCGCCTCTTTCATGAGCTACGGCCTGGCCAAGAAAATGTCCAAGACCGGCAACAAATTCGGCACCGGTGAAATCGAAGGTGTGATTGCCCCGGAAACTGCAGCACACGCCGCAGGCACCAGCGCCTTGCTGCCGATGCTAGCCCTTGGCATCCCAGGCTCGCCAACCGCCGCGGTGCTGTTGGGTGGCTTGTTGATCTGGGGTCTACAACCAGGTCCACTGCTGTTTACCGAACAGAAAGACTTTGTCTGGGGCTTGATCGCCAGCATGTACTTGGGCAACTTGGTTGGCTTGGTCGTGGTGCTGACCACGGTGCCGCTGTTCGCCTCGATTCTGCGTATTCCGTTTTCGATCATCGCGCCCGTCATCATCGTGATTTGTGCCATCGGCGCCTACACCGTGCACAACGCGATGCTCGACATCTGGTTCATGCTGCTGTTCGGTGTGGTCGGCTACTTGTTCAAGAAGCTTGACTACCCGATTGCACCGCTGGTGCTGGCCTTGGTGCTGGGCGACAAAGCCGAAGACGCTTTTCGCCAGTCGATGTTGATTTCGCAAGGTGAAGTCAGCGTGATGTTCTCCAACTACTTGGTCGGCGGCATCACAACGCTGGCCTTGGTCCTGCTGTTCTGGCCGCTGATCTCCAAAGTTTTGGACAAGATTCGGCCACCGAAGAAAGACGAGTTCGAAGCGGATCGTCCGGTCGATTAAAGACCCGGGAAACTGCATCCACAGTGCAACGCCACCTCGCTGAAAACGAGGTGGCTTTTTTTATATCTTGCCGCGCTGCTTCAGCCGACTCAAAGTCTCTGCCGAGAGATTCAAGTAAGACGCCAGTTCCTTCTTCGGAATACGCTCAAAGAGTTCGGGGTGCTTGCGCAAAAATCGCTTCACGCGACCCGGCGCGTCCAGCAGGTGCAGCGTGATAGTGTGGGCCATGATTTCGCTCATCAACTCCATCACGGCGTATTCAAAAGACTGCTTGACCTTGTGGTGACGCTCTAAAAAAGCCACCCAGTCTTCCAATGGCAGCTTGGCCACCCGCACCTTGGTGACGCAAACAGTACTGTAAGGGGTTGGCGTCCCGAGTCGCCAAGCGGCGTAGCTGGTTTCCATGTCGCGTTCGTCCGTGAAGCGAAGAATCATCTCCTTCGCCTCCTGATTGGTCACCACCCGTTTCAAGATGCCTTCGAGAATGAAGTATTGCTCCATCTGGTGCACGCCCTGAGCCAACAAGGAATCGCCCTTGTGACCGTCGACGATGACCAAATACGGCTCCAACTCAGCACTTTGCGCGGCCGTCATGCCCTTTAAAACGGTGTTCTGTGCCAATTGAACACGAATGATATTTCTATCGGGATGGTCAGCAACTGAGAGCATGGCTAAGTAGGTTTAGGCGAGACGCAAAACAGACTCGCTCAGACGGTTGATACGGCTAAAACGAGGGTCTCAATATGGCGAAAATTGACCGCGATCAATGGTCTATCCGAAAGGGGCTCTTATGATAACCGGACAGTGCAACGAGCCCTCTCTTGGGGGTGCGCGAGTCCAGCTGTGCAGCGTTGCCCAACAACTTTCATAGAAGTCAAACGAAAAGAAATGTCCTCATGACCAACGACACTCAATCACCAGAACAGACAGACGGGTTTAACCTGGTCATCGACGCTCTGAAGCTCAATGACATCGACACTATTTTCGCCCTGCCCGGCATCCCCATCACCGACCTGACGCGCAAAGCGCAGGCAGCCGGCATTCGCATGATTTCCTTTCGTCACGAGCAACACGCCGGCAACGCCGCCGCCGCCGCTGGTTTCCTGACGCAAAAACCAGGCATTTGCCTGACCGTCTCGGCCCCAGGTTTTCTGAACGGCTTGACCGCGCTGACCAACGCCACCACCAACTGCTTCCCGATGATCTTGATCAGCGGCTCTAGCGAGCGCGAGATCGTCGACCTGCAGCAAGGCGATTACGAAGAGATGGACCAACTGGCGATTGCCAAGCCATTGTGCAAAGCGGCTTTTCGCGTGCTCCATGCTGAAGACATCGGCGTCGGCATAGCCCGCGCCATCCGTTCGGCCTTGTCCGGTCGTCCCGGCGGTGTCTACCTCGACCTGCCCGCCAAGCTGTTTTCGCAGACGATGGAAGCCGAAGCCGGCAAGCGCTCACTCATCAAGGTCATCGACCCCGCACCACGCCAAATCCCGGCTGCCGACGCCGTCAAGCGTGCGCTTGATTTGCTCAAAGGTGCGAAGCGTCCGCTGATCGTGCTCGGCAAAGGGGCCGCTTACGCTCAAGCAGATGCAGACATCCGCGCTTTGATCGAAAAAACCGGTATTCCTTACCTGCCGATGTCCATGGCCAAGGGCTTGTTGCCCGACACGCATGAACAGTCCGCTGCCGCCACCCGTTCTTTTGTGCTGGCCGAAGCCGACGTCGTCATGCTGGTCGGTGCCCGCCTGAACTGGCTGCTGTCGCACGGCAAGGGTAAAACATGGGGCACGCCGTCGTCCACCCAGTTCATCCAGATCGACATCTCGCCGACCGAGATGGACAGCAATGTGCCGATCGCTGCACCGCTGGTGGGTGACATCGGTTCTTGCGTGTCAGTCCTGCTGGATGGCATTGGCAGCAACTGGGCTAAGCCACCGGCCGAGTGGACGCAGGCGATCACTGAGCGCAAAGACAAAAATCTGGCCAAAATGGCCGCCACGCTGGCGCTCAACCCCGCCATCATGAACTTCCACAGCGCGCTGAACGTCGTCCGCAATGTGGTCAAGGCCAACCCAGAAGCTGTCGTCGTCAACGAAGGCGCTAACACCCTTGACTTCACCCGAAGCATTGTCGACATGTACCTGCCGCGCAAGCGCCTAGACGTGGGCACCTGGGGCATCATGGGTATCGGCATGGGCTTCGCAGTGGCTGCCGCCGTGACCACCGGCAAGCCGGTCATCGCCATCGAAGGCGACAGCGCCTTCGGTTTCAGCGGCATGGAAGTCGAAACCATCTGCCGCTACAACCTGCCGATTTGCATCGTTGTCTTCAACAACAACGGCATTTACAAAGGCACCGACGTCAATCCTCTGGGCGGCGATGTGGCCCCGACGGTGTTCGTCAAGAACGCCCGCTACGAAATGATGATGCAGGCCTTCGGCGGCGTTGGCGTGGTTGCCAACACCCCGGCTGAATTGGCCAAGGCCATGGACGAAGCCATTGCCTCCGGCCGGCCAACCCTGATCAACGCGATCATCGACGAAACCGCTGGCACCGAAAGTGGTCGCATCACCAGCTTGAATCCGCAGAGCGCTGCGAAAAAGAAGTAACCAATCCATCCACATTCAGGAGAAATCAAATGAGCAACAAACCCCTCAACGGCATCAAGATCATCGACTTCACCCACGTCCAAGCCGGTCCGGCCTGTACCCAAATGCTGGCTTGGTTCGGCGCTGACGTCATCAAGGTCGAGCGCCCAGGCGCCGGCGACGTCACCCGCAGCCAGTTGCGCGACATCCCGGATGTCGACGCGCTGTACTTCACCATGCTGAACAGCAACAAACGTTCGCTGACCCTCGACACCAAAAAGCCAGAAGGCAAAGCGGTGCTGGAAAAGTTGATCCAAGAATCTGACGTCTTGGTTGAAAACTTTGGCCCCGGCGCCCTCGACCGCATGGGCTTCACCTGGGAACGAATCCAAGAACTCAACCCAAAAATGATCTTGGCTTCCGTCAAAGGCTTCAGCGACGGCCACCACTACGAAGACTTGAAGGTCTACGAAAACGTGGCGCAATGCGCCGGCGGCGCAGCCTCGACCACCGGCTGGTGGAAAGGTGAGCAGTCAGGCCCGATGATTTCGTCTGCTGCGCTGGGCGACAGCAACACCGGCATGCACTTGGCCATCGGTATTTTGACGGCCTACATCGGTCGCCAGCAAACTGGCAAGGGTCAAAAAGTCGCTGTCGCCATGCAAGACGCTGTGTTGAACCTGTGCCGCGTCAAAATGCGTGACCAGTTGCGCCTCGACAAACTCGGCTACCTGGAAGAGTATCCACAGTACCCGCACGAGACTTTCTCTGACGTCGTACCACGCGGCGGCAACGCTGGCGGTGGCGGCCAGCCGGGCTGGATCTTGAAGTGCAAAGGCTGGGAAACCGACCCAAACGCGTACATTTATTTCACTGTTCAGGGTCATGCTTGGGCCCCCATCTGCGACGCCATCGGCAAACCAGAGTGGAAGACCGATCCCCTGTACATGACACCCAAAGCGCGCCAACCGCACATCATGGACATCTTCGGCACCATCGAAGCTTGGTTGCAGGACAAAACCAAGTTTGAGGCGGTCGATATCCTGCGCAAGTTCGACATCCCCTGCGCCCCCGTGCAGTCGATGAAAGAGTTGCTCAACGACCCTTCCCTGCGGGCCAGCGGTTCCATCGTTGACGTGCCACACAAAGAGCGCGGCAGCTACGTCACGGTCGGCAGCCCGATCAAATTCTCTGACCTCAAGCCAGAGATCACCGGTTCCCCACTGTTGGGCGAGCACACAGATGAAGTGTTGGCCGAACTCGGTTACACCCAGGATGAAATCGCTGCGATGCACGCTGCTAACGCGGTTTAAGCAATCAACGTGGTTCAAGCGCCGCGTTCCCGTCATGGCGAGCGCAGCGTGGCCATCCATCTCGGCGGTGCGCGGTGATTGACTGCCGCGCTACGATCGCCATGACGGGATTTTTACGCTCACAGTGACGAGATTTTTTTGTTATCGCTTCCCTTGTTTGTGCAGGCTCTTCAAGTAACCCATGTCATCAAACACCGACTTAAAACAACTCGTCGAGGCCCTTGGCGACGCCATCGTGATCGCTGACGCCAGTGGCGCCATCACCTTGTGGAACCCAGCGGCAGAGCGGATCTTCGGCTTCACAGAGGGCGAAGCACTGGGCAAGTCACTCGACATCATCACGCCGCAGCGCTTGCAACATCGCCATTGGGAGGGTTACCACAAGACCATGGCCAGCGGCGTGACCCGCTATGGCAATGACGTGCTGCGCGTGCCGGCGGTGCACAAAGACGGCCACAGCTTGTCGATCGCCTTCACCGTCGCCCTGCTTCACACGCCAGACCAACAAGTCTCGGCGATTGTGGCGGTGATCCGCGACGAAACCAGCCGCTTTGAAGAAGAGCGAAAGCTGAAAAAACGCCTCATGGAACTTGAACTCCAACGGACAAAACCGGCCGACCCGCCTTCAACCTGATCGAAAAGAACACACAAGGCAGGGTGAATAATAGGGGTCGCTGAAAAGCACCCTATTTCAACTTCTCTGCAGGAACTTTCATGAGCAAAGCGTTAGACGGCGTTCGCATCCTCGATTTCACCCACGTTCAGTCCGGCCCGACCTGTACGCAGTTACTGGCCTGGTTCGGTGCCGACGTGATCAAAGTAGAACGCGCTGGCGAAGGCGACGCGACGCGCGCTCAGCTGCGCGACATTCCCGGCGTCGACAGCCTTTACTTCACGATGCTGAACCACAACAAGCGTTCCATCACGCTCGACACCAAGAAGCCCAAGGGCAAAGCGGTTTTGGACGACCTCATCAAGACCTGCGACGTGCTGGTGGAAAACTTCGCCCCCGGCGCGATGGACCGCATGGGCATCACCTGGGAACATGTTCAAGCGCTGAATCCGCGCATGATCGTGGCCTCGGTCAAGGGCTTTGGTCCCGGCCCGTACGAAGACTGCAAGGTCTACGAAAACGTCGCCCAGTGCGCTGGCGGCTCAGCCTCGACCACCGGTTTTGACGACGGCCCGCCGATGGTCACCGGCGCCCAAATCGGCGACAGCGGCACTGGCTTGCACCTGGCGCTGGGCATCGTGGCCGCGCTTTACCAGCGCAACACCACCGGCCGCGGCCAAAAAGTGCTGGCCCCCATGCAAGACGCCGTGCTGAACCTGTGTCGCGTCAAGCTGCGCGATCAGCAGCGCTTAGAGCGCACTGGCACCATGCATGAGTACCCGCAATACCCCGACAGCAAATTCGGCGAAGCCGTACCGCGGGCCGGCAACGCCTCTGGCGGCGGCCAGCCAGGTTCTATCTTAAAATGCAAAGGCTGGGAAACCGACCCCAACGCCTACATCTACTTCATCACGCAATCTGCGGTTTGGCCGGCGGTCTGCAAGCTGATCGGCGAAGAAGGCTGGATCACCGACGAAGCCTACGCCACGCCTGGTGCACGGCTGTTGCACCTGAAACCCATCTTTGCCCGCATCGAACAATGGACCATGACCATGACCAAGTTCGAGGCGATGGACATCCTGAATAAATACGACATCCCCTGCGGCCCGATTTTGTCGATGAAAGAAATCGCCGAAGAACCGGCGTTGCGAGCCAGCGGCACCATCGTCGAAGTCGATCACCCGACCCGTGGCAAGTACCTGACGGTCGGCAACCCGATCAAACTGTCAGACAGCAGCACCGACGTCACGCGTTCCCCGCTGTTGGGCGAGCACACCGACGAGGTGCTAACGCAGCTCGGCTACGGCGCCCAACAGATCGCTGAACTTCGGAGCGAACACGTCATCTGAATTTGACGCTCTAGCCCTCACTTTTCACAGACCTCTACACAAGCCAACATGAACTACCCGATCATTCCCATCGCCGTCATTGAGGCCGCCACCAAGCAGCGCAAACGTGAAGCGCCTAAGGGTCGCCGCGTTGACCCGGCGGCCTTGGCAGAGGTCCAAGGTTTGCTCGGAACAGCGTCACGTCAGGCTGATTTGCTGATCGAACATCTGCACAAAATTCAGGATCGTTTTGGGCATTTGTCGGCAGCGCATCTGGCCGCACTGGCGCAAGAAATGCGCCTGCCGCAAACCTCGGTTTATGAGGTCGCCACCTTTTATCACCACTTCGACATCGTCAAAGAAGGTGAAGCCGCGCCCGCCGCGCTGACCGTGCGTGTCTGCGACGGCCTGTCCTGTGAGTTGGCCGGCGCCCAAGACCTGCTAGCCAAGCTGCCCGCCTTGCTGGGCCGTGAGGTTCGCGTCATCGCTGCCCCCTGCATCGGCCGCTGTGAACAAGCGCCGGCAGCCGTGGTCGGCCAAAACCCGGTGCCACACGCCACTTGCGAGAGCATTGCAAGCGCCGTCACGGCCAAGGCTGTGCAGCACATTCCAAGCGGTTTCATTGACATGGCTGAGTACACCGCCAACGGCGGTTACCAGCTGCTGGCGCAATGCATCGCGGGCGAGCGTGATGTCGAATCAGTCATCAAGTCCATGGAAGCCTCCGGTCTGCGCGGTTTAGGTGGTGCTGGCTTTCCAGCTGGCCGCAAATGGCGCATTGTCCGTGCCGAAAAAGGCCCGCGTCTGATGGCCGTGAACATCGACGAAGGCGAACCCGGCACCTTCAAAGACCGCACCTACCTAGAGCGTGACCCGCACCGTTTTCTAGAAGGCATGCTGATTGCCGCCTGGGCGGTCGGCATCGAAAAAATCTACCTCTATTTGCGCGACGAGTACCACGGCTGCCGCCACATGCTGGAAGCAGAACTCGCCAAACTGCGGCTGGCACCGCCAATGGCCGACATGCCGGAAATCGAACTGCGGCGCGGCGCTGGCGCCTACATTTGCGGCGAAGAATCCGCCATGATCGAATCGATTGAAGGCAAGCGCGGCATGCCGCGTCTGCGGCCGCCGTATGTGGCGCAAGTCGGCCTGTTTGGTCGGCCAACGCTGGAGCACAACTTTGAAACGCTGTTTTGGGTCCGCGACATCTTGGTCAAAGGCGGCGACTGGTTTGCCTCGCACGGTCGCCATGACCGCAAAGGACTGCGCTCCTTCTCGGTCTCTGGCCGCGTCAAACATCCGGGCATGAAACTGGCGCCCGCCGGCATCACGATTCAGGAACTGATCGACGAACATTGCGACGGTATGCAAGACGGCCACGATTTTTATGCCTATTTGCCAGGCGGTGCGTCGGGCGGCATTTTGCCGGCCAGCATGAACGCCATTCCACTGGACTTTGACACACTGCAACCGTATGGCTGCTTCATCGGTTCAGCGGCGGTGATCGTGCTGTCAGACAAAGACAGCGCCACCGACGCAGCCCGCAACATGATGCGGTTTTTCAAGCACGAGTCTTGCGGCCAGTGCACGCCTTGCCGCGTCGGCACCGCCAAGGCCGAGCACCTGATGGCGCAGCCCAAGTGGGACTTGGCGCTGCTGGCCGATTTGTCGCTGGTGATGCGGGATGCCTCGATCTGCGGGCTCGGTCAAGCCGCGCCGAACCCGATGGACTGCGTTGTTAAATATTTCGCGCACGAGCTGTGAGCCCACGCTTGCCACGCCGCGTCGTCCGCTTCAAGACCCGTTTCAAGGACCCATCATGAACGCCATCACCCGACAAGAACTCGCTGAGCTGGATGCACCGCTGGTCAGTTTCAGCCTGAACGGCCGTGAAGTCTTGGGCCGCAGCACTGAAACGCTGCTGCAAGTGGCCAAACGCGAAGGTGTGGAGATCCCGCACCTGTGCTTCAAAGAAGGCTTGGAAGCGGTCGGCAACTGCCGCGCTTGCATGGTCGAGATCAACGGTGAACGGGTGCTGGCGCCGTCGTGCTGCCGCGCGCCTGCGGCCGGCATGAAGGTCGTCACCGACAGCGTACGCGCGCTGGCCTCGCAAAAGCTGGTGCTTGAATTGCTGCTGTCGGACATGCCCGAAAAGGACTACACGCGCCACAACGAAGTCGACCAATGGGCCAGCAAAATTGGCGTCGGCAAGCCGCGCTTTGAAGCCCGCCAACAAGTGCGCCAAGACCTCTCGCACCCAGCCATCGCCGTTAACTTGGATGCTTGCATTCAGTGCACGCGCTGCCTGCGCGCCTGCCGTGACGAGCAAGTCAACGACGTCATTGGCCTGGCTTTCCGGGGTGACCACGCCAAGATCGTTTTTGACATGGACGACGCCATGGGTGCGTCGACCTGCGTGGCCTGCGGCGAATGCGTGCAAGCCTGCCCGACCGGCGCGCTGATGCCGGCCCGCGAGGCTGCACTCACCGTGCCCGACAAACAGGTCGAGTCAGTCTGTCCTTATTGCGGCGTCGGCTGCCAGCTGACCTACAACGTCAAAGACGACAAGATTTTGTTTGTTGAGGGCCGTGACGGCCCGTCGAACCATGGCCGCTTGTGCGTCAAGGGTCGCTACGGCTTTGACTATGCGCACCACCCGCAGCGCCTCACCGTGCCGCTGATCCGCCGCGCCGACGCGCCTAAAACCGGCGATTTCAGCATGGACCCCGACCGCGTGATGGACGTCTTTCGCGAAGCCAGCTGGGAGGAAGCACTCGAATTTGCGGGTGGTCAATTGGCCGCCATTCGCGACCAACACGGTAAAAAATCACTCGCAGGCTTCGGCTCTGCCAAGGGCAGCAACGAAGAAGCGTACCTGTTCCAAAAACTGGTGCGGACCGGTTTTGGCAGCAACAACGTCGACCATTGCACGCGCCTGTGCCACGCCTCATCTGTCGTTGCCTTGCTCGAAGGCATTGGCTCGGGCGGTGTCTCAAACCCGGTGATGGACGTGACCAAGGCGGAGGTGGTCGTCATCATCGGCGCCAACCCGACCGTGAACCACCCGGTGGCTGCCACCTGGATCAAGAACGCCGCGCAAAACGGCACCCAACTGCTGATCCTTGACCCCCGCCGCTCAGACTTGACGCGCATGGCGCACCGCCATCTGCAGTTCAAACCCGACACCGACGTGGCACTGCTGAACGCCATGATGAACGTCATCGTCACCGAAGGCCTGGTCAACCAAGAATTCATCGCCAGCCGCACCATCGGCTACGAAGAGCTGCGCCAAAACGTCGAGGGTTACACGCCCGAGCTGATGGCGCCGATCTGCGGCATTGACGCTGACACCATCCGTTATGTGGCGCGGCTGTACGCCACTGCCAAGACGTCCATGATCCTCTGGGGCATGGGTGTCTCGCAGCACGTCCACGGCACCGACAACGCCCGTTGCCTGATTGCCTTGGCACTGATGACAGGCCAGATTGGCCGGCCCGGCACCGGCCTGCACCCGCTGCGGGGCCAGAACAACGTTCAGGGCGCGTCTGACGCCGGCTTGATCCCGATGATGTTCCCGGACTACCAACACGTCACCAACCCGGTGGTGCGCGCCAACTTCGAGAAAGCCTGGAGCGTGCCTGAGGGCTCGCTAGACGCCCAACCCGGCCTGACCGTGGTCGAGGTCATGCACGCCATCAAAAAAGGCGGCATCCGCGGCATGTACGTGCAGGGCGAGAACCCGGCCATGTCGGACCCCGATGCCCACCATGCGAGAGAAGCACTGGCCGCGCTCGACCACCTCGTGGTGCAAGACATTTTCCTGACTGAAACCGCTTATCTGGCCGACGTCATCTTGCCGGCCAGCGCCTTCCCCGAAAAAGACGGCAGCTTCACCAACACCGACCGGCTGGTGCAGATGGGCCGCAAAGCCATCAACCCGCCCGGCGATGCGCGGCAAGATTTGTGGATCATTCAGCAGATCGCCAAGCGCATGGGCTGCGACTGGCACTACAGCCACGTCAGCGAGGTCTTCGACGAGATGCGCCACACCATGCCAAGCATTGGCGGCATCACCTGGGACCGTTTGGAGCGCGAGCACTCGGTCACCTACCCTTGCCTGAAAGAAGGCGACCCCGGTCAGTCGGTGGTCTTCGTCGACAGCTTCCCAAGTGAGTCCGGTCGTGCCCGCTTTGTCCCGGCCGACATCATTCCAGCCGACGAACGACCCGACACCGACTACCCGCTGGTGCTCATCACCGGCCGTCAGCTTGAGCACTGGCACACCGGCAGCATGACCCGGCGCGCCACGGTGCTCGACGCGATAGAGCCCGATCCAGTCGCCTTGGTGCACCCGCTGGACTTGGCCGAGATGGGCGGCCAGCCGGGCGACATCATCACCATCGAATCTCGCCGTGGTCAGGTTGCGCTATACGCCCGCGCCGACGACAGCTCGCCACGTGGTGCGGTGTTTGTGCCCTTTTGCTATTACGAGGCCGCCATCAACAAATTGACCAACGCCGCGCTTGATCCGTTCGCCAAGATTCCGGAGTTCAAATACTGCGCCATTCGGGTCTCCGTGGGCGGCATTCCACCGGTGCAGAACAGCTATGGCGGCGGCAAGGCATTGGAAAATTCCATCGCCTTGGCCAAGGCCTGAAATCAGGATCAAACAGGTTTGTCTTCGCTGCACAGGCGTTTTTTTGGTTTTCAGAGGCAAATGTGCAACAAATAAGCGTAAAAAAGTCCATTCCTCCTCTAGAAACACGCATTTCTCCAGTAGCATCCGAAATGCCAGTGAAGAGTAGTTATCTGCATTGGTGATTTATCAACTTTCAGAAGGAAAATCAATCATGGCAACTGCGAAAAAAGCACCGGCAAAAAAAGCACCTGCACCAAAGGCTGCACCGGCAAAAAAAGTAGCTGCAAAAAAAGCAGCAGCCCCCGCTAAAAAAGTAGCCCCTGCGAAGAAAGCAGCTCCAGCGAAGACAGTCGCCGCTAAAAAAGTAGCACCGGCTAAAAAGCGCACACCGAACGCTGCGTTCATGAAGCCACTGACGCTGAGCCAAGCTCTGGCAGCCGTGGTTGGTGACAAGCCATTGCCACGCACTGAAATTGTCAGCAAGCTCTGGATTTACATCAAAGCCAAAGACCTGCAAGACAAAGTCAACAAGCGCATGATCAATGCAGACGACAAACTCAAAGCTGTCTTTGGCAAAGCCCAAGTCTCGATGTTCGAGATGGCCGGCCTGATCGGTAAGCACATCGTCAAGTGATCGGCCTCGGCTGGTGATCAAAAGACCGGTTCACCGGTCTTTTTTTTGGGCCACAAAAAAGCCGACCGGCGTCAGCTTGGGTCGGCTTTTTGAATGGGGCTGAGCGCGAGGCTCAGCCGTCAACTCAGGCGGCGAAGTTGGCTTCTGCAAAAGACCAGTTGGCCAGGCTCGACAGAAAGGTCTCAATGAACTTAGGACGCGCGTTGCGGTAGTCGATGTAGTAGGCGTGCTCCCACACGTCGACCGTCAGCAGCGCTTTGTCAGCGGTGGTCAAAGGTGTGCCAGCAGGGCCAGTGTTGACGATGTCGACCGAGCCGTCTGGCTTTTTCACCAACCATGTCCAGCCGGAACCGAAGTTGCCGACAGCCGACTTGACAAAAGCTTCCTTGAAAGCGGCGTAAGAGCCGAACTTGGCGTTGATGGCTTCAGCCAACGGGCCTGTCGGCTCGCCGCCGCCGGCCGGCTTCATGCAGCTCCAGAAAAAAGTGTGGTTCCACACTTGGGCGGCATTGTTGTAGATGCCGCCAGACGCCTTCTTGATGATCTCTTCCAGGCTCAGAGCTTCGAACTCAGTGCCTTTTTGAAGGTTGTTGAGGTTGCCCACATACGCGTTATGGTGCTTGCCATGGTGGTATTCAAAAGTCTCTTGGCTGTAATGTGGAGCCAAAGCATCGATGGCGTACGGCAAAGACGGGAGAGTATGTTCCATTGTGTTGTTCCTTGAGGGTCGTTTAAATAAAGACCAATCTATTGTAAAAAACTAAATGAGATAGCGTTGCGACACCGTTAAATTAACCTCACCGTCGGCCAAGGTTGCGCGCACCGGCTGGCCGACGCTGAGCTGCTGGGTGCTGGTTAGCGCGCGGCCTTCTGCATCGGCCAACCAAGCATAGCCGCGCTGCAAAACAAGCTGTGGGTCCAGCAGTTCGAGCCGTGTTTGGGACCGCTCCAAGCGCTGGCCCAGGCTGGCCGCTGAAGTCTTCATGGCTTTGGGCAAGTCTTTCTCAAAAGTACCGAGCAGGGTCGATTGACGCTGCAACGAAAAACGCGCGGCATGGCGCAGGCGCTGCGCCTGCAGCACCAGTCCGGCTTTTTCACGCGCCACCCCATGCGAGGGTTGGGCCACTCTGGAGGCCGCCCAGTCGAGCCGCTGGTGGCTGGATTGCAGTTGCCGGTCAACGGCGTTTTGCAGGCGATCCAACGCCATGTCCAACGCCCGCAGCCACACGCCCTGCGGTTGCGCGCAGAGTTCGGCGGCGGCGGTCGGCGTCGGTGCGCGCACGTCGGCGCAAAAATCGGCGATGGTGAAATCAGTCTCGTGGCCCACACCAGAGACCACTGGAATCGGCGAGGCCATGATGGCGCGTGCCAGCAGCTCGTCGTTGAAGGCCCAAAGGTCTTCCATCGCGCCGCCGCCGCGCACCAACAGCAGCACGTCGACTTCAGCGCGCTTCACCGCCTTGCTCAGGGCTTGCAGCAGCTCACCCGCCGCTTGCGCGCCTTGCACGCTGGCCGGGTAAATCACCACCGAGACATGCGGCGCGCGGCGCGTCAAGGTGGTTACCACGTCGTGCAAAGCCGCTGCGCCCAAGGACGTGATGATGCCAACCGCACGCGGCAACAGCGGCAAGCCGCGTTTGCGGGCGGTGTCAAACAACCCTTCAGCTTCGAGCTTGGCTTTGAGCCGCGTGAACTGCTCAAACCAATTGCCCTGCCCGGCTTCGCGCAGCGACTCAACCACCAGCTGCAACTCGCCGCGCGGCTCATACACACCCAAGCGGCCACGCACCTCGACCAACAGGCCATCGCGCGGCGAGAAGTCCAGCATCGACGCCGCCCGCCGGAACATGGCACAACGCACTTGGCCTTGCTCGTCCTTCAGGTTGAAATAACAGTGACCACTGGTGGCGCGTGAAAACCCAGCAATTTCACCTTTGACGGCGACCGGGTTGAAGCGCGCTTCGAGGCTGTCGGCAATCGCCCTGAGCAGCGAACCGACCGGCCAAATTCGGACACCCGGGGCCGACCGACCGTCATCCTGCAAAGCTTCAAACAAGACAGATTCCCGGCAACGGGGGGGAAAGGTTCAGCTCGTGGCGCATGACGGTGTGAAGTTGTCTTGTTGGTTAAAAATTGATCGATCTGTCCGGAACGCAGGCTGGTGCGGCCCGGCGCAGCAAGCCTGAGCAGTTGCACACAAAGTTATCCACAGTTTCTGTGGGTGGACTGCGGCGTCAACGGCCCAGGTGCATCAGCACTCTAAGCCATAATTCAACATCCTTAAGACGCTGGAGTTATAGCATTGCTGACAATCATACAAGCCGCAGGTTGGCCCATTTGGCCCCTGATGGCCTGCTCGGTCTTGGGTGTGGCCTTGGTGATCGAACGCTTTGTCAGCTTACGCGACCACAAGGCGGCACCGCCCAAGCTGACCGATGAGGCCATCACCGTCTCAGGCGCCAGCCTGCCGTCGTCAGCCATCGTCTTGCCACTCGAACAAAACTCCATCTTGAGCCGGGTCTTGGCGCGCGGCCTGCGAGCGCTGACACTCAATCCGCGCCTCAGCGAAGATGATTTGCGCGCCACCCTTGAAGGCGCCGGCCGGAAAGCCGCCCACGCGCTCGAGCGCTATTTGTCAGCGCTCGCCACCATCGCCTCGGCCGCGCCCCTGCTCGGCCTGCTGGGTCTGCACGGCACGGTGATCGGCATGATCGAGATTTTTGGCTCGCAAGGCGGCAGCACCGGCAGCGTCACGGGTACAGACAACCCAGCGCAACTCGCCCAGGGCATCGCCATCGCGCTGTACAACAACGCTTTCGGGCTGATTGTGGCGATTCCTGCGCTGATTTTCTGGCGCTACTACCGCGGCCAAGTCAACGCTTACTTGTTGCCGATGGAGCTCGCCTCCGAGCGCTTTGTGCGGCACCTCAACACACTGCGCAAGCCAGCATGAACTTTCGCAAACGCACGCGCGATGAGCCGGAAATCAACCTCATCCCGTTCATCGACGTGCTGTTGGTGGTGGTGATTTTTTGATGCTGTCAACCACCTACAGCAAGTTCACGGAACTGCAAGTCAACCTGCCGGTGGCCAATACCGATGCCGCCCGCGACTACCCGAAAGAAATCATCGTGGCGGCCAACAGTGACGGTCGCCACGCGATCAACCAAAACGTGATTCAAAGTCGCAGCCTGGACGCGCTGGCCACGGCCTTGCTGGCCGCCAACCCGGCCAGCAAGATCAGCAAAAACAGCATAGAGAGGGTACTGATCATCAGCGCTGACGCCACCGCCAGCCACCAATCGGTCATCTTGGCCATGGAAGCAGCGCGGCGCGTTGGCTTGTCGCACATCACGTTTGCGACCCAAAGCGCCAGCGGCAAGCCATGAGCCATCAGCGCTGATGGCCTTGAAAACAAGCTTGCACACAGGGCTGCAAAACGCCTGGACGCGGCGCGGTCCGTTGGCCTGCTTGCTGTGGCCGCTGGCCCAACTGCACGCGGGTGGCGTGGTGCTGCGGCGCTGGCTGTACCAACGCGGTATTTTAAAATCGTGGCGCGCTGACGTGCCGATCATCGTCGTTGGCAATGTGGTCGCCGGCGGCGCTGGCAAAACGCCGTTGGTGATAGCGCTGGTCCAGCATCTTCAGGCAACAGGCCGACAGCCCGGCGTGGTCTCGCGCGGCTATGGCCGACAAGACGACAACACCGACCGTTTTCTTGAAGTCTTGCCGCAGCTGCCTGCCAGCTTGTGCGGCGATGAGCCGCTGCTGATCCGGCAACGCACCGGTGTGCCGGTGTTTGTGGCCCGGCGCCGGATTGACGCCGTGCGCGCCTTGCTGGCGGCGCACCCGCAAACCGACCTCATCCTTTGCGACGATGGACTGCAGCATCACGCCTTGCAGCGCGACCTCAACATCGCGGTGTTTGATGAACGCGGCGTCGGCAACGGCTGGTTGCTGCCCGCCGGGCCCTTGCGCGAAGCCTGGCCGCCAACTGACCTCTCCAAACAACGTCCCGGGCCGCAAGCGGTGGCCCCGATTGACCTGCTGCTGCACACCGGGCAGACCGTCGCCTTCGCCGGCTTTCAATCGCGTCGGGCGCTGTCCGACCACGCCATCGCCGCTGACGGCACGCAAGTTCCGCTCGACAGCCTGAAGGGCGAAGCGCTGGTCGCATTGGCGGCGATTGCCAGCCCGGAGGCTTTCTTTTCGATGCTGCGCCAACGCGGCCTGACACTGGTTCGCTGCATCCCCATGCCCGACCATGACAAGCTTGACGCAGCGCCGCTTTGGCTGCCGGGCCAGCGCGTGTTGTGCACCGAAAAAGACGCCGTCAAACTCTTTGCTCGCTACCCGGATGCCGGCCAACAACTGCTGGCGGTACCGCTTGAGTTCACGCCTGAGCCCGGCTTCATGCAGGCTTTCGACGCGCGGCTGAACGCCTTGCTGCCCACTGTTTCCGATTGACTTCTCAATTACTATCTACCTATGGACACTAAACTTCTTGAACTGCTGGTCTGCCCCGTGACCAAAGGACCGCTGACCTACAACCGCGACAAGCAAGAGCTCGTCTCGCGCAGCGCCCGCTTGGCTTACCCGGTGCGCGACGGCTTGCCGGTCATGCTCGAAAACGAAGCCCGCACGCTGACCGACGAAGAGCTCGGGCTCTGATGCCAGCGTGACGCCCGCATGACTTTCACCGTCCTGATTCCAGCCCGGCTGGCCTCCTCGCGGCTTCCCAACAAACCACTCGCCGACATTCACAATCTGCCGATGGTCGTGCGCGTGGCGCAACGTGCCAGCTTGAGCAGCGCTGCCCGCGTGGTCGTCGCTGCCGACAGCCCGGAGATCGTCACCGCCTGTCAAGCGCACGGTGTAGCCGCCCTGCTGACCCGCAGCGACCACCCCAGCGGCAGCGACCGACTGGCCGAAGCCTGCAGCCTGCTTGGCTTGGGCGCACAAGACATCGTGGTCAATGTTCAAGGCGACGAGCCACTGATAGACCCCGCCTTGATCGACGCTGTCGCCACACTGCTGGAAAACCGCGCCGACTGCGCCATGAGCACCGCCGCCCATGCCATCGACCAACTCGCCGACTTCCTGAGCCCGCATGTGGTCAAAGTGGTGCTCGACGCCCAGAACACCGCGCTGTACTTCAGCCGCGCGCCGATTCCCGTTGGCCGTGACTTCAACGGTCAAGCTTGGTGGGAAACCTCCAGCCTGCCCAAGCCCTTGCGGCACGTTGGCATTTACGGCTACCGCGTGGGTTTTTTGCAGACCTTCCCGACCCTGCCGCAAGCACCGCTGGAACAGCTTGAATCGCTCGAACAACTGCGCGCCCTGTGGCATGGTCACCGCATTGCTGTGCACATCACCCTGCAGCCGCCAGGCATCGGTGTTGACACGCCTGAAGACCTTGAGCGCGTTCGCCGCCTTCTCGCATCCGATTCCTAGACACTTCGACTGCTGGTTTGTCAGCTGAAGCCCATAGTCTGCATGCTATCCTTGGGCCCAACTCGAGTGCACCAGATCCGCTGCAGCGGCAACAGACACCCCCGGTTTGCGCAATACAAGCCGACCGCTATTTAAAATAAATTGAGGACATCCATGAGACTGATACTGTTGGGCGCCCCCGGCGCTGGCAAAGGGACACAAGCCACCTTCATCTGCCAAAAATACAGCATTCCACAAATCTCGACTGGCGACATGCTGCGCGCTGCCGTCAAAGCCGGAACGGACTTGGGCCTAGAAGCCAAGAAAGTCATGGACTCGGGCGGTCTCGTCAGCGACGACCTGATCATCAACCTGGTCAAAGAACGCATCGCCCAAGCCGATTGCGAGCACGGCTTTTTGTTCGACGGCTTTCCACGCACCATTCCGCAAGCCGACGCCATGAAAGCGGCCGGCGTCAAGCTGGACTTTGTGCTCGAAATTGACGTGCCTTTTGAAGCCATCATCGAGCGCATGAGCGGTCGCCGCACGCACGCCGCTTCAGGCCGCTCTTACCACGTCCAATACAACGCGCCGAAAGTGCAAGGCAAAGACGACCTGACCGGTGAGCCGCTGATTCAGCGCGACGACGACAAAGAAGACACCGTGCGTAAACGGCTCGAGGTGTACAGCGCCCAGACCCGTCCATTGGTTGACTACTACTCGCAGTGGGCCAGAGACGACTCGGCCAACGCGCCGCAATACCGCGCCATCAGCGGTATGGGCAGCGTCGACGAAATCACCAGCCGCGCCATGGGCGCGCTGAACGCTGTCGCCGTCTAGTTCAGCGTCAATGCCCCTGCATCAAGGCCAGCATCAACGCGATGCGGGCCTTGACGGGCGTTAAGCCCGCTGCCGCCGGCAGCGCATCGTTGGCACCAGGCAGCAAGCGGCCTTCGGCGCAACGCGTTGCCCGCAGCACTTGCACACCTTGCTGCATCGCCAACAGCAAGGCAGCTTCAAGGTCTTGGTGCACCGTGCCGTTGCCGGTAGCGGCCACCACCAGACCCTTGACACCGGCTTTCAGCAAAGCCCTGACGACCGTGCCATCCGCACCGGCGTAACTCATCACGATCTCGACACGCGGCCAAGCGGCATCGGCCAAGCCGGCCACCGTGGCCACCGTGGCCAGCGCTTGCCCGCGCGGCCAGCCGCGCAACAAACGCAGCCGGCCTTGCTCAACAAAACCAATCGGCCCAGCGTCCCCGGCGCTGAAGGCATTCAGCCGATAAGGATGGTTTTTTTGCACCTCTTCCGCGGCGTAAATCGCGCCGGCACAGACCACCGTGACACCGCTTGCGCCTGCGCTTGAGACCACCGCCAGCGCGTCCAGCAAGTTTTGCGGGCCATCAGGCACCAGAGCGTTCGATGGCCGCATGGCACAGGTCAGCACCACCGGCTTGTGAGGGGACAGCAGGGCCTGCAAAAAATACGCGGTTTCTTCAAGCGTGTCGGTGCCGTGGGTGATGACGATGCCTTGCACGTCACCCTGCGCCAAAAAGTGCGCCACGCGCAGCGCGAGTTTGGCCCAGACGTCAAAGCCCATGTCCTTGCTGTCCAGCTGAGCCACCTGCTCCACCACATAGCGCTCGGCGCCTTGGCCGTCGTTCCAGCCGGGCAAGCTGGCCAGCAGCGCGCGCACGCCGACCTGTGCGGCGGTGTAACTACTGCACTCAAACGGATTCGCCGCCGTGCCGGCGATGGTGCCGCCCGTGCCGAGAAAGACAATTTTTTGATCGCTCACTAGAAATCCTTGAAAAACTGGACAAAAATACAGTCACTGTTGATTTGACCAGGAACCCACCCATGAACATGCTCAACGACATTACCCGCTTGCCCGAAGGCCCCAAGCTAACGGCACGCCAGCAACAAATTTTAGAGCTCATCCAAAACGCCATCTCTCGCGCGGGCGCGCCGCCCACGCGCGCAGAGATTGCGACCGAACTCGGCTTCAAATCAGCCAACGCCGCTGAAGAACACCTACAAGCCTTGGCCCGCAAAGGCGTGATTGAACTGGTCAGCGGCACCTCTCGCGGCATTCGCCTGCGCAGCGACACCTTGCGTTCGCTCAACGAATCGCGCAACAAACAATTTTCCCTGCCCTTGCAAAGCCTGGCCCAACTCGTCCTGCCGCTGGTCGGCCGGGTGGCGGCTGGCAGCCCAATTCTCGCGCAGGAACACATCGAGCAAAGCTACAGCGTCGAGCCCAGCCTGTTCAAGAGCCAACCCGACTACCTGCTCAAAGTGCGCGGCATGAGCATGCGCGACATCGGCATCATCGACGGCGACCTGCTGGCTGTTCAGCAAACCAGAGAAGCGCGCAACGGTCAAATTGTGGTCGCGCGTTTGGGTGATGAAGTCACCGTCAAGCGCTTTCGGCGGACTCACAACCTGATTGAGCTGTTACCCGAAAATCCAGACTTTGAACCGATCATCGTCAGGCCCGGTGACACCTTCGAAATTGAAGGGCTGGCGGTTGGCCTGATCCGCAACACTGCATTGGGCTGATAGCGCTTTAAGTCGTCGAGCGACACAAGGGAAAGCGCTGTTCTTGCAGGCACAATATCGGGATGAACATTGTCATTCTCGACG
>JASDRC010000044.1:4726-69167 GCA_041442125.1 Polaromonas sp. | reverse complement strand
TCCATTTCAGTTTTTGACATCATTATTTGTCTACTGATTTGGGGGAATGCCAATGTTAGTGAACTAGGTATGAAGGAAGATCGGTTTGCAACGTTTAAAAATGATCGATAGGCCGGCACTTCCCTAGGCCGCCGTATGAAACCGAAATACTTGCTAACATTTATAGTAGAAGTGTTGTCGTAGCTGGCAATGGATGCCTCAGAAGCGGATCTGTACGTTATCGCTTTGCTAAGCCGTCGCGAACTGTTGTGCAGCACCGTTATTGTTGCCATATAGCCTCGTGGAAAGGATCAAAAAGGGAGGCTTGAATAACCACATTAAGCACCATATCCGCCTCTCATGCTCATCTTTTCTAACGCATCCAAGCCTAGGCCCAAAAGGACTTGCGCACAGTGCCTCTGAAGGCTGTTTGAAGGTCCTCAGAGGCTGCGCAGCGCCTTGGACAACCCCCTGCGGCTTGTGCGCTCTGGAGGGCTCTAAAGGCCGTTAATTCAGCTTGCCATACGCCTTGGCAAACCGTTCATTTATCTACCCGAGCTTTAGAGCCAAGGCCTGAGGACTCGGGAGGTAATACCGCTGCAACATCTTGAGGCTCTTGTGACCCGATACCGCTGCTAGCTCAATAACGTTGGGCAACTTGTCGGCCATCTGGGTGATGGCTGTGTGCCGCAAGTCATGGAAGTGCAGATCGACAAGGCATGCTCGTTCTGCCGCCCTCTCAAAGGCCGCAGAAACCGCACAGGCGCTCATGGGAAAGACGCGGTCACCAAACCGCGGCAAACCTGCGAAAGTCGCCACTGCCCGCTTAGAAAGTGGGACGACACGACGTTCGCCATTCTTGGTCGTTTGAAGAATAGCCACCTGCTCCAGCAAGTTGATGTGCTTCCATTGCAGTGAGAGTAGTTCGCCCCTGCGCATGGCTGTTTCAAGAGCAATTTCAACAATTGGCTGCATCCATGGACTTCGGCGACCACACGGTGTGAGTTCTGCAAAAAGTGCGGCCATTTCCTCAGACTTGAGAATGCGATTTCTACCTTGAGGGGATGATGGCTTTCTGACTAAGGCGACTGGGTTTGGAATGTTGACCCCCCACTCACGACGAGCATGGTTGAAAACTGAAGAGATGTAAGCCAGCTCACGAATGACAGTTCCATTGGAGACAGCTTGAAGCCGCAGGTCACGATGCTGCGCAAGCAATGTGGGCGTGAGCTTTGAAATCGGAAGATGGCTAAGTGTTCTTTGTTGCAGTGCTTTGAGCTTGTATTGGTCTTCCACCGCACCTTTCATCAACGGGGTGACATCGGCCAAGTAGCGATCAATCAAATGGCTGAGGGTTGTCTTTTGCGCATCTGACTCGTCACGATAGATGCCTCTGAGTTGTTCGTTGTCTTTTTCGTTGGCCCAGACTTGGGCGGCTTTCCGTGAGTCAAAAGACCTGACTAGTGTTGGGAAGCCCTTGATACGAATTCGGACTTGCCAAACATTGTTACGATTCTGAATGGATGCCATTCCTGTTCCTTCGGTGGAGCAGAAATGGAGCAGATCACAAAATCAATACCTCACCAAGAAAGATCACGTTAGTGATCACTTCTCGGCAATGAAGGTCCCCGACTTGCCGCCATGCTTCTCCAGCAGCTTGACATCGGTGATGGTCATGCCGCGGTCGACGGCTTTGCACATGTCATAAATGGTTAGCAAGGCCAGTTGGACGGCGGTCAGGGCTTCCATTTCGACTCCGGTTTGACCGACGGTTTCAACTGCAGCACTGCAGACGATGCAACTGGCTTCTTCGTCGGTGTTGAACTCGACGGCGACGCGGGTCAGGGCGAGTGGGTGGCACAGCGGAATCAGATCGCTGGTTTTTTTCGCCGCCATGATGCCAGCGATGCGGGCGATGCCGAGGACGTCACCTTTCTTAGCCGTGCCTTGCAAAATAATGGCCAGCGTGGCCGGGAGCATGATGATGCGGCCTTGGGCCACCGCGATGCGGTGCGTGGTGGCTTTGGCGGCCACGTCGACCATGTGGGCTTGGCCTTGTGCGTCGAAATGTGTCAGTGCGGAAGTGCTTGTCATGTTGTTTTCCAGAAGCGAGATGAACTCCATCATAAGAGCGAAGCTTTACGCTTTGTGCGTGCCGCCTATGAAGAACGCAGCTACCATGGTGCGTGGGCTGAGTCTGCCTACGCACCCTAGGACATGCGCGACTTGCCTTCCCTGAATGACCCCAGCAAAACTTCTCGCCCCAGCCCCCTGACGCTGGGCTGGATGAGCCGCGTCGGCTTGGCGTGTTGGCTGATGTTGGCGTCGAGCGGTGTCTCTCAGGCCCAGTTGCCGGCGGCCCCTGTGCGCGCCAGCCAGCTGCCTTCCTTGGGCGACGGCTCTGAGTTGACCGCCGCGAGCGAACGGCGTTTGGGCGACCGCATTGCAGTGAGTATTTTCCGCGACCCGGACTACATCGACGACCCGGTGTTGGGTGACTACGTGCAAAGCATCTGGCAGCCGCTGATGGACGCCGCGCGCGCCCGCGGCGAGTTAAGCGACGAGCTTGAAGAGCGCTTTGCTTGGAACGTGATGCTGGTGCGCGACCGCAGTGTCAACGCGTTTGCCTTGCCGGGCGGTTACCTTGGCGTGCACACCGGTTTGATCGCAGTGGTCAGTACGGCTGACGAGCTGGCCGCCGTCATGGCGCACGAGCTCAGCCATGTGACGCAACGCCATATCTCGCGGCTGATGACACAGCAACAGCGACAAATGCCGTGGGTCATCGGAGCCATGATCTTGGGCGCCTTGGCGGCCAGCAAAAGCCCTGACGCCGCCAATGTCGCGATTGTCGGCGGGCAAGCCTTGGCGGTGCAAGGTCAGCTGAATTTTTCGCGCGACATGGAGCGTGAGGCAGACCGGGTTGGCTTTGGCGTCATGGTCGACGCCGGTTTTGAGGCCAGCGGCGTGGGCGGCATGTTTGAGAAGTTGCAGCAAGCCTCTCGCCTGAACGACAACGGCTCGTTTCCTTATTTGCGCTCGCACCCGCTGACGACGCAGCGCATTGCCGAGGCGCGTGCACGCTTGCAAACAGCCGCGCTGAGTACCGGCCACGCCATGGTGAGCAATGGGCAGTTGCACCACATGATGGCTGCGCGGGCGCGGGTGCTGGGCAACCCCGGTGTGGATGGGTTGCGCCGCCTGTTGGACGAAGGCCAGCGGGCGCTGCCAGCCGTCAGCGTTGGCAGCGAGCTGACGCCGGCCTTGGCTGGGACTTTGTACGGTGGTGCTTTCGCTGCCAGCCGAATGCGTGAGCATGCCGCCGCGCAGGCCTTGGCGGCGCGGCTGAAAACCTTGGCGCTGACGGTGCCCGAGGCCCGCAGCGCGGCTGACTTGCTGGCGATTGAAGTTGATTTTGAGGCCGGTCGAATCGCGCAAGCCGCTGCAGCTACGCGCTTCGATGTTGCCACCAGCCGGGCCCAGCTGCTGGTGCAGGCGCGCGCCCTGTCGGCGGCTGGGCGCGCGGCTGAAGTCTCAGGAAAATTGCAAACCTGGGTGGTCACGCACCCCCAAGATGCCATGGCTTGGCAGTTGCTCGCCGACGCTTGGGGCCGGCAAAACCAGCTGTCGCGGGCGGTTCGGGCTGAAGCCGAGAGCCGCTTTGCCCAGCTTGACTACCCGGCGGCGTTGGATCGACTGCGGGCCGCACAAGAACTGCTCCGCAGCGGTCAAGGCGGCACCGGTCAGAACATGCACATTGAGGCGTCGATCATCGACACCCGGACGCGCCAAGTGGCGGCTTTAATTCGGGAACAGGCTCTCGAGGACAAAGCCAATCGCTAGCTGCAACGCTGAATAAATCAGCGAGCCCACCAGTGCAGCGCCGAAGCCGCGCACATCGAGTCCGCCCAGCAGACTGGCCGCCGCCCAGAACATCAGGGCGTTGATGACAAACAAGAACAAGCCCAGGGTGATCACCGTGACCGGCAGTGTCAGCAAAATAAGGATTGGCCGCACCACCATGTTGAGCGCGCCGAGCACGGCGGCCGCCAACAGTGCCGCGGTGAAACTGGTCACCACAACACCTGAATAAAGATAGGCCACGGCCAGTAAGGCCGTGGCGCTTAAAAGCCAATTGACTATGAGTTTCATGGCCAAAGAATACCAGTGCCAAGCGGCGCTGGTTGACTCGTCAGTCTGTCGCGACCAATAAACCGGCGCTGGCAATGGCCGCGAAATAACCCATCGCGCCTTGACGCTCTTGGACTTGCGTTGCCGTCACCGGCTGCAGATTCTCGCCAAACTTGGGCCGGCGCGCATCCAGCACGCGGGCGACGCCGTGCTGCTTGATGAGCGATTCGGTTTGGCTTGATAAATCCGCTTTGGCTAGGCAAGTGTTGACTTGGTCACCGTTGTTCGCCAGCAGCGGGGTGAGTTGCGAAAACACCTTCTCGGCCCACTTGATGCGCCAATTGTCCCGCGCGCTGCGGGTCAGCCATTTGCTCATGTGACGCGTCATGCGCGGCGGACAACCGACCACAATCCAGCGGGCTGTCGCCCCTGAACCCATGCCTTGCAGCATGGGCTGCAGAAGTTGCTGACCATACGCAGCGTCGTCAACGTAAACAATGATGTTGTCCATGAATTTCTCCTTGCGTTGTTGTCGTTAAAAAACGGAAAGACCAATGCGTTAAAGCATCAATGCGCGGCGAGGTTGGCCTCTTGGCTCGAACGGTTGCGACGACCAGCCCACCAGCCAAAGCCCAGAACACCTGCGATAGCGACGGCATAAGTCGTCCATTTCGCAGCCAGATGCACGATGTCAGCCGAGGCGAAGTCTTTGGCGGTGCCGTAGATTGGAGCCAGCAATTGCTCACCAACGATCATGTTGGCGGCCGTGAAGGCCAGCACAGCAGCGCCGATCTTGATGATGACCGGGAAGCGTTCCACCAGCTTGAGCACCATGGTGCTGCCGTAAACAACGATAGGCACGCTGATCAGCAAACCGATGACGACGAGGTCGAAATTGCCTTTTGCCGCACCGGCGACGCCGAGCACGTTGTCAACGCCCATCAGGGCGTCGGCCACCACAATGGTTTTCATGGCGCCCCAGAAGGTGGTTGCCGAAGGGCCGTCATGCTCTTTGGCGCCGTCTTCAGACAGCAGCTTGTAAGCGATCCAGATCAGGCCGAGGCCGCCGATCAGCATGAGGCCGGGGATCTGCAGCAGCCAGACCACGCCAAGGGTCATGACCGAACGAACCGCAATGGCGCCTACAGCGCCCCACATGATGGCTTTTTTCTGCAAATGCGCTGGCAAATTGCGGGCCGCCAAGGCGATGACGATGGCGTTGTCGCCAGCCAGGACCAAGTCAATCAGGATGATGGCCATCAGGGCTGTCCACCAGGGGGTCGAAAATAATTCCACGTTC
Source organism: Polaromonas sp. (assembly GCA_041442125.1). Lineage (GTDB taxonomy): Bacteria > Pseudomonadota > Gammaproteobacteria > Burkholderiales > Burkholderiaceae_C > Polaromonas. The sequence continues at coordinate 63,757 of JASDRC010000044.1, read as the reverse complement.
ACACTCCATTGAAAATAACAACATGGCCGCCCACAAGCTGGCCGCAGTTGAAACCTGAATGAGGCGACGAAACGATAGATACAAAGGAATCCGTAGGGAGCCATATGTGAGGACGCTTCGATCAAACCTGCGCAGGTTCCAATCGAAGGTCTGGCTCGGCCCTGCAATGATTGCAAGGCCCAACAAGCCGGAAGTGTGAACTTCGTATTGACGACTTGTTGTGACGCTTGAATGTGCAGTTGGGCGCCTTGGTGGCGCATAGGACAACACAGTCAAACGAGGGAGTTACTCCCCTTCGGGTATCTATTAAACACTAAAAACAGATTCCGTGCCAATTGAAAATGGCATTCAGGGTAGATGTCGCAGCTTTTGGGCATCTCGTCCATAATTAGTTTTTACTTTAAGCCCTGACTTTTTTTGACCTCTGACCCCATGCCCGGCATCCATATCACTGACATTGAAGCGGCTATCAACTATTGGCGTGAGCGCTCGCCCTCGCCGGATGGCGTGACGCTGGCGCCCGAGCTGCGCGCGCTGGCCAAGGTCTATGCCTTGCTGGTTTTTTACCATGAGGAAGAAGCCGAAGAGGCGAGTTTTCCGACTAAGGCGCTGGACGCTTGGCTGACGTGGTACGAGACGACAGCCGACACGCCGTGCATTGCGATTTGCTCGACCAGCCAAGGCGACGAGATGTGCAAGGGTTGCGGCCGCACTTTCGGTGAAGTGCAGCATTGGCTGGCCATGACGCCTGGCGAAAAACGCGACACTTGGCGCCGCATCACACTAGAGGGTGACTCATGGCGCTTTGGCCGTTATGCCGATCGCGCGCTGGAAAAAAAGGCGGCCGACAAAGCGGCGGCTCAAGCCGCCGAGAACGCGTCCAATTTGGGCCGATGAAAGAGACGCCGTGCTGCGCCTGACCCACGCACCGAATATTGCGATTGCGGCGTTGTGGGCCGATGCGCTGCAGCAGGCCGGCTTTTCAGCCAGCGTGCAACGTTATTTTTTGAGCGGTATTGCGGGCGAAATGCCGCCAGACCAATGCCAGCCAGAAGTTTGGCTGGCGATCGACGAAGAAGAGCCACGTGCCCGCGCCTTGCTGGAGGCTTTGCAAAACCGGCCGCAACGGCGTTGGTTGTGCTTTTGTGGCGAAACCGTCGAAGGCGGCTTTGAGCAGTGCTGGCAATGCGGCGCTGACATGCCTGTCAGCGCCGAGAGTCCGCGGTTCTGAGCGTTCGGACCGGTTTGAGCCCGGCTTAAATGCGGCGTGCCAGCTCGGCCGCCATGCCGACATAGCTTGAAGGCGTCATCGCCAGCAGACGCTGCTTTGCAGGCGCCGGAATGTCCAGTGAGTCGATCAACTCATGCAGCGCGGCAGCTGTCACGGTTTTACCGCGCGTGACTTCTTTCAGCTTTTCGTAGGCGCCTTGCACGCCGTAACGGCGCATGACGGTCTGGATCGGTTCGGCCAGCACTTCCCAGGAAGCATTCAAGTCGTCGTCCAAGGCTTCGCTGTTGAGCTCTAACTTGTTCAAGCCGGCGTTCAAAGAGCTGTAGGCCAGCACGGCATAGCCAAAGGCCACGCCCATGTTGCGCAGCACGGTGGAGTCGGTCAGGTCGCGTTGCCAGCGGCTGATCGGCAGCTTTTCGCTGAGGTGGCGCAGCATGGCGTTGGCCAAGCCCAAGTTGCCTTCGGCGTTTTCAAAGTCAATCGGGTTGACCTTGTGCGGCATGGTCGAGGAGCCAATTTCGCCGTCTTTCAGGCGCTGCTTGAAATAGCCGACGCTGACATAGCCCCAGACATCCCGCGCGAAGTCGATCAAGATGGTGTTGCTGCGGGCCACCGCGTCAAACAACTCGGCCATGTAGTCGTGCGGCTCGATCTGGATGCTGTAGGGCTGAAAGGTCAGTCCCAGGCCCCAAGCGGCTTGGCTGGTGCCAGTCGCACCGTTGGCAACGGTCACGGGCTCTGGCGCTTCAACCACTTGGCGGCTGAAAGCCTCCCAGTCAAAGTCAGGCCAAGCGGCCAAATGCGCGTTGTAGTTGCCGACGGCGCCATTCATCTTGGCCATGATTTTGACTGCGGCGATTTTGTCGCGGGCTTGCATCAAGCGCATCACGACGTTGGCGATTTCTTTGCCGACGGTGGTCGGGCTGGCGGTTTGACCGTGCGTGCGGCTGAGCATGGCTTGGTCGGCGTAGCGGTGCGCCATCTGGCGCATTTGCGCAATCAGTTTGTCGAGCGCGGGCAACACGACTTGTTCGCGGCTGCTTTTCAGCTGCAGCGCGTGGCTGGTGTTGTTGATGTCCTCGCTGGTGCAGGCAAAGTGGACAAACTCGGCCACCGCCAGCAGCTCTGGCCGGGCGTCAAATTTTGACTTGATCCAGTACTCCACCGCCTTGACATCGTGGTTGGTGACTTTTTCAATGTCTTTGATGGCCAGCGCATCGGCTTCTGAGAAGTTGCTGACAAGGGCGCTCAGGTAAGAGCGTGCGCCCAAGCTGAGCGGCTTGAACTCAGCGAAGCCGGCGTCCGACAGCGCCACGAACCACGCCACCTCGACTTGCACGCGGCGGTGCATATAGCCCTGCTCCGACATCAGCGGGCGAAGCTGGTCAAGTTTGGCGGCGTAACGGCCGTCCAGCGGCGAGAGGGCATTGATGGTGGAAAAATTCATGGCGTAATTGTAGACATCCAGCGGCAGAACAAGGTGGGGACATTTATGCCTTTGTTTGGCGGCTTTCGGCGCGTCAGGCTTAGTCGATAGAATGCAGCCCAAAGACTCACGACAAAATGCACAGACACATGAAACTCATCGGATCAACGACCAGCCCCTATGTGCGCAAAGTGCGCGTCGTCATGGCTGAGAAAAAACTGGACTATCAGTTCGTTCTGGAAAACGTCTGGGCTGCTGACACGACTATGCCGGAGTCAAATCCGCTGGGCAAGGTGCCGTGCTTGGTGATGGAGGGCGGCGAAGCCGTCTTTGATTCACGCGTGATCGTTGAATACCTCGACACGCTGTCGCCAGTGGGCAAGCTGATTCCGGTGCAAGGTCGCGAGCGCGCTGAAGTTAAGACCTGGGAAGCGCTGGCCGACGGCTTGCTGGACGCCGCCATTTTGGCGCGCCTGGAAGCCTCGTGGGACGGCCGCACCGAGGTCCAACGCAGCCAAGTCTGGATTGACCGTCAAATGGGCAAAATCGACGCGGTACTGCAAGCCATGAGCACCGGCTTGAGCGACAAGCCTTTTTGCAGCGGTGTGCATTTCAGTTTGTCTGACGTCGCCACCGGCTGCGCACTGGGTTACCTGGATCTGCGCTTTGGGGCCATTGATTGGCGTGCCCGGCATCCGAACTTGGCCCGCCTGCAAGAAAAGCTAGTGCAGCGCAGCAGCTTCATTGAAACCAATCCGGGCTGAACGCCGGTTCAGCTTTACTGATTCGCCCGGCGTTTTAGCCAGCGCATCAAACTGCCGACCAGCGGCAGCTTTTCATACAGCTCTTCAGCCGCATCCCAGTAGTCACGGTGTGAGGCGATCAAGCCATCAGCGTTGAGCTGCAGGTGTGAGCCACCGCGGACGGTCTGCCAGACCGTTGGGCTGAAGCGCTTGAAGCGAAAGACGAAATTCCAAGTCAAAAAGCACTGCGCACCGTCAACCAATTGACCGGTGACCACAAAGTGCGGCTGATCCAGCGCCACATACATGTGGCTGAAAATGCGTTGCACTTCAGCCAGTCCACGGGCTTCATTGAAGGGGTCTTTGAACCCAGCCTCTGCGGTGTAAAACTCACCCATGCGCGCCACGTCGGCTGGCTGCAAGGTTTCAAAAAAATCGACGATGCGGGCCACTGCCAAACGCTCGGCAGAGGGCTGAAGAGAAGAGTCAGCGGCGCGTGGGTTCATGGGTTCCCGGGCTTCAGGGACGGGGGCTGGTGTTGTGGGCGTCATCGGCTGCGCTTTTGACGAGACGGCTGGTGACGGCGAAATAAGCAGCATAGGGCAAGATGCGCAGCGTTTTCATCCACAGCGTGAAGCGTTTTGGAAAGTCGATTTCGAAGGCGCCTTGGCGCCAACCGGCAAGAATTTCAGTCGCCGCTTGGTCTGTCGTCATCAAGCCGGGCATCGGGAAGTCGTTGTTGGCTGTTGCTGGCGTTTTGACAAAACCTGGGTTGATCACGCTGACGCCAACACCGCTGGCCTTCAGGTCAATGTACAGCGCTTCAGCCAAGTTGATCAGCGCGGCCTTGGTCGGGCCGTAGGCCAAGCTTTTCGGCAAACCGCGGTAACCGGCGACGCTGCTGACGATGCTGATGTGGCCGGCTTGACGCTGCAAAAAGTGCGGCAGCATAGCGTCCAGCACGTACAACACGCCGAGGTAATTGACTTGCTGATGTTTGAGCATTTCGCTCAGGTCAAAGTCGTCAGCACGGACTGGCTTGTAGTAGCCAGCGCAGTACATCAGCAGGTCGACCGGGCCAGCTTGTTGCACGATTTGAGCAGCTGCCTTGACGGCGACAGGGTCAGAGGCATCTAACGGAACAGCCACGGCGCCCGGGTGGGCTTCTACAAATTGAGAGAGTGCGGCTGCGTTACGGGCCGACACAAAGACGCGTGCGCCGGCAGCGTGCAAAGCGGTGGCCGTGGCTTCGCCGATGCCGCTGGAGGCGCCGACAAGCCAGACCGACTTGCCGTGCCAGTCAGTGAAGGTGGGGTTGAAACTCATGGCAGATGTGTGGCGTTGTAGGCGTTTTTTAGCGTTTGACGAAGGACAACGTGACCTCGCCCAGGTGAATGCCGAACTTGCTCATGGCCGCTTTGTTGAGCATCACTTTGTCCGTCATCAGGTACATCCAGTCGTCAAATTGGACCTCGATGACGCGGCCATCGACGGGCAGATTGAGCGTGTAACCCCAGCGAAAAGTATTGCCGCTTTCTTGGCCGTTGGCTTCGCCCACGACATCCCCGGCAGTGCCGGTGTAGCGACCATCTGGCTGGCGTTTGAGCGTCCAAACGCGGCGGTCTGTGGTGCCGTCCGAGTAGGTGAAGAGCTCGTCCAACACGCCGACTTCTTGGCCGGGCGGGCCTTGCCACGAACAGGTCATGACGACGGTGAAGCGCTTGACGACTTGGCCGGAGCGGTCAGTGAAGATGCCGTAAGCGTCTAGCGTGCCGTTGAAATACTGGCGCAGATCGAGCAGCGGCTTTTCTTGGGCGTAATCACTCAGCTGCGGGCCGGCACAACCGGCCAAGCCGATGCCGGTGGCGACCGCCAAGGCGGCGAGGAGCAAACGTTTTTTCATGAACTACTTTCTTGAGAACCTTGAAAGGCTTGAGAAGGGGGTCTGATCACCAACAGGTACAAGGCCGCTGCGGCCAGCGCTTTGAGCACGCAAGGCAGCACGCAGTACGCCACCACCAGCGCGTTCAGTGCGGCGGCGTCACGCACGCCGGGCGCATAACCAAAGAGGTCGAGCAGGGGCAAGGCCAGCCCTGCGGCCAAGGCTAAATTGAGCTTGGTGGCGAAGCTCCACCAGCCAAAGTAAGCCCCGGTGTCGGGGTCCGCGGTGGCTGTGGTTGGGTCAAAGGTTGTGGGCGGGCGTTTGTTCTGGATCACGCCCGCCAGCAAGGCGCTGGGCAACGCCAAGTCAGCGCCTAAGGCCACACCCGAGAGCGCGCAGATCAGCCCAAAAGCCAGCATCTGGCCGCTGCCCACTTGGCTGGCCCAGACAAATACGCTCATGGCGAGCAGCATGCCGCCCAACCAGCTGCGGGCTAAGCCAATGCGTTTGACGACGGCCAGCCAGAGTGGGATCGACAGCGCAGCGCACAAAAAATAACTGCCTAAAAACAGCGGCTCAAAACTCGCCGGCGCAGCGAGCTTGTCTTGAATGAAGAACAAGACCAGCGTGGCCGGTATGGCGCTGGCGATGCCGTTCAGCATGAACACCGTCAGCAGCCGCCTGAAGCTGGCTTGGCGAAAGGGTTGCCAGACGGAAGTCGGCACAGCGGTTGTGGCTGACACCTCGTGCGGCATCAGCGTCACCGGCCTGACCGAGCGCTGCCAACCCCACCAGCCCAATACCAAGGCAACAAAAAAGACAGCGGTGGTGACGGGTAGACCCAGCAGCACCGGCAACACGGACGCCGTCACCACGCCGAGCAATCCCAAGCCTTCGCGCCAGGCGACGATGCGGCTGCGCTGGGCTTCGTTGCCACCCAACATGGCGGCCCATGATTGGTGCGCCACGCTCAAGGCGCTGTAGCCAGCGTAGGTCAGTATCAGCATGGCGGTGGCCCAGATCACCAGCGCGCCGGGCTCGCTCACCAGCGGGAAAAACAGCAGCGCAAAGCCGATCGCCAGCACCAGTGCTGCTGCGGCGCCCAAGGCCAGTACGGCGGCGGTGGAGCGCGCAAAGAGTCGGTCTGTCAGGCGGCCCAAGGCCGGGTCAATGAAGGCATCAAACAGCCGCGCACCCAGCAGCACAGCGCCGAGCGTGGCCAAGGGCACACCGAATTCGCGCGCGTAGTGGTTCGGCAAAATCACATACAGCGGTAAGGCCGCAAAGGCCAGCGGAAAGCCCATCAGCCCATAGGCCAAGCCGTTGCGCGAGCCAAAGGCGGTATTCACGGGGCGGCCCCTTTGAGAAGTGCGGTGCGCATGGCTTGCTCGGATGTTTTGGGCGACAGCCAGATGCCAAAAAACATTTCAGAAAATTCGGTGTCCAAGATCTCACCGCTGGCTTGGCCGTTGACCCAGAAGCTGGCGCCCATGCCGGGGCGGTGCACGCCCATGATGCGGTCGCCGGCTTTCACGTCGGGAAACACACGCTGCATGTCGAGGCGCCATTGCCGTGCCTGTGCGTCTGTGATCGTGGCGCTCCGGCGCATCTCTTTGATCGAGCGTTCTGCTATGTCGATCGCCTCAAAGTCGCGCAGGTAAGCCAGCTCCAAGGCCAACGGCTGACTGGCGTAGCGGTCTGCGTTGAAGCCCGGCGCAGCCCACAGCTGCGCGTCATAAATCTTGAAGCCCCAGACAGTGAGACGCGATTGCCCTAGCAGTTGGGCTTGCGGCAACAGCGCTTTGAATTCCGTGCGTGTGTCAGCCGCCACAGCTGATGGCGTTGCCGCCGCTGCGGGTGTTTGCGCGTGCGCGGCAAAGCTGAAGGTGCTGGCCGCGATGACGCCAGCCAGCAAAGCGTGCTTCAGCGTTTGCGCAGCGTGTACTGCACCACGTCTGTATTGGCCTCTTCGAAGGCCGCTTCGCAGTAGGCCAGATAGAACTCCCATATGCGCATGAACCTTTTGTCAAACCCGAGTTGCAGCACCCGTGACTCTTGCGCCAGAAACGCGTCGCGCCAGAGCTTGAGCGTGCGGGCGTAATCCAGACCAAATGAAAACGCATCGACGACTTCAAGGCCAGCCGCTTCGGCTTGGGCTTTAAAGATAGACGGCGAGGGCAGGCAGCCGCCCGGAAAAATATATTGCTGAATGAAGTCGGTCGAGCCGATGTAGCGCTCGTAAAGTTCGTCGGCAATGACGATGCTTTGAATGCAGGCGTGGCCGCCGGGTTTTAGCAGCTTGGCCACGGTGGCGAAGTAGGTCGGCCAGTATTCGCGGCCGACGGCTTCGATCATCTCGATCGAGCAAATCGCGTCGAAACGGCGATCGGCTTCGTGGTTGACGCCAATGTCGCGGTAGTCCTGCAAGCGCAGGTCGTGCGTGACTTGGTTGGCAGTCGTCTGGGCGGCGTCGTTATGCGCAGCGATGCCGGCACGCGCCATGCGCGCTTGAGCCCATTGCAATTGCTCGGTGCTGAGGGTTACGCCGACGATGGAGGCGCCAAATTCGGTGGTCGCCATCTCGGCCAAGGCGCCCCAGCCGCAACCGATCTCCAGCACACGCTCACCGGCTTGCAGCTTCACCATGTTCAAGGCGCGACGCACTTTGGCGCTTTGAGCTTCGGCCATCGACGTCTCAGGCGTTTCAAAAATAGCCGACGAGTAGTTCATCGTGTCGTCGAGCCAGAGCGCATAAAAAGCGTTGCCGAGGTCGTAATGCGCGTGGATGTTCTTCTGGCTGTTGGCCTTGGTGTTGCGGTTCAACAGGTGCTTGAGGCGATACGCCAGCCGACCTAACCAGGTGCCGTAAATGATGTCTTCGACTTCTTTGCGGTTCAGGACGAGCACGCGAAGCAGTTCGGTCAGGTGTGGCGTGGTCCAGTCGCCGGCGATGTAGCTTTCGGCAAAACCGATGTCGCCGGAGCGCAGCGCGGCGCTGCAAACGTTCCAGTTGTTCAGCCGCAAGCTGGCCATGGGCGAAGCGCCCGAACCAAAGCGCTGCGTGCTGCCGTCAGGCAATTGCAGGGTGAGCGTGCCGTGCTTCAGGCGCGACAGCAGCTTGAAGGCTGAGCGTGCAGCAGCCGGGGCGCCAGCCGGCAATGGCTGCAAGGCGTTGTTGATGCGGGGAACCGTGGAGGCAGCAGAGTGAGGTGAATTCATCGTGTCACGAAAAGTTCTGGGGGTTTAGGTTTGGAGACAAAAGGAACGCGTTTGAGCCAGAGTCGCAGGGCTTGCCAGTGAATCCGCCCGACCACACCGAAGGTCATGGCCGGGTAGCGCCACAAGGCTTTGCGCAAACTGGCGGGATTGACGATTTCCAGTGTGCCGGCCACGCTAGTTTGCAGCAGCGGGCCGGTGGCGTCGTCATGGTCGATGCGGGCTACTGTGCGGTCAATACCGGCGTGCAGGCTGCGCATGAAGCGGAAGCGGTAACTGCCTTCAACTTCGCAAAAGGGTGAGACGTGAAAAACTTTGTCAGCGCACAGTTCTTGGCCGTAACGCGGCGAGTCCAGCAAGTAGCAGTGGCGCTCGCCAAAGGTGTTGTTGACCTCCACCACAATGGCGCGCAATGCGCCATCGGTTGTGTGGCAATACCAAAAACTCACCGGTTTGAAGGTGAAGCCGAAGACCCGTGGGTAGGTGTGCAACCAGACTTCACCTTGCGCATCGGCGATGCCCTCAGACTGCAGCAGAGCGTCGAGCCAATGCAAGCAGTCAGGACGGCCGTCGCCGTGGTCGCGGTCATGAAAACTCAACGCTGCTCGCCGATTACGCGTCAGCGCGCCAGGGCCGTCACGTTGCATGGCACGCAGCGGCAACATCAAAAAATAAGTCGGGTAGTGGAAGGCGTGTTGGACTGGCTTGAGCCGTGTGTGACGCACTTCACCAAAGCCGATCAAGGCTTGGGCAGCGGCCGCAGGCGTGCTCAGGCGGTCAGCCATTCTTCTTCCCGCGAAGTCTCAGCCAGTTCTGCTGCACGTGCGCTTTGCAGCGTCATGTCTTGCAGCAGTTCTTTGGCGGCATGCAGACCCGACTTGAGGCCGTCTTCATGGAAACCGTAGCCGGTCCAGGCGCCGCAAAAGTAGCTGTGCTGTTGACCTTGCAGCGTGGGCAGTTCTTTTTGGGCGCGGGTGGCGGCGAGATCAAACACCGGGTGCGCATAGTCGAAGCTGCCCAGAATTTTGTCCTCGTCAATGCCCGTCACTGGGTTCAAAGAGACGATGACCGGCTGCTCAAACGGCAGCGGCTGCAGCAGGTTGAGCAGGTAGTGCAGGCAGACTTGCGCTGATTCGCGCTGGGTCTCGGGCGCACGCTCATAGTTCCAAGCGGCCCAAGCCAGTGGGCGCTTTGGCAAGACGGTGGTGTCGGTGTGCAGCACGGCACGGTTGGGCTGATAACGGATCGCGCCGAGGACCGCTTGTTCTGCCGCCGTCGGCTCCGCCAGCAGCGCCAGCGCTTGGTCTGAGTGCGTGGCGAAAATCACTTTGTCAAAAGTTTCCACCTGGTGCGAACCCAGCCTACCGCTGAAGACGCGCACGCCGTCCGCATCACGTTTGATGGTGTGCACGCGGGTGGACAGTCGCTTGTCGCTGATGCCCGCAACGATCTTCTCAACATAGTGGCGCGCACCGCCCGCCACCGTCCACCATTGCGGTCGGTCGGCCACTTGCAACAAGCCATGGTTATGGCAAAAGCGGATCATCGTGGCGACTGGAAACTGCAGCATTTGGTCGGTAGGACAAGACCAGATACAACCCATCATGGGCAGGAAATACCAGTCGCGGAATTCGTCTGAAAACTTTTCTTGTTTCAGGAAGCCTGCCAACGGTTGCTGCATGGCGGTTTCTGCACCGGATTCGGCCAGTGCGGTACAGCGTTGGTTGAAGCGCAGGATGTCCCGCAACATGCGGAAAAAGCGCCAGTTCAGCAAGTTGCTGCGTTGCGCAAAGACGCTGTTCAGGCTGGAGCCGCTCCACTCCAGCGCGCCGTGTTGGCGTTGTTGGCCGGCTGCGTGGGAGGCCGGCACTTTGACCGAAAACGACATCTCCGATGGGGCCGTGACCACGCCTAATTCGGCAAAGAGCTGAATCAGCTGCGGATAAGTGCGCTCATTGAAGACCAGAAAGCCGGTGTCAACGCCGTGGGTGACGGGACCATTTTTGCCCGCTAAGGTGACATCGACCGTGTGGGTGTGGCCACCGAAGTAATCGGCTGCTTCAAACAAAGTGACGTCAGCCGCACCCGCCAAACGATGCGCTGCGGCCAAACCCGAAATCCCGGAACCGATGATCGCCACCCGAGGCTGGGCGGTGGCGCGAGATGTTGTTAACGTGGCTGAGCGCATCGGGCACCTGTGGGTTCGGCAATAGGGATTGAATTCGATGGATTTACTTTCCAGTCTTATTATGACTGACTGGTATTTATTTTGCTGACAGCATGTTTTCCAAGGCTTTGACGAAGCGCGGATCCTGTGGCTCAACGGTCGAGTTGAAGGCGCTGACTTTGACGCCATCGCGGCCGACCAGGTACTTGTAGAAGTTCCAGCGTGGCGCTGTGCCGCTGGTGCTGGCGAGTTGCTTGAACAACGGGTTGGCCTTGCTGCCCGAGACCGACGACTTGACGAACATCGGGAATTTTACGTTGAAGGTGTTCTCGCAAAAATCAGCAATCTCTTTGTTGCTGCCTGACTCTTGAGAGAAATCGTTGGACGGAAAGCCCAGCACGACCAGGCCCCGGTCTTTGTACTTGGTGTGGAGAGCTTCCAGCCCTGTGTATTGGGTGGTGAAGCCGCAGAAGCTGGCGGTGTTGACGACCAGCAAGACCTTGCCGCTGTATTGGCAAAGTGCTTGCGGTTTTTCGTCCTGCAAGCGTAAAAACTTTTGCTGCAGCAAGGCCGGGCAGGCTGGCGTCGCCATTGCTGTGGCCGGGTTGGTTGGCGTTACCATGGCCGGTGTTTGCGCCAACGCAGATCCCACCAGTCCGAGCGCGGTCAAGCTGATGCCGACACGTTTTCGCAGGGCCAGTAGGCCGCGCAAACGGTTTAAGCGAAAAGTGGGTTGGGTATGTTGCATGGTTAGACTTGGTTTGCGTTGCAGCGCGCATTTCACATTGACTAGTGAAGACTATATAACCAAGCCGCCGACGCCGCGCGGGCAAAGGCCTATGCCCGCGGATGGGCTTGGCCGAAAGCACTTTTGTCGCTCACATTCCCGGCATAGAATTCGCTTTGACAGCGGCCCCGTCGCACGAGGAGTACGAATGCTTTACCCAGAATTGTTCAAACAGTTAGAAGCCGTCCGTTGGGACATGGACAAGGATATTCCTTGGTCTAGCTTCGATGCGTCCCAGCTCTCCGAAGAGCAGGCGCAAACCATCAAAATGAACGCCATCACCGAGTGGGCTGCCTTGCCTGCGACCGAAATGTTTTTGCGTGACAACAAGGACGACAGCGACTTTTCCGCCTTCATGTCGATTTGGTTTTTTGAAGAGCAAAAGCACTCCTTGGTGTTGATGGAGTATCTGCGCCGCTATCGGCCGGAACTGGTGCCGACTGAAGAAGAGCTGCACGAAGTGCGTTTTGAGTTTGAGCCGGCGCCGCCGCTCGAAACCCTGATGCTGCATTTTTGCGGCGAGATTCGCCTGAACCATTGGTACCGTTGCGCCAGCGGCTGGCACACCGAGCCGGTCATCAAGCAAATCTACACCCAGCTCAGCCAAGACGAAGCGCGCCACGGCGGCGCTTATTTGCGCTACATGAAGCGCGCTATTAACAAATCAGGCATCGAAGCGAAGGCCGCTTTCAGCAAGGTCGGCGTGTTAATGGCCAGCGCCCGGCGCACGGCGCAAGCCCTGCACCCGACCAATTTGCACGTCAACAAGGCGCTGTTTCCGCGCGACACAGTGCAGTCGCGCTTGCCCGATCCAGCGTGGTTGGAGCATTGGCTTGACACACAAATCAAGTTCGACACCGAGTGGGAAACCAAAGTGGTTGACCGCATCCTGCACAACATGAGCTTGCTTTTGGAGCAAAAATTCAAAACCGTGCAGGACCTGAATCGCTACAGAAAAGAGCTGACCCGAGAAATAGCGGCAGCGGCAGAGGCGCAACCTGCGGTGTGATTCGCTAAAAAGGTTAAATACCGTTCAGATTCCCCGTGAGCGGTCGACCTTGAACTGCAGCACGAAGGCTCCGAAGCTGCCTTCGTCGAGTGCGCTGCGGACTTCTGTCATCAGATTCAGGTAGTAGTGCAGGTTGTGGATGCTGTTCAGCATCGGGCCCAGCATTTCGCCGCAGCGGTCTAAGTGGTGCAAATAAGCGCGTGAAAAATTTTGGCAGGTGTAGCAGCTGCAGGTGGCGTCAACAGGTTGTTCGTCAGCCTTGTAGCGGGCATTGCGGATTTTCAAGTCGCCAAAGCGCGTGAACATGTGGCCGTTGCGGGCGTTGCGCGTCGGCATCACGCAGTCGAACATGTCAACGCCGGCCGCGACGCCTTCGACCAAGTCTTCTGGCGTGCCGACACCCATCAGGTAACGCGGCTTATTCTCCGGCAAGCGGTGCGGTGTGTGCGCCATGATGCGCTGCATTTCTTCCTTCGGCTCACCGACACTGACGCCGCCCACCGCGTAGCCAGGCAAGTCGAGTTCGACCAAGGCGTCCAGCGATTCTTGCCGCAGGTTTTCAAACATGCCGCCCTGCACGATGCCAAACAGCGCATTCGGATTTTCAAGGCGCTCGAACTCGCTGACGCAGCGGCTGGCCCAGCGACGGCTGAGTTCCATCGACAGCCGCGCTTCGTTTTCGGTGGTGATGTGGCCCTTGGTGTCGTAGGGCGTGCATTCGTCGAACTGCATGACGATGTCGCTGTTCAGCAGAGTCTGAATTTGCATCGAAATTTCGGGCGTCAAAAACAGCTTGTCGCCGTTGACGGGCGAGGCGAACTTGACGCCTTCTTCCGATATTTTCCGCATTTCGCCAAGCGACCAGACCTGAAAGCCACCGCTGTCGGTGAGGATCGGTTTGTGCCAACTTTCGAAGCGGTGCAAACCGCCGAATTGCTCAATCACGTCTAGGCCGGGCCGCATCCACAAGTGAAAGGTGTTGCCCAAAATGATCTGTGCGCCCATCTCGTGCAGCGACTGCGGCATCACGCCTTTGACGGTGCCGTAAGTGCCGACCGGCATGAAGATGGGGGTTTGCACCACGCCATGGTTCAGGGTCAACGTGCCGCGGCGGGCGAACGAGCCTAGGTACGCACCATCGGCGGGGTCGGTTTTCAGGACTTCAAAATTCAGCATGGGTATTTCTCTCAATCTCTCAATGACCAGCGACTGAAGCTTGGCGGCGTTGCAGCAACATGGCGTCGCCATAACTGAAAAAGCGGTAACGCGCCTCAATCGCATGTTGGTACAGCGCCATGATGTGCGCGTGACCCGACAAGGCGCTGACCAACATCATCAAGGTGCTCTTGGGCAAATGAAAGTTGGTCAGCAGCAAGTCGACCACGCGAAATTCAAAGCCCGGCGTGATGAAAATATTGGTGTCGTCGCAAGCCTCACCAAACAGCGCTTGCGACTCCAGCGCCCGCACGGTGGTGGTGCCCACAGCCACCACGCGGCCACCGCGCGCACGGCAGTCGGCGATCGCTTGGCGGGTTGCGGCCGGCACTTCAAAGCGCTCAAAGTGCATGCTGTGGTCGGCGATGTTCTCGGTTTTGACCGGCTGAAACGTGCCAGCGCCGACGTGCAGCGTGATGCTGGCTTGTGGAATGCCGCGTGCTGTTAGCTGCGCCAGCATGGCGGCGTCAAAGTGTAGGGCGGCCGTGGGCGCGGCGACCGCCCCAGGATTCTTGGCAAAGACAGTCTGGTAGCGCTGCTCGTCTTCGGCTGAATCGCTGTGGGTGATGTAGGGCGGCAGCGGTACGTGGCCGTGGGCGGCCATCAGCGCATACGGGTCGGCGCTCAGGGCAAAGCGGTACAGCGGGCCGTCGGCGTTCGGCCAACGCCCGAGCAGCGTGGCGGTGAATCCGCCATCCATCAGCAGCCGCGCACCGGGTAGCGGTTTTTTGCTGACCTTCATGTGCGCCGCAACTTCAAACGCCACACTGCCGCCGACGAGGACGCGCTCGACCAGCAACTCGAGTCGCCCACCGCTGGTTTTTTGGCCATACAGCCGCGCCTTGACGACTTGCGTGTCATTGAAGACCAGCAGATCGCCCGGGTTCAGCAGCGTCGCCAGATCGGTGAAACGCCGGTCGATGGCGGTGGCTTGCCGACCGTCGAGCAGGCGCGAGCCGCTGCGCTCGGCGGGTGGGTGCTGGGCAATCAGTTCTTCGGGCAGGGTGAAGTCGAAATCACTCAGTGTGAAGGCGGTCTTGGGCATCTGCTGGGCGAGGGGCTGGGGAAGGGGCGGGGCGGGCGTCTGCATGGAGGCACAATTGTCCCATGCCGCCTCCAGCCGCCTCTTTGAAGCTCACTAACAAGCCCACCAGCCCGACCGCTGCGGCAGCGCCTAAGCCCGCCGACAAAACGCACGCGCAAAAAATGCTCGACAAACTCGGGCTGCGGCGTGACATTGATCTGGCGCTGCACCTGCCCTTGCGTTACGAGGACGAAACCCGCATCAGCCGGCTGGCCGATGCCCGTGATGGCGAGACCGTGCAGATCGAAGCCGAGGTCACGCACAGCGAGATCAGCCTCAAGCCGCGTCGACAGCTCCGCGTGACAGTCAACGATGGCAGCGACAGCTGCGTTTTGCGCTTCATCTATTTTTACCCGTCGCACCAAAAAACCCTCAGCGTCGGCGCCCGCGTGCGGGTCCGCGGCGAGTTGCGCGGCGGCTTTGTGTCGCGCGAAATGGTGCATCCGAGCTTCAAGCTGGCCGGTGGTGCATTGCCTGCGTCGCTGACCCCGGTCTACCCGACCGTGGCCGGCCTGCCGCAGGCGTATTTGCGCAAAGCGGTGCCGAGTGGTGTCGCCCGTGCTGATTTGAGCGAGACACTGCCGGCGGAAGGTTTGGCGCAGTTGCACGCCTTGTTCAGTCTGCGTGAGTCCCTGCGCTTCTTGCACCAGCCGACGCCTGATGTGTCACTGGCGGCGCTGGAAGACCGCAGTCACCCGGCTTGGCAGCGGCTGAAAGCCGAGGAACTGCTGGCCCAGCAACTGTCGCAACTGGAGGCACGGCGGATTCGCAGCGCCATGCGTGCGCCGCCACTGACGTCGCCTGCCATGCGCGGCACACAGCTTGGCAAGGGCACCCTCTACCAGCAGTTGCAAGCGCGTTTGCCGTTTCAACTGACCGCAGCGCAACAGCGCGTCGGCCATGAGATTGACGCTGACTTGCAGAAAAATCTGCCGATGCACCGCTTGCTGCAAGGCGACGTTGGTTCCGGCAAAACTGTGGTGGCAGCGCTGGCGGCCGCCCGCTGCATGGACGCCGGCTGGCAGTGCGCCTTGATGGCGCCCACTGAAATCCTGGTTGAACAACACTTCCGCAAACTGATCAGCTGGTTGGAGCCGATGGGGATTCAAACCGCTTGGCTCACCGGCAGCCAAAAAGCCAAAGAGCGGCGCGCAGCGCTGGCCTTGATCGCCAGCGGCGAGGCCGGTTTGGTGGTCGGCACGCACGCCGTGATCCAAGACAAAGTGGTCTTCAAAAGTTTGGCTTTGACGATCATTGACGAGCAGCACCGCTTTGGCGTGGCGCAGCGCTTGGCACTGCGCAGCAAAATGACGGCAGACGGCCAGGAGCCGCATTTGTTGATGATGACGGCGACGCCGATTCCGCGCACGCTGGCCATGAGTTACTACGCCGATCTCGATGTCTCGACCATCGACGAACTGCCGCCGGGGCGCACGCCGATCGTCACCAAGGTCATCAGCGAGAGTCGGCGCGACGAGGTGGTCGAGCGCATCCGCGGCCAGTTGGCCGAAGGGCGGCAGGTTTATTGGGTGTGTCCTTTGATCGAGGAAAGTGAAGCGGTCGACCTGACCAACGCCACCGAAACCCATGAGGCGTTGTCGGCGGCCTTGCCCGGCACGGCCGTCGGTCTGCTGCATTCCCGGATGCCGGTGGCGGAAAAAAAAGCCGTCATGGCGCTGTTCAACGCCGGCCAGATCGGTGTGCTGGTCAGCACCACCGTGATTGAGGTCGGCGTCGACGTGCCGAATGCCTCGCTGATGGTGATTGAGCATGCCGAGCGCTTTGGTTTGTCGCAGCTGCACCAGCTGCGCGGTCGGGTGGGGCGCGGCGCTGCGGCGTCCGCTTGCGTGTTGTTGTATTCGACCGGTGACGCTCCGCGGCTGGGTGAGACCGCTCGCGCACGGCTCAAAGCCATGGCAGAAACACAAGACGGTTTCGAGATTGC
Source organism: Polaromonas sp. (assembly GCA_041442125.1). Taxonomy (GTDB): domain Bacteria; phylum Pseudomonadota; class Gammaproteobacteria; order Burkholderiales; family Burkholderiaceae_C; genus Polaromonas. The sequence continues at coordinate 47,052 of JASDRC010000044.1, read as the reverse complement.
CCGGCGTGATTTGGAGATTCGCGGCCCCGGCGAATTTCTCGGTGCACGGCAGTCGGGTGCGCCCTTGCTGCGCTTCGCCGACTTGGCGACGGACACCGAGCTTTTGGCTTGGGCACGCGCACTGGCGCCGCTGATGTTGGACCGCCATGCCGACTTGGCGCAGCGCCATATTCTGCGTTGGCTGGGCGGCAAAGCCGATTATCTGAAGGCTTGACGTTGTGCGCTCAAGACTGTCAGGCAAAAACGGCACAATGCCCGCATGACGTTGACTGAACTCAAATACATCGTGGCGGTGGCCCGCGAGAAGCACTTTGGCAAAGCTGCGGAAGCCTGCCATGTCTCGCAGCCGACGTTGAGCGTGGCCATCAAAAAGCTCGAAGAAGAATTGCAAGTCAAGCTGTTTGAGCGCAACGCCAATGAGATCACGGTGACGCCGCTGGGCGAAGACATCGTGCGCCAAGCGCAAAGCGTGCTGGAGCAAGCCGAAAGCATTCGCGAGATCGCCAAACGCGGCAAAGACCCACTGGCTGGCGCGTTGCGGCTGGGCATCATCCACACCATCGGCCCGTATTTACTGCCCGACTTGGTGCGCCAAGTCATCACCCTCAGCCCGCAAATGCCCTTGATGCTGCAAGAAAATTTCACCGTCAAGTTGCTGGAAGAATTGCGCACCGGCGAGATTGATTGCGCCATTCTGGCCGAGCCTTTTCCCGACACCAATCTGGCGATGGCGCCTTTGTATGACGAGCCGTTTGTGGCGGCAGTGCCGAGTTCGCACACGCTGGCTCAGCGCGGCAACCTCACCGCCGAAGAGCTCAAGCATGAAACCATGCTGCTGCTCGGCAATGGCCATTGCTTTCGCGACCATGTGCTGGAGGTGTGCCCGGAGTTCGCCCGTTTTTCCAGTAACGCCGAAGGCATCCGTAAGAGCTTTGAAGGCTCATCGTTGGAAACCATCAAGCACATGGTGGCGTCCGGCATGGGGGTGACCTTGGTCCCCCGGTTGAGCGTGCCCAAAGGCGCGCTGGCGGGGGACAGTGCGCCAGTCAATGCGGTTTTTGATGAGCACCCGTTCATTCGCTACATTCCGTTTGAGGGCCATGTGCCGACGCGCCGTGTGGTGCTGGTTTGGCGACGCAGCTTCACGCGTTACGAGGCCATCGCGGCCTTGCGCAATGCTATTTACGCCTGTGAGCTGCCGGGAGTGGCGCGGCTGTCTTGATGGAGGCAGGGCTTGACCTTCAACTGGCGCCCACATCGCAGGAGGCGTAAAGTCACCATTTTGTTTTAAAGGAAGTCCATGTCTGAAAAATCATTTTCTGGTGCCCCGACAGGCGCCCCGCGCATCAACATCGGTATCAGTGACGCGCACCGTGCTGCTATTGCGCAAGGGCTGAGCGGCCTGCTGGCTGACACCTACACGCTGTACCTGACCACGCACAATTTTCACTGGAACGTCACCGGACCGATGTTCAACACGCTGCACCAGATGTTCATGACGCAGTACACAGAGTTGTGGGCCGCGGTGGACCCGGTCGCTGAACGCATCCGTTCGCTCGGCCATCCCGCGCCCGGCTCGTACGCCCAATTTGTGCAGCTCACCTCCTTGCCAGATGTGCCGTCAACACCGCCCAAGGCGCTGGAGATGGTGCGGATTCTGGTGCAAGGCCATGAAGCCGTGGCGCGCACAGCCCGCAGCCTGTTCCCCGTCGCTGAGCAAGCTGGTGACGAGCCCACCGCCGACCTGCTGACGCAGCGTTTGACGGTTCACGAGCAGTCGGCTTGGATGCTGCGATCGCTGCTGGAAGAGTGAACAGGGTGGGGGCGCATTACCTCCAACTGATCCGTTGGGACCGACCCGCTGGCTGGCTGCTGCTGCTGTGGCCGACGCTGTCGGCGCTGTGGATTGCCTCGGGCGGCTTTCCCGGCTGGCACTTGTTGGCGGTTTTCACGCTGGGCACTTTCCTCATGCGCAGTGCGGGTTGTTGCCTGAATGACGTGGCGGATCGGGACTTTGACCGCCACGTGAAGCGCACGGCGAATCGGCCCGTCACCACCGGCGCAGTGTCTGTCAAAGAGGCTTTGCTGTTGGGCGCCGCATTGGCGCTGGTGGCTTTTGCGCTGGTGCTGACCACCAATACGGCTGCGGTGCTGTGGTCGTTTGCGGCGCTGGCGGTGACGCTGGTTTATCCGTACGCCAAGCGTTATGTGGCGATGCCGCAAGCCGTCTTGGGCGTGGCCTTCAGTTTTGGGATTCCGATGGCTTTTGCGGCGGTGCAAGGGCAGGTGCCCTTGTTGGCTTGGCTGCTGCTGCTGGGTAATTTGTTTTGGGTGCTGGCTTACGACACCGAATACGCCATGGTCGATCGCGATGACGACCTGAAGATCGGCATGAAAACCTCGGCCATCACGCTGGGTCGCTTTGATGTGGCCGCCGTCATGCTGAGCTATGGTTTGTATTTGCTCATCTGGACGGTTGCGTTGGCGTCACTGTCGGGGCTGGCGCTGAAGGCGGCCTACGCTGCCGGCGTGGCGCTGGCTGCTGGCCAAGCGCTGTGGCACGGTTGGTTGATTCGGCACCGCGAACGCACCGGCTGCTTCAAGGCTTTTCGGCTGAATCATTGGCTGGGCTTTGCTGTGTTTGCCGGCATTGCCTTGTCTTATGCTTAATTGGCGATGCCAGCGCGCGCGACGGAAATGAAGGGCCTCAGTTGGGCTCCACACCGGCCTTGATCAACAAGCCACCCAGGATATCGATTTCATTTTTCAAATGAGCGGCGAGCGCCTCGGGCGTGGCTTTTTCAACGCTGACGGCTGAGATGCCCATGGTTTCCAAGCGGCTGCGAACCTCAGGGTCTGCCACCGACTGTTGCAGTGCCGCAGTCAAGCGCGCCAGCACTGGTTTTGGGGTTCCTTTGGGCGCATACAAGCCAAAAGAAATGCTGATGTCAAGGTTGTCCACGCCCACCTCTGAGATAGCTGGCGTGTCAGGCAAGGACGGCAAGCGTTGCTTGCCTGCTATGGCATAAGCCTTGATCTTCTCCCCTTTGACCGAGGGCACCGTGCCTGAGGTTTGGTCGCACAAGACGTCCACTTGGCCGCCCATCAAGTCAGCCAAGGCAGGGCCTGTGCCTTTGTAGGGGATTTCATTGAGCTGAACGTTCAGGGCGCTCATCAGCATCAAGCCGCACAAATGCGATGCTGAGCCCACACCCGCATGTGCCAAGTTGACTTTCTTCCCGTTGGTTTTCAGGTAGGCCACAAACTCGGTCAAATTCTTGGCCGGAACTCCGTTGCGTGCGACGATCAACATCGGACCATTGGTCGCTGAGCCGATCGGTTCAAAATCTTTGACTGGGTGGTAGCTCAACTTCTTGTACATCGCCAAGTTGGTGGCATGGCTCACGTGAATCATCAACAAGGTGTAGCCATCAGGGTTGGCGCGGGCCACCTTGGCGGTGCCGATGCTGCCAGATGCGCCGGCGGTGTTGTCGACCACGATTTGCTGGCCCAAAATTTTCTGCATGGCACCGGCATACACGCGGGTGATGGTGTCCCCTGGGCCGCCCGCCGCATAGGGCATGACCATGGTGATGGGTTTGTTCGGGTAGCCCTGTGCATGAGCTTGCAGGCTGAGCCCAGCCAAGCCTAAAGCCGACAAACTCAATGACAGAAGCGAGAAACAACGGCGAATTTTTAACAGCATGGAAGGTCCTTTTGAGCGCGGCGGATTTTTGAATTGGTGAGCGAATGTCGTCAGGCCAACAAACGTTGCCTGATATCCATAGGTTCGAACACCTGCAGCGGCAAGGCACCGCCGCCTGGGATACCGACTTGGGTGGCGTTCAGCAGCATCGAGACCATCACGTAAGTGCCCGACAAAACCGTCAAATCAATCACCGCTTGTTCACCCATCTTGGCAGCGGCTTCTTGCCACAGCGGGTCTGGCACCCGATGGTTCAGGCTCAAGTGGACGCAGTAGTCGTAGACGAGGCGTTCGTCGTCTTGCATGGCGGCGGGTCTGCGGCATTCGCGCAAGTCGGCCATCACGGCATCTGACAAGCCCGCTTTGCGAGCGATGATTTCATGCGCCCACCACTCGTACTGGGCATTTGAAATACGCGCTTGAATCAAGATCGCAAATTCGTTCAAGCGTTTGTTGACGGTGGTCTTGAAGCGCAAATAATCCAGCAAGTCAAAGCAGCGACGTGCCATGTCGGGACTGCGCAAGAGGGCGCTGTAAGGCCCGCCCAAGCCAGCGCTGGAGACTTTTAAAATATCGTCTGCCAGCGGTTTTATCGCGTCTGGCAAGGCGTCGTAAGAGATGGGGGTAAGTCGTTCATTCACGCCTATATTATTGAGGCAGTGGAGAGGTGGAAAGAGCCGGGAATACCCGAACATCGGATGTGAAAAAGCCCGCATCAAGCGGGCTTTTTAACCGGCCAAAGCCAGTCGTTGGTGACTGACGCTTAAGCGGCTGGGGTCGTGGCTTTGGCCTTAGACGCACGTTTGCTTTTCTTGGCTTTTTTAGCCTTGGCCTTGCCTTTGCTGGCTGCTTTTTCAGCGGGCGCGGCGGCCGGTGCAGCCGCCGGGGCGGCTGGGGTCACGGCGCCGCCGGTTTGGGCTGCCACTGGCGTGGAAATCACAGCCAATGGCATGGCGAGAACAGCAGCGCTAGCGAGGACGGTCAGAAATTTTTTCATGGTGATTCCAGTGGTTGAAGGCGAGAGTGGCTGGTGAGTGCTGACTTGGACTCAGCGCTCGGAGACGCTGCGTACACCTGTTCAACGTGGCGAAGGGGCTGGCCGTTGACGTGGTTTCAAATAAATGATTTTGAAATGTCTTTGGCGATAAAAAATAGACCGACTCAGTCAACACCAAATTCATCGCCCAGCTCTGCGGCGCGCCCACGGGCGGCCTGCATGGCTTGCTTGAACTGCTGTTTGACACCACTGTGCTCCATCGCTGTCAGCGCGGCGTAGGTGGTGCCGCCTTTGGAGGTGACACGCTCGCGCAGCGTTTTGGGTGGCTCATCAGAGGCTTGGGCCAAAGCCGAGGCGCCGACAAAGGTGGCGATGGCGAGTTGCCTGGCCTGGGCGGCGTCCAGGCCCATCTCGGTGCCGGCTTCCAGCATGGCTTCGATGAAATAAAACACATAAGCCGGACCCGAGCCCGACAGGGCAGTGACGGCGTCGAGCTGCTCTTCGCGTTCCAGCCACAAGTGAGCGCCAGTAGTGGCGACCACCGATTCAATCACCTGCCGGTCGGCCGCGGTCACGGCCGGTCTGGCCAGCAAGGCGGTCATGCCCTGGCCGATCAAGGCGGGCGTGTTGGGCATGGCGCGCACCACGCGTTCGGTGCCGAGCCAGCGCGCGATGCTGTCTGAACGAATGCCAGCGGCCACACTCAGGTGCAAGGCCGTCAACGTGTGGGCCCGAACTTGGATCGCCGCTTGATTGAAGATTTGCGGTTTGATGGCCCACACCACCAAGCCGGCGCGCGACAAGCTGGCTTCGGCGCTGGGCATGACCGTGACGCCAAACTGGGATGTCAGCCGCTCAGCTTGCTCGGCAAAAGGCTCGACCACTTGAATTTGCGTGGGTGCCAGCCCGCGCTTGAGCAGCCCGCCAATGATGGCGCTGGCCATGTTGCCGCCACCGATGAAGGCGATCTGTAATGTGCTGATGTTGCTGCTGGCCATGCTGGTGCGGTCCTCTGGGTGTCTGATGAAGTTGAGGCGCAAATTGTCGCTGAAGCAGGTGCTACTTCAAGACCGTCTGCCGAACTGCGTGCTCCCACTCAGCCATCAATTCAGCGGCGCGGGCGGCGTTAAGTGTCGGCGTGAAGGTGCGTTCGGCGCGCCACAGACTGGCCAGCTCGTCGGTGTTTTTGTAGACGCCGCAGGACAGTCCGGCCAGCCAAGCGGCCCCGAGTGCGGTGGTTTCTGTGACCACCGGGCGGACCACGGGAATACCGAGTAAATTGGCTTGGAACTGCATCAACAGGTTGTTGGCGCAGGCGCCGCCATCAACTCGCAGCACGGACACCGGCACCGCGCCGGCGCTCATGGCATCGCGGTTCATGGCCTGCACCAACGCAGCGCTTTGAAAGGCAATACTTTCTAGAGCGGCACGCGCAATGTGCGCCAGCGTAGTGCCGCGCGTGATGCCGGTGATGGTGCCACGGGCGTCAGGTTCCCAGTAAGGTGCACCCAAGCCTGTGAAGGCAGGCACCATCATCACGCCGCCGGAATCCGGCACGCTTTGGGCGAGTGATTCCGCATCGGCGCTGCTTTGAAAGGCTTGCAGGCCGTCGCGCAACCACTGCACTACTGCACCGCCAACAAAGACGCTGCCTTCCATGGCGAAATCAGTCTGGGCCGACGTTTGGGCGGCAATGGTCGTCAGCAAGCCGTTTTGGGAGGGCCGAAATTGCGGGCCGGAGTGCATTAGCAAAAAGCAGCCTGTGCCGTAGGTATTTTTGGCCATGCCGGGGCTGAAGCAAGCTTGGCCAAAGGAGGCGCTTTGCTGGTCGCCTGCGACGCCGCCAATCGGGATCGCGTGGCCCAGCAGTTCAGGTCGGACTTCGCCAAAGTCGCCGCTGGAGGGCCGGACCTCTGGCATCAGTGACGGCGGAATGCCCAGCAGCGCCAGCAGCTCGGCGTCCCACTGCTGGGTACGCACGTTAAACAGCATGGTGCGCGACGCATTGGTGACGTCGGTGGCGTGCAGCGCGCCTTTGCTGAGTTGCCACATCAGCCAGCAGTCAATGGTGCCAAAAGCCAACTCGCCACGTTCGGCCTTGGCACGAGCGCCCGGCACGCGGTCGAGCAGCCATTTGAGTTTGGTGGCTGAAAAATAAGCGTCAATCCGCAGCCCGGTTTTGCTCAAGATCAGCGCCTCTTTGCCTTGCGCGCGCAGCTGTACGCAGGTGTCTTCGGCGCGGCGGTCTTGCCAGACGATGGCGTTGTGGATCGGCTGGCCGGTTTTGCGGTCCCATACCACCGTGGTTTCGCGCTGGTTGGTGATGCCTAACGAGCGTATGTCGCTGGCTTTTAGGCCGGCCTTTGTAAGTACTTGCTTTGCGGTGGCTAACTGAGCCCGCCAGATTTCCATCGGGTCGTGCTCAACCCAACCGGGTTGCGGAAATATTTGCGTCAACTCCTTCTGCGCCATCGCGACTATTCGACCTTCAACGTCGAAAATAATACTGCGGGAGCTGGAGGTGCCTTGGTCGAGAGCGAGCAGATAGGTCATGCGGGTACCGCCACGTCGCAGTGCACCAAGGCTTCGGCCAGTAGGGCTGGGAAAGGATCGGGTGGCGGGGCGTCGGTGAACAAGCGATCAATCTGTGACAGCGTTGCCACCTCGACCATGGCGGGTCGGTTGAACTTGCTGCTGTCGGCGGCCAGCCAGACCTCACGCGCATGCGACATGATGGTTTGGGCGACCTTGACCTCGCGGTAATCGTAGTCCCGCAGGCTGCCATCGGCCTCGATGCCGGAGATGCCGATGACGGCGATATCGACCTTGAACCGGCGAATGAAGTCAACCGCGGCTTCACCCACGATGCCCCGGTCGCGCCCGCGCACCACGCCGCCCACCACGATCACCTCGCTCTTGGCGTTGGCGCTGAGGATACTGGCCACGTTCAAGTTGTTGGTGATGACCTGCAAGCCGTTGTGCTGCATCAAGGCTTTGGCAATGGCTTCGGTGGTGGTGCCGATGTTGAGGATCAACGAGCAGTTGTTGGGGATGGCTGCAGCGACGGCTTGGGCAATCCGGTACTTGCCCTCTGCATTGATATTTTCACGTTGTTGGTACGCCATGTTTTCAATGGTCGAGCTGGGAACGCGCACGCCACCGTGAAAGCGTATGAGCAGCTCTTCGTCTGCCAAGCGTTGCACGTCGCGACGCACGGTTTGGAGTGTGACGCCGAGTGTCTCTGCCAGTTGTTCAACGGTCACAGACCCTTGGGCTTGTGCCACCTTGAGCAGGGTGAGTTGTCGAGGGTTGGGGTTCATTGTTTATTTTCAACTGAAATTTGGAACAGAGGACAACTTTAAAACGAAAATAAAAGAACATTTATAGGGTAATCACCAATCTAAAAAGAATTAAAACGAACAATAATCGACTGAAACGAATTCAGAGCGGGTTCTAGAGACGATCAAAAAGGGGGCGAAATGCAGTTAACGCTTGAGGCCATCAGCAAAAAAGTAGAGGGCCAAACATGGCTTCACGACATGAGCATGGCGCCGTCCAGCGGTTCCGTCACCGTGTTGTTGGGGGCTACGCAAGCCGGTAAGACCAGCCTGATGCGGATCATGGCGGGGTTGGATGTTCCTTCGAGTGGCGAGGTTCGCGTCAACGGGGACAGCGTGGTGGGCGTGTCCGTCCGCCGGCGTAACGTGGCAATGGTTTATCAGCAGTTCATCAACTACCCTTCTATGCGCGTGCGTGACAACATCGCTTCGCCTTTGAAGCTGCGAGGTGAAAAAAATATTGAACAGCGTGTCAATGAATTGGCTGAAAAACTGCACATCGAGATGTTCCTCGACCGTTATCCGGCTGAGTTGTCCGGCGGGCAACAGCAGCGCGTGGCGCTGGCCCGGGCCTTGGCCAAAGGGGCGCCTTTGATGCTGCTGGATGAACCCCTGGTCAATCTCGATTACAAGTTGCGCGAAGAGTTGCGCGACGAGCTGAGCGCCCTTTTTTCAGAGGGCGGTTCAACGGTTATATATGCCACCACAGAGCCTGGCGAGGCGCTCCTGCTGGGCGGCTACACCGCCGTGATGGATCAAGGCGAGTTGCTGCAGTACGGACCCACCGCTGAGGTCTTTCACAAGCCGAAATCCTTGCGTGTGGCGCGCGCCTTCAGTGATCCACCCATGAATTTGCTCGGCGCCAGTGGCCACGAAGGCGGTGTCTTGTTGGACGGTGGCCCCTTGCTGGCAATTCAGTTGCCGCCGACCAAATCCGCCCAACTGACGGTGGGTATGCGCGCCAGTGTTCTGCGTGTGCAGTCACAAGACGGTGACGTAGCGCTGGCCGGACAAGTGGAGCTGGCAGAGATCTCGGGTTCGGACACTTTTGTGCACGTGTCTTCATCGGTCGGTGACGTGGTGGCGCAGCTGACGGGTGTGCACTACTTTGAGTTGGGTGCGCAAATTCAACTTTATGTCAGCCCGACCCAAGTTTATATATTTGACGCGCAAGGGATGTTGTTGTTGTCCCCGGTTCGCGGCGGAGGACGCTGAGATGGCGCGCATTGAACTCGATCTGGCACACGCCTACAAACCCAACCCTCAGCAAGACAGTGACTACGCTTTGCTGCCCTTGAACATGACGTTTGAAGACGGCGGCGCCTACGCGTTGCTCGGGCCTTCCGGCTGCGGCAAGACAACTTTGCTCAACATCATGTCTGGCTTGCTGGCGCCTTCGCAGGGCCGCGTGCTGTTTGACGGCCGAGACGTGACACTGGCATCGCCACCCGAGCGCAATATTGCGCAGGTGTTTCAGTTCCCGGTCATCTACGAGACCATGACGGTCGGCGAAAACCTGGCTTTTCCGTTGCGCAACCGTGGCGTTGCCAAAGACCAGATCAACAAACGTGTGGGCGCAATCGCTGAAATTCTCGAAATGAGCGGTCAGCTGAACCAGCGTGCCGCAGGCCTGTCGGCGGATGCCAAACAAAAAATCTCCCTGGGCCGCGGGCTGGTACGGCCCGACGTTTCGGCAGTCCTGTTCGATGAACCGCTGACCGTGATTGACCCGCATCTCAAGTGGCAGCTGCGGCGCAAGATCAAACAGATTCATCACGAGTTGAAGCTCACCATGATTTACGTCACACACGACCAAGTGGAGGCCTTGACCTTTGCCGATCAGGTGGTGGTGATGACGCTGGGCCGGGCCGTGCAGGTGGGGTCGGCCGCGGAGCTGTATGAAAAGCCAAGCCACACCTTTGTAGGGCACTTCATTGGCTCTCCCGGCATGAATTTTTTGTCAGGTCAAGTGGCGCAAAACAACATTTCTATTGGCGGCGTTCAGTTGCCGGTGCCGCAGGGGCGACAGTTGCCATCCGGTGAGATCAAGCTTGGGGTGAGACCGGAGTACGTCTCGCTGGTGGCGGCAAATACAGCGGGTGCGCTGCCGATGACGGTAGCCACAGTTCAAGACGTCGGAACCCATGTCATGTTGACCGCGACTTCTAAAACCCACACGTTGAAGGCGCGTCTGTCTCCCGATACGGCGCAACTGGTGCCGGGTCACACGGTCTGGCTCCAGGTCATGGGCGAGCACACCTGTTTTTATAAAAATGAGGAGATCGTACGATGAGTACAACCACTAAGCCGGTCAACCAGAAAGCCTGGTTTCTGATCTTGCCGGTGCTGATTTGTGTGGCCTTCTCCGCCATTGTTCCGCTGATGACGGTCGTCAACTACTCGGTGCAGGACATCATTTCGCCCGACCGGCGTGTCTATGTTGGCTTAGAGTGGTTCACCTCCATCATGCGCGACAAGGATGTTCACGCGGCCTTCGGACGACAGCTGATGTTTTCGTTTTCTGTGTTGGCCGTGGAGCTGCCGCTGGGCATCATGCTGGCCCTGGCCATGCCCTCGACCGGCTGGCGGTCTTCTGCTGTCTTGGTCATCGTTTCGCTTTCGCTGTTGATCCCTTGGAATGTGGTGGGCACCATCTGGCAAATATTTGGCCGAGCTGACATTGGCTTGATGGGGGCCACGCTGCACAGCTTGGGGATTGAATACAACTACACCGGCAACCCAACGCATGCTTGGCTGACCGTTCTGTTGATGGACGTCTGGCACTGGACGCCTTTGGTGGCGCTGCTGGGCTACGCCGGTTTGCGCTCCATCCCCGACGCCTACTACCAAGCGGCCAGCATTGACGGCGCCAGCAAGTTCGCTGTGTTTCGGTACATCCAGCTGCCCAAAATGCGGGGCGTTTTGATGATCGCCGTGCTGCTGCGGTTCATGGACAGCTTCATGATTTATACCGAGCCGTTTGTGCTGACGGGTGGCGGTCCCGGCAACTCGACCACCTTCTTGTCACAGCTGCTGACCATCAAGGCGGTGGGGCAGTTTGACCTGGGGCCTGCTGCGGCCTTCTCGCTGATCTATTTTCTGATCATCTTGATGATGTGTTTTATTTTGTACACCTGGATGCAGCGTGTGGGCACCCAGGAAAAGGAGGGTGGTCATGCATAAGCCTAAGTTTCAGAAGCGCACGATTTTTCTCTTCGCTTACATCTTGTTTGCCCTGTTGCCGATTTATTGGATGATCAACATGTCATTCAAAACGAATCAGGAGATTCTGGCCAGTTTCACCTTGTTTCCGCAGAACTTCACCTGGGCCAACTACCACTTGATCCTGACCGATCCATCTTGGTATTCCGGCTACATCAACAGCTTGATTTATGTCGCCATCAACACCGTGATCTCCATCGGTGTGGCTTTGCCGGCGGCATATGCCTTTTCACGTTATCGCTTCTTGGGAGACAAGCATGTATTTTTTTGGTTGTTGACCAACCGCATGACGCCACCAGCTGTGTTTTTGCTGCCCTTTTTTCAGCTCTACAGCACGGTCGGTCTGATGGATACCCACATTGCGGTTGCGCTGGCCCACCTCTTGTTCAACGTGCCCTTGGCGGTTTGGATTTTGGAGGGCTTCATGAGTGGTATTCCGCGTGAAATTGACGAGACCGCGTACATCGACGGTTACTCATTCCCCAAGTTTTTCATCAAGATTTTCCTGCCCCTGATCAAGGCCGGTGTCGGCGTAGCCGCCTTCTTCTGCTTTATGTTTAGCTGGGTCGAGTTGCTGCTGGCCCGCACTCTGACCAGTGTCGATGCCAAACCCATTGTGGCCACCATGACGCGCACCGTTTCGGCCTCCGGCATGGACTGGGCGACCCTGGCTGCAGCTGGGGTGCTGACCATCGTGCCAGGCGCTATCGTGATCTGGTTTGTTCGAAATTACATCGCCAAAGGTTTCGCGATGGGCCGCGTTTGATAGGAGTACCACAATGTTTAACTGGATGGCTTGGACTACCCCGGTAGCAATTTTTTTCACTTGCATCTTATTCATGCTGATGGCCATGACGGTCTGGGAGATCAAGTCGCCCACCAGTTTGCGAAAAGGTTTTTTGCCGATACCAACGACTCGTGGCGACCGACTTTTCATCAGCTTGCTGGTTGCGGCTTATTTGAACCTTGCCTTCATTGGTCTGGGCGCACAGCTGGCGGACTGGTTGAGCCTGCAGTCAGAGCCTTCGATTTGGATCAGTTTTGTCTTTTCCATGGCTTCTCTGGCATTGATCATGCGCAAAGGTTAGCCAGCTGACTTACAGAAGGCGGCTTGTTTCCCTGGGGCCTCCTTCGTCTTACAAACAGGGATTATTTATCTGAGGAGATTGACTATGAAATTGCAACACTCTGTGTTGACACTGGCCTTGGCATCCGCCCTGACCAGTCCGGTCTGGGCGGATGAGGCCGCGGCCAAGCGTTGGATCGACAGCGAGTTCCAACCCTCGACGCTGTCCAAGGCGCAACAAAAAACCGAGATGAAATGGTTCATCGACGCGGCCAAGAAGTTGCAAGCCAAAGGGGTGACTGAAATTTCAGTTGTCTCAGAAACACTCACCACGCATGAATACGAATCCAAAACGCTGGCCAAAGCGTTTCAGGAGATCACTGGCATCAAAGTCAACCATGACTTGATTCAGGAGGGAGACGTGGTCGAGAAGCTGCAAACGTCGATGCAGTCCGGCAAGTCCATTTATGACGGCTGGGTCACTGACTCTGACCTGATTGGTACGCACTACCGGTACGGCAACATTTTGAACCTGACCGACTACATGGCCGACAAGGGCAAGCCGTGGACCAACCCTGGACTTGACGTCAAGGACTTTATTGGGACCAGCTTCACCACCGCGCCGGACGGCAAGATGTACCAGTTGCCGACCCAGCAATTTGCCAATTTGTATTGGTTTCGTGCCGACTTGTTTGCGCGTAAAGATTTAAAAGACCAGTTCAAGGCCAAGTATGGATATGAGTTGGGCGTGCCACAAAACTGGAGCGCTTACGAAGACATTGCGGCCTTCTTCAGCAATGACGTTAAGACCATCGACGGCAAGCCGGTTTATGGCCACATGGATTACGGCAAAAAAGACCCTTCGCTGGGCTGGCGCTTCACGGACGCCTGGCTGTCAATGGCCGGTTCTGCCGACATTGGCATCCCAAATGGCAAGCCAATTGACGAATGGGGTATTCGTGTGGCCGCCGATGGCTGCACGCCGGTGGGCGCGTCGATGTCGCGCGGCGGTGCCACCAACTCGCCGGCAGCGGTCTTTGCGTTGACGAAGTACGTTGACTGGATGAAAAAATACGCCCCCAAGGAAGCTTTGGGCATGACCTTTGGCGAGTCGGGTCCGGTGCCGGCACAGGGGCAGATTGCGCAGCAGATTTTTTGGTATACCGCCTTCACGGCCGACATGATTAAGCCGGGTCTGCCGGTCGTCAATACCGATGGCACGCCGAAATGGCGCATGGCACCCGGCCCGAACGGCCCCTACTGGAAGCCAGGCATGCAAAATGGCTACCAAGACGTGGGCGCATGGACTTTCTTCAAGAACCACGACAGCGACAAAACCGCGGCAGCTTGGTTGTACGCGCAATTCGTCACTGCCAAGACGACCTCGTTGAAGAAAACCATCGTCGGCTTAACGCCTATTCGGGAGTCCGACATTCAGTCCAAGGCGATGACGTCCATGGCACCAAAATTGGGTGGGCTGGTTGAGTTTTACCGCAGTCCGGCGCGTGTGGCATGGACGCCAACGGGCACCAACGTTCCTGATTACCCCCGCTTGGCTCAGTTATGGTGGCAAAACGTGTCGGTGGCGGTGTCGGGTGAAAAGACCCCTCAGCAAGCCATGGACAACCTGGCTGAAGAGATGGATCAGGTCATGGCCCGCCTCGAGCGCGCTGGCATGACACATTGCGCGCCTAAGCTGAACCCCAAGGGTGATCCGAAAAAATACCTCAGCGACAAAGCGGCGCCGTGGAACAAGCTGGCCAACGAAAAGCCAAAAGGCGAAACCATCGCTTACGAAACGTTGCTGAACGCATGGAAGGCGGGCAAGGTTCGTTAAACAGGTTGCTTTGGTGACGCTGCCTTGATGGGTTGCCGTGTGTGTGAATTCACACACGGCTTTTTTTCTTAATGATTGATTCGCACAGGGCCACAAGGCCTGTGCGAGCAGTCGACATGCCGGGATTTTTGATTTATGGCCTTCGAAACAAAGCCCTTGTTGACGCAGCGCACGGACTTGCTGGCGCGTCTGGCCGAACCGCGGCGTTACGACTTAGCGGTGATTGGCGGCGGCGCGACTGGTCTTGGCGTGGCCCTGGAGGCTGCGTCGCGCGGGTATTCGGTGGTGTTGCTGGAGTCGCACGACTTCGCCAAAGGCACGTCTTCAAGGGCCACCAAGCTGGTGCATGGCGGCGTGCGCTACTTGGCGCAGGGCAACTTGGCACTGGTGCGCGAAGCCCTGCATGAGCGCTCGGTGCTGCTGAAAAACGCCCCTCACTTGGCGCAGCCTTTGGCTTTTGTTATGCCATCCTATAAATATTGGGAAGCGCCTTTTTATGGCGTGGGCCTGAAGCTGTACGACTTGCTGGCCGGTGCTGCGGGGCTTGGCAAGACCGAATTTTTAAGCCGTAATGAGACGATGCAATGCCTGCCGACGGTGCAGCCGCAAGGGCTCAAGGGCGGCGTCAAGTACTGGGATGGTCAGTTTGACGATGCGCGGCTGGCGCTGGCTTTGGCGCGAACGGCCGCGCAACAGGGCGCGCTGTTGGTTAATTACTGTCCGGTCACGGGCTTCATTCATGAGTCCGGTCAATTGGCCGGCGTGCATGCCCGCGATGAAGAAACCAACCAAACTTTTGAAGTGCGGGCGGGTTGCATCGTCAATGCGGCTGGCGTCTGGGTTGACCAGTTGCGCACGCTGGACGGTACCGCCGCTGGGCAAAGCGTGACGCCGATGGTGGCGCCCAGCCAAGGCGTGCATTTGGTGGTTGATCGATCTTTTTGGCCCAGTGACCACGCCTTGTTGGTGCCCAAAACCCAGGATGGCCGAGTGCTTTTTGCTGTGCCTTGGCTGGGCAAAGTCATTTTGGGTACCACAGACACACCGCGGAAAGATCTGGCACGGGAGCCAATGGCTTTTCCGCAAGAGGTCGACTTTATTCTGCGTGAATCGGCGCGCTATCTGACGCGAGCACCACTCGCGGCAGATGTCTTGAGTGTCTGGGTGGGCTTGCGGCCGCTGGTGAAACCGCCAGAGAACGAAGGACACAGCACCAAGGGTTTATCGAGGGAGCACACGGTGGTGGTCAGCCCGAGTGGTTTGGTCACCGTCACAGGTGGTAAGTGGACCACTTATCGAGCGATGGCAGAAGACGTCCTAGTGCATTGCGCTGAAGCTGATTTGTTGCCCAAGCGCGGAGGGTCGGTGACAGCGGCGTTGCCGCTAGTTGGCGCAGCTGCGGCGCAACACAAAATGACTGAGGCCGCGGGACTGCACAGCTACGGTGCGGAAGCGGGCGACGTACAGGCCTTGCTAGGCCATGAGCGTTGGTTGTGCCCCGGCTTGTCGGAGGCAATGGTACGCTTTGCGGCCCGCTATGAATATGCGCGCACGGTAGAAGACATGCTGGCGCGGCGGTCACGTGTGCTATTTTTAGATGCGCTGCTGGCGGAGTCCTTGGCGGCGGATGTGGCTGCACTGCTGCAGGCAGAAACCGGCGTAGACCCGCAGTTAAGTGCATTCGTCACGCTGTGCCAAGCCTATAAAACGCTGCCGAGCTGAAAAAAGAAAAGCTTGGAGCGTGCAAAGCAGTAGGAACGGGCGCGGGAAAAAACGCAACAACTGCTGATCAGCTCAAAAATGTCGCTAAAGAGCTACAGTTCAACTCCATGGCGCGCTTAAAAGCCGATTGTCCGAAGATTTGTAGGCCGTGAACAACTTATTTTTCATCTGCAGAGAAGATTTTTGCAGGCAGTGAGTTGACGCACTGGTTTTATGCAGTCATAATCGTGGGCTTCGCTCTTGAAAGCGGAGACTTCTGCCTAACGGAAGCAGTGCGAGTGGTTTGCGCTGTGGACGACGGGCCCAAGACTGACTGGCTGATTGATTGTTTGAATGGCGCATGCGTCAATCTAAGCGTTTGATCAACTGGTGCAAGTTGGGACTAATTTAAATGATTCAAACGCAATCCAAACTCGACGTTGCTGACAACACGGGTGCTAAATCCGTGATGTGCATCAAAGTGCTGGGCGGCTCTAAGCGCCGTTACGCCAGCGTTGGTGATGTCATTAAAGTGACCATCAAAGAAGCAGCCCCACGTGGCCGTGTCAAAAAAGGTGAGGTTTACAGCGCTGTTGTTGTCCGCACTGCCAAAGGCATTCGTCGCGGCGATGGCTCCCTTGTTAAATTTGACGGCAATGCAGCAGTTTTGCTCAATGCCAAACTCGAGCCAATCGGCACCCGCATCTTCGGACCAGTGACGCGCGAACTGCGCACTGAAAAGTTCATGAAGATCGTGTCCTTGGCTCCTGAAGTTCTTTAAGGACCCGCCATGAACAAAATTCGCAAAGGCGACGAGGTCGTCATTCTCGCAGGACGAGACAAAGGCAAGCGCGGCACAGTTGCGCTTCGCAAGGACGAAAGCTACCTGATGGTGGACGGTGTCAACATGGTCAAAAAACATGCCAAGCCCAACCCACTCAAAGGTATCGCAGGTGGCATTGTTGAGAAAAACATGCCGATTCACCAATCCAACGTGGCGATTTTCAACGCTGCGACTGGCAAGGCGGATCGCGTTGGTATCAAGTTGTTGGCTGACGGCAAAAAAGTGCGCGTCTACAAGTCCAGCGGCGACGAAATTAAGGCTGCATAAAAATGGCACGCTTGCAAGCTCAGTACCGCGAGAAAATCGCACCAGCCCTGATTGAAAAATTCGGCTACACGACACCGATGCAGGTTCCCCGCATCACCAAGATCACACTCAATATGGGTGTGAGCGAGGCAGTTGCCGATAAGAAAGTCATGGACAGCGCCGTCGGCGACATGACCAAGATTGCTGGCCAAAAGCCAGTCGTCACCAAGGCTAAAAAGGCGATCGCTGGTTTCAAAATCCGCGAAGACTTGCCAATTGGCTGCATGGTCACCCTGCGCGGCGTGAAGATGTATGAATTCCTCGATCGTTTCGTCACCGTGGCTCTGCCGCGGGTTCGTGACTTCCGCGGTATTTCCGGTCGGGCCTTTGATGGCCGCGGCAACTACAACATCGGCGTGAAAGAGCAGATCATTTTCCCTGAGATTGAGTACGACAAAGTGGATGCTTTGCGCGGTCTCAATATCAGCATCACCACAACGGCTAAGACCGATGAAGAGTGCAAAGCACTGCTCACCGCCTTCCGTTTTCCGTTCAAGAACTGAAGGCGCAAGAGATGTCAAAACAAGCTCTACTTCAACGTGAAATCAAGCGCGACAAACTCGCTGCTAAGTTCGCGAAGAAATACACAGAATTGAAAAAGACGGCAGGTGACTTCAAACGCACTGACGACGAGCGCGCCCTGGCCCGTCTTGAGTTGCAAAAGTTGCCCCGCAATGCGAACCCGACTCGTCAGCGTAACCGCTGCGCGATCACGGGTCGTCCACGCGGTACGTTCCGTCAATTTGGTCTGGCTCGCGCCAAGATCCGTGAATTGGCTTTTGCTGGTGATATCCCCGGTATCACTAAAGCCAGCTGGTAAGCCCTAGGAGAACCACAAATGAGCATGAGTGATCCTATCGCCGACATGTTGACGCGCATCCGCAATGCACAAATGGTTGAAAAAGCCATTGTTCAGGTACCGTCTTCTAAAGTCAAAATCGCTATCGCCCAGGTCTTGAAAGATGAGGGCTACATTGATGGCTTCTCGGTCAATGCCAACGACGGTAAACCGCAATTGGAAATTGCCCTGAAGTATTACGCAGGTCGCCCTGTGATTGAGCGCATTGAGCGCGTCAGTCGCCCTGGCCTGCGTGTTTACAAAGGCCACGGTTCCATTCCTCAAGTCATGAATGGCTTGGGTGTGGCCATCGTCACAACGCCACAAGGCGTCATGACCGATCGCAAAGCGCGCGCAACCGGCATCGGTGGCGAAGTTCTTTGCTATGTGGCTTAACGGACATTAGGAGTAACTGATATGTCTCGTGTAGCAAAAATGCCAGTCATCGTCCCAACGGGCGTTGACGTTGTCTTCAAAGAAGACCACATCAATGTCAAGGGCGCCTTGGGCACCTTGGCGCAGGCGCAAAACGTTCTGGTGACCATCAAGAACGAAGCCGGCCAGCTGACTTTCGTTCCTGCGAACGAGTCACGCGAAGCCAACGCCATGAGCGGCACTATGCGCCAGCTCGTGAACAATATGGTCACCGGTGTCACCAAGGGCTTTGAGAAAAAGCTCAATTTGGTGGGTGTGGGTTTCAAAGCCCAAGCCCAAGGCGCCAAACTGAACCTGACGGTGGGTTTTTCCCACCCGGTTGTCATTGACATGCCGGCTGGCATCAAAGTCGAAACCCCCACCCCGACAGAAGTCGTGATCAAGGGTTCTGATCGCCAGCGCGTCGGTCAGATCGCTGCTGAAGTTCGTGCGATTCGTCCTCCTGAGCCTTACAAGGGCAAGGGCATCCGTTATTCGGATGAGAAGATCACGATCAAAGAAACCAAGAAGAAATAAGGAGCTGCATCATGTTGACCAAAAAAGAGCAGCGCCTTCGCCGTTCACGTCAAACCCGCATCCGCATTGCGACGCAAGGCGTGGCACGTTTGACGGTGAATCGTACCAATTTGCATATTTATGCCAGCGTCATTTCTGGCGACGGCTCCAAAATCCTGGCTGCTGCCTCTACGGCAGAAGTCGAAGTCCGCAAGGAACTCGGCGCGTCAGGCAAGGGCGGTAATGTTGCTGCTGCGCTGGCCATTGGCAAGCGCATTGCTGAAAAAGCAAAAGCAGCTGGTGTGGAAAAAGTAGCGTTCGACCGCGCTGGCTTCGCCTACCACGGCCGCGTGAAAGCGCTGGCCGAGGCTGCGCGTGAAGCCGGCTTGCAGTTCTAAGCAGACTGGAATTAAGTATGGCTAAGTTTCAAGCTAAATCAAACAATGACGCTCCAGACGATGGTCTGAAGGAAAAGATGATTGCGGTTAACCGCGTCACCAAGGTCGTTAAGGGCGGTCGTATTCTCGGCTTCGCGGCACTGACTGTTGTCGGTGATGGCGCAGGTCGGGTCGGCATGGGCAAGGGCAAATCGAAAGAAGTGCCTGCCGCTGTGCAAAAGGCCATGGAAGAGGCTCGTCGCAATATGACCTCGGTGTCGTTGAAGAACGGCACCATCCATCACAACGTTTTCGGCCACCACGGTGCTGCTAACGTGATGATGGCGCCAGCTCCAAAAGGGACTGGCATCATTGCTGGCGGCCCTATGCGCGCTGTCTTCGAAGTCATGGGCATCACCGATATCGTGGCCAAAAGCCATGGTTCGAGCAACCCATACAACATGGTGCGCGCCACGATGGACGCCCTGAACAAATCCACCACGGCCTCCAATATCGCGGCCAAGCGTGGGAAAACAGTCGAAGACATCTTCGGCTAAGGCGGTACCGTTATGACGACAGAACACAAAATCAAAGTCCAGCTGGTCAAAAGCCCGATTGGTACCAAGGTATCACACCGTGCAACGGTGCGTGGTCTTGGCCTTCGCGGCATCAATAGCACCAGCGAACTAGAAGACACGCCCGCAGTTCGCGGCATGATCAACAAGATCAGTTACCTGGTCAAGATTCTGTAAGGACAGGTTCATCATGGAATTAAACACAATCAAGCCAGCCGCTGGCGCCAAGCACGCTAAGCGTCGTGTCGGTCGTGGTATTGGCTCCGGTCTGGGTAAAACCGCCGGTCGTGGTCACAAAGGCCAAAAGTCCCGTTCGGGTGGTTACCATAAAGTCGGTTTTGAAGGCGGTCAAATGCCTATGCACCGTCGTCTGCCAAAGCGTGGTTTCAAGTCGCACCAGCTGCAATTCAATGCCGAAGTGACTTTGACTTCGCTGGAAGAGCTCGGTTTGGCTGAAGTTGACATGCTCGTGCTGAAAAGCGCGGGCCTCGTCAGCCACATGATCAAGACCGTCAAAGTCATCAAGACTGGCGTTCTGACCAAGGCTGTCAAGCTCAATGGCATTGGTGCCACTGCAGGTGCCAAAGCAGCGATCGAAGCGGTCGGTGGCTCGTTCGCCTGAGTACGGCAAGCGACTATTCAATCTACAGCAACCTACTAACCGGATAACGATCAGTGGCCACCAGCTCCGCCCAAATTGCAAAAACCGGCAAGTTCGGTGATTTGCGCAATCGGCTTGTCTTCTTGCTGCTTGCGTTGGTCGTTTACCGCGTGGGTGCGCATATTCCTGTGCCTGGAATCGACCCGACATCCCTGAAGGCGCTGTTCAGCGGCCAGCAGGGTGGCATCTTGAACTTGTTCAATATGTTCTCGGGTGGTGCGCTGTCCCGTTTCACGGTGTTTGCGTTGGGCATCATGCCCTACATTTCCGCGTCGATCATCATGCAGTTGCTCACCTATGTGGTTCCCACATTCGAGCAGCTCAAGAAAGAAGGCGAGTCTGGACGTCGCAAGATCACGCAGTACACCCGCTATGGCACCTTGGGTCTGGCGCTGTTTCAGTCGATGGGCATTGCTGTTGCGTTGGAAAGCTCGCCAGGTTTGGTGTTGGCGCCGGGTTTTGGTTTTCGTATGACGGCTGTTGTTAGTTTGACAGCTGGCACCATGTTCTTGATGTGGCTAGGTGAGCAGATCACTGAGCGCGGTCTGGGCAATGGTATTTCGATTTTGATTTTTGCCGGCATCGCTGCCGGCCTGCCAGGTGCCATGGGCGGTATTCTTGAACTGGTTCGCACCGGTGCCATGAGTATTCTGGTGGCGCTGGTGATCGTGGTGGTTATCGCATTGGTCACCTACTTTGTGGTGTTCGTCGAGCGCGGTCAACGCAAGATTTTGGTGAACTACGCACGGCGGCAAGTTGGCAACAAGGTCTACGGTGGACAGTCGTCGCACCTGCCTTTGAAGCTGAACATGGCTGGTGTGATTCCACCGATCTTTGCGTCGTCGATCATCTTGTTGCCTGCTACACTCGTTGGTTGGTTCAGTAGTGGAGAAAGCATGCGCTGGTTGCGAGACATCGCCAGCACATTGACACCCGGTCAGCCAATTTACGTGATGCTTTATGCGTCAGCGATTATCTTCTTCTGCTTTTTCTACACGGCCTTGGTTTTCAACAGCCGCGAAACAGCAGACAACCTGAAAAAGAGTGGCGCGTTTGTTCCGGGGATTCGTCCCGGTGACCAGACCGCCCGTTACATTGACAAGATTTTGGTTCGCCTGACTTTGGCCGGTGCGATTTACATCACATTCGTGTGTTTGTTGCCTGAGTTTTTGATTCTGAAATACAACGTGCCGTTTTACTTTGGCGGGACTTCGTTGCTGATCATTGTGGTGGTAACCATGGACTTCATGGCGCAAGTGCAAAACTACCTGATGTCACAGCAATATGAGTCCTTGTTGAAGAAAGCCAATTTCAAGCCTGGCACTTGATTCGGACTTCAGTCAACCATCGTGTTTCATGCGAATCGCATAGAGAAAGTTTAGGAGAACGACAATGAGAGTTTCAGCTTCTGTTAAGAAGATCTGCCGCAACTGTAAAATTATCCGCCGTAAAGGTGTTGTGCGAGTTATTTGCACAGACCCACGCCACAAACAGCGTCAAGGCTGATTTCAAAGAGTATTAGAGGACGCATATGGCTCGTATAGCAGGTATCAACATTCCGCCACAGCAACACGCCGAAATCGGCTTGACTGCGATTTTTGGCATCGGTCGCACACGTGCTCGCAAAATTTGCGAAGCTTGTGAGATCGATTACGCTAAAAAGATCAAAGATCTGACTGATGGCGATCTCGAAAAGATCCGTGACCAGATCGCTCTGTTCACCATCGAAGGTGATTTGCGTCGCGAAACGACGATGAACATCAAGCGTTTGATGGACATCGGTTGCTACCGTGGTTTTCGCCATCGTCGCGGCCTGCCAATGCGTGGTCAGCGTACGCGTACCAATGCCCGTACCCGCAAGGGTCCGCGTAAGGCAGCGCAGTCCTTGAAGAAATAATCGAAGGTAAGTTATGGCAAAAGCACCCAACAATAGCGCTTCGCAGCGCGTCCGTAAAAAAGTTCGCAAGAACGTGGCCGATGGTATTGCCCACATCCACGCGTCTTTCAACAACACGATCATCACCATCACTGACCGTCAAGGCAACGCTTTGTCTTGGGCCTCTTCGGGTGGTCAGGGTTTCAAGGGTTCACGTAAATCCACACCTTTCGCAGCTCAAGTTGCGTCAGAAGTGGCTGGTCGTGCGGCCATTGAACAAGGCATCAAGAACGTCGACGTCGAAATCAAGGGCCCCGGTCCTGGTCGCGAATCGTCAGTGCGTGCTCTGGGCGCCCTCGGCATCCGCATCAACTCGATTGCTGACGTGACACCAGTTCCGCACAACGGCTGCCGACCACAGAAGCGTCGTCGCATCTAATTTCACCTTGTCATGGGTCTGGTCGGTTGCTTCGGTAGCCAGCCAGGCTTTTGGCATTTTTATCAAGCCCACCGCCGTCAGGTTTCGTACCGAGGGCTCCTGCACTCCGTGCAGCAGATGACAAAAGGAAAAGCAAGTGGCACGTTACCTAGGCCCCAAGGCCAAACTCTCCCGCCGTGAAGGCACTGACTTGTTCCTCAAGAGCGCTCGTCGCGCGATTGGTGACAAGGCAAAATTTGACTCGAAGCCAGGCCAGCACGGTCGCACTTCGGGCATGCGCACGTCGGACTACGGTCTGCAACTGCGTGAAAAGCAGAAGGTCAAGCGCATGTATGGCGTGCTCGAGAAGCAGTTTCGCCGTTACTTCGAAGAAGCTGATCGCCGCAAGGGCAACACCGGTGCCAACCTTTTGTTTCTGTTGGAATGCCGTCTTGACAACGTCGTTTACCGCATGGGCTTTGGTTCAACCCGCGCTGAAGCACGTCAGTTGGTATCGCACAAAGCAATCACCGTCAACGGCCAGTCAGTCAACATCCCTTCGTACTTGGTGAAAACCGGTGACGTCGTCGGTGTCCGCGAGAAGTCGAAGAAACAAAACCGCGTCCTCGAAGCCCTGCAATTGGCGCAACAAGTTGGCATGCCAGCTTGGGTGGATGTCAGCATCGACAAGGGCGAAGGCATTTTCAAGAAAGTGCCTGACCGTGACGAATTCGCCGCTGACGTCAACGAATCGTTGATCGTCGAGCTGTACTCACGTTAATTTCACGTTTATTTTGACCCTTCCTGAGCCCCGGATTCATCCGAACTCAGGTCTGCTTCAACCGGCCTTATCGGCGTAACGAGCCGAGGGTATTGAGAGGAAGACCGTATGCAAACAAATTTACTGAAACCAAAAACCATCAATGTTGAGCAGTTGTCTGCCAACCGTGCCAAAGTGACTCTGGAGCCGTTTGAACGCGGCTATGGCCACACGCTGGGCAATGCCCTGCGTCGTGTTCTGTTGTCGTCCATGGTCGGCCATGCCGCCACGGAAGTGACCATTGCAGGCGTCTTGCACGAGTACTCGTCGATTGACGGTGTACAAGAAGATGTGCTGAACATTTTGCTGAACCTCAAAGGTGTGGTTTTCAAATTGCACAACCGCGATGAAGTCACCCTGAGCCTGCGCAAAGACGGCGAAGGCCCGGTCACAGCGGCTGATATTCAGACCCCGCACGATGTCGAAATCATCAACCCTGAGCACGTCATCGTCAATCTGTCGCACGGCGGCAAGATCGACATGCAAATCAAGGTCGAAAACGGCCGTGGTTATGTTCCTGGAACAATGCGTCGTTACGGCGACGAGTCGACCAAGTCAATTGGCCGCATTGTGTTGGATGCTTCGTTTTCGCCTGTCAAACGCGTGAGCTACGTGGTCGAAAGCGCCCGCGTTGAGCAGCGCACCGACTTGGACAAGCTGGTTCTTGAAATCGAAACCAACGGTGCTGTCTCTGCTGAAGATGCAGTTCGCGCTTCAGCCAAGATTTTGGTTGAGCAGCTGGCTGTGTTCGCTCAGCTCGAAGGCAATGAGTTGGCTGCATTTGATGCGCCAGTTCAGCGCAGCTCGCAGCAGTTCGATCCAATTCTGTTGCGTCCTGTTGACGAATTGGAACTCACTGTCCGTTCGGCCAATTGCTTGAAGGCTGAAAACATTTACTACATTGGCGATCTGATTCAGCGCACTGAGAATGAACTTCTCAAAACGCCGAACTTGGGCCGTAAATCACTCAATGAAATCAAGGAAGTGCTGGCATCCCGCGGTCTGACCTTGGGCATGCGCCTCGAAAGCTGGCCACCAGCCGGCCTCGACAAGCGTTGATTTGAAAAGGCCTCATCACTGAGGCCGTGCACGGGCAGTACCTGATACGGCTGCCTGAATTATAAAAACTGGAAGGAAATAGCACCATGCGCCACGGACACGGATTACGTAAACTCAATCGCACCAGCTCACATCGCTTGGCGATGTTGCGCAACATGATGAACTCGCTGATTCAGCACGAAGCCATCAAAACTACCCTGCCAAAAGCCAAAGAACTCCGCCGCGTGGTTGAGCCGATGATCACTTTGGCCAAGAACCCAACATTAGCCAACAAGCGTCTGGCGTTCGATCGTTTGCGCGATCGTGACATGGTCGTCAAACTTTTCGCAGAACTGGGTCCACGTTACAACACGCGTCCAGGCGGCTACTCGCGTATCCTGAAAATGGGTTTCCGTGTTGGTGACAATGCACCAATGGCTTTGGTTGAATTGGTTGATCGTCCTGATGCTGAAGAAAATTCATCATCAGCTGGCACAGCAGCTGAATAACAGATATAATATACACTTATCGCGCGGTGGAGCAGCCTGGTAGCTCGTTGGGCTCATAACCCAAAGGTCGTAAGTTCAAATCTTGCCCGCGCAACCATTTAACCTGTCGTCTAGACAGGTTCCAAAAAGCTCACTTCGGTGAGCTTTTTGCGTTGTGTCTGCAACGGCTTGATTCCTTTATGATGAAACACATCAATTCGATATCTATTGAGTTGACGAAAGACCGAACGGTGGTTTCATAAAGGCTGTCAAGCTTGTCTACTTTCGCGCATCAACTACTCAAAAGCCTGCAGTTCGGCACTGCACCATCACTGGCAAACTTGCCGCAGTTGACACTCACCTCTTATGACGAGGGCGATGTGATAACAGAAAAAGGCTGTAGCGTTCAAGCTTGGCGCTGTGTTCTGTCTGGCTTTGTCGCCGCGAGCATTCAGTTGGACAAGGGCAAGCGTCTGCCGATCACTGTCTTTAGCCGGAATGCTTGGTTTGGCGAACAGGCACTGCTGAGTCAACAACCCAGTCTTCACGACCACATTTGTTTGTCTGCCGTTGAAGTGATTGGGATGGATAAAAAATGCTTTGATGCAGCGCTCGAAAATGAACCCAGCTTTGTGCGTTGGTTACTTCGTCACGTGGCGTTGCAGTCGCAGCAGCAGTCTGAGATGCTAACCTTAATGCGAATGAGCAGCCCGCCGTTGCGGATCCTGATGGGTTTAGCGCAATTTGCCGAAGCGCAGTGCCAACATTCAACGCCGGCTGCAGAGGCAAGAGTCAAGCCCACCCGATTGTTTCAAACAGTGGATATCCCAATTGGGCAATATCAATTAGCTGAGCTGTGTGGTGTTTCGAGAACCTTGTTTTCACAATACATTCAGCCCCTGGCGGGAGACGGCTGGTTGACCCTGCGTTACGGTGGGATCGCACTTCAGTCGGCTGTAACATGGCGCATCATGGCGCGCCGACAACGTGAGCGCCAGCGTGTCGTCAGCCAACCAACCATTTTCTCGCTGCTGAACGACATGGCGGCAGCGCACGAAGAACTGGGGCCGAGTCGATTTCCGAACCTGATCAACAAGCGTCACTTTAAATCGGCGACTGAAAAGCGGCAGAACGGTAGGTCAGCACCAGCGTGTCTCTGAAGCCGCCCACCGCTGAATCCGCTGGCAGGATTGGCGTTGTTTCGTGGATCACACGTTCGTCATCAAGCAGCAAGGCGGTCAACGGCTGCTCCATCACAAAGCGAACACCGTGTTGCCCATGGGCGTCAAAGACGCGCGTCTCGCCACCTTTGACGCCACTGCGACCAACCAGCAGCACGACGACAAAATCAACCCCGTCACGGTGCGCGCCCTCAGGCGTCGGCCGGCCCACACCGCCGGCGGTGTCAATGCGAAACTGGTGCGCCTCAATGAACCACTGTTTCACCGGCTTGACCTTGGCAAACAACTCACCGAGCGCTGACAGCAAGTCAAGCCACAGGGGATCGTTGGCGACGTTGGGATCAACCGGTTCAAACCAGCGCTCAAAGCCGCCGTGCAGCGCGTTGTAGTCGACCGGTTGCCAGTGCGCCCGGTGCGGAACAGGCAGCAGGGTTTGTGCGCTCAGGTCTTGCTTAAAACAAGCGTGACGCCGGTTTCGATAATGACCGCCATCGCGTAAATGCAGGTCTGGTGGTAAACGGTTCCACGAGTCAGCAAGGGTTGGCCATTTCGCACGCCAGTCAGTCGTGGAAAGTGACAGTGTGGCGAGTAATTCGGTTGGCGCGAGCAAGCTTAAACCGTCTTGCAGGAGACCTTGAGCAGCAGGCTTTGGAACAGAAGGAATGGTAAACATAGTTGCGCATTTTGCGCCATCGGTACAGCGTCGCTGCGCGAGTTGCCAATACCCCAGCAAGACGGCAGAAAAACGCGCTCATAGTGGCCACGATGATCACGACACCCTGTCAAGTTTGCAACAACAAGCAGCGCGGTTTGTCGATCTGGCAAGCGTAGCAGTCAAGGCGGCAGTGTCGCGCGCAGTAATTGAATCATGACTCAGCCTGCGCCCGTTGTCCGTCCCGCGCCAACCAGCAACAAGGTCGCGCCCAGAACGGCTGGATCATGTTGCTCCACTGGCCGCTATAGGCCACCGGCATCATCGCAACGGCCGGGTCAGCACCGAGTTGTGCGGGCGCATCCAGCATGATCGGCCTTTGAACTGTAAATTGACCGTACCCAGATGCAACGAAAAAGTTGACGATGTTCAGCGTCAGCGATCCACCCTCCGTAAATTAGATCGCCAAGTAAGCCAGCAATGGCAAACCAACCAGGGCGGTCAGGATGCGGGCTGGTGTCAAGCCGGTCGGCAGGCGTTGAAATATCGTCTTTGGACATGAGCAACTTGTCGCGGGCATCGACACCCAGCTCAACGAGGCTGGCATCGTCAGGCAGTACCACACCATGTAGCCTATGTAACCGCGGCCGCCACCAACATCGGTGAGTGCAGCCGTACCCCCTTCTCGCGCATCTGGCCGGCAACTTCTCTGACCAGCAAACCGCCGACCACCAGACCCAAGCCCTAGGTGATCAACGAGGCCAGCCGCGCAGCGCCGTCAGTCGACTTTGGCGCCAGAGTCCTTCACCACCGTGGCCCATTTTGTGGTTTCAGCGACAATCACTTTGGTGAACTCTTGCGGCGTGTTGCCACTGGGAATAGCGCCTTGCAGCAGCAGCTTTTCTTTGATGGAGGGCGTGTTCAGCGACTTGGCGACTTCTTGTTGAATCCGGTTGACGATGTCGGGTGGCGTGCCGGCGGGCGCCAACAAGCCAAACCAGCTGCTGGCCTCAAAGCCCTTCAATTTGGCGGCTTCTTCAATCGTCGGCACGTCGGGCAAGACGGCTGAACGCTGACTGCTGGTGACGGCAAAGGCCTTCAGTCTGCCGCTCTTGATGTGTTGCAGGGACGATGGCAGGTTGTCGAACATCACATCGGTGTTGCCGGCTACCAAATCGAGCAATGCTGGGCTGGAGCCTCGGTAAGGGAGGTGCACCATGAAGGTTCCGGTCATGCTTTTGAACAACTCGCCAGCCATGTGAATCGAGGTGCCATTACCGCTGGACGCCATGTTCAGCTTGCCAGGATGGGCCTTAGCGTATTTGATGAAGTCGGGCACATTGTTGATGCCAAGCGTGCGGGCTTTTTCGGCATTCATCACCATCACATTTGGGACGCCGGCGAGCATGGTGATGGGGGCGAAATCCTTGATCGGGTCATACGGCATCTTGGCGTATAGCGACTGGTTGATGCCGTGCGTACCGACCGTGCCCATTAAAAGGGTGTAGCCGTCAGCCGGTGACTTGGCCACCATGTCGGAGCCTAAATTGCCGCCAGCGCCGCCGCGATTGTCGACCACAAAAGGCTGGCCGAAGGCCTTGGCCAACTCCGGTGCGATGGCGCGGGCCAAGATGTCGGTGGTGCCGCCTGCCGCGAAGGGCACGATGATTTTGACCGGCCGGTTCGGCCAGGTGGATTGCGCGAAGGATGGCAGCGCCAACAACGCAGAAAAAGTCGTGACGCTGATCGCACCCAGCGTGCGGGACAAGGTGCCAATGAGTTGGCGGCGCGGTATGGATTTCAAAGACATGGTGGTTTCTGGTGTGTGAATGAAGCAGGGATAGACGCTGTTAATTTCGGCGTCAAAACGAACGCCATATTTTCAACGCCAAGTGAACAATTGTGTGAGCGGGATAACCCGAATCAGGCCTCATCCTTGGCGCTGAGTCTGAAAAAAACCGCTTGGCACGAAAGTGCTCAAGCGGTTTTTTGTCAGGAGTAAGCGCTTTAGTCAGCGAACTTGCCAGCCGCCACAATCAGAGGCTTGAGCTTGGCAGTTTCAGCCGCCACGAAAGCCTTGTGAGCAGCGGGCTCGACACGCTTGTCGGCGACGATCACGGCACCCAAAGCTTCTTGCTTTTTGATGAAGTCAGGGTCTTTCAGCGCAATCTTCAAGGCATTGTTGATCTGGGTCAAAACTGCTGGCGGCGTGCCCTTTGGTGCGTAGAGACCGTGCCAGATGGTCAGCTCAAAACCCTTCAAGCCGGCTTCTTGCAGGCTCGGGTAGTCTTTGAGCAACCTGTTGCTGGACAGCGATTTGGCCGTGGTCACCGCATAAGCTTTGACGCGGCCGGCTTCGATCTGACCGGTGGTGTTGGTGGTTTGGTCGCACATGATGTCAACCTGACCGCCGACCAACGCATTCATGGCTGGTGCCGTGCCGCTGAAAGGAATGGTCGTCATGGCTTCGCTGGCCTGCAGGCGCGATTGCCACATCAAGCCGCACAAATGGGACGCTGATCCCAGACCCGCGTGCGCGATGTTCAACTTGCCCGCATTGGCTTTGATGTAAGTCTCCAGGTCGCGGTAGGTGTTGGCCACCAACTGCGGCTTGCCAATCAGGGTCATCGGCACTTCGTTGATCATGCCAAGAAATTCGAAGTCCTCGGGCACCTTGAATGACAACTTACGGTACAGACTCGGTGCCGAGGCCATGCCGATGTGGTGCAGCAGCAGGGTGTGGCCGTCTGAATTGGCGCGGGCCACTTTGGCGACGCCAATCGTGCCGCCGGCACCGTTGACGTTTTCGACGATGAAATTAGCGCTACCGCCCATCGATTTACGCATGGCTTCGGCCAAGTCGCGAGCGACGCGGTCGGTGGGGCCGCCGGCAGCGAACGGAACCACGAAAGTAATCGGCTTGGAGCCGGGGAAAGTTTGCGCTTGGGCAAACACAGCAGCCGTTGCAAGCGCCAGAACTAAAAGCTTCTTCATGTGCAAAATCCCTTGAAATGAGGCCGCTATTCTAGTGCCTCAGGAGAAATTCACAGGGTTAACGCTGAGTAATGGCAGGTCTAAACCCGGCACTATTTATAGCTTCGGGCATCCTCAATCACCAAGCCATCGTTGGGCAAGTTGCCCGGGCTTATCAGGTCGACATCCGAGCGCAATTTGGTGACGTCGCGGACGGCCTCGCCAATGCGCGCAGCCAAGCCCTCAGGCGCAGCCGAAACTTCAAGCTTGAGCGTCATCGCGTCATTCGCCATTTCGCCGCTCACCACCAATCTGGCTTTGAGCACTTCCGGAAAGCGTTTGACGATCTCGGCAATCTGGCCCGGGTGCACAAACATGCCGCGCACCTTGGTGATCTGGTCGGCGCGTCCGAGCCAACCCTTGATGCGCGTGTTGCTGCGCCCAGTCGGGCAGGTGCCGGGCAACACGGCCGACAAATCGCCAGTGCCAAAACGGATCAAGGGGTAATCGGGGTTGAGCGTGGTCACCACCAATTCGCCGACTTCACCTGCTGGCAGCGGGTCGCCGGTGCCGGGCCGCACGATCTCGACAAGCACGGCTTCGTCGAGCACCAAGCCTTGGCGGGCTTCTGTTTCGTAGGCGATCAGACCGAGGTCGGCGGTGACGTAGCACTGATAGCCGGCAATGCCGTGGCTCTCCAACCAGTCGCGCAATGAGGGCGGAAAGGCTTCGCCCGAGACCAGCGCCCGTTGGATGCTGGAGATGTCCGAGCCGCTGGCGTGGGCTTTTTCCAGCAGGATGCGCAGGAAGCTGGGCGTGCCGACGTAGGCCTCGGGCCGCAAGTCGGCAATGGCGGCGAGTTGTTGTTCGGTCTGGCCGGTGCCGGCAGGAAAAACGCTGCAACCAATCGCATGCGCGCCGGACTCCATCATGAATGCGCCGGGCGTCATGTGGTAGCTGAAAGAGTTGTGGGCCAAGTCGCCTTCGCGAAAGCCCGCGGCATACAGTGCGCGCCCCAAGCGCCAATAATCTGGACGCGCCACATCGGGCTCATAAATCGGGCCTGGCGAGGCGAAGATACGCGGCATTTTCCGGCCCCGCACAACGCTGGCAAAACCACCAAACGAGTCAGCTGGGCGCGTGGCCAGTTGGCGTTCCAGCAGTGCGTGTTTGCGGGTGACCGGCAAGCTGGCCAGCGCGGCCCACGAGTTAACGTTGGCCGGATGGATGCCCGCCAGTGTGTGCGTCGCAGCCGGGCTGTGTTGTTGCGCGTGAGCGATCAGTCTCGGCAGCGCCGCGAGCTGTGCGGCTTCCCGTTCTGCGGGGTCGCGGATTTCCAGTGCGTCGAAATGTTGGTTCATGTTGCGTGCCTCAGGCCAACCAGCGCTTGCGCCGTTTGTAGCTTTTAACGTCTTTGAAACTCTTTCGCTCACCTCCGCCCACGCCCAAGTAAAACTCTTTGACGTCTTCGTTGCTGGCCAAGTCGCTGGCCACGCCATCCATCACGACCCGGCCACTTTCCATGATGTAGCCATAGTCGGCGTATTTCAGCGCCATGTGGGTGTTCTGCTCGGCCAGTAAAAAGGTGACTTTCTCTTTTTCATTCAGGTCTTTGACGATGTTGAAAACTTCCTCGACGATCTGCGGGGCCAGACCCATCGACGGCTCGTCAAGCAGCACCATGTTCGGGTTGGTCATCAGCGCGCGGCCAATCGCGCACATCTGTTGTTCACCGCCAGACGTGTAGGCGGCCTGCGAGCTGCGGCGTGTTTTCAAGCGCGGAAAGTAGGCGTAAACCTTCTCCAGATTGGCCGCCACTTCGGCCTTGTCTTTGCGGGTGTAGGCGCCGGTCAACAAGTTTTCTTCAATCGTCAGGTGCGCAAAGCAGTGCCGACCTTCCATCACTTGCACCACGCCGCGTTGCACCAGATCAGACGGTGAGAGATTCTCAATGCGCTCGCCGCGCAGCTCGATCGAGCCTTTGGTGACTTCGCCGCGTTCGCCCTTGAGCAGGTTCGAGACGGCCCGGAGCGTGGTGGTTTTGCCGGCCCCATTGCCGCCCAAAATCGCCACTATTTTGCCGTCAGGCACCTGCAACGAGACGCCCTTCAGCACCAAGATCACGTGGTTGTAAATGACCTCGATGCCGTTGACATTGAGCACGATGGTTGAATCACTCATGGGCTGAAATCCGATCTGTCAGAGGATGCAGTTGGTGCAAGCAGGGTCATGGCCAAGAGGCTCGGCTCCTACGCAGAAAGTCAGTTCCTTTCGCTGTAAGAGGCCAGCCTCTGGCCGAAACCCCATGTCAAATCACGACTGGCAGTCAGCCGGTGTGCGTGGTGTCAGCTTTTTCTCAGCCGCGTATTTCGCCGCCGTCGCCTTGACCATAGGTTTGATGATTTGCTCGTCAGCCTGCAGCCAGTCGGAGGTGAACTTCCACTGCTTGCCGTCCCATGTGTGGATGCGCGCCCAAGCCGAACCCATGTGGTCGGTGCAAGAGGTGCTGATCGGCCGCATGACGCCGGCAAAGCCGAGGGCGTCAAGCTTGGGCTGCGTCAGGTTCAGGTTTTCGAGGCCCCAACGGACTTGCTCGCCGTTCATGACCTTGCCTTTGCCAAAACGCTCTTGCGCTGAGCGAATGCCTTCGATACCGAGCATGGCGCTCATGGCGCCGCGCATGTAGAGTACCTGGCCGACTTCGTCTTTCGGTCCGGTTCCATTGCCTTTGCCGTGGACCATCGCCAGCACGTCTTTCACCACCTTGGAGTTGGGCTCAGCACCGTGCTGCATCGTCACCGCGTTGTAGCCTTTGGCGCCATCGGCCACATCTTTCACGTCAGGCTCAGCACCGGCCCACCAGACGCCATACATTTTTTCACGCGGGTAGCCAGTGGCTTGCGCTTCTTTGATGGAGGTCGAGTTCATCACGCCCCAGCCCCACAGCACAACATAGTCTGGACGCGCCTGGCGTACTTGCAACCAAGTGGCCTTCTGGTCCACGCCAGGCGCCGTGACCGGTAGCATCTGCAGATTGAAGCCGTGCATTGCGGCGCGTTCTTGTATCAGTGGAATCGGCTCTTTGCCGAACGGACTGTCGTGATAAACCAGTGCGATGCGTTTGCCCTTGAGCTTGTCGAAGCCACCCTCTTTTTTGGCGATGGCTTGCAAGATGGCATCCGCCGCGACCCAATAGGTGCCAGCGATGGGAAAGTTCCATTTGAAGACCGAGCCGTCGGCACTTTCGCTGCGGCCATAACCAACCGTCACCACGGGGATTTTGTCGATTGGGGCTTTTTCGGTGATGGCGAAAGTCGCACCGGTGGACAGTGGCTGCACAAACGACATGCCTTTGCTCTTGAGTCGCTCGTAACACTCCACGCTGCGCGCCGTGTCGTAACCGGTCTCGCACTCTTCGAACGACAGCTTGACGCTGTTGATGCCGCCGCGTGCGTTGACCAGTTTGAGGTAGTCCACAAAACCATTGGCCCACGGCGTACCGTTCGGGGCGTAAGGCCCGGTGCGGTAGGACAGCACTGGGATGAACTGTTCTTTGGCCTGCGCCATGGCGCTGGTGACCACAGAGGCGCTCACCGCGAGGGTCGCGAGCGCCAAAATTAATTTGCCTGATTTCATTCTTGTCTCCGGTTAAGTTTTAAAACTGACTTGATAAACAACACCCACGAAACTCAATGTGGAAAGGGCCACAAACGCATCTTCTGCTTGCCCATAGACCATAGCTTGGCCAGCCCATGCGGCTCAACAATCAAAAACCAAACAATCAGTCCGCCAAAAATCATCAGTTCGGCATGTGACACGCCAGCAGTCGAAATTTCGATGCCAAACAGGCCTGCAAAGAAAGGTAAAAATTGATTCAGTGCAATCGGCAGCACCACGATAAAAGCGGCGCCAAAAAAGCTGCCCATGATGGAGCCGAGGCCGCCAATGATCACCATGAACAGCAAGCGAAAGGATTGGTCGACAGAAAAAGCCGCAGGCTCCCAAGCACCGAGATAAACGAACGCCCAGAGGCCCCCCGCCACGCCGATGATGAAGGAACTGACTGCGAAGGCGCTTAGCTTGGCGTACATCGGGCGAATGCCGATCACGGCCGCAGCCACGTCCATGTCACGGATCGCCATCCACTCACGGCCGATGGCGCTACGCACCAGGTTCTTGGCCATCACGCCGATGACCAGCAGCAGCGACAGGCACAGCAGATAGCGGCTGACAGAACTTTCAATTGGCATGCCAAAAACCTGCAGGTTTGACACCGAGACAGAGCCAGAGGGCGTGTCCAGCGTGAACCATTTGATGCGCAAAAACATCCAGTCGCCGAAGAACTGTGCGGCCAGTGTGGTGACGGCCAAATACAAGCCCTTGACACGCAAACTGGGTAAGCCAAACAAGATGCCGAAAGCGGTAGCACACAAGCCGCCCAGGATCAAGGCCGGAATCAGCGGCATGCCCGGCAGGCGCACAAAGATGTTGTAAGCACCGTAGGCGCCGACCGCCATGAAAGCGCCCGAGCCGAGCGAGATTTGGCCGCAATAACCGACCAGAATATTCACCCCCAGTGCAGCCAGCGACATGATCACGAAAGGTATCAAAATCGCGCGAAACAGGTAGTCGCTGGCCAGCATCGGCACGGCCACAAAAGCGACCGCCAACAACAGGCCGATGGCGACCCGGTCCTGCAAGATCGGGAAGATCTGCTGGTCATCCCGGTAGTTGGTTTTGAATTGACCGTTTTCTCTGTAGAACATAAGGATGAGCCGCGGTTAGGTCGTAATAAAAGAAGTCTGGCGTGGCGCGGTCTCAAGCCCAGCAGGGGCCGCGGAACCGGCTTCGCCGGGCCGCAGGCGCAGCAACTCCCTCGGGGGGCAGCGCAGTACACGAAGTGACAGGCGTGGGGGCTTCATCTCTAGACCCTATCGATGATTTTTTCGCCAAACAGGCCTTGCGGACGAAACAGCAGAAAGCCCAGCGCCAGTACATAGGCGAACCAGATTTCAATACCGCCACCGACAAAAGGACCGAGGAAAACTTCAGACAGCTTCTCGCCGACGCCGATGATCAGGCCGCCGATGATGGCGCCGGGCACCGAGGTCAAGCCACCCAAAATCACCACCGGCAAGGCGCGCAACGCCACCGTCGCGAGCGAGAATTGCACGCCGAGTTTGCTGCCCCAGATCATCCCGGCTACCAAAGCCACCACGCCGGCTACGCACCAGACGATGACCCAGATTCGATTCAGGGGAATGCCAATCGACTGCGCCGCTTGGTGGTCGTCTGCCACCGCACGCAGGGCGCGCCCGGTAGAGGTCTTTTGAAAGAACAGACTCAGCGCGCTGACCAAGAGTGCAGCGATCAGCGCGGCATACAGGTCTTCTTTGTTGATGAGCAGGCCGCCCGGAAAAATCGAGTCGAGTACGAAGACCGGATCTTTCGGCATGCCGATGTCGATCTTGTAAATATTGCCGCCGAAGATGGTTTGACCCAGACCTTCTAAGAAGTAAGCGATGCCCAGTGTCGCCATCAACAGCGTCGCGCCATCTTGGTTGACCAGATGCCGCAGTACCAGCCGCTCGATCAGCCAAGCCACGGCAAACATGATGACCGCGGCAATCAAGAAAGCCAACACATTGGCCAGCAACAGACTTTCAAAGCCCAGCCAAGCCGGCAGCCATGCTGAAAATCGGGCCATCGCCAGCGCGGCAAACAGCACCATTGCCCCCTGTGCAAAGTTGAAAACACCGGACGCTTTGAAGATCAGCACAAAGCCCAGCGCCACCAGTGAATACAGCATGCCGGCCATCAGACCGCCTAGCAATGTTTCAAGAAAAAATGCCATGATGGTGTTGCCGTTCTTTGTTAGTAGCTGGTGCCGAGGTAGGCGCTGATGACGTCGGGGTTGTTCCGCACTTCGTCAGGTGTGCCGTCGCCGATTTTTTTGCCGTAGTCCAGCACCACGACGCGGTCGGAGATGTCCATCACCACACCCATGTCATGCTCGATGAGCACCACGGTGGTGCCGAACTCGTCGTTGACGTCGAGGACGAAGCGGCACATGTCCTGCTTTTCTTCGACGTTCATGCCGGCCATCGGTTCATCCAGCAGCAGCACTTGCGGCTCCATCGCCAGCGCTCGGCCAAGATCGACACGTTTCTGCAGGCCGTAGGGCAGTTGTCCAACCGGTGTTTTTCGGTAGGCTTGAATTTCCAGGAAGTCGATGATTTTCTCGACCGCTTCGCGGTGCTGAAATTCTTCTTTTTCAGCCGGTCCGATGCGCAGCGCCTGCAGGAAGAGATTGCTTTTGATCTTCAGGTTGCGGCCCGACATGATGTTGTCGAGTACGCTCATGCCCTTGAACAAAGCCAGATTTTGAAAGGTTCGGGCGACGCCCATCACCGCCACTTGGTGGCTGTTCATGTGCTCGAAGGTTTGGCCGCGAAAGGTGATGGAGCCTTGCTGCGGTTGGTAAACCCCGTTGATGCAATTGAGCATCGAACTTTTGCCCGCGCCGTTGGGCCCGATGATGGCGCGGATCTCGTGCTCTTTGACATTGAACGAGATGTCGGCGAGCGCTTTGACGCCGCCGAAGCTGAGGGAAATGTTGTTGACATCGAGGATGACATCACCAATTTTTTTGCTCATGCTGCGGCCTTCACGAAGGCAAATGTTTTGGCGTCGCTGAGCTTGAGCGTCGCACTGACGCTGCCGCTGCGGCCATCTTCAAATTTGACGACGGTTTCAATGAATTGCTCGGCCTTGCCGGCATAAAGCGCGTCGACCAGTGGTTGGTATTTTTCGGCGATGAAGCCGCGCCGGACTTTGTTGGTTCGCGTCAGCTCGCCGTCATCGGCATCGAGCTCTTTGTGCAACACCAAAAAGCGGCTCACCTGCGAGCCCGCCAGCAGCGCGTCAACACTCAGGTCGGCGTTGACTTTTTCAACGCATTCGCGAATGAGTTGGTAGACCTCGGGCTTTTGCGCCAAGTCGGTGTAACCGGCATACGGCAGGTTGCGGCGCTCGGCCCAGTTGCCTGCCGCATCGAAGTCGATGTTCAGCATGACGCAGACTTTGTCGCGGCCGTCACCGTAAGCCACAGCTTCTTTGATGAAGGGAAAAAATTTCAGCTTATTTTCAACATACTTGGGCGCGAACATGGCACCGTCGTTGGCGCCGCCTTGAAGGCGGCCGACGTCTTTGACGCGGTCGATGATCTTCAGATGGCCGCTGGCGTCGATGAAGCCGGCGTCGCTGGTGTGGTACCAGCCGTCGGCGTTCAGCACCTCGGCCGTGGCTGTTGGATTTTTGTAATATTCCTTCAGCAGTCCAGCCGACTTGACCAAGATCTCGCCGTTGTCAGCGACCTTGATTTGCACGCCTCGTATCGGCACGCCCACGGTGTCGGCCCGTGCTTGGTCATCGGGTTGCAGGCAAACAAAAACAGCGGTTTCGGTCGAGCCATACAACTGCTTCAGGTTGATGCCGATGGAGCGGTAAAAGGTGAACAGGTCGGGGCCAATCGCCTCGCCTGCGGTGTAGGCCACACGCACCCTTGAGAAGCCGAGGTTGTTGCGCAGCGGGCCGTAGACCATGACGTTTCCAAGCGCATACAAGCAGCTTTGGAAAAAACCAATCGCTTGGCCATTCATGCGGTCGGGGCCGACGCGCTTGGCGACGTCCATGAAGTAGCGAAACATGCGCCGTTTCAGGCTGCCGGCGTCTTCCATGCGGATCATCACGCTGGTGAGCAAGCCTTCAAAAACACGCGGTGGTGCGAAGTAATACGTCGGCCCGACTTCCTTCAGGTCGATGGTGACGGTGCTGGCGTTTTCGGGGCAGTTCACCACGTAGCCGCAGCACAGCCACTGCGCGTAGCTGAAGATGTTCTGCCCGATCCACGCCGGCGGCAAATACGCCAGCACTTCTTCGGCCGCGCTGAGCTTGTCAAACTCAGCG
Source organism: Polaromonas sp. (assembly GCA_041442125.1). Classification (GTDB taxonomy): domain Bacteria; phylum Pseudomonadota; class Gammaproteobacteria; order Burkholderiales; family Burkholderiaceae_C; genus Polaromonas. Next base: position 9,240 of record JASDRC010000044.1, on the reverse strand, counting down.
CCGGCTTGGGCGCGGTCGATCAAGTTGTTGTGGGTATGCACCACGCCCTTCGGACTGCCGGTCGTGCCCGAAGTGAAGAACATGGCCGCCACGTCGTCGGCCTGGCCTTGGTCGATTTCACCGCTAAAAAAGTCGGGTTGGCGGTGTGCCATCGCGCAGCCTGCTTCGATCAGCGCGTCGAGCGAGCGCAAGCCGGGCTCTTCGTAGTTGCGCAGACCGCGCGGCTGGTCAAAGATGATCGCCGCCAGCGCGGGGCAACGGTCACGGATCTCCAGCAACTTGTCGACTTGCTCCTGGTCTTCCACCATCGCCAAGCGCACATCGGCGTTGGTGATGGGGAAGACGCATTCGGCACCGGCAGCATCTTGGTACAGCGGAATTGGAATGGCACCGAGAGATTGCGCGGCCAGCATGGTGGCGTAGAGCCGCGGCCGATTGCCGCCAATCACCACCATGTGTTCGCCGCGCGTCAGTCCGGCCAAGTGCAGACCGCAGGCGATGTGCTCAACCAAGCTGGCCATGGTGGCCCAGCTGTGGGCTTGCCAAATGCCGTATTCTTTTTCGCGCATGGCTGGCGCGTCCGGGCGTTCGGCGGCGTGTTTCAGGAGCAGTCTGGGAAACGTGGTCTGCATGGGTTGATCTCTTTTGCTGGCAGTCCAGATGGACGTCTATAAGCACAGTTACGAGGCGGATACTACGACTAGGTTTGACGCCGACTTGTCAGTCAGGCGACAAATTAAGGGTCTATCCTCTAAGGACTTTCCCGTAGTCCGTTGTCGGCTTGACCCGTTACGCTCAGCCTTTGAACAAGTGTTACGTCGAGGCCAACCATGCGCGCTGATCGGCGTGCATGTTGTTCAGGGGTCTCGACTTTTGTTCTTGTCCTTCAACCGTCTGAAACGTTCATGCTCCTTCAACTCGTCTCCAGTCACGATCTGTCCTTGCATCAGCGGCGTCGCAAGCCTTCGTTCGCCGAGCTGCAGGGCATTCCGTGGTTGCCGCTGTTGCTGCCGGCGGACCGCGAACGCGCTGAGGCCGAACTGCTGGTGGGTGACGCAGAGGCGGGCGATTTCATCTGCCGCATCGGCAAGCCGGTCAGCTATTGGTTTGGCGTGGTCGAGGGCTTGCTGAAGATGAGCGCCGACAACGCGCAAGGCATGACCATGACCTTCACTGGCGTGCCGCCGGGCGGCTGGTTTGGCGAGGGCACGGCGCTCAAACGCGAGCCTTTTCGCTACAACATCCAAGCGCTGCGCAACAGCGTGGTGGCGGGGCTGCCGCTAGACACCTTCCATTGGCTGCTCGACCATTCCATTGGCTTCAACCGTTTTGTCATGAACCAGCTCAATGAGCGGTTGGGTCAGTTCATTGCCGCGCGTGAAATTGACCGCATGAACAACCCCGACCTGCGCGTCGCGCGCAGCCTGGCTGCGCTGTTCAACCCGGTGCTGTACCCCGGTGTCGGCGACATTCTGCGTATCACGCAGCAGGAGCTGGCGTATCTGGTTGGCCTGTCACGGCAGCGCGTCAACGAGGCCTTGAGTACCTTGCAGGTTCAGGGCACGATCCGGATTGAATACGGTGGCTTGCGGGTGCTGGACTTGGCGGCGCTGCGCAGCAGTATTTTGTGAAGCCGTTTTCGTGTGACGCGCTGTCCGCGACCTAGATCGGCATGACATAACGCAAGCCCAGCGTCCAGTTTCTGCCGGGGGCTGGCTCGTAGAACTGTCCTGAGGACTGGTTGACGATGACCGAGCCCACATGGCGTTTGTCGGCCAAGTTGTCGACGCGCGCGAAGGCGGTCAGCAGGTTATTTCCCAGCGCCCAGCCTTGGCTGACTTTGGCGTTGAGGGCGTTGTAGCCGGGCGCCGAGTCGGCGTTGGTATCGTTGGCATACAGCCGGCCGGCGCTGACGAACTCAAAGCCGGCGCGCGTGCCCAGCATGGCGGCGCGTTTGCCAGCGCCCTCGGCTTGGCTCGTCCACAGCAGCTCTGAGAACACGAAGTACTGGGGTATGCCGGGCAACTTGTTGCCGGGGGCCACAACGGACGGATTACCGTTGGTCGTGCTGGTGTAGGTTTGCGTGAAGCTGGCATCGATCCATGAAGACGAGAGCAAGGCGCTGACGTGCGGCGTGAGCCAACTGCTGGCGGAGAGTTCCACGCCCCGGCGTTGTGTGCCAGGCGCGTTTTGGTATGCAGTTCTTCCCGCGCCGCTGGTCAAGACAACGAGCTCGTCACTTGAGTCGATTTGGTAGGCCGTCAGGTCAACCCGTGACATATTGCTGGGCAGCCACTTGGCACCGATCTCATAGTGCTTGCTGCTGGACGCTCTCAAGTCGGGGTTGAACCTCGCTGTTGGTCTGCCGGTGCCGTTTCCGGTGTAGGCCACTTCGGCTAGCGTCGGTGTTTCAAAGCCTTTGCCATAGTTGGCATACAGGTTGATCCGGTCGGTGGCGTGGTACGTCAGGCCCAACACCGGGCTGTTGGCCCGGTAGGCGACCGAGCCAGAGCCATCCGCTAAATAGTCTTGGCTGGTAAAGTTAACAGTGCTGGTGCGCAAGCCTGTGATGACCGATATTTTGTCGGTTGCCAACGTTGTCGCCTGCACGAAAAAATCGCTGTTTTGTGACCGGTTGTCTTCATTTCGGGTCAGCGGATTTGTTGACTGTTGATCGCTCGTGGTGGCGCTGCCGCCTTGGCGAAGCTCAGTGGAATAGTCATATTCATACCCTGCGGCCAGCTGCACAGGTCTGCCAGCCAGCGAGGTTTTTTCGTTGTACTGCAGACCGGCGCCGTAGTAGTCCCGGTTCAGGCCGACCCAGTTTCCTGTGGACTGGTATTGCAAGTTCTCACGCACACCGTAATAGGCGCGCGCAGTCACCGAGCGGTCAGCGTCCAGCGTGTAGGTCGCTGAACTGCCAATCTGGTTCTGGCTAGTGATTTTCCTGACAAAAAGAGATGCGGCAGTCGGCGGATTGCCAGCCGAACTGGTCACCGCTTGGCGCGGATTAGCTGCTACCTGTGCCGCGCTCAGCCCCAGCGGATCTTGCGCCAGCGGCATGTCAAATTGGTTGAAAACCACGTTCACCTGCGTCTGGTCGTTCGGGCTGAAGCTGAGCTTGCCGTTGAACTGCGTGCGTTTCGTCTGGCTGTTGTCTCGAAAGCCGTTGGTGTCAAAGGTGCTGTAGTCGGCGACCAAGCCGTAGTCGCCGATGCGGCCAGCGTATTGCCAGGCCGTGCGGCGCATGTCAAACGAGCCGGTGTAGGCTCGGGCAGTGAACTCTGGCACCTCAGGTGCGTCGCGGGTGAAGGCTTGGATCACGCCACCGGAGGAGTTGCCGTACATCAGCGCCAGCGGGCCGCGCAGCACCTCGATGCGCTCGGTGGACGGCAGGCTGATGGACGAGCCTTAGCCCTGACCATCGGGTGTGGTCGCCGGAATGCCGTCGATCAGCAGCCGAATGCCGCGGATACCAAAGGGCGAGCGTGCGCCAAAGCCGCGTATTGACAGCTGCAAGTCTTGCGCGTAGTTTTGCCGGTTCAGAATAGTCAGGCCAGGCACCCGGTTCAGTGACTCCGACAGGTTGATTTGCGGCCCAGCGTTCTGGATGGTCTCGCGGTCGACCACGCTGATGGCCGCTGGCGCGTCAAAGCTGCGTTGCTCGGAGCGGGTGGCCGAGATCACCACTTCATCGAGGGTTTGGGCTGCCAATTGAAGTGGCGCAGCGCCCGCGACCATCAGGGCCCACGATGCTTTACCCAACTTCGACCGATGTTTGGGGTGATTTTTTGAAAAGACGTTTTTGTCGATGGCATGGCTGTCCCGAACGCATTAAAAAGGATGTCGACCCCCAAGACCGCAGCGGCTTCAAGGTGCTTGCAAGGTCGACAGGTAGTCCGCCAGCATGTCGAGTTCTTCAACAAGCAAACCCTGTACGGCTGAGGTCATTGTGCCGTCTAAGTCACCCCGCGTGCCGGCTTTGAAGGCTTTTAGTTGGGGCCAGTCAATAAGCCTTGTGTTGCCCTGCCAGGCGTAGCATTTTCTTCTGTCCGACCAAGGTGGCGGTGTGACAGGCCATGCAGTTGTTGGCGGCTGTCGCCACATCGGTGGATCACTCTGTTCGTTTTCCAAGAAGCCATCGATGAACGCATGCTTGGTGGCTTTGGCTTTGGCTTTGGCTTTGGGTATGGGTATGGGCTCGTTGTGTATCGATTGATGCGTCACGAAAAATCATTCCGTATGTGGGGTGACGCTTTATTGCGACTTTCAGGTCTTGTAGCAAAATGGAGAGTCCATGACTGCACCTCTTCCCCCTTCCGGCGCTCGCCGCATCCCCAAGCCAGTGACGTCCAGTACGTCGCCCGACAGCGGCCCTGTCACGATTCGACTGAACAAACGCATGGCCGAACTCGGCATGTGTTCGCGTCGCGAAGCCGACGACTGGATCGACCGCGGTTGGGTTCGTGTCAATGGCAAACCGGCTTTGATGGGTCAACCGGTGTCGCCCAGCG
>JASDRC010000044.1:0-4626 GCA_041442125.1 Polaromonas sp. | reverse complement strand
TGGGTTCGTGTCAATGGCAAACCGGCTTTGATGGGTCAACCGGTGTCGCCCAGCGATCGCATTGAAGTTGCGCAGCAGGCCGAGCATCAGCAGCGCCAGCAAGTCACGATTCTGATCAACAAACCGGTGGGCTACGTCAGTGGTCAAGCCGAAGACGGGCATGAGCCGGCCGTGGTGCTGGTGCAGCCGCAAAATCGTTGGACTGAATGCAACAGCCGCATGCGCTGGGGTCATGAGCAGTTGCGCGGTTTGGCGCCGGCCGGCCGCCTAGACATCGACTCCATCGGCCTCTTGGTGCTGACCCAGGACGGCCGTGTGGCGCGCCAGCTGATCGGCGAAGACTCCGAGATGGAAAAAGAATACTTGGTGCGCGTCAGCTACGGTGCTGAGACGGTCAACGTGCAGGGCGCTTTTCCGGCTGAGCAGTTACAGCGTTTGTGCCACGGCCTGAGTCTGGACGGCGTGCCACTCAAGCCGGCCCAAGTGGCTTGGCAAAATCCCGAGCAACTCCGCTTTGTGCTGAAAGAGGGCAAGAAGCGGCAGATTCGCCGCATGTGCGAGCAGGTCGGTTTGTTTGTCACCGGCCTCAAGCGGGTCCGCATTGGCCGTGTCAATTTAGGCCACTTGCCGGTGGGGCAGTGGCGCTATCTGGCCTCACACGAGCGCTTCTAACGCCACAACCCTAAGACAACGGCCGGGCCGAGCTTTCAATCGCATAACGCGTGACCACCGGCGGCTCTGGCGCAATGTGAAAAGCCAGCTTGCGGTCGCGCAAAGCAACGTCGGCGGCGGTGACACGGTCAAAACGCCGCAAGTGCTCAGTCCATGATTCGTCGACGATTTGTTCTACATAACGACCGGGTTCGCCCAAGTCATGCAGCAGCTCCCAGCCGAGAGCCCCTTGGCGCAACCGACTGCGCCGGCTTTGCTGCATCAACGCCACGAAGGCGTCGGCGTGGGCCGGGTCAATGCGGTATTCAAGGGTCACCACAACATGACCAGTGCGCGGCGCGGTTTGGTTGACCGGGACTTTGAACTCACGCGATGGCGTCAGGTCTTCTTCCTGCCCGGAGTCTTGCATCAGGCGTACCGCGATAAACATGCTGATGCTGCCGGTCACCGCTGCGATCACCATGCTCACCGTCAACGAGTTCACGGTGGCGATCTGCCCCCACAAGGCCGCACCAAACGCGCTGCCGCCCATGATGGCCATTTGGAACATCGACATGCCGCGTGCGCGGACCCAGTCAGGCAGCGCCGTTTGGGCTGCAACGCTCAGGCTGTTGGCGGTGCACAGCCAAGCCATGCCGCCCAAAAACATGGCCGGCACGGCGACATACACGTTTGGCGCAAAGGCCATGACCAAGGTGGCGAAGGACTGCAGCAGCGTGCCGGTCAGCACCAGCCGGTTGCCGGCTAAAAACTGACGCACTCGCGGCAACAGCATCACCACCGTGATGGCGCCCGCCCCCATAGACGCCAGCAGCAACGTGAACGTGCCAGCGTCACCACCGACCAAGCGGCGGGCCAGCAAGGGCAGCAGCGCAAGCAGCGCGGTCGAGTGCAAAAAGAACAGCGCCACCTTGACAAAGACCGAGCGCAGGCGAGCCGACTGGCTGACAAATTGCATGCCCACGCGCATGGCGCTGAGCAGGCGTTCGCGGCCCAATGGGCTGGGCGAATGCTCGCGGCGCCAGCGCATGAGGACAAAGCCCGATAGCACGGACAACACGGCGTTCAACACAAAGACGTAGGCGGTTCCCGCGCTAGCGATCAAGGCGCCCGCCACCAACGGGCCAATGATGCGTGACGCATTCATCGCCACGCCGTTCAGGGCCAGGGCGCTGGGCAGCTGCGGGCGGGGCACGACTTCTGGGATCAGCGCCGAAAATACCGGCCAGCGCATCGCCAAGCCAATGCCATTTGCAAAAGTCAGCGCTAATAACAAGGGCGGTGTGATGACATCGAGCAAGACCGCGATGCACAAGACCACCGCGGTGCCCGCCAGCCAAAACTGCGTGATGATGAAATAACGCCGCCGGTCAAGGATGTCGGCCAGCGCACCGCTGGGTAAACCCAGCAGGAACACCGGCAGGGTTGACGCGGTTTGCACCAAGGCAACCCATATCGGCGAGGAGGTCAGGGACGTCATCATCCAAGCCGCAGCCACGTCATTCATCCACATCGAAATGTTGGCCGCCAGCCAAGTTCCCCACAACATCCGGAACACCGGGATTTTCAGTGGCCCCCAAACGGTTTGAGCCGCGGCAGACGCTGGGGATGCCGCGTTGTGGGCGGCCGGGGCAGCTTCAGGAGATGACGACATGGGGCCCTTGGTTGGCTGCTTGGATCAGGCTGCGAGGTGTGATGGCGATTTAGTTTAGACCGACAGCGTCTCCCAGCGCTGAAGAGCTGTCATCAAGTTCTCTTCAAGCTTGCTGTTGCGCGCATTGAGTTCGGCCGCCCGCTTGGCGTCACGGGTGTAGAGCGTGCCGTCATAGAGTTCTTGCTCGATGGCTTTTTGCTGCGACTCCAACTGCTGGATCAGCGCGGGCAAAACTTCCAACTCGCGCTGATCTTTGTAGCTGAGCTTTTTCTTCGGGGCATCGGCGTCAGCTTTTGCGGCAGCCGGTGCTGCTTTGTTGGCGCTCGCGGCTTTGGCTGCTGGTGCCGCCTTGTTGCCGCCATTGATCTGGGCCGCGCGCTTGGACTGCGTGATCCAGTCGGTGACGCCGCCTTCGTATTCGCGCCAGAAGCCGGGGTTCTCCGGCGTGCCTTCGTAGGCGATGGTGCTGGTGACAACGTTGTCCAAAAAGCGCCGATCGTGGCTGACCAAAAAGACGGTGCCTTCGTAGTTCTGCAGCAAATCTTCCAACAACTCTAAGGTGTCGATGTCCAAGTCGTTGGTCGGCTCATCGAGTACCAATACGTTGGCAGGGCGTGCAAACAGGCGCGCCAGCAGCAGGCGGTTGCGCTCGCCGCCGCTCAGGCTCCGCACGGGAGAGCGGGCGCGCTCGGGACTGAACAAAAAGTCTGTCAGGTAGCTCTTGACGTGTTTTTTCTGGCCGTTGATTTCGATCCATTCGCTGCCGGGGCTGATGAAATCTTCCAGCGTCGCATCCAGGTCCAGCGCGTCGCGCATCTGGTCGAAGTAGGCAACCTGCAGGTTGGCGCCTTGGCGTATCTTGCCCGGTGGCGTGGTCAGATCGGGCAACAGTTCGCCCAGAATCAGCTTGAGCAGCGTGCTTTTGCCTGCGCCGTTTGGACCCAGTAGGCCGACCTTGTCACCGCGGAGCAGCGTGGCGCTGAACTTGTTGACGATGATTTTTTCGGAACCAGGATGGCCAAAGCTTTTTGAGACCTCGGTCAGTTCGGCCACGATCTTGCCGCTCTTGTCGCCGCTGGAGACGTCTAGGTTGACGCGGCCCACAGCGTCTCGGCGGCTGGAGCGGCTGTCACGCAGCACTTCGAGCCGGCCAATACGCGCCACGCTGCGGGTGCGGCGGGCCTCCACGCCCTTGCGTATCCAGACTTCTTCCTGGGCCAGCAGCTTGTCGGCCTTGGCATTGATGACAGCTTCTTGCGCCATCTGTTCTTCTTTCTGCAACAGGTACTGTGCAAAATTGCCAGGGTAGCTGAGCAGCTTGCCGCGGTCCAGCTCAACAATCATGGTGGCGACTTGGTCCAAAAAGGCCCGGTCGTGGGTGATGGTGATGATGCTGCCATTGAAGTTGACCAGCAACTCTTCAAGCCAAGCAATGGAGTCAAGGTCTAAATGGTTGGTTGGTTCGTCAAGTAAGAGAACATCCGGCTTGGCGACCAAGGCTTGGGCTAAAGCGACGCGTTTCTTAGTGCCGCCAGACAATGAGCCGACGATGGCATCTTTGTCGAGGTGCAGGCGGTGCAGCGTCTCTTCAACGCGCTGCTCCCAGTTCCAGCCGTCCAAGGCTTCAATTTCAGACTGCAAAGCGTCGAGATCGGTGTGTTCATCCGCAGCAAGGTATTGCTCGACAACTTGCCGCGTACGAGCGAGTCCCGCACCGGCTGCGTTAAACACCGTTGCGTGCGGGTCAAGACTAGGCTCCTGAGGAACATAAGCGATGCGCAGGTTCTGTTGCAGCTGCAAGGTGCCGTCATCGGGCTTGTCCAAACCGGCCAGGATCTTCAGCAAGGACGACTTACCCGTACCGTTGCGGCCGATCAAGCCAATGCGTTGGTTGTTTTCAAGTGAAAAGTCTGCGTGGTCTAGCAGTGCGACGTGCCCAAAAGCGAGTTGAGCGTTCAGAAGGGTAATGAGTGCCATATAAGAGGGGCATTATCCCGCTATGAGCGAAGGCCTGCGCAGAGAGGGGTCGGGGAGCGTTCCGCCAGATCAGTTGACAGTGCGGTGCGGGCACCGCACGGAATGAGGTGCTTCGAACGGGATGTCGCTGGCGGTTTGAGGGTCGTTGAAATAATCTTTAAAATTTCTTTGCACAGCCCCAAAAGCGGTGATAAGATTAGTAACTCTGCTGAAAACGGCAGCGCGAAATGCCAAGCAACTAGCGCAGGCGACAGTAGAAACAAAGTCAAAAATTATTTGACACGGACGTAAAATCCGGCATATAATTCGAGGCTCAGCTGATT
>JASDRC010000043.1:60814-69272 GCA_041442125.1 Polaromonas sp. | reverse complement strand
AGCAGCGAATGGCCACCCGCCGCCGCAATCTCTAGTGCGCGCTTGGCAGCGGCTTGGCCTTTGACGTCGGCCAAGTCGGGGTAATGCGCCTCGCCGGGTGTGTCGGTGGTGGCGACGCGAACCCAGCCGTCGTCGGCTTCAGGCGGCACATCGCCGGGTAAAAACTGTTTGGCCACGTCGAGCAAATGCAGCGCGCGGTAAATCCGCACATCGGGCACCAAGGCGGCTTCTTGGGCGCTGCCTTCAGGCAACACCAGTTGGGCCCGTTGGCTGCCAGCTTCGGATGCCAAGGCCAGGCTCATGGCCAGTGCGCCGCGCACCGGTCGCAACTCACCGCCCAAAGACAGCTCTCCTGCAAACTCATAACCAGCGAGTTTGCTGGCGTCGAGCTGGCCGCTGGCCGCCAAGATGCCGAGCGCAATCGGCAGGTCAAAGCGGCCTGAATCTTTCGGCAAATCAGCCGGCGCCAAGTTCACCGTGATGCGCTTGTTGCCCGGAAACTCCAGCCCACTGTTTTGAATGGCCGAGCGAACCCGCTCGCGCGCTTCTTTCACTTCTGTGTCAGCCAGACCGACCAGCGTGAAGCTCGGCAGCCCGTTGGCCAAATGCACTTCGACGACGACCGGCTTGGCTTGCAGACCCAACAGCGCACGGCTATGCACTAAAGAAAGGCTCATGATGAGATTGACTCCTGGGTGCGCACCAAATAAGCTCACGCTTCAATGCACGACTTTGGTGCTAAAAAATGAAGAGGCTTTAAGTGCAACAATTTTGACAATGAACTTGACGAATATATAGCGTAAGAACTCTCATTGGTAGTGGCACGCTAAATGCTTTGAAGGATGGGTGTTCCCTAATTTTTCACCATATCGGAGTCCTTCATGAAGTTCGCACCCGCTCAAGTCACCCTCGCTGTACTCGTTGCCCTGTCCGGTTCGGCCTTCGCCCAAACCGCTGCACCAGCCGTGGATCCAATCTCGTACAACATCTCCGCCGTCAGCAACTACAAGTACCGCGGCCAAGACCAAGACACCTCCAAAACACGTGGTTTCAAGCCAGCCCTGCAAGGCGGCGTTGACTACGCGCATTCCAGCGGTTTTTACGTGGGTAACTGGAACTCGACCGTCAACTTCATGTCAAGTGGCGACAAAGCCAATGTCGAAGTCGACTTATATGGCGGCTACAAGTTTCCGCTGGGTGACGTCGGTATGGACGTCGGCGCGCTGACCTACATCTACCCGGGTGCGACCAAAGCCAACACCACGGAGCTTTATGCAGCCGCCAGCTACGGCCCGCTCACAGCCAAGTACTCCAGCACGGTCTCCAAAGGGTACTTTGGCGTCGGTGAGAGCTCATCCAATGGCCGCGGTACGGGCTACCTGAACCTGGCCTTTGCGCAAGAAGTCATGCCTAAAGTCACGCTCAAGGCGTCGGTTGGCAGCACCATGTTCACTACTGAAGGCAAAGCGGCCGGCGGTTTCAATTACGTCGACTACAACGTAGGTGCTGCCTATGACCTCGGAGAAGGTATGTCCGTGACTGGGTTCTATGCTGGTGGAAACAAGAAAAACTCCTTCAATTACAACCCCGAAGGCAGCACAAAGTCCCTCAATAGTGGCACCTTCATCGTGATGCTGACCAAAGCCATCTAAATCCGGCAGGAGCGGCTTCAGCCGCTCCGCTTTGTCATCAAAAGGAGAAGCGAACATGAAACTTGTCACGGCCATCATCAAACCGTTCAAGCTCGACGAGGTGCGCGAAGCCCTCTCCGGCATTGGCGTTCAGGGCATCACGGTCACCGAAGTCAAAGGTTTCGGCCGCCAAAAAGGTCACACAGAGCTGTACCGCGGTGCTGAATACGTCGTCGACTTCCTGCCCAAGGTCAAGATCGAAGCTGCCGTCTCTGACGAGCTGGTGGACCGCGTGATCGAAGCCATTGAAGGTGCAGCCCGCACCGGCAAGATCGGCGACGGCAAGGTCTTCGTTTACAACCTCGAGCAGGTCGTGCGCATTCGTACCGGTGAAACCGGTAAAGAAGCGCTGTAAGGCTCAGCCTCCACCCCTAAAGAAAACATCGACATGAAAAAACTACTTGCCAGCCTTGCCTTCGGGTTGAGTTTGCTGACCTCCGGTGTCGCCGTCATGGCGCAAGCCCCGGCCGCCGCGCCTGCTGCGACATCGGTTGCTGCACCTGCTGATTCCGCACCAGCTGCTGCCATGGCGCCTGCTGCGGCGGTTGTTGCACCAGCTGCTGCCGTTGCTGAAGTTGTGCCCGTTCCCAACAAAGGCGACACCGCCTGGATGATGACCTCGACGATTCTGGTCATTTTGATGGTCGTCCCTGGCCTCGCGCTGTTCTACGGCGGCCTGGTTCGCAGCAAAAATATGCTGTCCGTGCTGATGCAAGTCATGGTCACTTTCTCCTTGATCGTCGTGTTGTGGTTCATCTACGGTTACAGCTTGGCCTTCACAGAAGGCAATGCATTCTTCGGCGGCTTTGACAGACTGTTCATGGCCGGAATCTGGGATAACGCTGCGGGCACGTTCGCCAACGGCGCGACTTTCAGCAAGGGCGTGGTTATTCCTGAAATCGTCTTCGCTGCCTTCCAGGCGACGTTTGCCGGCATCACTTGCGCACTCATCGTTGGCGCTTTCGCCGAACGCATGAAGTTCTCCGCTGTGCTGTTGTTCATGGTCATCTGGTTCACCTTCAGCTACGCGCCCATTGCCCACATGGTTTGGTTCTGGATGGGCCCTGATGCGTACACAACCGCAGAAGTGGTTGACGCGATGAACGCCAAAGCAGGCTACATCTGGCAGTCGGGTGCGTTGGACTTCGCTGGTGGCACTGTCGTGCACATCAATGCGGCTGTCGCTGGTCTGGTCGGTGCCTACATGGTTGGCAAGCGCATTGGTTACGGCAAAGAAGCCATGGCGCCGCATAGCCTGACGTTGACAATGGTTGGTTCCGCCCTGTTGTGGGTCGGCTGGTTCGGCTTCAATGCGGGTTCGGCACTCGAAGCCAACGGCTTCGCAGCGCTGGCCTTCATCAACACGCTGGGTGCTACGGCAGCGGCTGTGTTGGCTTGGTGCCTTGGTGAAGCGCTGATGCGCGGCAAGGCGTCGATGTTGGGTGCCGCCTCGGGTGCTGTAGCCGGTCTGGTGGCGATCACGCCAGCAGCAGGCAACGTCGGTATCGGCGGTGGTCTGGTCATCGGTTTCTTGGCTGGTTTCGCCTGCCTTTGGGGTGTCAATGGCCTGAAGAAAATGCTCGGCGCTGACGATTCACTGGACGTTTTCGGCGTCCACGGCATCGGCGGCATCTTGGGTGCATTGCTCACCGGTGTCTTCAACTCGCCAAGCTTGGGCGGCCCTGGCTTCGTGGCTGACTGGGTTACAGCGACTGGTATCGCTGCGGCTGACTACTCCATCGTCTCGCAAGTGTGGATCCAGGCCAAGGCCGTGATCATCACGATCATCTGGTCTGGTGTAGTGTCCTTCATCGCCTTCAAAGTGGTTGACGTGACCATCGGTCTGCGCGTCTCTGAAGAAGACGAGCGTGAAGGTCTGGACATCTCGTCACACGGTGAGACAGCCTACAGCCGTTGATTGACAAGTTGATTTGAGAGAGAGTCACTCTCGGATTTCAGCCCGCCAGCGCAAGTTGGCGGGCTGTTTTTATGGGCGGTGCTTTTCCCGCTACAGTTGTAAACGTTCTGACGCTGCTGAATGGTTGGCATTGAGCACTGAGTTCACAAGTTGTAACCTCAACCCAGCGCAATATCGTGACAGTACAAACAGGATGAGCATGGCCAAAATTGAAGTGAATGGCACGAGCATCACGGTCTATACCGCCGGCGACAAGGATTTCATTTCGCTAAAGGACATGCTCAGGGCCAAGGAATGGGTGGCTCAGACGAACGCTATCGGCCTCGTTGCAAAGGCCGAGCGCGATCAACTGGGCTGGGACATCCGCCGCAACCCGAATGCAATGGCCTGCGTTGTCAACCTGTCGAATGCCGGGATCTTCACCCCGCCCGAACCAGGGGGCCACTGGCAAATCATCGAAAGCGCTTCATGACCTGGCAAACCGTCGTCCACACGCCCGATCAACTCGGAGAATCGCCGTTCTGGCATCCGACCGAAGGCCGGCTGTACTGGCTGGACATTCCGGGTCGGCAGCTGCATCGGCTGCATGTTGCGAGCGGTGTGCAGCAAAGCTGGGCCATGCCTTCAGAGCCGGGTTGTATGGCGCCGGCTGCGTCTGGCGGCTTGGTGGTGGCGCTGCGCAGCGGCATTTACCGGGCGCGTGAATGGGGCGGTGCGTTGGAGTGCATCGAGGCTGCGCCGTATGACACGGCTGTGATGCGCTTCAACGATGGCAAAGCCGATACCGAAGGCCGTTTTTGGACCGGTACGATTGACGAAACCCGCACGGCAGCCAACGCGCAACTGTGGTCGCTGGACTGCCGCGGCACGACAGCGCACTTGAATGCCAAAGCTGGCGGTGCGACCACCGGCAACGGCCTGGCTTGGTCGCCCGACGCCCGCACTGTGTATTGGGCCGACACGCCGAGCCATCGTATCCGCGCTTGGGATTGGAACGCCGAAGAGAACACCTTGACGCGGCCGCGCGTCTTCGCCAGCTGGCCGGGCAAACCGGCGGGTTGGCAAGCCGGCATGAAAAACAAGAGCGCTTATGGCGGCCGACCCGATGGCGCGGCCGTTGACGCCGAGGGCAACTACTGGGTCGCGATGTTTGAAGGCGGCCGCATCCTGCAGCTCTCGCCAGCCGGTGAGACGCTGGCCGAGTGGCCGCTGCCGGCACAGTGCCCGACCATGCCTTGTTTCGGCGGTGACGACTTGAAAACCCTGTACGTCACCACGGCCAGGAAAAACCGACCAGCCGCTGAGCTAGGGGCTTTTCCGGACGCCGGCTGTGTCTTTGCCATGCGTGTTGAGACGCCCGGATTGCCCGTGAATTTTTTCTGCGACTGATGCTGGTCAACGATTGCCACCCAAAAGCGCACAAGCGTTGTTCAAAAAATCAAACGGCAGGGCTGCAGGCTCGGCTTACTATCGGGGATACCCGAGCTCCCGTGAAATACCCCACAAACACCATGCCAACTTCATTTGACGACTTGAGCAACACGCTTACGGAACGCGTCCGCGACGCCGCTAAAAACGGCACACGCTTGCGCCTTCGGGGCGGTGGCAGCAAAGATTTTTATGCTGAGGTGCTGATCGGCGAGCCACTGGACATGTCTGCCTACCGCGGCGTGGTCAGCTACGAGCCGAGCGAGTTGGTGGTCACCGTCCGCGCCGGCACGCCGTTGGCTGAACTCGAAGCTTTGCTGGCCAGTCAAGGTCAGTGCCTGCCGTTTGAGCCGCCGCACTTTGGGCTTGACGCCACCGTTGGCGGTATGGTCGCCAGTGGCCTGAGCGGCCCGGCCCGGGCCAGCGTGGGCGGCGTGCGTGACTACATGTTGGGCGTGAAGATCATCAACGGCCAAGGCGAGGTGCTGATCTTTGGCGGCCAAGTCATGAAGAATGTCGCCGGCTACGATGTCTCACGGTTGATGGCCGGCTCGCTCGGCACGCTCGGCGTGTTGTTGGAGGTCTCGCTCAAAGTCTTGCCGATAGCGCCGGCCGAAACCACGCTGATGTGCGCCGGAGTGTCGCAGCAGCAAGCACTCGATTTGCTCAACGCGTGGGGTGCACAGCCGCTGCCGCTGAACGCCAGTTGCTGGGTTCACGACAGCAGCGCGCAACTGCCGCGCGACACTTTGTTTGTGCGCTTGCGCGGGGCGGTGGCGGCGGTCGACGCCGCTTGTCCGCCCATGTCAGCGGATGTCATCGCCTTGGGCGGTGAGGTGCTGCGCATGGACCCGGCCCAAGCCAGTGCCGACTGGAACGCTTGCCGCGAACAGACATTGCCGTTTTTTGCAGCCCCGCCGGCGGCCATGGCCGCTGTCAGCACTGACCTGTGTTTGTGGCGTCTGAGCGTGCCGCAGACCACGCCTGCGCTGGCCTTGCCGGCGGTTGTTTCGTCGCCCTTGATCGAATGGCACGGCGGCTTGCGCTGGGTCTGGGCGCCAGCCCACGCGGCGGAACTGCTGCGCAACGCGGCTCAAAAAGTCGGCGGCCACGCGACGCTGTTTCGCGCCTCCGCCGGGCGTGCTGCCGCTGACAAGGAAGTCGGTGCGTTCACCGCGTTGAACGCTGTGCAGCAACGTATTCAGCGCGAATTGCAAAAGCAGTTTGACCCCGCCGGCGTCTTCAACACCAGCCGTTTGGCGGCAGGTTAAAGGGTCAACGGGTGCGTCGTTTTCGTCACTTGGCCGGTCAGCACCGCACGCCCAGCATCAACCGTCTGCTGGGCGGCCTGTTGGCTTTCAATGCTGGCGCCATCAACGCCGGTGGGTTCTTGGTTGTCGGGATGTACACCTCGCACATGACCGGCTTTGCGTCGATGCTGGCCGACAACCTGATTTTGGGCAATGTCGGATTGCTGCTTGGTGCGCTCGGCACCCTGCTGGCTTTCACGGCTGGCGCTGCCACCACGGCGATCCAGGTGAACTGGGCGCGGCAGCACCATTTGCGCAGTGAGTACGCGCTGCCGCTGCTGTTGGAAGCCGGCCTGTTGCTGATTTTTGGCCTGATGGGCGCCACGCTGAACCGCCAAACGCCGTTTGCCGTGCCCTTGACGGTGCTGGTGTTGGCCTACACCATGGGCTTGCAAAACGCCGTGGTCAGCAAAATTTCCGCGTCACAAATTCGCACCACCCACATGACGGGCGTCATCACCGACCTCGGCATTGAACTGGGCAAAGGGTTTTACTGGAACCGAACCCAAACCCCCGCTGACTCCCATGTGCGCGCCAACCGCATCAAGCTGAAGCTGTACAGCATGTTGCTGGCCTCGTTCATGGCGGGTGGCGTGGTCGGCGCAGCCGGTTTCAAGTACTTGGGCTTCATCTGGGTGTTGCCGGCGGCGACCATCTTGCTGCTGTTGTCTCTGCCGCCGCTGCGCGCCGACCTGATGCGTTATTTACGTCGCCACTATTAAGCTATTGAGTCGTTCACGTCTTTTACAAAGTCCGCTATGCAAACCAATCTCGCCCCAGAATTTCAAGGTACCGCAGACGGCTTGGCTGCGGAAGCTATTTTGCGCAAATGCGTGCACTGCGGTTTTTGCACCGCCACCTGCCCAACCTACCAACTGCTAGGTGACGAGCTGGACGGCCCGCGGGGTCGGATTTACCTCATCAAGCAAGTGCTCGAAGGCGACGTGCCGACGCGCAAAACCCAGTTGCACCTGGACCGCTGCCTGACTTGCCGCAACTGCGAAACCACCTGCCCCAGCGGTGTCGACTACGGTCATTTGATCGACATCGGCCGCAAGCTGGTGGATGAACGCGTTGAGCGTCCAGCGGCTGAAAAAGCCTTGCGTTGGGCGCTGAAAGAGGGCTTGCCTTCGCCGCTGTTTGCACCCGCCATGAAGCTCGGTCAGGCGGTCCGTGGGCTGCTGCCCGAGGCGCTCAAAAACAAGGTGCCAGCAGCGCAATCTGCCGGCGCTTGGCCGACGCGCCAACACGCCCGCAAAATGCTCATGCTGGCCGGTTGCGTGCAACCCGCTATGCAGCCCAACATCAACAGCGCCACCGCTCGTGTGCTGGACGCTGCCAGTATCGAAGTGGTGCTGGCCCGCAAGGCCGGTTGCTGCGGCGCGGTCAAGTTTCACCTGAATGACCATGACGGCGGCAAAGCCGAGATGCGTCGCAACATCGACGCTTGGTGGCCGCATGTGGACAGCGGCGTTGAAGCGCTGGTGATGAACGCCTCAGGCTGCGGTGTGATGGTCAAAGACTATGGCCATCTGTTCAAAGACGAGCCGGCCTACGCCGCCAAGGCCGCCCGCATCAGCGAACTCACGCGCGACTTGAGCGAGCTGTTGCCTGATTTAGTGCCACAGCTGAAAAAGTTGATTCGCCCTGAAAAAGTCGCTGGTCAAAGCGAATCTCAACAACTCACCTTCCACCCACCTTGCACCTTGCAACACGGCCAGCAACTGCGCGGTGGTGTTGAAAAACACTTGGGTGCGTTGGGCTTCAAAGTCAATGTGGCGCGTTGCGAGGCGCACCTTTGTTGCGGCTCAGCGGGGACCTACTCGGTGCTCAAGCCAGAGATCGCTTACGCGCTGCGGGACCGCAAGCTGGAGAATTTGTCGGAGATGAAGCCCGACACCATCGTTTCGGCGAACATCGGTTGCATCACGCACTTGCAAAGCGGCACCGCCACGCCGGTGCGCCATTGGGTTGAAGTGCTGGACGCGGCGCTGGCCGGTAAAGATGTCAAAGTCGATGCCAAGTGATGTTTTATTGACGCGGAGAATGAGCCATGAAAACAACGGTGACCATCGATGACGATTTGTTTGCCAAAGCCAAAGCCAAAGCCA
>JASDRC010000043.1:16160-60714 GCA_041442125.1 Polaromonas sp. | reverse complement strand
GCCAAAGCCAAAGCCAAAGCCATGGCCTTGGCATAACCCGGCACTGAAAAAGCTGAGTTGATTCGGGGGCGCGTGAAAGCATTCATTCAAAAGCAGACCTCTCGCAGGTTGGCCGCACTGGGCGGCGAAGCGCCAGAGATTGAGCTTGTGCTGCGCCGCCGTGAGGAAGCAACGCATTCATGAGTGTGCTCGTCGACAGTTCCGTGTGGGTCGGCCGCGTCAAACGCCGCAATGATCATTTGGTCGCTTTGCTTGAAGACGGCGCGGTTGTTTGTCACCCCTGTGTTGTTGCAGAAGTGGCTTGTGGGACGCCGTCCAGCCGAAAAGCCATCATCGGCATGCTGACCTCATTAGATCGTGCATGCGTTGCCACGCAGGAGGAGTTACTCGCCATGCTGGATGCCCGCCAGTTCTTCGGCCGTGTTTTGGGTTTGTTGATGTCAGTCTGCTGGCGAGCGCATTGCTCAGCGAGCAGACATTGATTTGGACTTTGGACAAGAAGTTTGAGATGTTCGCTGCCGGGTCGAATAAGGCTTACCAACCAAAACTGCACGGGTGAGAAAGAGTCGGCTCAAGACAAGCGCGACGCTTCAGGTTCAGCCGCTGCTGGCGCCAGCGCGGCCAGCAGCGCGGCCAGCACGATCAGCCCGCCACCGATCAAGGTTCGGATGCTGAATTCCGCCGCACCCAGCCAAGCCGACGAGACGCTGGCAAACAATATTTCAGTCAACATGACCAAGGCCGTGGTGCTGGCGACCAGCCGGGCGGCACCGTATTGCAGCAACAAATTGCTGACCATGAACGCGATGCACAGACCGATCGCCACCGGCACACCGGCCAGGGCAAAAGTCGGTGCCGGCACGATGCCGGCACCCATACCCAAGAATGCGGCGGCTGTGGCCATCAGCGCACCGCCACCAAACATCGCCAGCATGCGCGATTCGCTGGCCGTGTTGCCGTGTTTGCGCAGCAGCACATTGGTCAGGGCGAAGAACAGGCCACCGGCCAAAGCCAGCCAGTCGGCCAAGCTGTTTGGCACGGGCCAAGGCGAGGTCGGTGACTTCAACACGATCAGCACGCCGGCCAACGCCAATAGCAGACGCAACAAAGAAGCCGTTGTTGGTTTTTCGTCCAACAGGGCCCAAGCAATCAACACCGACCACGCCGGCATCAAATAAAACAGCAGCACCACACGCACCACGTCACCGATGGTCACGGCCCAGTTGAAGCCGACATTGGTCAGGCCGGCTGCCAGCATCAACAGCAGTAAGCCGCGGTGCTGCACCAGCAAGCGCCACGACTCAGGTTTCCAGGCCAGCACGCAAACCGTGGCCAGCACATAAATCAGCGTGGTGGACCACAACGGGTGCAAGCCATGGCTCTGCATCTCGCGAAACGGCCACCATGAAACGCCCCAAACCAAGGCGTTGATGACCAGCGCGCTAACCGCCAGCGACGAGGTCGACTTGGGTGCGTTCATGACCGGCGGGCTAATGTGACTTGTCGCTGCGAGCGATCCGGAGCAAGCTCTCGACTTGGTCTTTGTGCTTGATGCAATTGCTCTTGTGCCAGCGCTGGATGACCCACATGAAGCCGGCCACGAGGACGCCAAAACCGGTGATCGCCGCGAACGCCGACAGACCCAACCCGGTCGACAAACTGTAGCCCGCCCCCAGCGCCAAGATGCAGGCTTGTTCGTTGAAGTTTTGCACGGCAATCGAGCGGCCTGCGCCCATCAGGTTGTGACCACGGTGTTGCAGCAGCGCGTTCATCGGCACGACCAGAAAGCCACCGAGTCCGCCGAGCAAAATCAAAAATGGCGCCGCCACCCAGACGTTGTCGATGAAGTTCATCAAGATCACCAGCACGCCCATGGCGATGCCGAGCGGCATGACGCTGGTGGCTTGGTCCAGCCGCATGCGCATGGAGGCCAGCACCGCGCCTATCGCTGTGCCGATAGCGACCACGCCAACCAGTGACGAGGCTTGCGTGGTGCTGTAGCCCAACGCGGCGGCGCTCCAGGCCAGCACGATGTAACGCAGATTGCCCGAGACGCCCCAAAACAGCGTGGTCGTGGCCAGCGAGATTTGTCCCAACTTGTCCTGCCACAGGGCTGAATTGCAGCGCCAGAAGTCGGGCAACAGTTGCAGCTTGTTGCGCGGCATCGGGCGCATCTTGACGCCGGTGTGCGGGATGCGTGTGTTGAACCAAGCGGCCAAAACATAGATGAAGATCAGGCAGCTGATAGCGGCCTCGGCCGGCGTGTCAATACCGGTGTCGATGATCGGGAAATTGATAGCCAGCAGGCTGTGGGAAACTGCAACACCCACCAGTTGGCCGCCGAGCAACACGCCCAAAATGATCGAGGCAATCGTCAGCCCCTCAATCCAGCCATTGGCCTTGACCAGTTGCGAGGCCGGCAGCAGCTCGGTCAGGATGCCGTATTTGGCGGGCGAGTAGGCCGCCGCACCCAAGCCGACAATGGCGTAAGCCATCAACGGGTGCGAGCCAAACAGCATCATCAAGCAGCCAATCACCTTGATCGAGTTGCTCATGAGCATGACGTTGCCCTTGGGGCGTGCATCGGCCAGGGCCCCGACAAAGGGCGCCAGCACCACGTAGAACAGTGCGAACATGGGCACCAGCGCGGCGGGTTGCCACTTGGGCGCGCCGCTGTTGCGGAGCAATTCGACGGCAACCACGAACAGCGCGTTGTCAGCCAGCGAACTGAAAAACTGCGCCGCCATGATCGTGTAAAAACCGCGCTTCATAAAATCATTGTGCTCGCGGTCATGGTTGCATCAGGCGGTGGGTCGGAAGCGAAAAAATGGCAAGTCGCCGAAGGAATGTGGGTTTATAGCACGCGGCAGGATGCCAAAATGAGGGCGATTCATCCTTCGACAGTTGCCCCGGCCTCGGCCCACGGGCTTACCCTGAGCTACAGACCATGCCCCGCCCAATACTTGCGACTGTTCACACCGACGCCCTGCGGCACAACTTGCTACGCATGCGGGCCGCTGCGGGCGACGCACGGGTCTGGGCCATCGTCAAAGCCAACGCCTACGGCCATGGCATTGAGCGGTCGTTTGAAGGCCTGCGCAGCGCCGATGGTTTTGCCCTGTTGGACTTGAGTGAAGCCCAGCGCTTGCGGGCCCTCGACTGGCGCGGACCGATCTTGTTGCTAGAAGGTATTTTTGAAGCCCGCGACCTCGAGCTGTGTTCGCGCTTAGGCCTCTGGCATGTGGTGCATTGCCAAGAACAAATCAACATGTTGGCGGCTCACAAAACGCAGCTGCCACACCGTGTCTTCCTCAAAATGAATTCAGGCATGAACCGGCTCGGCTTTGTGCCCGAGCGTTTTCGGGCGGCCTGGACGCGGCTGAACGCCTTGCCGCAAGTCGATGACATATCGCTGATGACGCATTTCAGCGATGCCGACGGGCCGATTGGCATCGCCGCACAACTGCAAGCCTTTGAGGCCGTGACGCACGACTTGCCGGGGGAGCGCTCCTTGAGCAACAGCGCGGCCTTGTTGCGCCACGGCGAGGCACTGGTCGAACGCTCGGACTGGGTCCGACCCGGCATTGGCGTGTACGGCAGCGCGGCAGATTTTCCGCAGCACAGCGCCGCTGACTGGGGCCTGCGGCCGACCCTGACCCTGAGTGCGCGGCTGATCGGCGTGCAGCAGTTGGCGGTCGGCGACAGCGTTGGTTATGGCTCGCGTTTTCGGGCTGATCGCGCCATGCGCATCGGCGTGGTGGCCTGCGGTTATGCCGACGGTTATCCGCGCCACTGCGACACCGGCACACCAGCGTTGGTGGCCGGCGTGCGCACGCAGTTGCTGGGCCGGGTCAGCATGGACATGCTGGCGGTAGACCTCACACCCGTGCCGGATGCTGGCATCGGCACTGAGGTGACCTTGTGGGGCAACGCGGCCAATGGCGCCGTGCTGTCGATTGACGAAGTCGCCCATGCCGCTGGCACAGTGGCTTACGAGCTGATGTGCGCGGTCAGTGCGCGGGTGCCGTTTGCGGTGGAATGAGTTGACGCACGACTGAAACAGACAAACAAAGAAAAACCCCAGCGCTGACAAGGCGCTGGGGTTTTTGGGTTTGGACCGAGCTTAGCTTGATGCCTTGAGTAAGATTTTTCTCTCGGCGCGGACTTTAGATTCAGTTCTGATGGCGTTCCAAATAGTCCAGATCATGAGCAGTGCCGTCACGGCCATCACCGAGGCGCTGATCGGGCGTTCGACAAAGGTCATCATGTCGCCGCGTGACAGCAGCAAAGCACGACGCAGATTTTCTTCAACCATGGGGCCCAGTACAAAGCCGAGCAACATCGGCGCCGCAGGGAACTTGAAGATATTCATGAAGTAACCCAGAACGCCAAGTCCAGCCACCATGTAAACATCAAAGACATTGTTGTTGACACTGTAGACGCCCAGACTCATCAGCACCAAGATGATCGGGAAAAGCGCGCGGTAAGGGATGCGCAGAATCGATACCCAGAGACCGACCAGCGGGATGTTCAGCACCAGCAGCAAGATGTTGCCGGTGAAGAAGCTGGCGATCAAACCCCAGAACACTTCGGGCTGCTCGCTCATCATCATCGGGCCCGGCTGAATGCCGTGGATCATCAACGCACCCAGCATCAGGGCCATCGTCGCATCGCCTGGAATACCCAGCGTGAGTGTAGGCACAAAAGCCGTCTGGGCACCAGCGTTGTTGGCAGACTCCGGTGCTGTCACGCCTTCAATAGCACCTGTACCAAAGCGGCTAGGGTCTTTGGCTACTTTTTTCTCGACCGCGTAGGCCATGAACGAAGAAATGGAGCCACCTGTGCCCGGCAGGGCGCCAAAAAAACTACCCACCGCACTGCCGCGCAGCATCGGCATGATGGTGGTTTTGAATTCTGCGCGCGACGGCAACATACTGCGGAACGTGATTTTTTCTTTCACGGTGGTTTTGCTGACTTTATTGACTTTGGAAACCACCTCCGACACACCAAAGATAGCCATGGCCAGCGCTACCAGGCTGATGCTGTCCGTCAGTTCAGGGATGTCAAAACTGAAGCGGGCGACGCCGGAATTCACATCAGTTCCAACGCTGCCGATGAGCAGGCCCATGACCACCATCGCTAAACTTTTAGCCGGGGCGCCCATGCTCAGCGTGGACGCTGCGACCAAGCCCATCAGCATGATGGAGAAATACTCGGCGGGACCAAACTTGAAGCCGATTTCTGTGATGCTGGGCGCGAAAGCGATCAACAAGGCAAGGCCTATCATCGAACCAATGAAAGAGGCAATCGTCGTCATGAACAGCGCAACGCCAGCCCTGCCTTGTTGGGCCATCGGGTAGCCGTCTAAGCAGGCCACTGCCGACGAAGCGGAACCAGGCAGGTTCAACAAAATTGATGCGGTCGAGCCCCCATAATTTGAGCCGTAATAAACGCCGGCTAGCATGACGATCGCTTCAGTGGGCGCCATGTGGTAGGTGACTGGCAGCAGCAAGGAAATCGTCGCCAGGCCGCCGATACCCGGCAGCACACCCACCAAGGTGCCGAGAAAAACGCCAGCGAAGCAATAAATCAATACTGATGGCTGCAGGGCCGTTTGCATCCCAAATAGCAGGCCGTCCATGGTTTCCATATATTTATCTCCTAAAACCTAAGGGGGATTCAAAAAAAGCATCCCGCCGCTGGCGGGATGTGTGGCGCAAAGGCGCAGCAGTTGGTGGCGAAGCAGAGCGCCGTTGGCGCTGTGTTCAATAGCTCCAGGGCCAAACCGGTACTGTCATGCCAAGCCCAAAGATGAAGATGAAGTAAATGATGGGCGGGACGGCGACCATCAAAAGGGCTCGTTCACGCCAACTGATGTCGTTGTCCGCCAAGGAGGCGACGAGCAGGGTAGTCATGCAGGCGAAAACCAAGCCCATCGTTTGTAGCGTGGCGCCAAACAGCACCACGCTGCCAATGACGATGAACAGTGTTTTCCAGCTCACTTCTGGCCCCACGCCGGCTCGGAACCAAGCGGGTACTGCGATCAGCAAGCCTAGGAAGGCCAAGACGGCGCCCAAGGCGATTGGAAAGTAAGCTGGGCCCATGCGGTTGAGCGTGCCCATGTTGTAGCGTTGGGCGTAAATAACGAAGAAAAGGCCTAAAGCTGTGAGGAATAGGCCGCCAATAAGGTCAGTGGAATCTCTTTTGTTCATCGACCATGATAGGGGCGGCCACACGGACGATTTTTAGTAATTACATTTGTTGCATTTATTCTATAAATAGTGTAATTTTATTAAAGGGTAAACCCGTAAATTTAGTCTTTAAGACAACATAAATAAGCAATGTCCTTGGGCTGCCGACGGGTTTTGAGGCATGCTTTTAGGCCGTCCAAGGAGCTGGATGGCGCCAAAATGAGGCTTGTGAGCCGGTTTGACTCAGTACTTAGTCGTTCATGTCCGCGACAATTTTTGCCCGCCAGCGCCAGCACTCAATATAGACCGGGTGGCGCGGCTGCCTACACTAGCGGCATGGCCAAAGACAAAACGATTTACACCTGCAACGACTGCGGCGGCACCAGCCCCAAGTGGTTGGGAAAATGCCCGCACTGCAATGCTTGGAACACACTGGTCGAGTCCGTCGCTGAAAGCAATGCGCCGGTCAAGAACCGTTACAGCAGCCAGTTTCAATCGCTGGCTAAAGCGTCTGAAGTCACCACCTTGGCGGACATCGACGCCACCGACATGGCGCGCACGCCAACCGGCCACGAAGAACTCGACCGCGTGCTCGGCGGCGGCATCGTCGAAGGCGGTGTAGTGCTGATTGGCGGCGACCCCGGCATTGGCAAATCGACCTTGCTGCTGCAGGCGCTGGACTCGCTGCAACGCGCCGGCCAACGCACGCTCTACGTCACCGGCGAAGAAAGCGGCGCGCAGATTGCCCTGCGCTCACGCCGGCTTGGGCTGGACGGCTCGCAGGTGCAGGTGCTGGCTGAAATTCAGCTTGAAAAAATCCTCGCCACGCTGGACCACATTCGGCCCACCATCGCCGTCATCGATTCGATCCAAACGGTCTATTCAGACCAACTTACCTCGGCCCCCGGCTCGGTGGCGCAGGTGCGTGAATGCGCTGCGCACCTGACACGCGCGGCCAAAGCCAGTGGCGTCTGCATCGTGCTGGTCGGCCACGTCACCAAAGAGGGCGCCTTGGCCGGCCCGCGCGTGTTGGAGCACATGGTCGATACCGTGCTGTACTTTGAAGGCGACACGCATTCCAGCTTTCGGCTGGTGCGCGCCATCAAAAACCGCTTTGGCGCAGTCAATGAAATCGGCGTTTTCGCCATGACCGAAAAAGGCCTGAAGGGCGTGAGCAACCCGAGCGCTATCTTTTTGAGCCAGCATTCCGAACCCGTGCCCGGCAGCTGTGTGATGGTCACGCTCGAAGGCACGCGCCCCTTGTTGGTTGAAATTCAGGCCTTGGTCGACAGTGGTGGCCCGAGTCCGCGGCGCTTGTCGGTCGGTCTCGACCGCGACCGCCTCGCCATGTTGCTGGCGGTGTTGCACCGTCACGCCGGCGTGGCCTGCATGGACCAAGACGTCTTCGTCAACGCCGTGGGTGGTGTGCGTATCAGCGAACCGGCGGCCGACTTGGCGGTCATGCTGGCGATCGCCTCGAGCTTGCGTGGCAAGGCGTTGCCGAAAGGCTTCATCGCCTTTGGCGAGGTTGGTTTGGCGGGGGAAGTGCGGCCGGCGCCGCGTGGCCAAGAGCGCCTGAAGGAAGCCGCCAAGCTCGGCTTCACCGTCGCCATTGTGCCGAAGGCGAATGCACCGAAAAAAAATGATAAAGCGTTTGAAGGCTTGACCATCCATGCCGTTGAACGGATCGAGGAAGCCCTTAATTTGGTGCGCAGCCTCGGATAAAGGGATGCACCCACTCCAATTAAGATGAGAGCACCAGCAAAGACATCCTCTCTGAATTTGCCATCAGCGGATGCCGATCTGTCTCAGGCGCGCGAGCAGACCAAGTAACCCAGCAACTCGTCCCGTACGCACTCTCCACAGAGAGCGGCGCGCGACGCCTGCCAAAATAGCGCCATGAACTTTCAAAAATTCCTGATTCCGGCCGCCGGTGTGGCGATTGTCTACATGGCTTACCGCTTCTACGGCTGGGGCGGTGTGGGCATGGCCGCCAGCGTGTTGGTGACGTGGGGCTTGCTGCACTTCACGCGCATGATGCAGGTCCTGAAACGCGCAGCGGCCCGGCCGGTTGGCTATGTCGACAGCGCCGTCATGCTGAACGCCAAGCTGAAACCCAAAGCCAGCCTGCTGCACGTCGTGGCCATGACCCGTGCGATCGGTGAATTACGCAGCCCCAAGGGCGATCATCCGGAGATTTTTCGCTGGACAGACGGCTCCAACTCTTTTGTAGATTGCACGTTTGTCAATGGCAAACTGGCCGGCCACAGCCTGACGCGGCCAATCCAAAGTGACGTCGATGCGGATGATTCCGGGTCGCCGACCATAAACCCGCCGCCAGCCCCTTAAAATCGCTGCTTTCATGTTTTCAATTGAGACAACAAGGATCAGCAGATGTCATCAGTAGCCCCTTCGATGGAAGACCGCGACGGCAAGATTTGGATGGACGGCCAGATGGTCGAATGGCGCGACGCCAAAATCCATGTGTTGAGCCACACCCTGCACTACGGCTGCGGCGCTTTTGAGGGCGTGCGCGCCTACAAAATGCCGGACGGCGGCACGGCGATTTTCCGACTTGAAGAGCACACCGAACGCTTGTTCAACAGCGCCAAAATCTTGCGCATGAAGATCCCCTTCACCCCGCAAGAAGTGATGGACGCCCAGCTCGCCGTGGTGCGTGAGAACAAATTGGAAAGCGGCTACATTCGCCCGCTGATCTGGATCGGCTCCGAAAAACTCGGCGTCAGCCCGAAAGGCAACACCATTCACGCCATGGTAGCGGCTTGGACCTGGGGCGCTTACCTGGGCGAAGACGGCTTGAAGCGCGGCATTCGCGTCAAGACCTCTAGCTTCACGCGGCATCACGTCAACATCACCATGATTCACGCCAAGGCCGTGAGCAATTACACCAACTCGATTTTGGCCAACATGGAAGCCACCGACGACGGCTACGACGAAGCGCTGCTGCTCGACCCGCAAGGCTTCGCCTCTGAAGGCGCCGGCGAAAACCTGTTCATCGTGCGCAAGGGCGTGGTCTACACCCCTGACTCCAGCGCTGGCGCCTTGAACGGCATCACCCGCAACACGATTTTTGCGATCTGCCAAGACCTCGGTCTGGAGCTGAAAGAAAAAGCCATCACCCGCGATGAAATCTACATCGCCGACGAGGCATTTTTCTCCGGCACAGCAGCAGAAGTCACACCGATTCGGGAGCTCGACAGGATTGAAATTGGCGGCGGTTCGCGCGGTCCGATCACTGAAAAAATCCAAGCCGCGTTCTTTGACATCGTCAACGGCCGCAACCCCAAATACGCCAGCTGGTTGAGCCGCGTTTAAGGCGCACAGCATGAGCAACAGTGAAACAAAAGGCGCGGTGGTGGAGCTCCGCGCTAGCGAACTCAACAGCCAGGGCGGTGTCTTTTGCCCGAACCCGAACATGGCCCAGTGGAGCAGCCATCCGAAGGTCTACTTAGGCTTGGCTGAGAGCGGGCAAGCCCGTTGCCCTTACTGCGGCACGCTGTACAAGCTGAAAGATGGCGAGCACTTCAGCCCGCACCATTGAGCTGAATCGGCAATTCGACCACGAACGAGGCGCCGCCGCCGGGGTTGTCTTCGCAGCGCACCGTGCCGCCGTGGCGCTCAGCGATCGACTTGACCAAGGCCAGGCCTAAGCCCACGCCGCCGTCGCGTTCACTGGCGCCGGGCAGCCGGTAAAACGGCTCAAAGATGCGTTCGCGCTGCTCTGCCAGTACGCCGGGGCCGTGGTCGCTGACGCGGATCACGGCGGTCGGTTGGGCCGTGCTGCCGCCTTGCGACAGGACCAGCGTGACGTCGCCGTCGCTGTAACGCTTGGCGTTTTCCAGCAGATTGCGCAGCAGTCGGCGCAACAGACGGGTTGATCCGCGCAGCTGCAGGCTGTGGGCGTTGTCGGTGTCGGCCTGATGCCCGAGTTCTGCGGTGAGTTCGGCCTTCACCCGCGAGCATTCTTCCGCTGCCAAACCGGTCAGGTCCAGCGTTTCAAACGGCTCGGCATCGGCTTGCTTGGTGTCGAGTCGGCTGGCCAGCAATATCTCGTCGATCAGTTGGTCGAGCTCGGTGATGCTGCGAGAGATTTCAATGCGTTGAGGCGAGGTGATGTCCGCGCTCATCAACTCCAGTCCCATGCGGATGCGCGTCAGCGGCGAGCGCAACTCGTGCGAGGCATTCGCCAGCAAGTTTTTGTGCGCGTTCAGCAAGGCTTTTTGTGAATCCATCAGCGTTTCAATGCGCTCTGCCGCGCTGTTAAAACGCTCCGCCAGAAAGGCCACTTCGTCTTGGCCCTGCACCGTCACGCGGGTCGACAAGTCGCCGCTGCCCCAGCGCTCCACGCCGCGTTGCAAGGCTTCGAGCCGCAAGGTCAGGCGCCGGATGATCGGGTAGGCGGCCAAGGCCACCGCCAAGCCAACCAAGGCAAGGGTCCAGAAAAAACCAAAGGGCGGTCGAAGCCAGGGGTTGCTGCCGGGCGGTCGTTGCGGCCGCGGCATGTGCACTTCCAGGGTCTGCCCGTCATGGGTCACGACATCAAAGCTCAGGTCTTGGCCGCGGCGGCGGTCGGCACTGGTTTGCGCGCTGCCAATCACTTGGCCGGCTTCGTTGCGAATCACGATCTCGCGGATCGGCAGTTGCACGTCGGCCGACATGCGCCAAGCCCAGCCGACAGACAAAGTTAGCACCGCCACGGTCAGCACCACGGCCAACCAGATGCGCACGTACAAATGCGAAGTGAAGCGAGACCACATCAGCCGCACCTCAGTCTTGCTGCCTGGCAAACACGTAGCCGACACCGCGCACCGTCAAGATGCGTTTCGGGTCTTTGGCGTCGGCCTCAATGGCGCTGCGGATGCGGCCCATGTGGACGTCAATCGAGCGGTCAAAGGCTTCGAGTTCACGGCCGCGCACGGCTTCCATGATCTGGTCACGGCTGAGCACGCGGCCGGCGCGTTCGGCCATCGCCACCAGCAAATCAAACTGATACGAGGTGAGTTCGCGGGCCACGCCGACCACCGAGACGAGGCGTGCATCGCGGTCGATTTCAAGCGAGCCGAAACTCATGACTCGGTGCGTGCTGGCGGGGCCGTTGGCGGTGCTGGCATCCGCGCCGCGGCGCAGCACGGCGCGGATGCGGGCCAGCAGTTCGCGCGGTTCAAAGGGCTTGGGCAAGTAATCGTCGGCGCCTATCTCAAGGCCAATGATGCGGTCCATCGGGTCACCCTTGGCGGTCAGCATCAGCACGGCCACGCCAGCCTTGTCGCCATGCACGCTGCGGCTTTTGATGCGTCTGCAGACCTCTAAGCCGTCCATGTCGGGCAGCATCAAGTCGAGAATGACGAGGTCGGGTACGCTGTTGTCGAGGGCTGCTAAGCCGCTGTGGCCATCGGCTGCGTGCGTGAAGCCGTAGCCCGACTGGCGCAGGTAGTCACCGACCATGGCGGCAAGTCGGTTGTCGTCTTCAATCATCAAGAGTTGCTGCGTCATGGGCGTGGGTCTCGATTCAGGGGGAAGCAGGCAGGTGGTAGACCGTGTTCAATCTGGTCAAGGGTACATCTTGAACCGACACCGGCAAGGCGGCTTGAAGTCGCCGTAAAGATGCGGTAAATCTCGATTCAGCGCTTCAAGGCGGCCTGCGTGGCTTGCTTGGACGCCAGCCAGACCAGCAGCAAGACCGGCACGCCGAGCAGCGCCGTGCCAATGAAAAAGGTCGGGTAGTTGTAAGCGTCGACAAAGACGCCTGAATAACCAGCCAGAAACTTCGGCAGCAGCAGCATCATCGAGCTGAACAAGGCGTACTGCGTGGCCGAATAATTGACGTTGGTCAGCCCCGAGAGGTAAGCGATGAAGGCCGCTGAGGCGATGCCGCTGGACAGGTTGTCGGCCGAGATCACGAGCATCAGCGCGGTCACGTCATGGCCGCGCGTGGCCAGCCAGGCGAACAGCAGGTTGCTGGCGGCGCTGAGCACCGCGCCCAGCATCAGCACGCGCATGACGCCGAAGCGCATCGCCAGCAAGCCGCCCATGAAAGCGCCCAGCAGCGTCATGACGACACCAAACACTTTGGTCACCGCCGCGACTTCGTCTTTGCTGAAGCCCATGTCCACATAAAACGGATTGGCCATGATGCCCATCACCACGTCGCTGATGCGGTAGACCGCGATCAGCGCCAAGATCAGCGCCGCCTGCTTGCCGTAACGCCGTAAAAAATCAGCGAAGGGTTCGACCAACGCGCCCTTTAGCCACTCGGCCGCATTGCGCGCACGCGGCATGGCGATGGCGACCGGTTCGGGCGAAAACAAAACCGTGACCATGCCCAGCAGCATCGATGCCGCCATCACCAGATAAGCGGTCTGCCAAGCGGCTTGCTGATAACCGCTGACGCCGGCGACTTCGGCGCGGGCGGCGATCCACAGCACGCCAGCACCGGCCCAGATCATGGCGATGCGGTAACCCGTTTGGTAAGACGCCGCCAGCGCAGCTTGTCTTTGAGTGTCGGCGGATTCAATCCGGTAAGCGTCCAGCGCGATGTCTTGCGTGGCCGACGCCACCGCCACCGCCAGCGCGCACCAAACCATCGGTAGCAGGGCCTGCCGCGGGTCGGTCAGGGCCAGTCCAATCAAGGCCGCCATGATGATGCTTTGCGACAGCAGCAGCCAGCTGCGGCGCCGGCCCAGCCAACGCGTCAGCAAGACAATCGGCAGCCGGTCAACCAGCGGCGCCCAGACCCACTTGAAGCCGTAAGCCAGCCCGATCCAGCTCAGGTAACCGATGGTGGTGCGGTCAATGCCGGCTTCGCGCAGCCAAAAACTCAGCGTGCCGAAGACCAGCAGCAAAGGCAAGCCGGCCGAAAACCCCAGCAACAGCATGCGCAGCGTGGCTGGCTCTTGATAAACGCGCAGGGTTTGGCCCCAACTCGGTCGGTCGGGCGGGCTGCTGGCAGATGTCGGCTCACGGGCGGTTTGGCGCATGCGGGAATAATACGGTGTGACTTGGCTTTCAGAGACTCGGACGCGCAAACAATGAAATACTCAGGCCATGAACAAAAAAACTGGCAACCGCACATGGCGATGACGTGGCGCTGGCGTTTCGCACCGGCTTTGCTGGCGCTGACCTTGGCGCTGCCCGGCCTGGCCCTCGCGCAGCGCGAAGGCGTCGATGTGGGCGGCAACTCCGGCTTTGCCCAGCTGGTGCCAGCCGACGACATCGAGTCCTCGGCAGCCAAGCAATACACCGACATTCTCATGCAGGCCGCCAGCAAAAAAGCCTTGGCCGCGGCCGACCATGAGCAAGTGATTCGCTTGCGCCGCATCGCCCAACGGCTGATCCCGTTCACCAACGAGTGGAACCCGCGCGCCAAGACTTGGAAGTGGGAGGTCAACCTGATCGGCAGCAAGCAGATCAATGCGTTTTGCATGCCAGGCGGCAAAATCGTTTTTTACACCGGCATCTTGGAGCAGCTGCAACTCACCGACGACGAGGCGGCGCAGATCATGGGCCATGAAATTGCCCACGCCTTGCGTGAGCATGCACGCGCCCGCATGGGCAAAAGCGCGGCGACCAGCATGGGCGCAGGTGTGCTGTCGCAGTTGTTGGGGCTGGGTGATTTGGGCCGCACGGTGACCAACTACGGCGTGCAACTGCTGAACATGACCTTCAGTCGGTCTGACGAGTCAGAAGCCGATCTGGTCGGGCTGGAGCTGGCGGCCCGCGCCGGCTATGACCCGCGCGCCGGCATCACGCTGTGGCAAAAGATGGCGGCCAGCAGCCAAGGCGCCCCACCGCAATGGCTCAGCACGCACCCGGCGGGCAGCACGCGCATCGCCGACATTGAACGCAATCTGCCGCGTGTGCTGCCGATTTACGAGCGCGCCCGCAGAGACTGAGGTCGGTCTTCAAAATCAGGCGGTGCTGGCTTCCCGGCGCGCCCTGGCTTTGGGCGTCCACGGCCCAGGCGCCGGCACCAGCGGCGTGCGTTTTTCTGCGCTGCGCGGGCCAGTAGGATGCGACAGATAACTACTTCTGTCATCGTGGCCGCCAGCGCTTTCGCGCTGTTGGCCGGTTGTGCCCCTGGCTCTGGGCCGGTGACGGCTGGCAACACATTGACGACACGACCGTCACCGCGTGGGTCAAGACCGGTATCTACAAAGAGCCAACGCTCAACTCGGCGGATATCAATGCCGAGACTTTCAAAGGCCAGGTTCAGCTCAGCGATTTTGTCAGCACGCGCGGCAACATGGAGCACGCCGGTGCTGCGGCCAAGGGCGTCAACGGCGCCAACGCCCGCACCACATCAGGTCGCGCCCTGACCGCCCTCGGTCTGGCTGTGCTGATGGGTCTTGGTGGTTGCGCCGGTATCGGTGCCGCGTCAGGTTCGACCCTGACGGGTGGCCGCACGATAGGCGCATTGGGTCGCGCGGCCGTCGGCGGCATCATCGGCAACGAATCCGCGAAGAAAACGTAAGCGTGCAGGAGATCAGAAGGCCGGAC
The DNA here is from genome assembly GCA_041442125.1 of Polaromonas sp. Lineage (GTDB taxonomy): Bacteria > Pseudomonadota > Gammaproteobacteria > Burkholderiales > Burkholderiaceae_C > Polaromonas. The sequence continues at coordinate 46,006 of JASDRC010000043.1, read as the reverse complement.
CGGGTGTGAGTCTGAGTCCGACTTTTTTCGTTGGCACAGCACTTGCATCAAGCCTTGTATACAAGTATGGATGCCTTAAATTGGTGCAACGCAGATGATCACTGAATTAAGCTCAGAATTCGCTTCTCACGCAAACCCCACACCACAGGTTTTAGCCGACCCAGAGTGCGCCTGGATTCTTCAGTTGGCCGAGCCTTTGGTGGCGAAAGCAGCAGCCCGTGGCCCTCAGCCTTTGGCTGGTCTGCGGTTTGCTGTTAAAGACAATATGGATGTCGCTGGCAGCGTCACCACCGCCGGCTGTCATGCATTCGCCTTCAAAGTAGATGCTAGCGCGCAAGTGGTGCAGCAGTTGCTCCATGCCGGTGCGGTGCTGATCGGCAAGACCAATCTCGATCAATTCGCTTGCGGCCTGAACGGCACGCGCTCACCTTTTGGTGCGGTGCCGAATGCGTTTAACCCGGCTTATGTGTCGGGCGGTTCCAGCTCTGGCTCGGCTTATGTGGTGGCCAGTGGGCAAGTCGATTTTTCATTGGGGACAGACACCGCTGGCTCGGGCCGGGTGCCAGCCGGCCTCAACAACATCGTCGGCTTGAAGCCATCGCGCGGACTGATCAGCACACGCGGGGTGTTGCCAGCAGCGCAAAGCGTGGACTGCGTGTCTATCTTTGCCCGTACCGTGGCCACGGCCGTGCAAGTGCTGGAAAGCGCCATGGGCCATGACCCGCTAGACGCCTATTCACGCAAGCTATCGCTTGCCAGCGATGCCTATCCTGCGAGCTTTAAATTCGGTGTGCCAGATCAGCTTGAATTTTTTGGCGACACGCTGGCTGAAGCGGCTTTTGGTGAGGCCGTGCTGCGCTTGCAAGGAATGGGTGGCATCGCGGTCCAACTGGACTTCGCACCCTTCAAGCAAGCCGCACAACTGCTCTACGGCAGTGCGTTGGTGGCTGAGCGCTACGCCGCGATACGGCCATTTTTTGACAAACATGAATCCGAGGTGGTTGAGCCGGTGCGCAGCATCATCGCGCAAGGCCGCCAATACAGCGCAGCCGACTTGTTTGACGCACAAGCCCAACTCAAATTGCTAGCCCAGCGGGCCGACGTGTTGTGGGCTGACTTTGATCTGCTGGTCGTCCCAACAGCGCCCACGCATTACAGCGTGGCGTCTATGTTGCAAATTCCGGTGGAGTTGAATCGGCGCCTGGGCGAATACACCAACTTTGTGAATTTGCTGGACTACGCAGCACTCTCGGTGCCGAGCGCCATGCGGCCTGACGGCTTGCCTTTCGGCATCACCTTGATTGGCCGCTGTGGCAGTGACTGGCAACTCGCTGAGCTCGGTCAGCGTTACCACCACCTCACTGGGTTAACGCAAGGCGCGACTGGCGTCCCTTTGCCAGCATCGCAAGCCATCAAAGGTTTGTCTGTAACTGCCAGCAGCCAGGGCAGCGTGCGGCTGGCCGTGGTGGGTGCGCATTTGTCGGGCATGCCGCTGAACAGCCAACTCACCGAGCGCGGTGCCACATTGGTGGGCATCGCCAGCACCAACGCCAACTACCGTTTGTATGCGTTGCCGGGTACGACCCCTCCCAAACCAGGTTTGTTGCGCGTAGCCGCAGGCCAAGGCAGCGCCATTGCGCTGGAAGTGTGGGACATGCCGTTAGCGCACTACGGCTCTTTTGTGACCTTGATTCCGGCACCTCTGGGTATCGGAACTTTGTCACTGGCAGACGGCAGCAGCGTGCAGGGCTTTGTCTGTGAAGCTGAGGCCTTGCATGCCGCCCAAGACATCTCTCACTTGGGTGGCTGGCGCGCTTACATCGCTTCATTGCAAACGGCCAAAGCCTGATTTTTTTACTTTTACTTTTACATTTTTTACCAGGAGCTTTTCATGAACACATCAACCGTTGCCTCTCCATTCACCGCCTCACGCCGCAAGGTTCTGCAAAGCGGTGCTGCCATCGTCGGTGCGCTCGGCATGCCGGCTATCGTGCGCGCCCAGTCGGGCCCAAAAATCCGTGTCGGTTACTGGCCGATTGCGGCTGGCTTGCCTTTCTACGCTGCCATTGAATTGGGCTATTTCAAAGACGCTGGGCTGAACGTTGAAGTCCAGCGTTTTGCAGGTGCGCAGCAGATCATGGAAGGTATGCTCGCCGACCGTTGCGACGCCAGTGCCAATGGCACAGGGTCGGGCAACATCGCGGTGGGTGAACTGGCAGCGCCTGGCACTTTCAAGATTTTTTGCGCCAATCCGAGCAACCTTAAAAACGTACTGGACGAAGTGATTGTTCCTGTCGCCAGCACAGCCAAAACCATCGCCGACCTGAAAGGCAAGCGCATCGGCTCCGGCCCCGGCATTCAAAACGTCACTTTGGCCAAAACCATTTTAGAGCGCGGCGGTGCGGTCGGTGCCACGGTGGTTGAGCTGCCGATTGGTCAACACGTGGCAGCACTGGCCGCAGGCCAACTCGACGGTGCCTACACGTTGGAGCCCACCGGCACCATCGGTCGTTTGAATGGGACCACCCGTGTGCTCGAAGCCGGCGTCGTGTCCCATTACGTATTGGGTGACCCGATGGCGCCGTGGTTTGGCGGCTCTGCCTCACTGACCTCTGGCTTCATCAAAGCACATCCGGCTGAGGCCAAAAAATTCATCTTAGCCTACGGCAAAGGCGTCAACTACGTGCGCAGCAAGCCGGTTGAAGCACGCCAATACCTCAAGGGCTACACCGCCATCGAGGGCGCGCTGACCGCGGAAGTGCCATTGGCCGCGTACACCATGTACGACGAGTTCAAGTCTGCCGACATCGCTCACTTTCAAAAGTTCTTTGATCTGTTTTCTGAACGCGGAATTTTCAAATCACGGCTGATGGTTGACTCCATGCTCTACAAAGGCTGAACACGATGGCCTCGACATCTTCAACCACGCTGCCGACGGCCGCCACCAAGCCATGGACGCCTGGGGTGTCTGGGGCAACTGAGTCCGTGGCGAGCGTGCCGCGCCAACCAGCGTGGGACAAGGCCTTGCCTTTCATTGGCCCGGTGGTGCTCTTTATCGTTTGGGATTTGGTGGTGCGGCTGGGCTTCATCAAAGCCATCTTGTTGCCGCCACCGCTGGACGCGTTGGGTGCGCTCATCACCGGTTTGGCCGGTGGGCCGCTGCTGCACGATTTCGGCATGACGGTGTGGCGGACAGTCCAGGCTTTCTTGATCGCCGCCATCGTTGGCATGCCTTTGGGCGTGTTGCTGGGCAGTTCTGAAAGAGCCTACCGCAGCGTGGAATTTTTGATTGATTTCTTTCGCTCAACGCCGTCGTCAGCACTGATACCGCTGTTCCTGATGATCTTCGGTGTGTCGGAGATCAACAAGGTAGCGATTGCCGCATTTGGTGCGCTGCTGATTGTGGTTTTCAACAGCGCCTACGGCGTGATCAACGCCCGCAAGCAGCGCGTGATGGCGGCCAAGGTGATGGGCGCTTCGCGTTGGCGCGTCTTCAAAGATGTGCTGATCTGGGAAAGCTTGCAGCCGAGTTTTGTGGGTCTGCGTTCTGCGGTGTCGATGGCACTGGTGATCGTCATCGTGGCTGAGATGTTCATCGGCGCGGACAGTGGCTTGGGCAACCGCATCATCAACTCGCAACAGGTCATGAACGTGCGTGACATGTATGCGTCCATTTTGGCTGCCGGTGCGCTAGGTTATGCCCTGAATATTATATTTTTGATGCTGGAAAAACGCATCGTTCACTGGAGCGGAAGATGAGTGCAGTCCTTAACGCGCCTTTTTATGCGGACGTGCCGGTGCCGCCTTTTCGGCCTGGGCCGGTGGGCACGCACATCACCATCCGTGGGTTGACCAAGTACTTTGCGGGTTGGCCGCTGTATGAAAACTTTGACCTGGATATTCCGAAGCACAAAATCACCTCGGTGTTTGGGCCTAATGGTTGCGGCAAGTCGACGCTGATCAACATGATCGCTGGACTGGTGCCGATTGACTCGGGCGAAATTCTGTTTGACGGCAAGACCCTCAAAGAGACCAAGATCGGCTACGTTTTTCAGAACTACCGGGAAGCCCTCTTTCCGTGGATGCGCACCATCGACAACATTGCTTACCCGCTGAAGCTCGAAGGTAAGTCGAAAGCCGAAGTCGACCGCCGCATGGCGGAGTTGGTGGCGTCTTTTGACGTCAAGTTCGATTTGAATCGCTACCCCTACGAACTGTCGGGCGGGCAACAGCAAACTGCGTCCATCATGCGGGCGCTGGCGCCCAATCCGGAGGTGCTGTTTCTGGATGAACCGTTCTCGGCGTTGGACTTCGAAATGACGCTGTTCATTCGCGAAAAACTACAAGAAGTTTTCATGCAAACCGGCACCACCATGTTGTTGGTCTCGCACGACTTAGAAGAAGCCGTGTATTTGGCCGACGAGGTCTTGCTGCTGACCAAGCGGCCGACCCGTGTGGCCGAAATACTGCCTTACGCCGATGCCCGACCGCGCACGATTGAAACGCTGACAGAGCCGAGTTTCATCCATGCGAAAAAACGCAGCTTGGAAGTTTTCCAGCGCGAAGTTCGGCGTTAATGACCGGCGTTGATTTCCGGTCTTGAGCCACTAGCCAAAAAAGACGAATTGAATGAATGACGCTCTCAGTTTGCTGTACGTGAAGACGACTGCCGCACTGCTCATGCTGCCGCTGGAGGACGCGCAAGTGGTCCGCGTGGCGGTATTTTTGCAGCGCACGGCCGCGATGGTGACTTTGTTGGACAGTGCGGGTTTGTCAGCGCATGACGAGCTGGCCGAAATTTACTGTCCGGCGCCTTTTCCATCTTGTGACCCAGCAGGTCCAAGCGTATGAGCGCTCTTATGAACCCGCTTGGCGACGCTGCGCAGATGGCGGCTGCCGTGCGCCAGGGTGAGGCCAGCGCACGCGAGCTTCTGACAGCGAGTTTGGCGCGCATTGAAGCGACCGACGCACGCGTCAACGCCTTCACCTGCCAAACGCAAGATCGCGCCTTCGCAGAAGCTGACGCGGTGGACGCCCGCCGCAGCGCCTTGGTCAAAAAAGGGGAGTCACTGGCCGCGCTGGGTGCTTTAGCTGGTGTTCCATACGCAGTTAAAAACCTGTACGACATCGCCGGCGAGGTCACCTTGGCGGGCTCGGTCATCAACCGCAACCACCCACCGGCTGAGGCCGATGCCTTTTTGGTGAAGCAGATGAAGGCCGCTGGGGCAGTGCTGGTCGGCGCGCTCAATATGGACGAGTACGCCTATGGTTTCACCACTGAAAACACGCACTACGGCCCTTGCCACAACCCGCATGATCTGGCGCGCATCAGCGGCGGTTCATCCGGCGGTTCGGGCGCGGCGGTAGCCGCTGGCCAAGTGCCTTTGAGCTTGGGTTCAGACACAAATGGATCGATCCGCGTGCCGGCGTCGCTCTGCGGCGTCTGGGGCTTGAAGCCGACGTTTGGCAGGCTTTCGCGGCGCGGCACTTATCCGTTTGTGCACAGCATTGACCACTTAGGCCCAATGGCTAACAGCTTGACCGGGCTGGCGCTGGCCTATGACGCGCTCCAAGCCCCTGATGCCCACGACCCGGGTTGCCACGCACAGCGCGTGCAGCCGGTGGCAGCCATGGCGCAGGGCGCATCGCCCGGCTTGAAAGGTTTGAGGATCGGCGTACTCAACGGCTACTTTGACGACCACGCCAGCGCTGCGGCGCGTGAGGTGGTGGCGCTGGCTGCTAGCACCTTGGGCAGCACGGCCAGTGTGTATTGGCCTGACGCTGGTCTGGCGCGTGCGGCGGCTTTCATCATCACGGCCAGCGAAGGCGGCAGCTTGCACCTGGACGACTTGCGCACGCAACTGGTATCGTTTGAACCGTTGTCGGTGGACCGTTTCATTGCCGGTGCCTTGCAGCCCGCCGACTGGTACCTGCGCGCGCAGCGGTTTCGGCGCATCTACCGCGACCGCATCAACGCGCTGTTTGCGGATTGGGATGTGCTCATCACCGCCGCCACGCCGGTCAGCGCGCCAATCATCGGCACCGAATGGCTGGACATCAACGGCACGCAGCAACCTTGCCGTGCGGCCATGGGCTTGCTGACGCAGCCGATCTCGTTTGCCGGCTGCCCAGTGGTGACCGCGCCGATGTGGCCGACCAGCACCGACGGCATGCCCTTGGGCGTGCAGATCATTGCCGCTCCGTGGCGCGAAGACTTGGCGATTGTCGTGGCGCGGCAACTCAGCGACGCTGGCGTCGCGCATGTTAAAACTGCCGCGTGTTGAAGTCGATCACATCGTCCCCATCACTTTGAACATCACCACCCTATGACCGCTATCAACTTGCCCGACGTTGTCGCTGAAGTCAGTTTTCAATTTGCACGCTACGAACAAGCGCTGGTGACAAATGATGTCGTTGTGCTGGACGAACTGTTTTGGGACAGCCCGCACACGCTGCGTTACGGCGCGACTGAAAATCTCTACGGTGCAGCCGAGATCAAGACCTTTCGGGCCGGTCGGCCAGCGCAGGGGCTGGACCGTCTGCTGCTGAAGACCGTCATCACTACTTTTGGCCAAGATATGGCGACTGCCAACGTTGAATTTCAGCGTGCTGGCAGCCTACGCACAGGGCGCCAAAGCCAGACCTGGCTGCGCACGCCTGAAGGCTGGCGGGTGGTGGCTGCGCATGTGAGCTTGCTGATGCCGCTCGCGTGAGTTGATCGCTAGCGCCATGGCGACCCATCGTTCGCGTGCCGACGACGTTCACACGCAGCTGAAACGCGACATCGCCGAGTTCCGTTTGGTGCCCGGCGATCGCTTCACAGAAACCGAAATCAGCGTGCGGCTTGGCGTTTCGCGTACGCCGGTGCGGCAAGCGCTTTTCAGGTTGCAGCAAGAAGGTTTTGTCGAGGTGCTTTTTCGCAGCGGCTGGCGTGTTTTACCATTTGACTTCAACCAGTTTGAGGAACTCTACGACCTGCGCATGGTGCTTGAAACCACCGCTGCGCACCGCCTGTGTGATGGTGCCTTCAAGGTCGATGCCGCCCAGCTCGATGCGCTTGCCGCCATCTGGCTGGTCAGCCCCGAGTTACGCAGCTCCGACCAGTTGGAAGTCGCGGCCTGGGACGAGGCCTTTCATTGCGCCTTGGTGGTCGCTGCTGGCAACGCCGAAATGGCGCGGGTGCACCGCGAGGTGACAGAGCGCATCCGCGTGATTCGTCGGCTTGATTTCACGCAGCCCTTGCGCATCACCGCGACCTACGAAGAACACGGAAAAATCTTGTCTGCGATCCAGCAAAAGCGCGGCGCCCAGGCCGCCAGGTTGCTGCGCGCGCACATCCAGGTCAGCCAGGCCGAGGTCCGTAAGATCACCTTGCACCAAGTGCATCTGGCGCGGCAGTTGGCCGCGCCTTCGGTCGCCACTTAACGCTTGCCTTGAGCCGCGCTACAGCGTCAGTGTGGATGGCGGTGGTGAATGTCCGGGAAGTGCGGGTGCTTGTGGCTCAAGGCCGCATGTTGATGCAGATGGCTGTGCGAGGCACTGCTCTGCAGTTCTGGCGGGTGCTCGTGCTGATGGTGTTCATCGTGGCTGTGTTGATGCGCGTGCTCCATCGGTTCATGCACATGGTGGTGCGCGTGGCTTTCGGTCAGGTGCAGCCAGACGCCGCAAGCCATCAGCGCGCTGGCCAGCCAAAAAGCCAGTGAAGGCGACTCGCCAAAAACAAGAATAGCCACCAGCGCCCCGATGAACGGCGCGGTCGAAAAGTAAGCGCCGGTGCGGGCGGTGCCCAAGCCCCGCAAAGCCAACACAAACAAGACCAAACTGATGCCGTAGCCGAGCAAGCCGACCAGCATGGTGGACAGCGTCATGCCGACACCGGGCAGCGTCGCCCCCCAAAACAAGGCCAGCAAGCAATTGACGCTGCCGGCGATCACGCCTTTGCTGCTGGCGATGAACAAGGCGTCAGAGGCCGACACCTTGCGCGTCAAATTGTTGTCAATCGCCCAGCACAGACACGCCACCGAGACCAGCGCCGGGCCGACCCAACTGGTGCTGCTGCTGATGGTTGTTGTCGGCCACGACAAAACCACGCCACCGGCGACGATGGCGAGCATGCCCAGCACGATGCGCTTGTCGGCGTTCTCTTTAAAGACAACCCAGGCGATCACGGCGGTCAGCACCGCCTCCAAGTTCAGCAGCAAGGACGCGGCTGCGCCACTGGTGTGCATCAAACCCATCATCAGGGCGATCGGGCCCAGCACGCCGCCAAAGAAAATAGCGCCCAGCAGCCACGGCCACTCGGCGCGCGCCAGCCCTGCCGGCTGCCAGCCACGGTCGCGCACCAGCCGCGCCACGCTCAGGCCAATGCCGCTGCCCAAGTACAACAAGCCGGCCAGCAAAACCGGCGGGATGTCGCCCAGCAGCAGCTTGGCAAAGGGCGTGCTGGCGCCAAACAAAGCGGCGGCCAGCAGAGCGTAAAAAATGATGGGGTTCATCGCGTCATTGTCATGTCAACCTTAAGTACGCAAGATAGCGCTGGCCGGCACCTAGGGCCCTCACTATAATTTGCGCCGATGTCCTTAAATTCCAACTGCACTTCATGACACTGCGTGCCTCATTCTCCTTGCGCCCTGACGGGGCAGCGCTGGGCGTGCGGTGGCTGGTGCTGGTCGTGATCCTGTTCGGGACCATTCTCTCCTCGATGGGCGGCACCAGTTCTCATGGCTTGGCCGCCATTGCCATTGCCGTGGCCCTTCATGCTGCGCCATCTTCTCCCGACGCATCGCACGGCCATGGGCACGAGGACCAGAGCGGCGAATTGGCGATGGTGGATAAAAGCGCCGGTGCTGATCATCCCCACCATGAGATGGACCATTCGCACGACAAAGCCCACGCCCTGTCCGTGGCATGGCGCACGGCGGCACCGCAGCCTTCCAGTTGGCTGCTGTCGGTGCGTCCGTGGATAGAAATGGTGAAGGTGTCCCGGCTGGAACGCCCGCCGATGGGCTGAGACGCTTTCGCGCTCTGACTTGCCCGCGCGCTGTGCCACGCAGCGCTCCCATTTCTTTCTGACTATCGGAGTCTCCATGCACAGCTGCGTTCACGACAGGCTGCCACGTTCGCCCTGGGCGAATTGGCCATCCCGTCTTTTGCTTCTATTGGCTTTTTTGATCTGCCTTCTTCTGGGCAGCACCGAGGCCTCGGCCCATGCCGTCACCGCAGGTGACAAAGGCTATATCCAGGAAATTTCGGGCGTCAATCTGCTGCCCTTCATGTACCTGGGCGCCAAACACATGATGACGGGCTACGACCACATTCTGTTCCTCTTCGGCGTGATCTTTTTCCTCTGCCGGTTCAAGCACATCGGCCTCTATGTCAGCCTGTTTGCCCTGGGTCACTCGACCACCATGGTCTTGGGCGTTTACTTCAACGTCGGCATCAACAGCTACCTGATCGACGCGATCATCGGCTTGTCCGTGGTCTACAAGGCGTTGGACAACATCGGTGCTTACCAGCGCTGGTTCGGCTTTCAGCCCAACACCAAGATCGCCACGCTGGTGTTTGGTCTGTTCCACGGCTTTGGCTTGGCGACCAAGATCATCGAGTACGAGATCTCGCCTGATGGGCTGGTGCCGAACCTGCTGGCCTTCAATGTGGGCGTCGAAATCGGCCAGCTGCTGGCCTTGGCGGTCATCTTGATCGGCATGAGCTACTGGCGCCGCACAGCGAGTTTCGTTAGCCACGCCTACACCGCCAACGTCGCCATGTTGAGCGCCGGTTTCATTTTGGTGGGCATGCAGCTCGCCGGTTACCTCACAGCCTGAACACCCAAAGAATATTTAACATGTACAACAGTGACACCCCCCTGCGCGCCGAACTGCCTTCGTCCAAGAAGCTTTTGCGCTCCACCCTCTTGGCCGCCATTTCGGCGCTGGTCCTTCTGTTTGCCGTCGTGCTGCCAGCAGAATACGGCGTCGATCCCACCGGGCTTGGCCGCGTTCTGCGCATGACCGACATGGGTGACATCAAGCAACAGCTGGCAGCAGAAGCGGTGGCCGATGCCGCTGCGACGTCGGCTGCACAGACAGCCCCACCCGCCATGGCGGTGACCAATGTGGCGCCCGCACCGGCTCAACCCACCGCACCCAAAGTTGAATGGCGCGATGAAACACCCTTCACGCTGACCCCAGGCGAAGGAACGGAAATCAAGCTCGCGATGGTTGCCGGTGCCAAGGCCCCATACGCTTGGGTGGTTCAGGGCGGTGAAGTCAACTTTGACACCCACGGCGATGCACCGGGCAAGTCGATCAGCTACGAAAAAGGTCGCGCCGTGTCATCCGACGAAGGTGTACTCGAAGCCGAATTCACCGGCAACCACGGCTGGTTTTGGCGCAATCGGGGCAAGTCCAGCGTGACGGTCATTCTGCGCACCCGGGGCGATTACACCGCCATCAAAAAATGATGTGAACGACAAGACGCGTTGAGGGCGATGTTTCAAGCCCTCATTTTTGCGCAAATTTACCTGAGAAAGTCGTCCCAGCATCAGCCCTTGGTTGCCTGAATGCGGGCGACCAAGGCCAGCAAGTCGGCATCAACCAACGCTGGGGCGTCGGCAGTGTCTATTTGGGACTTGACGAGTCGCTCCAGCGTTTCTAGGTGCGGGGTGATCGGGCCAAAGAAGCGGGGCTCGTTGCCCACGGCGATCAGCAACGTTGGAAAGTTTTCCACGTCCAAGGGGTGCAGCAGATCGGCGTCGTCTTCCACATCGATCCAAAGAAATTGCAGCTGCGCAAATTTGGCCTGCACTTGGTCAAAGCGACTGCGGTAGTCGCGGCAGACGCCGCACCATTCAGCGCACAGGCAAACAACGAGTATGGGGACCGCTTCAGGACTCATGAAGGAGCATGGTTAAAAAATGATGCATTTCGGGGGGCTTAAGTAGTCATCTGTACACATGATAACGACCCCTTGTCCGCTCTCTGCCGCGACCTAAAATGCGGGCTTCTTTTGCGCAGGCAGTCAGCACCTTTAGCTTATTTTGTAATAATAAAAAAACTAAAAAGTGGTTTGAGTTTTAAGCTATATCTTCAAAAATAGCCGGTTGTTTGCTTTGCATGTTGTTTCATTGCCGCTTCCGGCGGCACCTCTGGCCGCTGTCAGCCCCACTGGGTCGGCGCTTCTTTAGTCACTGAGCTCTTTTTCACGCCTTGCCCCTGAGCCGCAAGTTCATCCTTTGGAGATTTCATGAAATATTTCACCCGTGTTGGTTTGGCGGCTTTGGCCTTGTCAGTCAGCGCTTTGGCGTCGGCCCAAGTCAGTTTGCTCAACGTCTCCTATGACGTGTCGCGGGAGTTCTACAAAGACCTCAACGCTGCTTTCATGGCGAGCTACAAAAAAACCAGCGGCAAAGACATCAAGATCGATCAGTCGCACGCGGGCTCCAGCGCGCAGGCCCGCGCCGTGGCCGACGGCTTAGCCGCCGATGTGGTGACCATGAACACCACCACCGACGTCGATTTTCTGGCTGGTCGCGGGGTCGTTGCCAAAGACTGGACCAAGCGCTTCCCAAACAATGCGGCGCCAACCACCTCGACCATGTTGTTTTTGGTGCGCAACGGCAACCCGAAAAACATCAAGGACTGGGATGACCTCATCAAGCCGGGTGTGCAGGTGATTGTGGTCAACCCGAAAACCGGCGGCAACGGTCGCATGGCTTACTTGGCCGCTTGGGGCTATGTGCGCAGCAAGGGCGGCACCGATGCACAAGCGGCTGAATTTGTCAGCAAGCTGTATAAAAACGTGCCGATATTGGCGCGGGGTGGCCGCGACGCTACCGGCGTTTTCTTGCAGCGCAATATTGGTGATGTGCTGGTCACCTTCGAATCTGAAGTGGTCTCAATCGACCGCGAATTTGGTGCGGGCAAAGTCGATGCCATCCACCCCTCAGCCAGCATCGTCGCGGAAAATCCAGTGGCCGTTGTCGAGCGCACCGTCGACAAAAAAGGAACGCGCACCGAAGCCACCGCCTACCTGAACTTCCTCTACAGCGAGGAAGGTCAAGAGATCGCCGCCAAGCACGGCATTCGCCCGCGTTCAGCAGCGGTGTTGAAGAAATATGCCAGCACTTTCAAACCCCTCAAACTGTTCACCGTAGAGGCGTATTTTGGGTCCTTGGCAGAAGCGCAGAAGGTGCACTTTGACGACGGCGGCCAGTTCGACAAGCTCTACACGGCGGGCAAGTAAATGACCGCTGCAGCAGCCACAGCCGGTGCGGCGCTGCCGAGCCGGAAAAGAGGCTCGAGCCGGGTGCTGCCCGGTTTCAACATCACCTTGGGCTTCACGATTTTTTACCTGAGCTTGATCGTCTTGATTCCCTTGTCGGCCTTGGTCTTCAAGACCTTCACGCTGACGTGGCTGGAGTTCTGGGAGGCCGTCACCGGGCCGCGTGTGATGGCGTCCTATCGTTTGACTTTTGGCGCCTCGTTTTTGGCCGCGCTGATCAACGCGGTGTTTGGTTTGTTGGTCGCTTGGGTGTTGGTGCGCTACCAATTTCCGGGTAAAAAAATCGTCGATGCCTTGGTCGATTTACCTTTCGCACTGCCCACTGCCGTCGCTGGTATCTCGCTGTCGGCGCTGCTGGCTGGCAACGGCTGGATCGGTCAGTTCATGGAGCCGCTGGGGATTCAGCTGGCCTTCAATCGCAATGGCATCGTCATCGCATTGATTTTCATTGGCTTGCCTTTCGTTGTTCGGACGGTGCAACCGGTGTTGGAAGACATGGAAAAGGAACTGGAAGAAGCCGCCAGCTGCCTGGGGGCGACCCGCTGGCAAACCTTTTCGCGGGTGATCTTCCCGACCATCGCGCCTGCTTTGCTGACCGGTTTTGCGATGGCCTTTGCACGGGCCATCGGTGAATACGGTTCGGTGATTTTCATTGCCGGCAACATGCCGATGATTTCAGAGATCACGCCGCTGATCATCATCAGTAAGTTGGAGCAATACGACTATGCCGGGGCGACTGCCGTGGCCTGCGTGATGCTGGTGATCTCATTTATATTGCTGTTGTTGATCAACGGCTTGCAAGGCTGGCAGCGCCGCCGTTCTGGAGGCAGTTCGTCATGAGCACGACCGTTCGCAGTGCCCGCAAGGGCACCACTGAGGCCGCTTGGGTCCGCTACAGCTTGATTGGCGTGGCGCTGACGTTCATGTTTTTATTTTTGGTGCTGCCGCTGGCGGCCGTCTTCACCGAAGCCCTGCGCAAAGGGCTCGACGCTTATTTGGAGGCATTGAAAGACCCGGATGCTTGGTCGGCGATCCGGCTGACCTTGCTGACCGCCGCAGTGGCCGTGCCACTCAACTTGGTTTTTGGCGTGTCGGCCGCGTGGGCCATTGCCAAGTATGAGTTCTGGGGCAAGTCATTTTTGACAACGCTGGTGGACCTGCCTTTTTCAGTCTCGCCGGTGGTGGCGGGTCTGACCTATATCTTGGTGTTTGGCGCGCAGGGCTGGTTTGGCCCTTGGTTGGCGGCGCATGACATCAAGATCGTCTTTGCTGTGCCGGGCATTATTTTGGCGACGATCTTTGTGACGGTTCCCTTCATCGCCCGCGAACTGATTCCGCTGATGCAGTCGCAGGGCAACGACGAAGAGCAAGCTGCCATCGTGCTGGGTGCGACGGGCTGGCAAACCTTTTGGCGCGTGACGTTGCCAAACATCAAGTGGGGCTTGATCTACGGCGTGATCCTGTGCAACGCACGCGCCATGGGCGAGTTTGGTGCGGTGTCGGTGGTGTCCGGTCACATTCGCGGGCAGACCAACACCATACCGCTGCACGTTGAAATCTTGTACAACGAATACCAGTCGGTGGCGGCGTTTGCTGTGGCCTCTTTGCTGGCCTTGCTGGCGCTGGTCACGTTGGTGATCAAGCAGGTGGTGGAGTGGCAGCACGCCCGTGAAATGCAGACGCTGTCGAACTTATCTCCGGAACCTACCGCTATTTTGAAAGCTGCATCATGAGTATCGAAGTCCGCAACGTCAGCCGCCAGTTCGGCGATTTTCAGGCCTTGCGCGATGTCTCGCTGGACATCGACTCAGGCGAGTTGGTGGCCTTGCTCGGCCCCTCAGGCTGCGGCAAGACCACGCTGCTGCGCATCATTGCCGGCTTAGAGACAGCGGACAGCGGCAGCATTTATTTCGAAGGCGCCGACACCACTGACGTGCATGTGCGCGAACGCCAAGTGGGTTTTGTGTTCCAGCATTACGCGCTGTTCCGCCACATGACGGTGTTTGAAAACGTCGCTTTCGGCCTGCGCGTCAAGCCGCGTGCATCGCGTCCGAGCGATGCGCAAATCAAACAAAAAGTGCACGACTTGCTGGGTCTGGTGCAGCTCGATTGGCTGGCCGACCGTTACCCTTCACAGCTCTCCGGCGGCCAACGCCAGCGGATTGCGTTGGCGCGTGCGCTGGCCGTCGAACCGAAGGTCTTGTTGCTTGACGAGCCGTTTGGTGCGCTCGACGCCAAGGTGCGCAAAGAGTTGCGTCGCTGGCTGCGGCGCTTGCATGATGACCTGCATGTCACCAGTATTTTTGTCACGCACGACCAAGAAGAAGCGCTGGAGGTGGCCGACCGCGTGGTGCTAATGAACACTGGAAAAATCGAACAGGTCGGCACGCCGCAACAGGTCTGGGACCATCCGGCCAGCCCGTTTGTGTACGGCTTTTTGGGTGACGTGAATTTGTTCCACGGCCGCGCCCATCAAGGCGAAGTGCAGATCGGCCCAGCACATCACGGCATTCGCCTTGCGGCCCCCGAACACGCTGGCGTGCAAGACAGCAGCGCACTGGCCTATGTGCGGCCACACGACGTGCAAGTGGAGCGCTACACAGCGGGCGCCAGCGGCATCGTCGCGACGCTGGAGCGGGCGATTGTGATTGGCCCCATGGCGCGGCTGGAGTTGCTGCGCGTCGAGACCACTGGCAACGCAGCGGCTGATTTGGTCGAGGCGCAAATGAGTGCCGAGGAATACAAGAGTCTGGGCATTGTCGAGGGCGACAAGCTGGTCTTGACGCCGCGCCGCGCCCGTGTTTTTGTCGACGCGGGGCAGGGCATTTAAGGCGTTTGAAACGCTCGCTGTATTGGCTTACTGCGCTGTGATCTGGCGCTCGCGGATCAGCTTACCCCAGGTGAGGGTTTCAGACGCCATGTAGCGCGCCAGCTCGTCACGTGTGCCGGGTTGTGGCGTCAGGCCGTGCTTGTTCAGCGTGGCCACCACGTCCAGCGACTTCAGTACTTTGACCAGCTCGATATTCCAACGGTCCAGGATAGGCTGCGGCACTTTGGACGACGCCACAAAGGCATACCAGTTGGTGGCCGCGAAGCCGGGGTAGCCGGACTCGGCAATCGTCGGAATCTTTGGCAGTGTTGGCAACCGCTGCGCGCCGGTGCTGGCCAGCGGAATCAGTTTGCCGCTGTCGATGTGCGGCTGCGCGGTGGCAAAGGTCGAGTAGTAAGCGGCGACGCGGCCACCCAGCAAGTCTTGCAGCGCAGGCGCGCCGCCTTTGTAGGGAATGTGCACGGTGTCGATGTCTGCCATCAGGTTCAGCATTTCGCCGGCCAAATGCGAGGCTGAACCAGCCCCCGTGGACGCGTAGTCCAGCTTGCCTGGGTTCTTCTTGGCAAAGGCGATGAACTCGGCAAAAGTCTTGATCTTGGTGTCAACACCGACCACTAGCACGTTCGGAAAGTTCACGCCCATGGTGATTGGTGCGAGGTCCTTGACCGGGTCGTAAGGCAGCTTCATGAGGTGCGGCGCAATCGTCAGCGGGCCGACCGAGCCGAACAAAAGCAAGCTGCCGTCGGTCGGGCCTGACGCCGTGTACTGGTGCGCAATGTTGCCGCCCGCACCGCCTTTGTTTTCAGCCACGACAGTTTGACCAAGGTTCTCACCCAGCTTTTTTGCAATGACGCGCGCCGCCGTGTCGGTGGCGCCGCCAGCGGCAAAGCCGACCATCAGGGTGATGGTTTTCTTGACGGGAAAGTCTTGCGCCGAGGCGCTCAGCGCGCTCATGCCGAAGGCGAGTGTGGCGATGACCGCCATGATTTTGTTTTGACGCATGGGTAGTTCCCAAGGGAGAAATTCCGGGATGCGGGCGTTTATTACAAAGCGATTGAGTCGCTGCAGCGTCAGTAGACGCCTTGCGCCTTCATGGCGTCGGCGACCTTGACGAAGCCGGCGATGTTGGCGCCGTCAACATAATGGACAAAGCCTGCGCCCTGTTCGCCGTGGTGCACGCAGTTGGCGTGGATGTCGGACATGATGATGCGCAGACGAGCATCGACCTCGTCGCGCGTCCACGGCAGGCGTTCGGCGTTTTGCGTCATCTCTAGGCCGGAGGTGGCGACGCCTCCCGCGTTCGCCGCTTTGCCCGGTGCAAACATGATCTTAGCGTTCAAAAATACGTCGACCGCGTCCAGGTTACAAGGCATGTTGGCACCTTCGGCGACGCACTTGACGCCGTTCTTCACCAGCGTGCGCGCATCGTCTGCATTGAGCTCGTTTTGGGTTGCGCAAGGCAGCGCAATATCGACTGCAACGCCCCATGGTTTTTGACCGGCTTCAAAGCGCAGGTCGAGTTGTTTGGCGTAAGTTTCCAGACGACCGAAGTTCTGGTTTTTGATGTCCATCAGCAGCCCTAATTTGTCTGGTGTGAAGCCGGCTTCGTCGATCACGGTGCCGCCGGAGTCGGATGCGGTAATCACTTTGGCACCCAACGCCATGGCTTTTTCGATGGTGAATTGCGCCACGTTGCCAGAGCCCGAGACCGATACGCGCAGGCCGTCCAAGCGCATTTTTTGGCGTGCCAGCATCTCTTGTACAAAGTACACCAGACCATAGCCGGTGGCTTCAGGGCGAATCAAACTGCCGCCGAAGGACAGGCCTTTGCCGGTGAACACGCAGGCAGCGTTGTTCGAGAGCTTTTTCATCATGCCGGTCATGAAGCCGACTTCACGGCCGCCGACGCCCATGTCGCCTGCTGGCACGTCGGTGTCGGGCCCCAAGTGGCGATACAGCTCGGTCATCAGCGCTTGGCAAAACCGCATCACTTCGTTGCGACTCTTGCCCTTGGGGTCAAAGTCAGAACCGCCTTTGCCGCCGCCCATAGGCAGGGTCGTCAAGGCATTTTTCAGAGTTTGTTCAAACGCCAAAAACTTCAAAATGGACAGGTTCACCGACGGGTGAAAACGCATGCCGCCCTTGAACGGGCCGATGGCCGAGTTGTGCTGAATGCGAAAAGCCCGGTTGGTCTGCGTCTGCTGATGGTCGTCGACCCAAGACACCCTGAACTGAATGACGCGCTCTGACTCCACCAAGCGCTCCAAAATACCAGCGTCAGCGTAGTGCGGGTTGGCCTCAATGAAGCCCCAGAGACTGCCCATGACCTCATGGACCGCCTGCAAAAATTCAGGCTGATGCGGATCGCGCGCTTTGACGTAGTTGAGAAAGTCGGGGAGGGTTTTGTACTTCACTTCAGATTCCTAACCAATGTAGTGCTTGCGTATTTGTCGTCTGCTCACGTCGTATTTCATTCGCTCACCACCACAGCGCACCCAACGGCGTTTGCGGTGAAAAACGGTCGGCCACCTGTGCCAGCAGCAGTTCTGCCGAGGCCAGCGCGTCGGTGGGTGCGTGGTGTGGCCGGTAGCCAGGCAGTCCATAGCGGCGGCGGCTGTCAGCCAGGCGGATCGATGGCGGTGGCGCTTGGCGCCAACGAGCCCAGAAGCCGGCGGGTCGGCGGTGTAGCCGTGCTTCCAGCTCCATCGTGTCGATGACTGGGAACTGCAGCCCTTCGCCCAGCCGCGCGGTCAGCGCCGCATCCAGGAAACCGCGTTCAATCTCCCGGCAATGGACGACCAGCACTCGGCCGGCCATTGCCGTCAGCAGGGACTGCAGCACGGTGTCGAGGTCCGGTGCCTGCGCGACCTGCGAATGCGTGATGCCGTGAAAAGTTACCGACTCGGCCGTCAAGTCACCTTGCGGCTTGACGACCCAGTGCCGGGTGCCGCTGCTTTGGATCTGAGCCAGGTTCATCGGCACCAAGGCGATGCTGACGATCTCGTGTCGGCCTGGCTCTAGGCCGGTGGTCTCGATGTCCAGCGCGGCCATCGGCACGCTCGACAGCGGCGCATCGGCGCTCGGCACGCCCGCCGCGTAGTAGGCCTTCAGCCGCATATCGCGCGCTGTCGCGGCCAATGCCTGAAAGTGTTGCGGCCAGTCCGGCGTGGCAACTGCAGAGGCCTTAGCGCGGGCCGGCGGTTTGAGTAAATCCCGGTGTAGCATGCGGGCCGACTTCAGTTCGTACGGCCAGGCTGGTAGCGAAACTTCAGGAACTGCTGAGCGCCGTCGAGCACGAGGAAGGCCTCGCGCAGATTCTTACGATCAAAGTCCGACAAGTTGTCGGGTTCGATGCTGTTGTCGGGTTCGCGTCCGCTGGTCAGGTCGTCAGCCATGTGGCGGATCCGGACCGACGAGATGAACGCCAGTGCGGCACCCAAGTCCCGGCCCCGCCCAGGCGGCAGGATGCCGGCGTCGGTCACGTCTTTGATGCGGGTGAATGAATTGCGCGCAGACGAGCCCACCGCCAGCGCATGGACGCGAATCAAGTCAACCAGCGGTGCGGTGCCGCGCCGCTTCAGGTTGATGGTATTGGCTTGGCGGCCGTCGGACTCCATCACGAAGCCCTTGAAAAATCCGAGTGGCGGCGTGCGCAGCAGCGCGTTGCGCGCCATGCTGGCCAAGAAGCGCGGGCTGGCCTTGGCCTGGCGAGCGATCTGGTGGCGCAGGCGTTCAATCAACGCGGGCTGCCCCGCGACAAAGTCGAGGTCGAAGAAGATGCTGCTGTTGAGCAAATCCTGCGCCGTTGGCTGTTCAATCCAGCGCGTGAAGATCTGCTCCCACGCTTTCAGGGGCTGGCGCCAGGCATCGTTTGTCGCCATCACGCCGCCCGTGCAATAAGGGTAGCCACACCGGTCTAAGCCGTCGCTGACGCGGGTGGCCAGCGCCTTGAAATAGGCGTCGTGCCGGGCCGGGTCGAAATCGTTCGCCAGCACCAGCGCGTTGTCCTGGTCGGACACCAGGAGTTGCTCTTGGCGCGCCACCGAGCCCAGTGCGAGAAAGCAATAGCGCACGGGCGGTGGGCCGAGTTCGGCCTCGGCCAGCTCAAGAAGTCGCTGCTGGAAGCTGCGGCCTAGGGCCGACGTCGTGACGCCCACCAACTTCGCATGCGTCTCGGCCTGTGCCAGCTGCAGAAAGCAGGCCCGCACATCGGTGGCCAGTGCGACCAGCTCATCAACGTTCTTGCAGCGCAGGATGCGGCCGACGAGGTAGACGCTCTGGTTCGATTCGTTGCGGATCAGGTCGGACAGCGTGATGACACCGATCGGCTGTTCCTGTTTGAGCACTGGCAGATGGTGCACGTTGTGGCGCAGCATCTGCTGCCAAGCATCGGACACGAGTTGCTCGTGCTGCACAGACACCAGCGTTGGCGTCATCAGCTGCTGTACCGGCGTGTCGAAGGGCAGGCCGGTGGCGATCAGTCGCGTGCGCAGGTCGCGATCGGTGACGATGCCCACCAGCTGCGCGGGCGCGTCGACGTTTGCGCTTGGTGCGGTGACGAGCAGGCACGACACCCCTTCGTCGGTCATGCGCGTGGCGGCATCACGCGCGCTGGCGCCGCCATCGACCATCACCGCCGCACGACTGACCAGGGTCTCAACAGGGTCCGTCAGGATTTCGCTGCCGCCGTCACGGCCTTCCACCGCGCTGCGCAGGCGGCTGTGGTCCTCAATCTCAACTTGATCGGCGAAGTCCGGGTAGGCCTCGAACAGCTCGGTGAACACCGGCTCAGGGATCAGGTAAAAAAGGCAGTCCTCAAGCGCGGTTGTTGGAAAGCGCACACGCCGGTGACGCAGCAGGCCGAACTCTCCGAAGTGACCGCCGGCGGTCAGTCGGTTGTACAGGCTGCCGTCGCGTCGGTAGACCTCGACCGCACCGCTGCGCAGAATGAACCAGTTTTGCGCTGTGTCACCAAACTCAAGAATACGCTGGCCGGCAGGGTGGTAGCGAACATCCACGGCTGCGGCTGCCCGTTGCAGCGCGTCCTCGGGCAGGCCTTGGAGAACCGGCAGGCCGCGTAGAAAATCGAGTATTTCGATTTGTTCTACTGGCATGCCTGCCCCGTGGGTGGTGGTCACGTCAGCGGCCGCGCGGCTCCGACATCAAGCCCTTGATCAAGGAGACGACAGACATCAGTAGCACGATGGTGAAGGGCAGGCCGGTGGACACCGCCATGGCCTGCAACGCGCCGAGGCCGCCGCCGAGGATCAGCGCGATGGCGACCAAGCCTTCCAGCGTGCACCAGAACACGCGCTGCGGGACAGGGGCGTCGACCTTGCCGCCCGATGCGATGACGTCGATGACCAGCGAGCCAGAGTCAGACGAGGTGACGAAGAACACCACCACCAGCACGATGCCGATGAAGGACGTGATCTGGGTCAGCGGCAGTGCGTCCAGCATCATGAACAGCTGCAGGGGCAGGTCGGCGTTGACGGCGCCCTGATAACCATCGCTCATCACTTGGGTGATGGCCGTGCCGCCAAACACTGCCATCCACACCACGCAGGCCAGTGAAGGCACGATCAGAACAGAAACCAAGAACTCGCGCACTGTGCGGCCGCGCGAGACGCGCGCGATGAACATGCCGACGAACGGCGACCAACTGATCCACCAAGCCCAGTAGAAGGCCGTCCAGCCCTGCGAGAAATTGGCGTCTTCTCGGCCGATCGGGTTCGACAGCGCGGGAAGGTACTGCAGGTAGGCGCCCAAGCTGTTGACCAAGCCGCCCAGCACGGCCATCGTAGGGCCCACCGCAATCACGAACACCAACAGCAGCAGCGCCAAGATCATGTTGATCTCGGACAGGCGCTTGACGCCGGCGTCAAGGCCTGCCAACACCGATCCCAGCGCGATGGCGGTGATGATGATCACCAGCACGATCTGAGTCGTGGCGCCCAGCGGCACACCGAACAGGAAGTTCAGCCCGGCACTGGCCTGGGCCGCGCCGAAGCCAAGCGAAGTGGCCAGCCCAAACATGGTGGCTATGACGGCCAAGATGTCGATCACGTGGCCAGGCCAGCCCCAGACGCGCTCGCCCAGTAGCGGGTAGAACACGCTGCGCATGGTCAGCGGCAATCCCTTGTTGAATGAAAATAACGCCAGGCCGAGCGCGATCACTGCGTAGATCGCCCAAGGATGCAGCGCCCAATGAAAGATGGTGGCTGCCAAGCCCAGACGCGCGGCCCCGGCCGCGTCACCGGCAGCAGCGCCCAGCGGCGCCCAGTCGGTTCGTACGCCGTTCTCGACGACGGTGCCGCCCATGGCGGTCCCAAAGTGCGTCAGCGGCTCGGACACGCCGAAGAACATCAGGCCGATGCCCATGCCTGCTGCGAACAACATCGAAAACCAGCTCAGGTAGGTGTAGTCGGGCTTGGCCTCGGTGCCGCCCAGCCGCACCCGCCCCAGCGGAGAGACCGCGATACCAAGGCAGACGACGACGAAGATGTTGGCCGAACTGATGAAGAACCAGTCGAGGTTCGAGGTCAGCCAGCCGCGCATGCTGGTGAACAGTGGTTCAACTTGCGTCTGGAACATCAGCGTCAGAAGCACGAACGCGACCACCAGCAGGCCGGAGACGACAAAGACGCGGTTGTGGATGTCCAAACCGAAGGGACCGATGTTCATCACGATGTTGTCCTGACCCACTTTGTAGTCGGTCTGGATCGGATTGACGCGGCCGTCGGGGATCATCGGATCTTTGGGGTTGCTCATGAGTGAGGTCCTTTAACTTTATGGATGCGACATATTGTCGGTCACTTTATCTGGCAGTAGCAACTTTAGCAATACATTTGAAGACTGTCTCAGGCATTCTTGCGCTGGGCAGTGTGCATTGGCTTGGCGTTGACTGCGCACGAGAAAAAACGTCCGAGCTTTCAATCCTCTGACGAGAGTGACGTCAAAGCGCGAAGTCGTACTCAATCGTGATCGGTGCATGGTCTGAAAACTTCTCGTCTTTGTAAATCGCCTCGGTACGCGCCAACGATGCAAAGGCCGGCGTTGCCAAGTGGTAGTCGAGTCGCCAGCCGACGTTCTTTGCGTAGGCTTGGCCGCGGTTGCTCCACCAGGTGTAACAAGCGTCGGTGGTGGTCGGTTGCAGGCGGCGGTAGACGTCGACCATGTCACCACCTTCCGAGGTGCCTTGTTCTGCGGATTGCAAGAGAGCGGTCATCCAGGCGCGTTCTTCGGGCGTGAAGCCGCTGTTTTTCTTGTTGCCTTTGAAGTTCTTCAGGTCGATTTCTTGGTGCGCGATGTTGATGTCGCCGCACAACACTAGCTCGCGACCATCGCTTTTCAGGGCTGCTAGGTGCGGGGCCATTTCGGCCAAAAAGCGGAACTTGGCGGCCTGACGTTCTTCGCCCGACGAGCCGCTGGGAAAGTAACTGCTGATGATCGACAACTTGGGCGCGTGCGCGCGACCCGGGCGGTCAAAGCGTAACTCCACATAGCGGCCTTCCGCATTGAATTCGCTGGCGCCATAGCCGACGATGACGTCGCTCGGTTCGTGGCGGGTGTAGATGCCGACGCCTGAGTAGCCTTTTTTCTCGGCGAACTGGAAGTGCCCTTTGAGCCCCGCCAGCGATTCAAAACGGCCAGCCATGTCTGGGGCTTGGGCTTTGATCTCTTGCACGCAAATACAATCGGGCTTGGCTTTTTCGAGCCAGGCTTCGACGCCTTTGCTGGTGGCTGAGCGGATGCCATTGAGATTGAGGCTGGTGAGTTTGAACAAGGAATTTCCCATGACGACAAGTAAGGTGGCCAACGACGTGTTGGCCCAAGAGTTTGTGCAATTCTCGCTGGATTGCGGCGTGCTCAAATTTGGTGAGTTCAAAACCAAGGCCGGGCGCATGAGCCCTTACTTTTTCAACGCTGGTTTGTTTGACGACGGCGCCAAGCTTGGCCGCCTCGCCAGCTTCTACGCCAAGCGCTTGGTGTCCAGCGGCATCGAGTTCGACATGATCTTCGGTCCCGCCTACAAAGGCATTCCGCTCGGTGCGGCCGTTGCCATTGAACTGGCGCGGCTGGGTAAAAACGTGCCCTTTGCCTACAACCGCAAAGAAGTCAAAGACCACGGCGAAGGCGGCAGCTTGGTCGGCGCACCTTTGCAGGGCCGAGTCTTGATCGTTGACGATGTGATGAGCGCCGGCACCGCCGCGCGTGAATCGATTGCGCTGATCAAAGCCGCTGGCGCGATTCCTCACGCCGTGGTGATTGCTTTGGATCGGCAGGAAATGGCGACTGAAACCCAGGCCGACGGCAGCACCCAAGATGTGCCTTACAGCGCCGTGCAATATGTGCGCTCGAATGAAGGTTTGCAGGTCTGCGCCATTGCGGAGTTGTCTGATTTGCTGGCTTTCTTGACGACGCAGCCGGGCAATGAGATGGGCGCGCACTTGGTGCGGGTGCAGGCGTATCGGGAGCGTTACGGGGTGATGTGACGCCGGATGGTTGGGGCAGGGCCCCTTTTGCACTGAAAAAACTGAGGATTACCCCAGCTTCTTCCTCAGCAACTCGTTCACCTGCGCCGGATTGGCCTTGCCCTTGGTCGCCTTCATGGCTTGGCCGACCAGCGCGTTGAAGGCTTTGCTGTTGCCTGCGCGAATCTCGTCGACGTTTTTGGCATTCGCTGCCAGCACGTCGTCGATGATTTTCTCCAGCTCACCGCTGTCGTTCATCTGCTTCAGGCCTTTGGCGTCGATCAGCGCGTCGACGTCTTGGCCTTCGCCTGTCCACAGTGCGTCGAACACTTGGCGTGCCGTGTTGTTCGACAGCGTGCCGTCGGCGATACGGCTGATCAACAGACCCAGTTGGGCAGCGTTCACCGATGAAGATTCGACCGTCCTGTCTTCCGCGTTGAGTCGGCGCGAGAGTTCGCCCATGACCCAGTTGCTGGCCAATTTGGGCTGGCCGCAAGCTGCCACCGTCGCTTCAAAGTAAGCGGCAATCGCTTTGCTTTGCGTCAGTTGGCCGGCATCGTAGTCCGACAAACCGTGGCTTTGTACATAGCGTTCAGCCATCACGCGCGGCAGCTCGCTCATCTCATTGCGGGTGCGTTCGACCCAGGCGCGATCAATCATCAACGGCGGCAAATCGGGGTCGGGGAAGTAGCGGTAATCGGCGGCGTCTTCTTTGCTGCGCATGCTGCGCGTCTCGCCGGTGTCCGGATCAAACAGCACGGTGGCTTGTTGGATCGCGTGGCCGTCTTCGATCTGCTCGATCTGCCAGCGCACTTCGTAGTCCATCGCTTGCTGCATGAACTTGAAGCTGTTCAGGTTTTTGATTTCGCGGCGCGTGCCGAGTGCTGCACCGGGCTTGCGCACTGACACATTGGCGTCGCAGCGGAAGCTGCCTTCTTGCATGTTGCCGTCGCAAATACCGATCCAGGTGACGATCTTGTGCAGCTCTTTGGCATAGGCCACGGCCTCGGCGGTGGAGCGCATGTCGGGCTCGGTGACGATCTCCAGCAGCGGCGTGCCGGCGCGGTTCAGGTCGATACCGGTCATGTCGATGAAGTCTTCATGCAGCGACTTGCCGGCATCTTCTTCAAGGTGGGCGCGCACCAAGCGCACACTTTTCTTCTCGCCATCGAGGAAGAATTCGACGCTGCCGCCTTGCACCACCGGGATCTCAAATTGGCTGATCTGGTAGCCCTTGGGCAGGTCTGGGTAAAAGTAGTTTTTGCGGGCAAACACGCTGCTCTCGGCAATGTGCGCGTTGACCGCCAAGCCGAACTCGATGGCGCGTTGTACCGCGCCCTGGTTCATCACCGGCAAGGCGCCGGGCAGCGCGAAATCAACCGCCGATGCCTGCGTGTTGGGTTCAGCACCAAACGCCGTTGGCGCACGGCTGAATATTTTCGACTGTGTGGTCAGCTGCGTATGGGTTTCGAAGCCGATGACGACTTCGTAGCCGTGCACCAGCAGCGATTTGGCGGGCGTGTGGCTCATGCTGCCGCTCCTGGTTTGCGTTGATGCCAATCAGTCGCTTGTTGAAAACGGTGCGCGGTGCTCAGCAACTGCGCTTCCTTGAAATAGTTGCCAATCAATTGCAGGCCGACGGGCATGCCGTGGGCGCCAAAACCGGCCGGCACGCTCATGCCGGGCAAGCCCGCCAAGCTGCTCGACAGGGTGTAAATGTCAGCCAAATAACTGGCGACAGGGTCGTCTGAACGCTCGCCGATATTCCAGGCGACGGTGGGCGACACCGGGCCGGCAATGATGTCGCATTGCGTGAAAACTTTTTGAAAGTCTTCGGCGATCAGGCGGCGGATTTTTTGCGCCTTGAGGTAGTAGGCGTCGTAGTAGCCGTGGGACAGCACGTAGGTGCCGATCATGATACGGCGCGTGACTTCGTCGCCAAAGCCTTCGGTGCGGGACTTTTTGTACATGTCCTCGAGGTCGGTGTACTCGGCCGCGCGGTGGCCGTAGCGGACGCCGTCGTAGCGGCTCAGGTTGCTGCTGGCTTCGGCCGGTGCGATCACGTAATACACCGGAATCGACAGCTCGGTCAGCGGCAGACTGACGTCGACCAAGGTAGCGCCTAGCTTTTCGAGTTCGGCCAGCGCGCCGCGCACGGCGGCCAGCACGTCAGGCGCACAACCGGTGCCAAAAAATTGCGTCGGTAAACCGATGCGCAAGCCTTGCAGTGGTTGGCTGCCGGCGGCATGGGTGCTGGCGCCGATCAGTTCGGCGGCGTAGTCGGCGGCGGGCAAGTCCAGAGAGGTCGAGTCGCGGTCCAGGTCTGGCCCGGCCATGGCCGACAGCAACAGCGCGCAGTCGAGTGCGCTGCGCGCCATCGGGCCGGCTTGGTCAAGGCTGGAGGCGAAGGCCACCATGCCGTAACGCGAGCAGCGGCCATAGGTCGGTTTGATGCCGGTGATGCCCGACAACGAAGCCGGCTGGCGGATCGAGCCGCCGGTGTCGGTGCCGGTGGCTGCGGGCACCAAGCGGGCGGCCACAGCGGCTGCTGAACCGCCGGACGAACCACCCGGCACGCGGCGGGTGTCCCACGGGTTTTGCACTGGCTTGTAGGCGCTGTTGTCGTTGCCGGAGCCCATGGCGAACTCGTCGCAATTGAGCTTGCCCAAGGACACCATGCCGGCGCCGCTTGCACCCAAGCGACTGACTACGGTGGCGTCAAACGGACTGCGGTAATTCGCCAGCATTTTCGAGCCAGCGGTGGTCGGGAAATCACGCGTGACGAAGACGTCTTTGTGGGCCAGCGGCACACCTAGCAAAGGGCTGCGCTCACCCGCGGCAAGGCGGGCGTCGGCGGCGCGGGCTTGCGCCAGCGATTGTTCGACGTCCGTTGCTAAAAATGCGCCCAAGGCGTCTTGCGTTTGAATGCGAGCCAAAAAATGCTGAGCCAGCTCGACGCTGGAGATTTCTTTGGCGGCTAATTTGGCAGCCAGTTCGGCCACGCTGAGGTCATGCAGATCGCTCATTCTATGACCTTTGGGACGAGAAATAAACCGCCTTCGATGGCGGGCGCGCTGAGCTGGCTGGCATCACGCTGGTTGGGTTCGGTGGCGCTGTCCTGACGCAGGCGCAAAGCCACTTGACCGAGCACAGCGGCGGGATGCGCCAACGGTTCAACGCCATCGGTGTTGACGGCTTGCATTTGTTCGACGAGGCGAAAAAAGCCATTGAGCTGGTCGAGCGTGTGCTCGGTTTCTTCGGGGCGCAGGGCCAAGCGCGCCAAGTGGGCGACGCGGGCGATGTCTTGAGGGGTCAGTGCCATAGCTGGAAAACCGGGCTAAAACGCGGTGTAAAGAAGTTCATTTGGAGGCTCGGCCAGCCCTTGCGGAACAGCCAATGCGGTATTATCCCGCCTTTGGTATTGACCCGGAATTAGTGCGCGATATCGTTGAATATCGTCGCTGCAGCCCCCGGGTCATCATGACTATTGGCGATCTGGCAACGAAGTTTGCCACGACGCCCAACTGGACTTTTCACTATGTTTGAATCTTTCCGCCGGTACTTTTCCTCTGACCTGGCGATTGACCTTGGCACTGCCAACACCCTGATTTTTGTCCGCGACCGCGGCATTGTGCTGGACGAGCCTTCGGTCGTCGCCATCCGCCACGAAGGTGGGCCGCAGGGTAAAAAAAGCATCCAGGCCGTTGGCCATGAAGCCAAGGCCATGTTGGGCAAAGTCCCGGGCAACATTGAAGCTATTCGGCCGATGAAAGACGGCGTCATTGCCGACTTCACCGTGACCGAGCAAATGCTCAAGCAGTTCATCAAGATGGTGCACCCGCGCAGCATTTTTCGGCCCAGCCCGCGCATCATCATTTGCGTGCCTTGCGGTTCGACCCAAGTCGAGCGCCGGGCTATCCGTGAAAGCGCTTTGGGCGCCGGCGCCAGCGATGTTTACCTGATTGAAGAGCCAATGGCAGCAGCCATTGGTGCCGGCTTGCCGGTCAGCGAAGCCAGCGGCTCGATGGTGGTCGACATCGGCGGCGGCACCACCGAAGTCGGCGTCATCTCGCTGGGCGGCATGGTTTACAAAGGCAGTGTGCGCGTCGGCGGTGACCGTTTCGACGACGCCATCATCAGCTACATCCGCCGCAACTACGGCATGCTGATTGGCGAGCCGACGGCTGAGGCCATTAAGAAAAACATCGGTTCGGCCTTTCCCGGCTCCGAAGTGCGTGAGATGGAAGTCAAGGGCCGTAACCTGTCCGAAGGCGTGCCGCGCAGCTTCACGATTTCGAGCAACGAAATCTTGGAGGCGCTGACCGACCCGCTGAACAACATCGTCTCGGCTGTCAAAACCGCGCTGGAACACACGCCGCCAGAGCTGGGCGCCGACATCTCCGACCGCGGCATGATGCTGACCGGCGGCGGCGCTTTGCTGCGCGACCTGGACCGTTTGTTGGCTGAAGAAACCGGCTTGCCGGTGTTCGTGGCCGAAGACCCACTGACCTGCGTGGTGCGCGGTTGCGGCATGGCCCTCGAACGCATGGACCGTTTGGGCTCTATCTTCACGACGGAGTAATCGCCATCTGGCACCTGCCCGGTGCCAACTGCGAATCCATTCATGTCCTTAGGAACGCTTGACCGGACGCCACCCCCGATATTCAAGCAGGGGCTGTCGGCCTTTTCCAAATTGATCCTGTTCAGCGCCTTGGCGCTGTTTCTGATGGTGGCGGATGCGCGTTTCAAGGTCACCCAGCCCTTGCGCGCTGTGCTGGCCACGGCGCTCTATCCGATTCAGTGGTTGGCCCTGCAGCCGGTGCGTGCCGGGCGCGTAGTCGGCGATTATTTCATCACCGCACGTCAAGCCCAGAGCCAGACGGAAGCGGCGGCGCTGATGCTGGTAACGCAGGCCCTTCGGTCCAGCCGGGTTGAGCAACTGACACTTGAAAACACCCGCCTGCGTCAGCTGCTGGCGTTGCGAGAACAACTCAAAGTAGACGGTGTCGCAGCCGAGGTCTTGTATGACGCTGCCGACCCTTATACGCGCAAGGTCATCATCGGCAAGGGCATGTCCCAAGGGATTGTGTTGGGGTCACCAGTCATCGATGAATTTGGCGTGCTCGGCCAAGTCACACTGGTGCATCCATTGGTCAGCGAAGTGACCTTGATCATCGACCGCGACCTGGCCATTCCGGTGCTCAATGTGCGCACCGGGGTGCGCAGTCTGGCGTTTGGTGACGCCGGCGGCAGTGGTGGGCTGGAGTTGCGCTTCATGGGCAGCAACGCCGATGTTCAACAAGGTGACTTGCTGACCACCAGCGGCGTCGATGGGGTTTATCCGCCCGGCCTGCCGGTGGCGCGCATTGACAGTATTGAGCGGCGTGCTGAATCGGCCTTTGCGCGCATTCATTGCACGCCGTTGGCGTTGGTGTCAGGCGCTCGGCATGTGATGGTGCTGCAACCGCAGTCGGCGCAAATCCCACCGCGTCCAACCGAGGCCGCCTCTGCCCCGAAAAAAGGCGGCCGCTGATGATCATGCGCAAGGGTCAGCAGCTGTTGCTGCCAGCCAGCCCAGTCTTCATTTGGTGCAGCTTGCTGGTGGCTCTGCTGCTGGACATGTTGCCGCTAGGCCGTGTGCCGTGGATGCCCGACATGTTGGCGCTGGTGCTGGTGTTTTGGAACGTTCATCAGCCTTTGCGGATTGGCATCGGCTTGGCTTTCATGTTTGGCTTGGGCGTTGATGTGCACCAGTCGGCGCTGCTGGGCCAGCATGCGTTGTCGTACACCGCCTTGAGCTTTTTTGCGGCCATGATTCACCGTCGGCTGTTGTGGTTCACGGTGCCGTCGCAAGCGGTTCAGGTGCTGCCGCTTTTTTTGGCAGCGCATTTGGTGGAACTGCTTGTCAGGCTCGCCAACGGCAATGTGTTTCCGGGTTGGACGTTTTTTCTAGCGCCTCTGTTGGAGGCTTTGCTTTGGCCGGTGATCAGTGTCATTCTGCTGGTGCCACAACGCCGCGCGCCGGACCCCGATGCGAATCGGCCCCTGTAGGGATATGGCCCCCACGCTTGTCGCTTCGCGTACTGCGCTGCCCCCTGAGGGGGCGATTTTCCCCTTGGGGCGGCCCGGCGGGGAAACCTTGGCCCCCACGCTGGTCGCCGCGGCACTTTTTTTGCTGCCTGAGGTCATAAGCCCATGACTGAGATTCGAAACGTCGAAGGTGACTTACATCGGTTCCGCGACCGGGTGATGGTGGCGAG
>JASDRC010000043.1:9175-16060 GCA_041442125.1 Polaromonas sp. | reverse complement strand
ATTCAGTTGCGTGACAGGCGGCGCTTCAAAAAACTACGCGACGACTCTCGAAGCTTTGACTCCTTGCCGATTCGCACGCGGCTGACGGATGAAGAAGTCGCGCGTTTTGCGGCGCAGCGTTTTCGTTTTCCAGGCGTCGACATCAAGGCCCGGCTGTTTCGCAGCTATCCCTATGGGGAGCTGGGGAGTCACGTGGTGGGCTACATCGGCCGCATCAATCAACGTGAAAAAGAGCGCATTGAAGACCGTGGCGATGAAGGCAATTACCGCGGCACGGACTACATCGGCAAGCTCGGTGTCGAGCAAAGCTATGAGCAGCAGCTGCACGGCGTCACGGGCGTCGAACAAGTTGAAACCTCGGCGGGTGGGCGGGCTGTTCGCAAGCTGGCCAGCAGCCCAGCAACGCCAGGCAACACGGTCATGCTGACGATTGACATCAAACTGCAAAAGCTGATTGAAGAGATGTTTGGCCAACGCCGTGGTGCCATGGTTGCGTTGGACCCGCGTTCAGGCGAGATCCTTGCTTTTGTCAGCAAACCGACGTTTGACCCGAATCTGTTCGTTGACGGCATCGACACCGACAGTTGGCAAGCGCTGAACCAATCGCTGAACAAGCCTTTGTTGAACCGGGCGCTGCGGGGCACCTACCCGCCGGGTTCGACCTACAAACCCTTCATGGCGCTGGCGGCGCTGGAGGCGGGCAAGCGGTCGTCGACGGCGATCATCAACGACACCGGTTCTTGGACCTTTGGCGGCCATCAGTTCCGCAGCCATGGCGCGCCGTTGGGGCCGGTTGACATGCATCAAAGCATCGTCAAGTCAAGCAATGTGTATTACTACTCGCTGGCCAATGAGCTAGGGGTGGAGGCGATTCATGACTTCATGGAGCCGCTGGGTTTTGGGCAGGTCACAGGCATCGACATCAACGGCGAAGTGCGCGGCGTGTTGCCCAACCAAGATTGGAAGCGCCAGACTTACAAGCGGCCCGAGCAGCAACGATGGTATGGCGGCGAAACCATTTCGTTGGGCATTGGCCAAGGCTACAACGCCTTCACCATGCTGCAGTTGGCACAGGCCACGGGCACGCTGGCCAACAGCGGCATCAGGCACAAGCCGCGGCTGATTCTGGGCACCCAAGACAGCGTGACGCGCACGTTAGCCCCGGCGCCGGTTGAGCCGCCGGTGGATCTCGGCTTCAAACCGGAAAACGTCGAGGTGATCCGGCGTGCATTGGTGGGCGTGACGCAAGAAGGCACATCGGCCCGCGTCTTCGCTGGGGCAGGCTATGTGAGTGCCGGAAAAACCGGCACAGCGCAGGCCGTGTCGGTCGGCCAAAAAGATAAATACGATGCGCGCAAGCTCGAGGAACACCAGCGTGACCACGCGCTGTACATCGCCTTTGCGCCAGCTGACAAGCCAGAAATTGCCTTGGCCGTGGTGGTCGAGAATGCCGGCTTCGGTGCGGCGCATGCCGCACCCATCGCGCGCCGGGTGTTTGACTATGTGCTGCTGGGCCGCTATCCCAACGAGGAAGACATGGAGGCGGTGCAAAAAGGCCTGGCCGGCAGTCCGATCGGCAAGCCACGCGATGCCGCTAGCGTGACGGTGCTGGGTGTGACCGACCCCGCCTTGGCGGCGGCGCTGAAGGTGTTCGCTGCCAGCCCTGCGCGCTGATAGGCAGGGCGGCGTGAGCCTCTCATCAAATCTAGCGGATAAAGGCGTCGTAACCCGTTTTCAGGATCAGCGCGCTGACCACAAAGATGAAGACCACACGCACAAAAGCCGCGCCGTGCTTGAGCGCCATGTGCGTGCCGAGCAAGCTGCCCAACACATTGGCGATCGCCATGGTCAGCGCAAAGTGCCACCAGACATGGCCTTTGTAGGCGAACAGCAGCAAGGCTGCCAAGTTGGTGGCGGTGTTCAGCAGCTTGGCTGAGGCCGACGCATTTAAAAAGTCATAACCCAGCCAGCGGACGAACAAAAAGACAAAAAAGCTGCCGGTTCCGGGGCCAAAAAAGCCATCGTAAAAACCCAGCACCAAGCCAATGCAGCAAGCGGCCCAGGTTTCGGCCCGGCCGCTGAAACGCGGCGCGTGATGCTGGCCTAATTCCTTTTTGACCAAGGTGTAGAGCAGCACCCCCAGCAGCACCACAGGCAAAATTTTGCGTATAAACTGGGGTGATATTTCGGTGACCAGCCAAGCCCCGGCGAAAGACCCGGCAAAGCCGACCAGTGCCGCGGGCAGCAAGGCCGCCCATCGCATGTCAACGCGTCTGGCGTATTGCACTGTCGCGACGGCGGTGCCGCAAATAGAGGCGCCCTTGTTAATGCCAAACAAGGTGGCGGGATGGGTGGTCGGGAACGCTGCAAACAAAGCCGGCACCAGAATCAGGCCGCCACCGCCGACGATCGAGTCGACAAACCCGGCCAACAAGGAGGCGCAGGTGACAAAGATGAGTTCCATGGGCGCATTGTCTCATCGGCTAAACGGTCAAAAAAAGCAGTCAAAGGCGGCGCGCGGGCATGAAAAAGCGCCGGGGTCACCGGCGCTTTTTCTGAGTCAGTCCGGTAAGACTTTCTCGTTTTATTTTCTTATTGGACTTGTTTTTGTCTCCTCGCCTCCCCGCGCTGCGAGCCGCTAGGCTCGTCGGCAAGTGGGTAACTATAGGTTGCCGCACCGCCTCAGTGCATCAGGGCTTTCCCGAGTTTTGCGCATTTATTTAAGCCACAAGCGACAGGCATCACTCGCCCTTGACAATCCATGCGGCGGCCTTTTCGGCAATCATCAAGGTCGGAGAGTTGGTGTTGCCGCTGGTGATCAAGGGCATCACGCCCGCGTCAACAACGCGCAGACCGGCGATGCCCCTGACGCGCAAGTGCGAATCGACCACCGCCATCGGGTCGTCTGCGGCGCCCATCTTGGTGGTGCCGACGGGGTGAAAAATGGTGGTTGCAATGTCGCCGGCCAGCCGAACCAGTTCTTCATCAGTTTGATACTGAACGCCTGGGCGGAATTCTTCCGGCTGGTAGGCCGCCAGCGCGCTTTGGCTGACGATGCGCCGTGTCATCCGCAAGGATTCAACCGCAACTTGCCGGTCTTCCGGCGTGCTCAGGTAGTGGGGGGCAATGGCCGGCGCATCTGCAAAGTTGCCGCTTTTGAGGCTGACCGTGCCGCGGCTGGTTGGGTTCAAATTGCAGACGCTGGCGGTGAAGGCGTTGAACGCGTGCAAGGGTTCGCCAAAGGCGTCCAGCGACAGCGGTTGCACGTGGTATTGAATGTTCGGGTACGGCCGGTCGGGGCTGGAGCGGGTGAAGGCGCCCAGCTGCGACGGCGCCATGCTCATCGGCCCGGTGCGGCGCAGCGCGTACTCGAGGCCGATCTTGGCCTTGCCCCAGAGCGAATTGGCCATGGTGTTGAGTGACACATTGCGCCGGCCGTTGGCTTGGATTTTGTAGACCGAACGGATTTGCAAGTGGTCTTGCAGGTTGGCACCGACGCCGGGCAGGTCTTGCTTGACGTCAATGCCGTGTTGTAAAAGCTGCGCTGCCGGGCCGATGCCTGAGAGTTGCAGGATCTGCGGCGAGCCGATGCTGCCGGCGCACAAAATCACTTCGCCGCGCAAGCCGCCGGAGTCGCGCGTGGCAAAGGCTTTGACGCGTTCGTCGCCAGTCCAGACCTCGACACCGGTGCAGCGCTGGCTGCCGTCGGCTTGTTTTTCGATCAGCAGCTGCGTCACCTGCGCGCTGGTCCACATTTCAAAGTTGGGCCGGCCGAAACAGGTGGGTCGTAAAAAGGCTTTGGCGGTGTTCCAGCGCAGGCCGTCTTTTTGATTCACCTCAAAGTAAGCCACGCCCTCGTTGTCGCCGCCGTTGAAGTCTTCGATGGCCGGGATACCGGTTTGTTGCGCGGCTTTTGAGAAGGCGTCGAGGACGTCCCAGCGCAAACGTTGCTTGTCAACGCGCCATTCGCCGCCCATTTTTTTAGCCAGCCCTTGGCTGTTCACATGCTGGCTTTTGTGGCCATGCAGGCGCTTGAAATTGTCTGTGGTCGAGCCATTTGAGGCGTCGAGTTTGTAATGGTTTTCGTGCTGCTTGAAGCTGGCCAGCGCGCTGTCCCAGCGCCAAGCGTCGTCGCCCGTGAGTTCGGCCCAACGGTCGTAGTCGCGGGCTTGACCGCGCATGTAAATCATGCCGTTGATGCTGGACGAGCCGCCCAGTGTTTTGCCGCGTGGATAGCGTAATGCGCGGCCGTTCAGGCCGGGGTCGGCTTCTGTCTGGTAGAGCCAGTCGGTGCGTGGATTGCCGATGCAGTGCAGATAACCGACGGGAATGTGGATCCAGTGGTAGTCATCTTTGCGGCCGGCTTCGATCATCAGCACCCGCTTGCTGGCGTTGGCGCTCAGGCGATTCGCCAGCAGGCAACCGGCAGTGCCGCCGCCAATGATGATGTAGTCAAAGATCTTGTCGCTCATGGGTCTCAAACAAAAAAGGTGGGGCGCAAAATCGCGCTAAAGGCTGAGTCGCGCCAGCCATTGTGACAAAAAGCCGCACTGGTTTAGAGCAAGAAAACCCTGCCCCGGCGAGCGCTGGCTGCTACGCGATCGTTTTAATCAGAGGCAAGACCCGCCGTCCAGCCACAATAAGGGATCCGGGTTGCAAACGCGGACAAGCCATTCATGTTCATCACCGCCCCGTCGCTGAAAAAGAGACTTCCTATGACCCCCACGATTGACTATTACTTCACCCCGCAAAGCCCGTGGACTTACTTGGGTCATGCGCGTTTTTCCGAGATGGCTCGTCAAGCGGGTGCGACTGTGCGGGTCTTGCCAGCCGACCTGGGTCAAGTGTTTGCTGTCTCGGGCGGCTTGCCGTTGGGCAAGCGTGCGCCGCAGCGCCAAGCCTACCGCTTGGTGGAGCTGAAACGTTTCAGTGACAGTTTGCAGTTACCGCTGCACGTCAAGCCGGCTTTTTTCCCGGTCGCCGGCGACGATTCGTCGCGCCTCATCATTGCGGTTGACCAGCAGGATGGCACTGCGGCGGCAATGCGCTTGAGCGGAGCCGTGTTCAGCGCTGTCTGGACGCAAGAGCGCAATATTGCCGATGCCGCTGTGTTGGCACAATTGCTCGACGAGCAAGGACTGAGCGCTGATCGACTGGCGCAGTCGCGCAGCCCCGAAGTGCAGCAGCGCTACGAAGCCAACACCCAGCAAGCCATCGATGCCGCGGTGTTCGGTGCGCCCAGTTACGTGGTCGATGGCGAGATGTTCTGGGGCCAAGACCGGCTCGAATTTGTCGCTCAGAAACTCGCGGCGAAATAATCCAATCCGTCACAGGAGAAAAACTTCATGGCTCAATTCGTCAACCTCACCGCTGCTGACGGCTTCAAGTTGCCCGCTTACGTTGCCGAACCGGTCGGCAAGGCGAAGGGCGCAGTCGTCGTCTTATAAGAAATTTTCGGTGTCAACTCGCACATTCGCGCCGTCGCCGATGGCTATGCGGCGGCCGGTTATCTGGCGGTCGCGCCAGCCACTTTTCACCGTGCGCAAGCTGGTGTGGACTTGGGTTACACCGATGCCGACATGGGCGCCGGTTTCGGCTTCAAGACCGCCGTCGAGGCCATGACGGCACCTGGCGTGATGCAAGACGTTCAGGCCGCAATCGACTACGCCGGTACGGCGGCTGAAGGCAGCAAGGTGGGCATCGTCGGTTATTGCTGGGGCGGTCTGCTGACCTGGCGTTCGGCCTGCGCACTGAGTGGCCTGAGCGCAGCAGTTTGCTACTACGGCGGTGGCATGACCACCGCCGAAGAATCAACCCGCCAGCCGGCATGCCCGGTGCTGGCGCACTTCGGCAACCAAGACCATTGGATTCCGCTCGACACCGTCGACGCCTTCAAGCTGGCACATCCTGAAGTGCAGGTTCACATTTATGAAGCCAATCACGGCTTCAACTGCGACCAGCGTGGCTCCTACAGCGAAGCCGCTGCCAAGCTGGCGCTGGAGCGCACGCAGGTGTTTTTTGCCAAACATCTGGACTGACAAGTGTGGGGCCCTCAGTATTTGCGGGCTAGACAGCGCTTGCGCCACAGCACCAAGACCGCCACGACGATCAAAAAAACCATGCACGCCAGCGGCCACCAAAAGCCGGTAAAGCTGTGAATGATCGGCATGAATTCAAAGTTCATGCCAAAAAAACCAGTGATCAGGTTCAGTGGCAAAAAGAGCGCGGCGAGCGCGCGCATGATGTGGTTGGTGCGGTTGCTTTGCACTGAAAAATGCATCTGCACAGTGGTCTCAGCACTTTGCTCCATGCGCCGCACATGGTGCACCACGCGTTCGCGTTGTAGCGCGGGCGTGGCGCCTTCGGGCCAAGTCTCGATCGAATCGACCCAGTCCTGCAGCGCCGATCGCTGGTCTTCGCAAATCTCATCCAGGTGGTGCATGGCCAGACGGGCGTCGAGCACCGAGTTCCAGTTGTGAAAGCGCGCCTTCGGCTTGAGCAACTCAGATTGCCAGTGGTCCATTTGCCGTGCCAGGTCGCGCCGCAGCTCCAAATAAACGTCGACCAACAGGTTGATGACTCGCAACATCAGATCGGCCGGGCTGGTCGGCAGCTTGACGCCGGCATCTCGGGACTCGGCGCTGCTGGCGTTGAGCTGCCCGGGCGCATAGGCGTCGCGCATGCTGCAGTCGGTCGGAGGCACCGTCAGCAAGACGTGATCGAACACAGCAAAGGCCGCCGGACGGGTATCGATGGGCCTGAGCACCGGTGGCCCGCTTTGCCGTTTAAATCTCCGCTTGTCGGGCCTCGAATTCAGGTCGGGCGTAAGCGATCCAGATGAAGCCTGGCGTTGCCGGCGTAGGCGCGGACGCGGGCGTTTCAGGC
>JASDRC010000043.1:0-9075 GCA_041442125.1 Polaromonas sp. | reverse complement strand
TCAGGCAGCACATCGGTCTCGATGACCTTGCCAGCAGCGATGTGAAAAACCCGCATCGCAGCCGATCAGGCTTGGCGCAGTTTGCGCGCGGCGTCGAGGGCGAAGTAGGTCAGCACGCCATCAGCGCCGGCGCGTTTGAAGGCCAGCAGGCTTTCCATCATGACCGCATCGTGGTCCAGCCAGCCGTTGAGTGCGGCAGCTTTGAGCATGGCGTATTCACCGCTGACTTGGTAGGCAAAGGTCGGAATCTTGAACTCGTCCTTGACGCGGCGCACCACGTCCAAGTAAGGCATGCCAGGCTTGACCATGACCATGTCGGCGCCTTCAGCGATGTCCAGAGCGACTTCGCGCAGCGCTTCGTCGGTGTTACCGGGGTCCATTTGGTAGACCGTTTTGTCGGCCTTGCCCAAGTTGCCCGCCGAGCCGACAGCGTCGCGAAAGGGGCCGTAAAAAGCGCTGGCGTACTTGGCGCTGTAGGCCATGATGCGGGTGTGAATCAAGTGGCGTGACTCCAGCGCGGTACGAATCGCGGCGATGCGGCCGTCCATCATGTCGCTGGGTGCGACGATGTCGACGCCGGCTTCGGCCTGGGTCAGTGCTTGCTGCACCAGCACGGTCACGGTCTCGTCGTTGAGGATGTAGCCATTCTCGCCAAGCAGGCCGTCTTGGCCGTGGCTGGTGTAGGGGTCGAGCGCGACGTCGGTCATCACGCCCAGCTCTGGGAAGCGTTGTTTGAGTTCTCGTACCACCTTCGGGATCAAGCCGTCCGGGTTCATGGCTTCGCGGCCGTCGAGGGTTTTCAGCGCCGGCTCAATCACGGGGAACAGCGCCATCACCTGAATTCCCAGTTTGACGCATTCTTCTGCTACCGGCAGCAGCAAGTCTAGGCTCAGTCGCTCAACGCCGGGCATGGAGCCAATCGGTTCGCGGCGCTGCTGGCCGTCGGCGACGAAGACTGGGTAAATCAAGTCATGCGCTGTCAAGGCGTTTTCACGCACCAAGTTGCGGGTGAAGCTGTCGCGACGCAGGCGGCGGGGCCGGCCAAGGGGGAAGGGGGCGAAAGGGGTCATGAGCAAATTGTGCCAAAGGTTTCAATCGGCTGTGCCGGAACGGCGAATTCGACGGCGGTCAAGCCCATGGAGCGTACGTAGTATTCCTCGGCTGTGCTTTTAAGCTGCGACCTTAAAATTATTTTGTGCAGTGGCCGAATGGTGCTGTGCCCCGCCTTTCTCCCTTAGCGGGAGCATTGCGTGGCAACACAAAGAGGCTTTAGCCGCCCGGCTGACCCCGCGTCAAGCCGGGCATTTTTTTTGCCTGTTTTTGGCGCAAAGCCGGCGCTACACTCAGCTGCATGCTTTGGGTTAAATCTTTTCACATCATCTTCGTTGCCAGCTGGTTCGCGGGTCTTTTTTACCTGCCGCGGATTTTTGTGAATCTGGCCATGGTCCCTGAAGGCAGCGTTGCCGAGCGCGAGCGCTTGCTGCTGATGGCCAAAAAGCTGCTGCGTTTCACCACTATTTTGGCCTTTCCGGCGCTGGCTTTGGGCTTGTGGCTGTGGCTTGTCTATGGCATTGGGCTCGGCCCCGGCAATGGCTGGATGCATGCCAAGCTGGTGGTGGTGGTGCTGGCCATCGGTTACCACCACAGCTGCGCGCGCATACTGGCCCGCTTCGAGGCACATCGCAACACGCACAGCCACATCTGGTGGCGCTGGTACAACGAACTGCCGGTGTTGTTGCTGGTTGCGGCGGTGGTGCTGGTGGTGGTCAAGCCTTGGCAAGGCTAATGCCTCGTTGGGGCTGGCTGCGTGAGTCCTGACAAGCACCAAACATCGGCCTGGCCGTTCGCCTTGGCGACCATCTGCATGGTCGTGTATGCCAGCTTCTACCCCTTCACGGACTGGCGCGACCAAGGCCTCTCGCCTTTCACCTTCATCAGCGCCCCGTTCCCACGCTACTGGACGGGTTTTGATGTCGGCATTAATTTGTTGGGTTACGCGCCGCTGGGCTTTTTGCTGGCGCTGTCGGCGCTCAGAAGTGGCCGTGCACGGCATGCCGTCAGCGTGGCGGCATTGGCCGCCGCTTTGTTGTCGCTGTCGATGGAGACCTTGCAAAGTTACTTGCCGTCACGCGTGCCATCGAATGTCGATCTCTTCATGAATGCTGTTGGCGCTTGGCTCGGAGCGGTCAGTGCCAGTTGGCTCGAAAAAATGGGCGTCCTGCAGCGCTGGAATGATTTTCGGGTGCGCTGGTTTGCAGAGCATGCACGGGGCGCGTTGGTCTTGCTGGCCTTGTGGCCGCCAGCGCTGTTGTTCCCCATCTCTGTGCCCCTGGGCCTGGGCCAAGTGCTTGAACGCATGGAGCTGGCACTGGCAGGCATTCTGCACGACACGCCTTTTTTGGACTGGTTGCCAGTGCGCGATATCGAACTGCAGCCCATGATGCCCAGCACCGAGATCGTGGCAGTGGCGCTCGGCGGACTGGTCCCCTGTCTGATTGGCTACTGCGTGATACGCGGCGTCGCGCACCGCGTCAAGTTCGTGTTGCTCATGCTGCCGACGGGTTTTTTGTTCACCGCGCTGTCGGCGGCGTTGAGCTACGGTCCTGAGCATGTCTGGTCTTGGTTGGACACGCCGGCGCGCGCCGGTTTCATCGGTGCGGCAGGGCTCATGTTGCTGACGCTGTGGGTACCGGCTCGTGCGGCGGCCGCGCTGGCGCTGTCGGCGCTGGCAGTGCAGCTGACCTTGTTGAATCTAACGCCCGACGGTCCTTATTTAGCGCAGACGCTGCAAATTTGGGAGCAGGGCCGCTTCATCCGCTTCAACGGGCTGGGGCAGTGGCTGGGTTGGGTGTGGCCTTTTGCTGCGCTGGTTTATGTCGTACTGCGGTTTTCGCGCGCGGATGATGAAACCGTAAAATCAGTACATGACTCAAGATCGCCCCCTGCCTGACGCTGACAGCCCGCCAGCGTCTTATTACCAGCGCCATATTTTCTTTTGCCTGAACGAGCGCCCGAATGGCGCAGAAGCTTGCGCCAATCACCGCGCCCAAGAGGCCTTTGACCGCTGCAAGTCACAAGTCAAAGCCGCCGGCTTGTCGGGCCCCGGGCAGGTACGCGTCAACAAAGCCGGTTGCCTCGACCGTTGCGCTGCGGGCCCAGTTGCCGTGGTCTACCCCGAAGCGGTTTGGTACAGCTATGTCGATGCGCAAGACATCGATGAAATTGTCGAGTCGCACCTTAAAAACGGGCAAGTGGTTGAACGACTGCTGACGCCGCCGCAGCTCGGTCGCTGAGATCCTCAAACTCTCTGCGCTAATTTTTGAACGAGAGATCGCCGTGAACGTGCACACCCAAAAATCAAGCTTTCAAGGTCCGGTCGGCCTGATCGAAATAGCCTTGGACTTGCCCGCCGAGACTTCCAGGGGTGTGGCGGTGATTGCGCACCCGCACCCGCTGTTTGGCGGCACCATGGACAACAAGGTGGCGCAGACTTTGGCGCGCGCTTTCACGCAATGTGGCTGGACGGCGGTGCGGTTCAACTTTCGCGGCGTCGGCGGTAGCGCTGGCACGCACGACAACGGCGTCGGTGAACTCGATGACGTGCTGGCCGTGGTTCGCCACGCAGCGCCCAGCGGTCGACTGGCCTTGGCCGGCTTTTCTTTTGGTGCCTTTGTCACGGCGAACGCGTTTGCCCAGTTGCACGCCGAGCGTGAGGTGGACTCGCTGGTGTTGGTCGGGGTCGCCACCAGCCGCTTCCCCGTGTCGCCTATTCCAGCCGAAGCGCACGCCAAAACGCTGGTGATTCATGGCGAGCAAGACGACACCGTACCCTTGGCTGCAGCGCTCGACTGGGCGCGGCCACAGATACTTCCGGTGACAGTCGTGCCCGGCGTTGGCCATTTCTTTCATGGACAATTGCCACTTCTGAAGAGTTTGGTGGTTCGGCATCTGGGCTGAGGTGTCAAGTGACCGTTGCAAGGCGGGTTTCAAGCGCCAAACGCCTGCTCTCAACTTCCCGCCCCTTTTCTTTTGACCTCCTGGCTCACGCCGACATTCACGAGTACCCCCTTCTATGCATCGATTGACTCGCGCCCTTGGCTGCGCCACCACCGTCCTGGTTCTTTTTGTGTCGCAAGGCTGGTTGGCCGTGGCGCAGGCCCAAGTGCCGCAGCCGCCCGAGGTGGCGGCACGTTCGTATCTGGTGCTGGACATCACGGCCAATCAAATTTTGGCGGCCAAGGCCATTGACTCGCCGGTCGAACCTGCGTCGCTGACCAAGCTGATGTCGGCTTATGTGGTGTTTGACGCCTTGAAGTCCAAAAAAATCGACCTCAAACAAACCTTTGGCGTCAGTGAGCGGGCTTGGAAAATGCCAGGCTCCCGCATGTTCATCGACCCGAAGATGCAGGTTCCGGTGGAAGACTTGCTCAAGGGCATGATCATTCAGTCTGGCAACGACGCGACGGTAGCGCTGGCCGAGGCTGTGGGCGGCAGTGTGGAGCGTTTTGTGCAGATCATGAACGAGCAGGCCAAGGTCCTCGGCATGGCGTCAACCACCTACACCAACCCTGAAGGTTTGACCGAGACCGGACACACCACCACGGCGCGGGACCTGAGCATTTTGTCGACCCGGCTGTTGCATGACTTTCCCGAGTACACCGGCTACTACGCGCAAAAGAAATACCGTTACCCCGGTACGCCTGCCGCCAACGACACCAACCGCAATCTGCTGTTGTTTCGTGACCCTACAGTCGACGGCTTGAAAACCGGCCACACCAATGCCGCCGGTTATTGCCTGATCGCCACGGCCAAGCGCGACTTCCCTAATTTAGGCGCGAACAACACGCCTGGCGGACGCCGCATTTTGACCATCGTCTTGGGCGCCGCCAGTGAAAACGCCCGCGCCACTGAAGCCCAGAAACTGTTGAACTGGGGTTACACCGCGTTCGAAGCTGTCAAGCTGTTTGATGCCGGTCAGCCGGTCGTCTCACCCCGTGTTTGGAAAGGCAAGTCAAGCGTCGTCAAGCTTGGCCGCGCTGAGGCCATAGTGGTGGCGGTACCGACGGGCACCGGTGGCAAGTTGAAGACCCAAGTCTCGCGTGCCGATCCGCTGGTGGCGCCGTTCACGCGCTGGCAGCCGATGGGAAAACTCCAAGTCACCACCGGCAACGATGTCGTGGTCGCCGAAGTGCCCCTGCTGGCGCTGGAGGCGGTGGAAGAGTCTGGCGTTTTAGGCCGCGCTTGGGATTCAATTCGTTTGTGGATCAAATAATGGCCGGGTCAAGCCTTGCTGTAGTTGTTGTTTACAGCCGTCAATCGGTACTGCTACACTAGAAGGCTTTCCGGAAATTCCGGAGGGATGCACGTTTTCAAGTTTTCACGTACTTGCGGCGGGTATCAGTTAGATAAATTTCAGACGTTGAGGGACGTTTTACATGCCAACCATTAATCAGCTAGTGCGCCAGGGGCGCGAGGTCGAAAAGATCAAATCGAAGAGTCCTGCTATGCAGAACTCGCCACAGCGCCGCGGCGTGTGCACCCGTGTGTACACCACGACGCCTAAGAAGCCCAACTCTGCTCTGCGTAAAGTCGCCAAAGTGCGCCTGACCAACGGGTTCGAGATCATCTCCTACATCGGCGGCGAAGGCCACAACCTGCAGGAACACAGCGTGGTGCTGGTTCGTGGCGGTCGTGTCAAAGACTTGCCAGGTGTGCGTTACCACATCGTGCGTGGTTCGCTCGACTTGCAAGGCGTGAAAGACCGCAAGCAGTCGCGCTCCAAGTACGGCGCGAAAAAGCCAAAGGTCAAATAAGCCAATACGGCTTGACCGGTTCGGTCTGCGCAAGCAGTGTCCGCGCCAAAAGCGCTTGCAAATAGTTTGCAAATGTCTTTGAAAAAACAAGGTGCTCCCCTCGCCTAGGCAGGTGTTGAGAGCGAAGTGACCCAAGCGCAAATAGTTGTGCCGGTCGAGTAAGTGAGAGCTGAATAAGTTCTCGCGGTGTTGCCCCAAGAAGTCTTGGAGTGCTGCCAGCTGAAGCAAAGAGGTGAAAAAATGCCACGTCGTCGCGAAGTCCCTAAACGTGAAATTCTTCCTGATCCAAAATTTGGTGATGTCGATCTTGCCAAGTTCATGAACGTGATCATGCAAGGCGGCAAAAAGGCCGTCGCAGAGCGCATCATTTATGGCGCGCTCGAATTTATCGAGAAAAAGAACCCAGGCAAAGACCCGCTCGAGGCTTTCCACATGGCTATTGGCAACATCAAGCCAATGGTTGAAGTGAAGTCGCGCCGTGTCGGTGGTGCAAACTACCAGGTGCCGGTTGAGGTTCGTCCTGTCCGTCGTATGGCTTTGGCCATGCGTTGGCTCAAAGAGTCGGCCAAAAAGCGTGGTGAAAAATCCATGTCTTTGCGTCTGGCCAATGAGCTGATGGAAGCGACCGAAGGCCGTGGCGGTGCCATGAAAAAGCGTGACGAAGTTCACCGCA
This sequence comes from Polaromonas sp., assembly GCA_041442125.1. Classification (GTDB taxonomy): domain Bacteria; phylum Pseudomonadota; class Gammaproteobacteria; order Burkholderiales; family Burkholderiaceae_C; genus Polaromonas. Next base: position 2,589 of record JASDRC010000043.1, on the reverse strand, counting down.
TGGCCGAAGCCAACAAGGCCTTCAGCCACTTCCGCTTCTAAAGTTGACTGCCATGTTGACTACGCGAATTTGACGCGTTGCCCGAAGGTCCAAGGTGCGCGATGCGCCTTCCGACCTGACGGTTCAACCCCAAATCTCTGCCGGCTGCGCACACAAGGCGCAGCCGGCAGACGCGCAGTGAAAACATGAACCATGTTTTAGCTACGAATCTTGTTCGTTCATCGAACTGAAAGAAATTTATGTCCCGCGCTACCCCCATTGAAAACTACCGAAATATCGGCATTTCCGCGCACATCGATGCCGGCAAAACAACGACGACCGAGCGGGTCCTTTTTTACACTGGCGTGAACCACAAAATTGGTGAAGTTCACGACGGCGCTGCCACCATGGACTGGATGGAGCAAGAGCAAGAGCGCGGCATCACGATCACCTCGGCTGCCACGACTTGCTTCTGGAAGGGCATGGACAAGTCCTTGCCTGAGCACCGCATCAACATCATTGACACCCCTGGCCACGTTGACTTCACAATTGAAGTTGAGCGTTCCATGCGCGTGCTTGACGGCGCTTGCATGGTTTACTGCGCTGTGGGTGGCGTGCAGCCCCAGTCGGAAACTGTCTGGCGTCAAGCCAATAAGTACAAAGTGCCACGTCTGGCCTTCGTCAACAAGATGGACCGTACCGGCGCTAACTTCTTCAAGGTGGTCGAAGGCATGAAATTGCGCCTGAAGGCCAACCCAGTACCGATGGTGATCCCAATCGGCGCAGAAGAAAACTTCACCGGCGTGGTGGACCTGATCAAAATGAAGGCCATCATCTGGGACGAAGCCTCACAGGGCATGAAGTTCGAATACCACGAAATTCCAGCTGAACTGCTGGAGTCGGCCAAAGAGTGGCGCGAGAAAATGGTCGAAGCGGCTGCCGAAGCCAACGAAGAATTGATGAACAAGTACCTCGAAGAAGGTGACTTGTCAGAAGAAGAAATCAAGTTCGGTATTCGCACCCGTACCATCGCCAGCGAAATCCAGCCAATGTACTGCGGTTCGGCTTTCAAGAACAAAGGCGTCCAGCGCATGCTGGACGCTGTGATCGAGTTCATGCCATCGCCTATTGACATCCCTCCTGTCAAAGGCATGGATGATGATGAGCAGCCAGTCGTCCGCAAGGCTGACGACAGCGAAAAATTCTCCGCACTGGCATTCAAGTTGATGACCGACCCGTTCGTCGGTCAGCTGACTTTCGTGCGCGTTTACTCTGGCGTGCTGAAAAAAGGCGACAGCGTTTATAACCCGATCAAGGGCAAGAAAGAGCGTATCGGTCGTATCGTGCAAATGCACGCCAACAACCGTGAAGAAGTCAGCGAAATTCGCGCGGGTGACATCGCCGCTTGCGTTGGCTTGAAAGACGTCACCACGGGCGAAACCCTGTGCGATCCAGATGCCATCGTCATGCTTGAGCGCATGGTCTTCCCTGAGCCCGTGATCACGCAGGCTGTCGAGCCGAAGACCAAGGTTGACCAAGAAAAAATGGGCATCGCTTTGCAGCGTTTGGCGCAAGAAGATCCTTCTTTCCGTGTCAAGACCGACGAAGAGTCCGGTCAGACCCTGATCGCCGGTATGGGCGAGTTGCATCTGGAAATCATTGTTGACCGCATGAAGCGCGAGTTCGGTGTGGAAGCCAACGTTGGTAAGCCACAAGTGGCTTACCGCGAAACGATTCGCAAGACCATCGAAGATGCTGAAGGCAAGTTCGTGCGTCAGTCCGGTGGTAAGGGTCAGTACGGCCATGTTGTGCTCAAAATTGAGCCGAACGAGCCAGGCAAAGGCATTGAGTTCGTCGACGCCATCAAAGGTGGAACGGTCCCACGCGAATACATTCCTGCGGTTGAAAAAGGCATTCACGAAGCCGTGACTTCGGGTGTGTTGGCGGGTTACCCGGTGGTCGACGTGAAAGTCACGCTGCACTTCGGTTCGTACCACGACGTTGACTCGAATGAAATGGCCTTCAAGATGGCCGCCATCTTTGGTTTCAAAGAAGGTTGCCGCAAAGCCAGTCCCGTTATTCTGGAGCCGATGATGGCTGTGGAAGTTGAAACGCCAGAAGACTACGCCGGCAACGTGATGGGCGATTTGTCCTCACGCCGCGGCATGGTTCAGGGCATGGAAGACATGTTGGGTGGCGGCAAAGCCATCAAGGCAGAAGTGCCACTGTCAGAAATGTTCGGCTACTCGACCACGCTGCGTTCGATGTCGCAAGGTCGCGCTACCTACACGATGGAATTCAAGCACTACTCGGAAGCTCCGCGTAATGTCTCGGAAGCCATCATGGCCGCAAGAGCAAAATAAAGAAATTGTGGGAAAGATCGACGGACAGGCCAAAGGCCCCCGTCGCTCTGTCCCCAACTGACTAAGTCCCCGACCCGACCCCGTATCCCTTGTCTGCGATTGTGTGCCCCCCGCTGCCCGTGGCGGGGGAATCAGCAACACAGTGCAGACGTTAAACCTGTCACGTGGCACGTTCTTTATTCGGAGTAAATCATGGCAAAAGAGAAATTCGCGCGAACAAAGCCGCACGTCAACGTCGGCACGATTG
>JASDRC010000042.1:0-5526 GCA_041442125.1 Polaromonas sp. | reverse complement strand
TGCGGTCCTGATCATCGTCAAAATTGAATGTCTGCTTTGAGGCCACGAATTGAAGACATCCGACGACCGCTATGTCGTCGAAAGCAGACATCCAACCTTCGGGATGTGCAATCGCTAGCAAGCCGCTACACCGATGCGGACTTAGTCAGCACCCGCAGTCACCCAGAACTGGATAAATCACGACCGGGTGGCCAGGGCCCGCAGCCCGCTGGAGATCGGACAACATATCTTGAAGATGGCCGCTAGCGCTATCGTGGTTGATCACGACCAGGTCAGACAATGCGTTGTGACCCTGATCTTGCAGCAGCGAGTTGACCGACACGTTGGCATCAGCTAAGACAGTGCTGACCCTGGCCAGTGCGCCGGCCTTGTCGTCGAGGCGCAGCCGAATGTAGAACGCGCCGACACGATCCTTGCGGTGGTGGACCTGGGTCTGCCCGGCAGCGCGGGGCCGGAACCCCATGTTGTGGGCGCCGCCCTCACCGTTCGGACCACCCCGATTGGCCAGTTCAAGCAGGTCGGCCAGCACTGCACTGGAGGTCTGCCGGCCCCCAGCACCCGAGCCGTAGAGGAAGGCCGAGCCCAGCAGGTCACCCTGCAGAGCGATGCCGTTCATCGAGCCACCGGCCTGCGCCAACATCGACCGATCGGACACCAAGGTGGGCCGCACGCTGATGTCCACGACACCTGACTCCAGTTTGGCCTGCGCGATCAGTTTGACTTGGTGGCCGAGTCGCTTGGCGAATTCGATGTCGACCTGGTCGATCTCAGTGATGCCTTTGAACTCTACCTCACTGAAGTTGATGGGCACGTCGAATGCGAGCGAAGCTAGGAGCGTGAGCTTGTGCGCCGCATCCTCGCCATTTACGTCCAGTGTCGGGTCTGCTTCCGCGTAGCCCTTGCGCTGCGCGTCGGCGACCGCGGACGCAAAGTCGATGCCGTGCTCGCTCATCTGGGATAGCACGTAGTTCGACGTGCCGTTCAGGATGCCGATGATGGACGAGATCCGGTTGGCGGCCGCCGACTCACGGAGCGTCTTGATGATGGGAATCGAAACAGCCACGGCACCCTCGAAGAGCACGCTGCGCCCGGTTTGATCAGCCATCCGCATGATCTCCTCTCCGTGTTGGGCCAGGAGTGCCTTGTTGGCCGTGATGACGTGCTTACCGTTGGACAAGGCCCGGAGGACGAGCTCACGCCCCAGCTTCACGTCGCCCATGAGTTCGAGAACCACGTCGATCTGAGGGTCGTCCACCACTGCCCAGCAGTCATCGGACACGACGCAGCCGTCAGGCACTCGCCCCTGCGCGCGTGAAGGCGTGCGCGTGGCAACCCGCACGAACTCGATGGAGGTTTCCGTCTTGGATCGGATGAGATCCTGATTGGTGGTGAAGGCCTCGATCGTCGCTGCGGCAACGTTGCCAAAACCCAATATCCCTACTTTCATGTACTTCCTTGTGAGTGGATGGATGACTTGTCCGGCAGCTTGCCGCTGTGGCCGGCTGCCGGTGAAGCGATGTGCTGAAGTTGTTCCGAAAGATCCAACCCAAGGCTAAATCCGATGTCTGGAAGCGCGCTGTCGAACCAGGGTTAGAACTGCCGGATTTAAGTTCATTGTGCCGTGCAGTTCGCCCGTTTAATGGGGTGGGTTAGTGGAAATCGGCCGCACCCCCACCATGGGGCAATTCAACGTCGGCACTAACATGTCTGCTTTGATGCGGCGAACAGACGGTTCCCTATGACCGCAATATCTCGAAACCAGCCGGTGACTGGCGATGCATGAAAGACCGCTTCGGGTCTGTTGCTGACAAAACTGTCCGGCGAGGGATGCTTTGTTAGCGCCAACGTTGCATTGCACCAGGCTACCAATTTCCACTGACCCACCTCATCGGACAGAAGATCCGCACTGCGCAACGATTTCTGCCTCGTGGCTCTGGGGCAATCAAAGTCGGCGCCAACAGGCCTCAAGCCGGAGAATGGGTGCGCAGCCAGTCGCGTAGCGCGTCGTTCATGCGGCCTTGCCAGCCTGCGCCCGTGGCGCGAAAGGCCGACAACACCTCGGGGCTGTACCGCACCGTGACAGCCTGCTTCGTGGGTGCCACCTGCTTGCCACGCGGCTTGAGCATCGACTTAGCCACCAGCGCGCCGAACTGCTCTGGCAGCACTTCGCTGGCAGGCCGGGCGCGGGCAACCCACGCGGCGTCAAGCTCAAAGGTGTCTGGATCAACGGCAATGCCCGCGTTGATCTGGGCGTCTTCTTCTGGCGTCGGCCAGATGGTATCGGGTTTAAGTTTTGGCATAGCGTTTCATCTCCCTTGTATTGGCCTTGCGCAGGCTGATGATGCGAACAGCCGTTTCGCGCAAGGTGTAAACCAGCACATACAAACGCAGCTCGATGTAGCCAATGGCCACAAACCGCGTCTCAGCGTAGCGCTTGCGGGTGTCAGCCTCAATGCTGGCGGTTTCCCACTCGAAGCCCTCAGCCTCGTGGAATCAGACCTGATGACTCGCCACATTGGCGGCGAGCTTCTTGGGGTCATAGGTGTAGCGCATGCCTGATTGTAACTCCAATAAGACTTGTCGCTGTTCGCTATGGCGTGGAGGGTTGAGATTAGATTCGGGGAGGAGGGCAATGAAAAACATCACGTTCGTTGCAATTTGCAAGAGCACAAAACTTCGTGAGAAAAGCTCGCAACCTACTGAGCAGCAACAACACCATTCTGGTGGTTGGCCCCCCGCAAAGACCCACCGGGCAGAGGAAGAGCAGGCAAAACGAGGCGTTCTTACTTTTGGCAGGGCCTTGATTTCGTATTTAATTGCGTAGTAAGATAATTACAGTTATCATGCATTGAATTCAACCAAAATAAAAAAGCAGGGCGTTCAAGCCCAAAATATGAACACAGATGATCCTCAGAAACCGCATCGAGTGTTTCCCCATGGCAGCGTGTATGTCGTTGACATTGACGATGACGAGGCGACCGCCCCTGTCGTCCACAAGCTGCGCGATTACGCTCACATCATTGACTCACCCGTAAAGCGTGGGCGTGGCCGGCCTAAAGGCAGTCTTGCGAAAATCAACGAAGACCACGACCTGACCCTGGGCGATTTCAGTTTCCTGCGTGCCGTGCTTCAGGGCATCGATGCCAAGAAAGCCGCCCTGCGCTACCTCAGCGGACGCGTTTACCTGAGCGCCGCTGCCTGCGCCGAGTACGAGCACCACATACGCGCTCTTCTCCAGCGCACGATCACCGTTGTTCTGAGTGAGTCTCTCCGGTCCCAAGCCGCCGAACACCTGTCCGTTCTCAATGCCCCGATTTTGAAGGCCGTGGCTATTGGCCCATCGCTCGAAGAATTCTCCAAAAAGTGGGACTCGGACATGTACAGCGAAAACGAGCTGCAGGAGCTCTACATCGAGGAGTACGGCAGCCTGCTGAGTTTTGATCAGCAAGAAGAAGGCCGAAGCGCTGGCTACGGGATCAAGGCCAAGCTCAACGCCATCAACTGGCTATCCAACTGCATCGCCAAAAAACCGCATGCGGCTGACCCCATTGAGCTGTGGGTGGACACCGCTCTCAGGCCAAAACTTCGGTTGCACGGCATCCTCACCGTGGGCAACCTCATGGATTGGGTCAACCTGCAAGGGCGCTCTTTTCATCTGCGACTCAAGGGATTTGGTCTGACCCGTGCCAGACGCTTGACGCTTTGGCTCATGGACAACGAGGAATCGATTGGCACGAGGCTCAACCGCAGGATTCGGTTTCAAAGCGCGGACAAGGCTTTGACCATGGATGTCGTTGTTGCCGATCTGGCGGATGTGTCGGCTACTTGGGTTCAAGAGTACGGCATTGTTCCGATGGCTTCGCTCGCCTGGCCAACAGCCTTGATGGGCCAGGACGGTATTTTTCGCAGCACAAGGCCAAACACCTTTGGGGCGAGCAACGATGTTGAAGCGATCAGGGCGTGGCTGGGCACGCTGAAGGCCACAGCATCGCAGGCCACACAGATCAGCTACGAGAGGGCCGTTGAGAGGCTAATTTTGTGGGCCATCGTAGAAAGGCGCACGCCGCTTTCATCACTGGTCACTGAAAGCTTTGTCGCGTTCAGGGAGTTTCTTCGCGCCCCGCCTATACATTGGTGCAGCCGGTTCCCTTCCGTGAAGGGGTCACCTGACTGGCGGCCACTGCGGGGCCCCATGAAAGAGGCTTCTGTCCAGCAAACTTTCAGTGCGATCAGCGCCCTATTTGCGGCACTCACCACCAGCGGGTATCTGACGGCCAATGCCGTGTCGAGCGTGCGCACCAGCTCGAAGCGGGATTTGCGGATGGATGTCATGCGCTCCTTCGCGGAAGAAGACTTGGAGGCCATCGCCAGGACGATGCGCGAGATCGAGGACAGCCCAAACAAGCGGCGGCTGCGGGCGATCATTTTGCTGCTGCAAACGGGCGGGTTTCGCCGTGGCGAGGCGGCTGGCCTCAAGTATGGGAATCTGACGCAGGCTCGAAAGGACAACAAGATCAGTGAGGTGTGGGTGGCCAAATTCATTGGCAAGGGCGCTAAAGAGCGCCAGGTTCCCATCAAAGCGGAAACCTATGAAGCGCTGCAAACGCACTTGCGCGACCGGCTGGCGTTGATGCAGAGTGCCGGCGCTGAAAGTCGACGCCCTCCCCTGGCTGCGTACAGTGGCATGTCACTGGAAAATACGCCGCTCCTCGGTATCTTGGATGACCGGTTGGCGCAAGGACGGCCGGCAACGATTGGCGAGTCGTCCGGCAATGCCAGAGTCGAGCCCAACTTGGACGGCTCTTTGTCCACTGCCAGGATTCACAGCATCTTGAAGGCGTTTTTTAAGAAGGTGGGCGAGCGGGGTGACTTGGTGGATGGGCATGCCAATTTTGAAAAAGCATCCGCGCACTGGTTGCGGCACACGTTTGGCCATCAGGCCATGATCGCCTCGGGAGGGGATTTGGCGTCCATTCAGCAGATCTTGGGTCATGCGGATATCAGCACGACCGGCATCTATTTGAAGGCAAATCTGGGATCGCGGGTTGACGTGATACAGGGGATCAAAGCGGCGGTGTAAATGCCGTGGGAGGTTTCCAGTCGGCGCAAGCCGCCTTAAGTTACAAGCCTTGATGATGCTGCCGGCTTGCTAGACCTAAGCCACTCACGAATACCAATCAGATCATCAAAGTCTACAGTCTCACCCAAAGACCCATCCGCTTTAACGATCCTCATCGACGCGTTGTACTTGGTTAAGAAAAGGACTTTCCCGTAAAGCTTTGAAGCGTGCTTTGATTTTCGAGCGGCATCAACTTACCTTCATGTAAGCCTAAAAAGACGAAAGCCGCATGTAGCGGCTTTCCATTTGGTGCATCTTTCTGCTTGTTAGCGTTCAGAGCTCATATCCCAATCGACATTTAAATAATATCATTGCATACTTTCAAAGATGTTAACTATTAGGGTATTTCTATGGCGCAAAAAATGAGATACCGGCTTGCTCTTGACTTGGGCTCGACCTCTTTAGGT
>JASDRC010000041.1:25314-163921 GCA_041442125.1 Polaromonas sp. | reverse complement strand
GGGGCGTCGCTGCTGAGGTCTTTCCAGACGCCTTGGATGGTTTGTCCGCAGCTGCCGTCCACCACTTTGCCGTCCCAGCTGGCGGTCAGGTTGATGCCGTTTGACGACTCATCGAGCATCAGCAGAGCGCCTTCCAAATCACCCACAACTTGAGCTCGCGGGGAGTGGCCGGGCACGACGCCACCCGGTGCTGCGTTGAGGTCGCGCAGCAAGGTGCCAGCCAAGCTCTCGGTGTATTCGGCGTGCTGCTGCAGTTTCAGCGTTGCCTTGGCTGGCAAGCCACGCGGCGGCGCGGTGAACTCGACGGTCCATTGGCCGTAGAGGTTTTTGGCTTGGATGGTTTGTGCGGTCGGGCAGACTGATGTTGGCTTGGTCTGAGCGAAACCGTTGCTCAAGTTGAGCAGCAGTGCCAAGCTGAGGCTGAGTTTTGAAACAGGTGTCATAGTGTGGGCCGGTTTGAAAACGTCAAAGGCCTGATTTAGATTGCGCTTCAGCCAAAGCTTTGGCTGAAGCGCCATCGGCCGCGCGCTGTGCAAATTCGGCCCGCAAGGCGCGGATCTTTTCACGCGGATCTTCTTTGACTGTGGTTTTGTCCAGGCCCATTTCGGCGATGAAACGGCTCGGTGTGCCGGCAATCATCTCGCGGCCTTTTTTGCGCCTGCGCAGCCAACTGACCAACAGCGTGCGTTGGGCGCGGGTGATGCCGACGTACATCAGTCGGCGCTCTTCTTGCAGGCGCAGCGCAATGCTGTCGGCGCTGGCTTCGGCGTCATCTTCGCCTAACTTGAAGGGCAGCAACCCTTCGACGCAGCTGACCAGCATCACGTGCGGCCACTCCAGCCCTTTGGCGGCGTGCAGGGTGGAGAGCGTGACGACGTCTTGGTCGCCTTCGCGCTCGCTGATGGTCGACAACAGCGCAATCGTTTGCACCACTTCGAGCAGGGTCTTGCGTTCTTTCTCGACGATGGCACCCGAGGTGTCTTCAATTTGACCGCCGCAGCGTTGCGCCATCCAGTCGCAAAAATCCATCACATTGGTCCAGCGCGCAGCGGCGACTTTCTCGCTGTCTTCGGCGTCGTACAAATGTTTTTCGTAGTCGATGTCTTTCAGCCAGTCATTCAAAAAAACGCGGGCGTCTTGTGCACCTACCGTGTGCTTGGCGCGGTGCTCCAGGTCGTTCATGTAGCGGCCAAACTCTTGCAGCGAACCCACCGCCTTGGCTGGCAGCACCGTGGCCAGTGAGTTGCTGAACAAGGATTCAAACAGGCTCAGTTTGTACAGGCTGCCAAAGTTGCCGAGGGCTTGCAAGGTGACGTGGCCGATGCCGCGCTTAGGCGTTGTCACAGCGCGCATGAAAGCCGGGTCGTCGTCGTTGTTGGTCAGCAGGCGCAGCCAGCCGCACAGGTCTTTGATTTCAGCGCGGTCAAAAAAGCTTTGCCCGCCCGAGACCTTGTACGGAATCTGCGCGCGCCTGAAGGCTTTTTCAAAGACCTTGGCTTGGTGGTTGGCGCGGTACAGCACGCTGAAGTCTTTCCAGTCTTTGTACTGGCTGCCCACCGCTTGCAACTCGCCGCTGGCGCGTAAGCTTTGAATGCGGGCAACCACACGGTCGGCTTCATGTTCTTCGCCGTCGCAGTCGAGCACGCGCACCGGTTCGCCTTCACCGAGTTCGCTGAACAGCGTCTTAGGGTACAGCTTCGGGTTCGGGCCGATGACGTTGTTGGCGGCGCGCAAGATGGCGCTGGTCGAACGGTAGTTTTGCTCTAGCTTGACGACCTTGAGCGTGGGGTATTCAATCGGCAAACGTTTCAGGTTGTCCAGCGTGGCGCCGCGCCAGCCGTAAATGGATTGGTCATCGTCGCCCACCGCCGTGAAGCGGCCGCGTTCGCCGACCAGCAGTTTCAGCACCTCGTACTGCGTGGCATTGGTGTCTTGGTATTCGTCGACCAGCACATGGCCGAGCGCGGCTTGCCATTTGTCGCGCACCTCGTCGTGTTCTTTGAGCAGCTTGAGCGGCAAGCCAATCAGGTCGTCAAAGTCGACGCTTTGGTAGGCGGTGAGTCGCTCTTCGTAGCGCGCCATGATGCGTGCCAGCACGCGTTCTTCGTCGTTGGCGGCTTGGGCTTCGGCTTGCGCGGCGTTCAGGCCGCTGTTTTTCCAGGCGCTGATGGTCCATTGCCATTGCTTGGCGGTGGCTGAGTCGGTCGAACCGCCAGCGTCTTTCAAGATGCTGGTGACGTCGTCGCTGTCCAAAATACTGAACTGCGGTTTGAGGCCCAGCACGCCGCCGTCTTGCCGCAACATGCGCACGCCCAGCGCATGAAAGGTGCAGATCAACACGCCGCGCGCGCTCTTTCCGATCAAGTTCTTGGCGCGTTCGCGCATTTCGGCGGCGGCTTTGTTGGTGAAGGTGATGGCGGCAATTTGCTCGGGCTTCAGGCCGGCCTGAATCAAGCGTCCGATCTTGTGCGTGATGACCCGTGTTTTGCCGGAACCCGCACCCGCCAGCACCAAACAAGGGCCGTGCATGTAGTTGACGGCTTCTTGCTGCGCGAGGTTCAGACCGGCGATGGAGGGCGTGCTGCCGGAGGGTAGAGGGGTCGACATGAATGGGGCTGTGGGGGAAGACAAATCCGTGCGCTAGGCAACCGATCATCATAGCGAGTCGTCTGTGCTCGGTGCAGACCGGTGACAATACCGCCTGTGTTCAGCATTCTCCTTATCACCTTTCCGTTTTTTGCCCTGGTGTTGTGCGGCTACGTGGCGGCGCGCTGGGCTTGGTTACCGCAGGCCGCCATCCCCGGGCTGAACGCGTTTGTGCTGTACTTTGCGCTGCCTTGCATGTTGTTCCGGTTTGGCGCCGGCACACCGATCGGGCAACTGCTCGACGGCAGTCTGATCGCCGTGTATTTGCTCTGCGCGCTGATCATGGTCGGCTTCACGATTGCGGTCAGCCGCAGCCCGCGCATCGGCTGGAATGACGCTTCGTTTGGCGCCTTGGTGGCGGCTTTTCCGAACACCGGTTTCATGGGTGTGCCGCTGTTGGTGGCGCTGCTTGGCGCGGCGGCCGCTGGTCCGGCGATTGCAGCCATCGCGGTTGACTTGGTCATCACCTCGTCGCTGTGCATTGCGCTGTCCAGGCTGGATGGCGCCGACGAACACGGCGCAGCACGGGCTTTTCGGCGGGCGCTGAAAGGGGTGCTGGTGAACCCGATGCCCTGGGCGATTGGCTTGGGCGGGCTCGCTTCGGCGTTGAACTTTTTGCTGCCGACCCCGGTCGCCGCGACAGTCGGTTTGCTGGCCGACGCGGCTTCGCCGGTGGCACTGTTCACCATCGGTGCGGTCTTGGCCCGCGCGCAAATGAACACCACCACGCTCGCCCAGCCGCGCGACTACGTGCCGGTGGTCTTGATCAAACTGGTGCTGCATCCGCTGTTGGTTGGCCTGATGGGGCTGATGGCGATTCAGCTCGGCCTGCCGCTAGACCGCTTCGCTCTGACGGTGCTGGTGCTGGTGGCCGCACTGCCCAGCGCCAGCAATGTCTCGCTGCTGGCCGAACGTTTCGGCGCAGACAACGGTCGCATCGCCCGCATCATCATGCTGTCCACCGTGCTGGCGTTCTTCAGCTTTTCAGTGGCGGTGCGGTTTCTGTTGTAGATCACCGCGTACCTCGGAGATGGATGGCTGCGCTGCGCCATGACGGGCCTCTTCTGGGTGCATCCCGAGCAAGCCGCCAGCGTTCACCTTGCCAAAAAAAAGTGCAAAAGTCTGGCCTATGATCTAAGGCTGTGGGTCTTACCCCGCATCCCACCCATCTGATCATAAGTAAAGGACATCATGGCTGCAGAAAAATCAAAAATTATTTACACATTGACAGACGAAGCGCCGCTGCTGGCGACGTGTTCATTTCTGCCTATCGTGCGCACCTTTGCGGCCCCTGCTGGCATCAATGTGGTCGAGCGCGACATCTCCGTGGCAGCCCGTATTCTGGGTGAGTTCCCTGAGTTTCTGACCGACGCGCAAAAAGTCCCAGACAATCTGGCGGAACTCGGTCGCATGACTCTGCTACCCGACTCCAACATCATCAAGCTGCCCAACATCAGCGCGTCGGTGCACCAGTTGAACGACGCGATCAAAGAATTGCAAGGCAAGGGCTACAAGCTCCCGAACCTGCCCGAAGACCCGCAAACCCCTGAAGACAAAGCCATCCTCGCACGTTATTCCAAGTGTTTGGGCAGTGCCGTCAACCCGGTGCTGCGCGAAGGCAACTCTGACCGCCGCGCCCCGCTGGCCGTGAAGAACTTTGCCCGCAAGCACCCGCACAGCATGTCCGACTGGAGCATGTCCTCGCGAACCCACGTGGCGACCATGAAGCACGGTGATTTTTACCACGGCGAAAAATCGATGACGCTCGACAAAGCGCGCGACGTCAAGATGGAACTGCTGACCCCAAGTGGCAAAACCGTGGTGCTCAAGTCAAAGGTGTCGCTGCTGGCGGGCGAGATCATTGACAGCATGTTCATGAGCAAGATCGCCCTCTGCGATTTTTATGAAGAGCAGATGGAAGATGCGCGCAAAACCGGCGTCATGCTGTCACTGCACGTCAAGGCCACGATGATGAAGGTCTCGCACCCGATCGTTTTTGGGCACGCTGTGCGGATCTATTACAAAGACGCTTTTGCCAAGCACGGCAAGCTGTTTGACGAACTGGGTGTCAACGTCAACAACGGCTTGGTCAATCTGTACGACAAACTCGACAGCCTGACGACGACCCAGCGCGAAGAAGTCATCCGTGACCTGCACGCCTGCCACGAGCACCGCCCTGAGCTGGCCATGGTCGACTCGGCCAAAGGCATCTCTAACTTGCACGCGCCCAACGACGTGATTGTGGACGCGTCGATGCCGGCGATGATCCGCATTGGCGGCAAGATGTGGGGCGCTGACGGCAGGCCAAAAGACACGAAAGCGGTGATTCCAGAAAGCACCTTTGCCCGCATTTACCAAGAGGTCATCAACTTTTGCAAGACCAATGGCAACTTCGACCCGACCACTATGGGCACCGTGCCCAACGTCGGTTTGATGGCCCAGCAGGCCGAAGAATACGGCTCACACGACAAAACCTTTGAAGTCCCCGAAGCTGGCGAAGCCCGCATTGTCGACATCGCCACCGGTGAGGTGCTGCTGGCGCAGAGCGTGGCAAAAGGCGACATTTGGCGCATGTGCCAGGTCAAGGACGCGCCGATCCGCGACTGGGTCAAGCTGGCTGTCACACGTGCCCGCAACTCCGGCATGCCGGCCATCTTCTGGCTGGACCCGTACCGCCCGCACGAAGCTGAACTCATCAAGAAGGTGGAAGCCTACTTGCTGGACCATGACACCCAAGGTCTGGACATTCAGCACATGTCGCAAGTGCGTGCCATGCGCGTCACGCTGGAGCGGGTCGTGCGCGGGCTTGACACCATTTCTGTCACCGGCAACATCTTGCGCGACTACCTGACCGACTTGTTCCCGATCATGGAGCTCGGCACCAGCGCCAAAATGCTGTCGATCGTGCCCTTGATGGCCGGCGGCGGTATGTACGAAACCGGTGCCGGCGGCTCGGCCCCCAAGCACGTCAAGCAGCTGGTGGAAGAAAACCATCTGCGTTGGGACTCCCTCGGTGAATTCTTGGCGCTGGCCGCCAGCCTGGAAGATCTGGGCATCAAGACTGGCAACGACAAAGCCAAGGTTTTGGCCAAGGCGCTGGACGCGGCGACAGGCAAGTTGCTGGACAACAGCAAAAACCCGTCGCCTAAAACCGGCCAGTTGGACAACCGCGGTAGCCAGTTCTACCTGGCACTTTACTGGGCCCAAGAACTGGCCGCGCAAACGGCTGACACAGCGCTGCAAGCGCAATTCACTCCCTTGGCCAAGGCCTTAACCGACGGCGAAGAGAAGATCGTTGCTGAGTTGAGCGCGGTGCAGGGCAAGCCAGTGGATATTGGTGGCTACTACATGCCGGATGTTCAAAAAATGACGGCAGTGATGCGTCCTAGCGCAACCTTCAACGCGGCCTTGGACGCGGTCAAGGCTTAAGCTTTTTCAAGCCGCTCAAATCGCCAACGGGTCCACATCTATGGCCCAGCGGATCAGCGGCTTGAATTCAGCTTGCTGGCGCGTGGCCGCCATGACCGGCTGCCACGCTGCCAAAAAGCGCTGCAGCGCCACGCGGGAGCTGCTTTCGACCAGCATTTGTGCCCGCTCCACATTCGCCACACGCTGAATCGTCATCGGCACGGCCGGGTAGGGCGTGACCCTGTCGTGCCCAGGCAGAGCTTGCGCGGCTGCCGCTGCGGCATTTAAAAATCCCTGCGCCAAGTCTTGCGAACGGGCTTCGGCACGCACCAGCGCTGAGAAGCCAAACGGCGACATGCCGGCGGCTTCGCGGTCGGCCAGTTCTTGCGCGGCAAAGGCTGGGTAGTCGTGTTGTTTGAGGGCACCGAACAGCGGGTGTTCGGGGTAAAAAGTCTGCACCCACATTTCGCTGTGGGCGCCTTTGTCGGCATTCCGGCCGGCCCGGCCAGTCGCCTGCATCAGCAAACCAAAAAGCCGCTCAGGCGCGCGGAAGTCGCTTGAAAACAGCGCGCCGTCGGGGTTGACCGCGGCCACCAGCGTGATGTGCCGAAAGTCGTGGCCTTTGGCGATCATTTGGGTGCCGACCAGCACATCGACCGCACCGGCGTGGACGCTGGCGAGCTGTGATTCAAGCGCGCCTTTGAGCCGCGTGGTGTCGGCGTCGATGCGCGCAATCACCAGCGGGCTGCCATCGGGCCGGGTGATGCCTTGCAGCAACTCGGCCAAGTGTTCTTCAAGTCGTTCGGTGCCACGGCCGACGGGTGCAATGTCGACGTTGCCGCAGCTGGGACAGGCACGCGGCACGCGCTCCGTGAAGCCGCAATGGTGGCAGCGCAGCGTGCGGTCAATTTTATGAAAAACGCGGTAGGCGCTGCAGTGCGGGCATTCGCTTTTCCAGCCGCAGTCGTGGCAGGCCAGCACCGGCGCGTAGCCACGCCGGTTTAAAAAGATCAAGGACTGTTCACCACGTGCAATGCGTTGGGCGATGGCCGCGAGCAAGGGCGGCGCCAGTGTGCAGTGCTTGGGCTGGTGGTTCATGTCGACCAGCCGCACGGTCGGCAAGCTGCCGGCGGTTTGGTCGGCCGAGCCAATGCGCTCGTGCATGCTCAAGCGCTGGTAGCGTCCCACCTGGGTGGCCTGCCAGCTTTCCAGCGACGGCGTGGCCGAGCCCAGGATGACGCTGCAGCTTTTGGGGCTCGGGCTGGGGCTGACGGCGGGTGCCGGCGTGTCGGCCTGCGCTTCGGAGGTTGTCAAGCCCTCCAAACGGGCGCGGTAAACCGCCAAGTCACGTGCCGAGTAACGCGCGCCTTCTTGTTGTTTGTAGCTGGGGTCGTGCTCTTCGTCGACGACGATCAGCCGCAGTTTCGGCATCGACGCCAGCACCGCCATGCGCGTGCCCAGCACCAGCCGCGCCACGCCGGCGTGGGCGGCGAGCCAGCTTTTCAGGCGTTGGGCGGGTGTCAAGCCGCTGTGCAGGGCGACCACGCGCTCCCGGCCCAGATGCTGGAAGCGTTCTTCAAAGCGCGCCTGCAATTGGGGCGTGAGGTTGATTTCGGGCACCATCACCAGGACTTGGGCCTCGGGGTCTTCGGCCAGCACCCGCGCGGCGGCGCGCAAATAGACCTCGGTCTTGCCGCTGCCGGTGCTGCCAAACAGCAGGGCGGGGCGCGGATCGGTCTCTAGCTGTGACAAGGCGGCGGATTGTTCGGAGCTCAGCTCAACCAGCTCGCGCTGGACTTCTTCGGTCGAGGTGTCGGCACTGGGGCGCTTCAAGCGACGCGCCAGTTGCACGGTGCTGAGTTCTCGCAATTGCGGCGGCAGCGCGGCCAGCGCGACCTCACCGAGCGAGCGCTGGTAGTAGCCGGCGGTGAAGGCGACCAATTTCCGCCAAGTTGGGCTGAGCGGCGCCAGGCCTTCGAGGGCTCCCAGCACCGACTTGGCTTGCTCGTGCGCTAGTCCACCGCTGTCCGGCAGCCGTTCCCAGACGACACCCAGCACCTCGCGGCGGCCCAGTGGTACGCGAACCAGTCGGCCCGGCGCGAGTGGTAACTCACTTCGGTAAGTCAGCGGCCCACCCACGCCGCTGTGAGCGGGTGTAGCGACCACAACGCTGATCCAAAAAGTCATGTTTGTAGCGATTTGTTGGGAGTTCACATACGCATAGGCTTGTAAGTGCTTGATTTAAAAAACCCTTTTTAGATTTCCAAGTTTTCTGTGGATAACTTTGTTGATATGTCTTCTTTGCAAGGCGCCAAGCCTTTGAAATCAAGGACTGAGTCAAAATGCCCTTAAAAAAAGCAACCCTATTGAATCTATATAGATCAAGGACTTACGATCGCTATTTCTTTTGTAGCTGGATACTTAAAGAAAGTACAGGTATGTCGCGCCGCAGCATGATTTTTGTGCATAAGTCTTAAGTGGATGCACTTTTTTCGTGCTAAGACTGGCGCGTTAATCGGGAATGCGCGTGCACCGCGCTGACCAGTGCCTCGACGCGGTCTGGCTGTGTGAACTGGCTGATGCCGTGACCGAGGTTGAAGATGTGGGTCGGTCCAGTGGTCGTTTTATCGGTGTGCGGCTGGCCAAAGCTGTCCAGCACGCGCGCTACTTCGGTGGCAATTTGGCCAGCTTCAGCGAACAACACGTTCGGGTCGATATTGCCTTGCAGGACTTTGCCAGCCCCGCCGACTTGCCCGCCAACCAGCGCCCGCGCTTGGCCGAGGTTGATGGTCCAGTCAACGCCCAACACTTCGCAGTCGAGTTTGGCCATTTCTTTCAGCCACAAGCCACCGCCCTTGGTGAAGACGATGCGCGGAATCTTCACGCCCTCGTGTTCGCGTTTGAGTTGCGACAGCACGCGCTCGGTGTAGGCCAGGCTGAAGGTTTGGAACGCGCCGTCGGCCAACACACCGCCCCAGCTGTCGAAGATCATCACGGCTTGTGCACCGGCTTCAATTTGTTGGTTCAAATAAGCCGCCACCGAGTCGGCATTGATGGCCAACATGCGGTGCATCAGGTCAGGCCGTTGGTACAACATGGTTTTGACCAAGCGGTAGTCGTCAGAGCCCGCCCCTTCAACCATGTAGCAGGCCAGCGTCCACGGGCTGCCCGAAAAACCGATCAAAGGCACGCGGCCATTCAGGGCTTTGCGAATCGAGGTCACGGCGTCAAAAACATAACGCAGCTTGTTCATGTCGGGGACTTCGAGCTGGTTGACTGCGGCCTCGTCGCGCACTGGGGTGGCGAACTTCGGGCCCTCGCCCAGCGCAAAAGACAGGCCCAAGCCCATAGCGTCCGGCACGGTCAGAATGTCGGAAAACAAAATCGCGGCGTCCAGCGGGTAACGCTCAAGGGGCTGCAGCGTGACTTCGGTGGCGTAGTCGGTGTTGGTCGCCAGCCCCATGAAACTGCCGGCCTCCGCCCGCGTGGCGCGGTACTCCGGCAGGTAGCGGCCAGCTTGGCGCATCAGCCAAACGGGGGTGTAGTCAGTGGCTTGACGCCAGCAGGCGCGTAAAAAGGTGTCGTTTTGGAGTGGTGCAAACATGGTCTGATTGTCTCAGGTGTTGCTCGGGGCTTGCCGGATGACTCAAAGTCTGGCGAGTTCGCGCCGCACATCGTCTACGGACAGAATTTCCGACATCACCACCGGCGCGCGGCCGGCCTTGTAAATCACATACACCGGCACGCCGGAGCGGCCGAGTTCTTTCAGCGCTGCCGTCACGGCGGGGTCGCGGCGGGTCCAGTCAGCGCGCAGCAAGGCTACATTTTTGGCATCCACGTCGGCCAGCACAGCGCGGTTGCTGAGCGTGGTTGTCTTGTTGTACTGACAGGTCACGCACCAAGCGGCGGTGAAATCGACCAACACGCTGCGGCCTTCGCCTGTGAGTTGCTCGACGCGGCCCGGCGCCCAGGGCTGCCAGCGCTCCGTGGCCGAGATAGCGGCCTTGCCGGTGGGTCCCAATTCCATGAGTTTGACCACGCTTGGCCCGGCGGTCGATAGCGCCAGCGCAGCGGTCAAGAGCGACAAACTGACGGCCACCACGCGAACCTTGCCGGTCAACGTGAAGGTCCAGGTCACCAACGCCATCAAGACCAGCAGGCCGAGCAAAGTACCGGCGCCGTTGATGCCGCTTTGTTGGCCCAGAATCCACACCAACCAAGCCACTGTGGCAAACATTGGAAAAGCCATGAAGGTCTTGAAAGTGACCATCCAAGCGCCTGGCCTGGGCATGGCCCGCGCCACCGCCGGCACCAGACTGGCGGCCAAATAAGGCAGCGCCATACCGACGCCAATCGCGCCAAAGATGGCCAGGGCTTGCAGCGCCGGCAGACCCACCGCCAAGCCCAGTGAAGCACCCATGAACGGAGCCGTGCAGGGTGACGCGATGGCCGTGGCCAGCACGCCCGACAAGAACGAATTGACGGTGATATTTTTGGATTGCAGACTGGCCAAGCGGCTGGGCAGCAGTTGGCCAAATTCAAACAGCCCAGCCAAGTTCAGGCCGAGCAAGGTGAACAAGGCCGCCAAACCGGCAACGACTGCCGGGCTTTGCAACTGAAAGCCCCAGCCGAGCTGTTCGCCCGCAGCGCGCAAGCCCAGCAGCAAACCGCCCAGCGCCAAAAACGACAGCACCACACCGGCCGTGTAAGCCACGCCGCTGGCTGTGCGACTGGTCTGGTCTTTGACCTGCATGAAGCCGACCATCTTGATGGCCAGCACCGGAAACACGCAGGGCATGAGGTTGAGGATCAAGCCGCCGAGCAGAGCGCCCAATATGGCGACCAGCCAAGTCAGGGCCGGGGCTGATGAAGAGGTTGTCAGTGCTGCTGCATTGGCTTTCAAGGCTGCTTCGAGTGCGGCGGGCACGGCAATGGGGGCTGCCAGACTAGGCCAGGCACCTCGGACCGGCAACTCAATGCGCCACGCTGGGTTGGCGGTTCCTTTGCCGTCGGCCAAGGCCAGCACCACTGGCATGCGTTGTGGGCTGTCGCTGCGATGCGCCGACAGCGGCACTTGCGCTGTCCACAAGCCGCCTTTCCACGCTTGCACAATCGTCCCGGCAGGCTCAGTGACGCCGCCGGTTTCAGGGTAAAAGTCCAGCGCTTGGCCTCGCCACGCCGCTGGTAAACCGGCCACAGAGACGCCAATGGCTTTGGTCTCAACGTTGATTTGTCCGCTGCCGCCCGCTAAGGCGCGCGGACTGGCGGCCCAAGCAGCCTCAAAGACGCGGCCATTGGCGGCGCTGGAACTGCGCACCGGCAAGGTCAGCGTGAACTCGCCTTGTTGGGGGATGCACTCTTGCTTGCAGACCAACCATGACGCGCTGAGTTGAACCGTCAACTGGCTGGCGCTGAAGCCCGGCGCGACCGTCAGCGGCACGGGCAGCAAGATGGTGTTTTCGTAGCCGTAGTTGGCCAAGTTGCCGATGGGGATCTTCTTGGGTGTTGGCCAGGCGATCTCGCCGGCCGTGACGCCAGCGGGCAGCGTCCATCGCAGCTCGGTCGGCAAACCGGAGTCGCCGGAGTTCTTCCAATAAGTGTGCCATTCAGGCTGGTGCGCGATGTTCAGGCCGACCCAGAGCGGCTGCCCCGGCGACACGCCTTGCGGCGCGTGGACCATCAATTCGGCCCGCACCTCGTCGGTGGTGACGACCGAAGAGGCTTTGTCGCTGCTGGTGCTGGTGCTGAACAGCGAGGGGGTCGATTGAGCGGCCACGGGCGCGGCGACAAAACCAGTGCTGCCAAGCAACGCCGCAGCGACCAGCCGCGACTTGAGGTGTGAATTGAGGAGGGTAGAAAAGCGCATCAGTTGATCGGAGCGGATGCGGTGGCTAAAAGTTCCGGCGCAGTCAGCGTTGTTGGTTGCTTGGCGAAGAGTGGGCGCGGTCATGCCGGGGATGATAAGGGTCGCGCTGGAGTGGGCCGACAAAGGGTGTCGCGAAGCCCATCATGAGGCACGGTATTTGGTCGTCATTGATCCGCCTAGCCAGTGACTTTCGCCGCCTCGAGAAATCCCGAAGTTGGACGTTAGGGTAATTATGAATGTCAATTTATGGTGTATCGTCGATGATCTTTTTTAAGAACTTGAAATTGATTTTTAGGCGCGATAAAGCTAAGAATGCGATACAAAAACAAGTTTAGCAATTTCGCCATATAAAATCACAAGTCGTTGTATTGGGTCAAACCTTTATTTCACGCCATGGAACTGGGAAGCTTCAAACACCAGATGGCAGGGCACTCTCGCCAATTTTTACCAGGAGATACCATGAAATCACTCAATCGTTTGCGCCGCACATTGCTGGCGACTGCCGTCGCGACCAGCGCTATGGCCCTGCCTTTCGCGGCATCGGCTCAAGCCCCGATCGTCATCAAGTTCAGCCACGTGGTGGCGGAACAAACCCCTAAAGGCCAAGGTGCCATGAAGTTCAAGGAACTGGTTGAGAAGAAATTCCCGGGCCGTGTTCAGGTGCAAGTCTTCCCAAGCTCACAGCTCTTTGGTGACGCGAAAGAACTTGAAGCTTTGCTGCTGGGCGATGTGCAATTCATCGCACCATCGCTGTCCAAGTTTGACCGTTACACCAAGAAAATAGCGGTTTTTGACCTGCCTTTCCTGTTTGACAACATCGAAGCCGTTGACCGCTTCCAGTCCGGTCCACAGGGCCAAGCGCTGCTAACGTCGATGACGAATCGTGGTTTGCTCGGTTTGGGCTATTGGCACAACGGCATGAAGCAAATTTCCACCAACAAAGACAAGTTGTCCCGCCCTGAAGACGTCAAAGGTCTGAAGTTCCGTATTCAAGCGTCTGACGTGCTCGAGGCCCAGTTCCGTGCGCTGGGGGCTAACCCGCAGAAAATGGCATTTTCTGAGGTCTACCAAGCGCTGCAAACAGGCGTGGTTGACGGCCAGGAAAACACCTGGTCAAACATCTATTCGCAGAAGTTTCATGAAGTGCAAAAAACCATCACTGAATCCAACCATGGCGTGATCGATTACATGATTGTGACCAATGTCAAGTGGTGGGAAGGACTGCCAGCAGACATCCGCACGGGTCTGACAGAAGCCATGACACAGGCCACCGCACATGCCAATAAATTGGCCGCAGACATCAACCAAGCTGACCGCAAGAAAATTGCCGACGCCGGCAAGGCCAAGATTCAAACCTTGTCTAAAGAAGATGTGGCCGCTTGGCGCAAAGCCATGGAGCCCGTTTGGAAGAAATTCGAGCCTAATATTGGCCGTGATCTGATAGACGCCGCCATGAAGTCGAACAAGTAAAACCAACCTCAAACTCAATCAAAGGAAAGGGTCTGCTTAGCAGGCCCTTTGTTCATATATGCGTTGGCTTAAAAATTTCGAGGAAGGCTTGATTGTCATCCTCATGGCTGCGATGACGCTGCTCACCTTCATGCAGGTGGTGGCGCGTTACGTCTTCAATTACAGCTTTGTCTGGGTCATGGAGGCCACGGGCATCATGTTCGCTTGGCTGATTTTTGTCGGTATGTCGTATGGCGTGCGTGTGGGTGCCCACATTGGTGTCGATGCTTTGGTCAAATCGCTGGGTGCGCGCGCCGCACGACACATGGCCAGCGCCGCAGCGGTCTTGTGCATCTCTTATGCTTTATTGGTCGCTTTTGGTGGCTATCAATATGTTTACAAAATCTACAGTGTCGGCATCTTGATGCAAGACATTCCAATTCAAAGCTGGATACCGCGCGTGGTCTTGCCGCTCGGCTTTTTGCTGTTGGCGTTTCGGTTTGCACAGGTGTTGTGGCGTTTGCTCAGTGGCCAAGATGGTCAATTGCTGGGCGACGAGGCTGAAGACGCTCTCAAGCTCCGAGAAGATGCTTCATTTGACGAGGTGAAAAAATGACCATCGCTGCACTTTTCATACTCTTGTTTGTTTTCATGGCGATCGGTATGCCGGTCGCTGTTGCGCTGGGCTTGTCCTCGATCCTGACCATTCTGATGTTTGCGCAGGACTCGTTGGCCTCGCTCACGCTCAAGCTGTTTGAAACCGCCGAGCTTTACACCTTGCTGGCCATTCCGTTCTTTATCTTGGGGGGCTCTTTCATGACCACCGGCGGTGTAGCGCGGCGCATGATTCGCTTTGCCAACGCCTGCATCGGGCATTTGCGCGGTGGCTTGGCCATGGCGTCGGTGTTGGCGTGTATGTTGTTCGCGGCTGTGTCGGGTTCGTCGCCAGCCACCGTTGTGGCGGTCGGTGCCATCGTGATTGCGGGCATGGTCAAGGCGGGCTATACAAAAGAGTTTGCAGCGGGCGTCATTTGCAATGCCGGCACGCTGGGAATTTTGATCCCGCCATCCATTGTGATGGTGGTTTACGCTGCAGCCACCGAGACATCGGTCGGAAAGTTGTTCATGGCCGGCGTGATACCGGGCATCGTGCTGGGGTTGATGCTGATCGTGGCGATTTACGTGCGTGCACGCATTCTCGACATTCCCCGGCAGCCGCGAGCTTCAATGATGGAAGTCCTGAAAGCCGGCCGTGACTCCCTTTGGGGCTTGCTGCTGATCGTCATTATTTTGGGTGGTATTTACGGCGGTGTCTTCACGCCGACCGAAGCGGCGGCGGTGGCGGCTGTTTATGCCTTCGTCATTGCCGTTTATGTCTACCGCGACATCAAGCTGATGCAGGTGCCCAAGGTCATGTTGGATGCTGGCAAGGTCACGGTCATGCTGATGTTCATTGTGGCGAACGCATTGCTGTTTGCACATGTACTGACCACTGAGCGCATTCCGCAGCAGATCGCTGAGACTATCATTGGCTGGGGCATGCCGGCTTGGCAATTCTTGGTCGTTGTCAACATCTTGCTGTTGATTGCAGGCATGTTCATGGAACCCACCGGCATCATCTTGATCATGGCGCCGATCTTGTTCCCCATCGCGACACAGCTGGGCATCGATCCGGTTCATCTGGGCATCATCATGGTGGTGAACCTTGAGATCGGGATGGTGACGCCGCCGATTGGGCTGAACCTCTTTGTCACGGCGGGCATCACGAAAATGTCCATCATGTCGGTAGCGCGTGCCGCCCTGCCATGGACGATGGTGTTGGTCGCCTTCCTGATCCTCATCACCTACGTGCCAGCCGTCAGCATGTTCCTGCCGAACATGCTGTTCTGATCCATGGCCGACTCGGGGTGGCTTGCGCCGGGTCGGTCTGTGTCAGCTCACCGACGAAGCAGCAGGGTGCTGACCTTTGCCGAACGCAACAGCTCAGTGGTCTTGCTGCCGAACAACCAGGCGCGCAGTGGTGAGTGGCTGTACGCGCCCATGACGAGTAGATCAATCTGTTGATCTCTGACCGTTTGCGGAATCACGACTTCGGGTACTTCTGTGCTGACGTCGGTGGTGACGCTGAACCCGGCCGCCGTCAGAACCGCCTGAGCGCTGTCCACCAGCTTGGCACTGTGCGCCTGTGCCTTGCCGGCCATGACGATGTGGATGGGCAAACCCTTGAGCAAGGGGCTGTTGGCGATCATCTCGACGCCGCGGCGGGTCACGCCGCTGCCATCGAAGGCCAGCAGCACGCGGCTGGGTTCGGTGTAGCGTTCACTGACAACCAATGTGGGGCGGCTGACGCTGCGCACGACCCACTCTAAGTTCGACCCCAGGGCACGTTGTACAGTTTTGGCCGAAGCACCTCGGCGACCCAGAACGAACAAGCGCACTTCACTTTGTTGTTCAGACAATGTTTCTTCAATACCGCCATGGCGTTGACGTACATCTACCGAAGCGACGCCAGCGGCGAGCGCTTGCTCTCGCAATTGGTTGAGAAAAATACGACCGGCTTCCCGTCGTTGACGGCTGCGAACTTCGTCTTCGTCTGAGAGCTGATTCAGCAAATTTTCCTGCGCATTCAAGCCAATCGTTCCGCTGAGGTCCTGATTTACCGCGATCTCCGAATGGCGGTCTATCACGTGCAAAAATTCCAGCGGGGCCGCCAGTCGATAGGCGGCCCAAGCGGCATAGCTGGCGACCGTGGTGGCGACGCTGGATTGGTCAACGCAGGCGAGAACGATGTGATTGTCTTTTTTCATGAGTCTGTGTCCTTCAGTGGCCGATCAGCACATCGTCAGCGCCGTCTTTGTCGTGCACAGCAAATTTGTCGACCATGGTGCGGCTGGCGGCGTTCAGGCCGATGACTTCCACGTCTGTCCCTTCGCGTCGAAACTTCAGCACCACTTTGTCTAGCGCACTGATGGCGCTAATGTCCCAAAAATGGGCGCTGCTGACGTCGATGCGCACGGTTTCGACGACTTCTTTGAAGTCAAACGCGTTGGCGAAGCGCTCAGCAGAAGCAAAAAAAACCTGTCCGATCACTTGGTAAGTCCGGCTTCGGCCTTCGTCTTCGGTTTGCGAGCGAAACGTCAGGATCTGCCCGACCTTGTGGGCAAAAAAGAAGCCCGACAACAGCACACCGGTCAGAACGCCTTTGGCCAAGTCGTGGGTCGCGACCGTGACGATGACGGTGGCGAGCATCACCACGCTGGAGCTTTTCGGGTGGTCGCGCAAGCTGCGCACAGAGTCCCAATTGAAGGTGCCAATGGCCACCATGATCATCACGGCGACCAGCGCCGCCATCGGAATTTGTTTGACCCAGTCGCCCAGAAAAACCACCAGAATCAGCAGCACCACGCCAGCGGTGAGGGTGGACAGTCGGCCACGGCCACCCGACTTCACGTTGATAACTGACTGACCGATCATGGCGCAACCGGCCATGCCGCCGATGAAGCCGGTGGCGATATTGGCCACGCCTTGGCCGACACATTCGCGGTTTTTGTTGCTCTTGGTGTCGGTCAGGTCGTCGACGATGGTGGCGGTCATGAGGGATTCGAGCAAACCGACCACCATCAAGGTGAGTGAGTACGGGAAGATGATGGTCAGCGTTTCAAATGTGAGCGGCACGTTCGGGATCAAAAACATCGGCAGGCTATCGGGCAAATCGCCCATGTCGCCGACGGTTCGAATGTCCATGTTCAGCAGCATTGAGACCCCCGTCAACACGACGATGGTCACCAGCGGAGAGGGCACAGCCTTGGTGATGTAGGGCAAGCCGTAAATGATGGCCAGCCCAGCGGCGGTCATGGCGTAGACCTGCCAACCCACATGCGTGAGCTCCGGCAGCTGTGCCATGAAAATCAAGATCGCCAAGGCATTGACGAATCCGGTCACCACAGAGCGTGAGACGAAGCGCATCAAGACGCCCAGCTTGACCCAGCCGGCAACGATTTGCAGTACGCCCGTGAGGACGGTGGCGGCCAGTAAATAGTCCAGGCCGTGGCTTTTGACCAGTGTCACCATAACCAACGCCATGGCACCCGTAGCGGCCGAAATCATGCCAGGCCTGCCACCGAAGAAGGCGATCAGGGTGGCGATAGAAAACGAGGCGTAGAGACCGACTTTGGGGTCGACACCAGCAATGATTGAAAACGCAATAGCCTCAGGGATGAGTGCCAGGGCGACCACCATGCCGGCAAGCAAATCGTTTCGAATATTGGAGAACCAGTCCTGGCGCAAGGAATTGAATGGCATGAATTGAGCGAGGCCATCGGGGGCGAAGGCCGGAGGGCAAATGTGTAGAAAGGACGTCGCCATGACGCGCGGTGAAGATGCGCTAGGCGGAAATGATTCATTTATTTTAAGGCCGGTACGGGAATGCTTCGATAATCACTTCATGACCAGCCTCGTCGCGCCGTCCCCGCCAACCCCTGCTGCGTCACCACGCATCGTGCTGGCCACCCTCAATGCCAAGTACATTCACGCCTCGCTGGGGCTGCGTTGCTTGCTGGCCAACATGGATCGGCATGGCGGCGTGGGCCTGCGCGCAGTGACGCAACTGCGAGAATTCGTGATTCAGCAGCGACCGACGCAAATTGTGGAAGAGCTGCTGGCTCTTCAGCCTCAGGTGATCGGGCTGGGCATTTACATTTGGAACGTGGTTGAGACCACGCAGGTGCTGCGGCTGCTCAAAGCTTTGCGGCCGGACATCAAGGTGGTGTTGGGTGGTCCGGAGGTCAGCCATGAAGTCGATGCGCAAGAAATTTGCCGCTTGGCTGACCACGTCATCACCGGTTGGGGCGACGTGAGTTTTCCGAAAGTTTGCCGCGCGCTGCTGGACGGCCCGCAACCGCTGATGAAGGTCATCGCCGGCGAGCAACCGCCGCTAGACGCGCTGGCTTTTCCGTATGACGAGTACACCGACGCCGACATTGCCAAGCGTCTGTTGTATGTAGAGGCGTCGCGCGGTTGCCCTTTCAAGTGTGAGTTTTGCCTGAGTGCGCTCGACAAGACGGCTTGGGCTTTTGAGCTTGACGCCTTCATGGCCGAGATGGACGCTTTGTACCAACGCGGCGCACGCAACTTCAAGTTTGTAGATCGCACGTTTAATTTGAAAGTCGAACATTCGGTGCGCATCTTGCAGTTCTTTTTAGACCGCTTGCAGATAGCCCATGTGGCGGCTGGTGAGGTGCCCAATTTGTTCGTGCACTTTGAAGTCGTGCCCGACAGCTTGCCGGATCGGCTGAAAGCATTGATCGTGCAATTCCCCGCTGGGTCCTTGCAGTTTGAAGTCGGCATTCAGAGCTTCAACCCCGAAGTGCAGCAGCGTATTTCGCGCAAGCAAGACAACCTCAAGACGGCTGACAACCTGCGCTGGCTGGTCAGCCAAAGTCAGGCCCATGTGCATGCCGATTTGATTTTCGGTCTGCCCGGTGAAACGCTGGAAAGCTTCGCCGCTGGCTTTGACCGGCTCTATGCCTTGGCCCCGCATGAGATTCAGTTCGGCATTTTGAAGCGGCTGCGCGGCACGCCGATTGCCCGCCACACGCAAGACTTTTCGATGGTCTACGACCCGCAGACACCGTACACGATTTTGCAAAACTCGACGATTGACTTTGCCACGCTGCAACGCATTCAGCGCTT
Organism: Polaromonas sp.; assembly: GCA_041442125.1. Lineage (GTDB taxonomy): Bacteria > Pseudomonadota > Gammaproteobacteria > Burkholderiales > Burkholderiaceae_C > Polaromonas. Next base: position 144,861 of record JASDRC010000041.1, on the reverse strand, counting down.
TGCGCGCTACTGGGACATGATCGCTAATTCGGGCCGATTTTTGCGCGCTCGTTCGTTGCTGCTGGATGGCGATGGACGTGTTCAAGGCTCGCCGATGTCAGCGTTCACAGCGTTTTTAAACTTCAGCGACTGGCTCTGGCTGAGCACCGGCAAGACGCATGAATTTGCGCTGGAAAAACTGGTTGATTTGTTGTTTGAACATTTGACCGGGCCGCGCGCCATGGCTGAACACACGGTCCGGCAAGCGCTGTTGGCGGACTACCAAGCCAGCGGTGCCCGCGCCAAACCCAAGTGCTTGGCGGAACTATTGCAAGCCGCCAGCCCGTCGCTCACGTCGACAGGTCAGGCTCGCGCCCAGCGGCAAAGCCGACATGTCAGCCAACAGGTGGCGGGTCCATTGCGCAGCGAGATTCAGCAAGCGGCTGCTGCGGCCTGAACTGCGTTCACGTCTTTCTCTTTTTTATTCAACTGGCCCCACGCATGAACACTCCCATCCCCCGTTTTTGGGCTGAGCTCAAAAGTCCAGACTTCACGCGTTTGAATGTCAGCCGCAGCATCGCTGTGTTGCCGTTGGCGGCGATCGAGCAACATGGCCCGCACCTGCCGCTGAGCGTGGACACCGACCTTGTCAACGGCGTGATTGCGCATGCCCTGCCGCATTTGGCGGCGGAACTCAGCGTGCTTTTTTTGCCAACGCAAACAGTTGGTCGCAGCATTGAGCACGTGGCCTTTCCGGGCACGCTGACCCTCAGTTCTGCCGCGCTGATTCAGGCTTGGGTCGACCTCGGTGAGTGCGTGGCGCGCACCGGCATCAAAAAGCTGTTGCTGCTGAATTCGCACGGCGGCAATGTCTCGACCATGGACATCGTCGGCCGTGAGTTACGTGCGCGTTTCGGTATGACGGTGGCGCTGGTCAACACCTTTGCGTTGCCCATGCCAGCTGCGGTGCAGAGTTTGTTTGGTGCCGATGAGCCGCGCTTTGGCGTGCATGGCGGCGACGTCGAAACCTCGATGATGCTGGCGCTGCACCCCGAGCGTGTGGACATGCAGCAAGCCAAAAACTTCCCATCCAGCAGCCAAGAGCGTGCGCAAAATTTCCCGATCATTGGCAACGGCAGCAGTGTCAAACTGGCCTGGGCCGCAGAAGACTTGAACCACTTGGGTGCCGCCGGCAACGCAGCCGCAGCCACGGCCGACAAAGGCCGTGCCGTCCTCAGCGCCAGTGGTCAGGCGCTGGCCGCTTTGCTGGCCGAGTTCGACACGCTGACGCCTTTTTGATTCAAAGGGTCACGCTGCCGGCTATGCAGCTGACCGACTGCCCGCCGACCCAGACTTGCCCGGCGGCATCGCGCTGAAGGTAGACCTGCCCGGCGCGCCCAAGGCAGACGCCTTGCGAAGCCAGGTAGCGCTCGGGCAAGTGCCCTTCGCCGATCAACCACTGCGCCAGACTGGCGTTCAGGCTGCCGGTGACCGGGTCTTCGTTGATGCCCGCGGCGGCGCAAAAGCCGCGCACTTCAAGCCGTGGTGTTTCGTCTGTAACTTGGGCTGGCGCTCCTGATTTTGTAAACGCAGCTGCCTCGCGGTTGATGCGCCCAATCAACGGCGGTGCATTCGCGCTGTCGTCGGCGTAGATACCAGCGACGCCGACTTTGATATTGAGCTTGACCAGCGCGGCGTGGTCAGGCGTGAGCTGCAGCACAGTCTCAGGTGAGTCAAGCAAGAGGCCGAGAAAAACCGGGCCGTTGTCGAGCCACTGCGCCGCCAAGATCTGCTGCGCAGGGAGTCCCAAGGCCAGGGCCACGGCGCCGAGTAACGCGGGTTCGGCTTGGCTGCGACGCAGCGGCGGCGCGGCAAAAGCCAAACGCTCTGGCCGCTTGGCGTCATGTTGAAGTTCACGTTGAATCGTCACCAAACCGACCGCACATTGCTGCACCACGTGGCCTGCTGTGCGCGCCAGCCCACCCGCTTCAAGCCAAGCGTGGCAGCTGCCCAATGTCGGGTGACCGGCAAACGGCAGCTCACCCGCAGGCGAGAAAATCCGCAGCCGGTAGTCGGCAGTCGCATCAGTCGGCGGCAACAAAAAAGTCGTTTCGGACAGGTTCGTCCAGCGCGCAAAACGCTGCATGGCCTCATCATCCAGGCCGTCGCCGTCCAACACCACGGCCAGTGCATTTCCGAGGTAGGCGGTGTCGGTGAAGACGTCGACTTGTTTGAAGCGGCGGGCGCGCATGGCGTATTGAGCGTGCTGAGCGTGCTGAGCGTGCTGAGCCAGCGCGTTCAGCTCAGCGCCATGTCAAGCACGCCGGTGCTGGCTTGCCGCCCACTGAGGACTTGAAACCAGCGCTCAATATTCGGTCGGCTCTGGCGCTGCTGCGGCAGCGCAAACCAGCGGTGCACCTCGCAGCCCAGCGGAATATCGGCCATGGTGAAGTGCTCACCAGCCACAAACGCATGGCGACCCAGCTGCGCGTCCAGCACCTCCATCAGCGACTCCACCGCTGCGTTGGATTCGGCAATCGCGTCGGCGTTGCGCTGCTCGGGCGCTGTGCGAATCAGCTGCCAAAAGCCCGGGCGACTGACCGGGTTCAGGTGGGTCTGTTGCCAGTCCATCCACTGCTCGGCAGCAAAGCGTTCACGCAAATTCGTCGGGTACAACTGCCCCGGCGAATGCTTGGAACACAAGTAGCGGACGATCACATTCGACTCCCACAGCACAAAGTCTTGGTCCTCAATCACCGGCACGGTTGAGTTCGGGTTCAGGCGCATGTACTCAGGCGTTTTCACCACGCCAAACTGGCCGCCGGCCTCGGTGCGCTGAAAGTCCAGGCCCAGTTCTTGCGCTGTCCAAACCACTTTTTTGACATTGATGGAGCTCATGCGACCCCAGATATTCAGGGTGTTGGCGGCGTTCACGGAGGGTTCTTGCATTGATGGTTCCAGTTGCAGGTTGGCGTCTTGGCGGTGATGCTCTAATTCGGACACGAATGAAATCTCCAAAAATTATTGCACGGCCTGAGGAGGGGCTTGTCAGTGCCGCAGCAACAGCCAGCCTGCCGTCAGCACCAACACCGCCGCCATGACGCGGTTGAACCAGCGCAGGCGTTGGCGTGTGCCGTCGGGCCCGGCCAGCCAGTCGCGCAGCAGCGAGCCGACCAACGCATACCCCAGATTGCTGGCGAAGGCAAAGGCCAGCATCACTGGCAAGACGATGGCAAAGCGCCAGCCGGCGTTGTCATGGCCGGCGACCCAGCCGCTGACAAGCGCCAGCGCCAGCATCCACGCTTTGATGTTCACCAGCTGCAGTGCCGCACCTTGCCAGAAGCCGATCTGAAGTTCTCTGGCATCGGCTTCACTGAGTTCTTCGGTCGCGGCCAAGCGCCGGGCCAGCCACACCAAGTAAGCCGCGCCCGTCAGCTTGACGGCCCAAGCCAGCCAGGGCAAGGCGACGAGCAAAGCGCCAATGCCGAGCGCGCTGAAGGTCAGCAGCAGGCCCCAGCCCAAGGGCACGGCGCAAACAAACGGCATGGCGCGGCGCAGGCCGTGGTTGGCCGCCATCGCGCTGGACAAGGCCGTGTTCGGGCCGGGCGTGAAGCTCATGGCCGTGGCCAGCAACAACAGGGCGATGAATTCGGTGCTGTTCATGCGCCCGACTTTAGCGTGCTGAACCAGCTTGCTTGCAAGCCAGCCGCAGAGTTTTCTAGAATCAGGGTTTGTGCTGTGGCTGACAGCTCTTGAATTAACCCGGCATCAACCCCAATTCCCATCCATGCAAAAACAGACACTCGCTTTCCAGGCCGAAGTAGCCCAGCTGCTTCAACTCGTCACCCACTCGCTGTATTCCAACCCCGAGATTTTTCTGCGAGAGTTGATTTCTAATGCCTCAGACGCTTGCGACAAGTTGCGTTTTGAGGCGCTGAACGACGCCACGCTGTATGAAAACGTGCCCGAGCTCAAGGTCCGTGTGAGCTTTGATAAAGCAGCCAAGACTCTGACGATTGCCGACAACGGCATCGGTCTGTCGCAGCAAGAAGCCATCGACAACCTCGGCACCATCGCCAAAAGCGGCACCCGCGACTTTGTCTCCAAGCTCTCCGGCGACCAAAAAAGCGACTCGCAGTTGATCGGCCAATTCGGCGTCGGTTTTTACTCGGGCTTCATCGTCGCCGACTCGATCACAGTTGAAAGCCGCCGCGCCGGCCTGCCGACCAGCCAAGGCGTGCGTTGGAGCAGCAGCGGCACCGGCGAGTTCGACGTCAGTGAAATCGAGCGCACCGAGCGCGGCAGCAGCGTCATCTTGCACTTGAAAGACGACGCTGCCGACTACCTCAACGCCTGGAAGCTGAAAGGCATCATCAACAAATACTCCGACCATATTTCCTTGCCGATTGAGATGGAAAAGGAAGAATGGAAAGAGGGCGAAAACGACCAACCCGGCGAGATGGCCAAGACCGGCGCGTGGGAAACCGTCAACCAAGCCGCCGCGCTCTGGTCACGCTCTAAAAAAGACATCACCCAAGAGCAATACGACGAGTTCTACAAGCAGATCAGCTACGACCATGAAGCACCGCTGGCCACCACGCACAACCGCGTTGAAGGCGGCACCGAGTACACGCAGCTCTTGTTCATCCCGGCCAAAGCGCCGATGGATTTGTTCAACCGCGAGAAGGCCGCTGGCGTCAAGTTGTACGTCAAACGCGTCTTCATCATGGACGACGCGCAAGCGCTGCTGCCCAGTTATCTGCGCTTCGTCAAAGGCGTGGTCGACTCGTCTGACTTGCCGCTGAATGTCTCGCGCGAACTGCTGCAAGAAAGTCGCGCCGTCAAAGCCATTCGCGAAGGCAACACGCGCCGGGTGCTGTCGATGATCGAAGACTTGGCGGCCAGCGAAGCCGACAAATTCACCGCTTTCTACGCTGAGTTTGGCGCAGTGCTGAAAGAAGGTTTGGGCGAAGACAATGCCAACCGCGATCGTCTGGCCAAGCTGCTGCGTTTTGCCAGCTCGACCACCGACGCTGTCACCGTCAGTTTGGGTGACTACAAAGCGCGCATGAAGGAAGGCCAAGCCGCCATTTACTACATCACCGCCGACACACAAGCCGCCGCCAAGAACAGCCCACAGCTCGAAATCTTCGGCAAAAAAGGCATTGAAGTGCTGCTCATGACCGACCGTGTCGACGAGTGGGCGCTCAACTACCTGAACCAGTTTGACGGCACACCGATGCAGTCGGTGGCCAAAGGCGCGGTCGACTTGGGCACGCTGCAAGACGACGACGAAAAGAAAGCCGCCGAAGACGCTCAAACCCAGTTCAAGCCGGTGCTCGACAAGCTCAAAGAGGCGCTGAAAGACAAAGCCAAAGACGTGCGCGCAACCACGCGGCTGGTCGACTCAGCCGCGTGCTTGGTGGTGCAAGACGGCGACATGTCGACCCAGCTCGCCCGCATGCTCAAGCAAGCCGGCCAGCCCGCGCCTGAAGTCAAGCCGATTTTAGAGGTCAATGCCCAGCACCCGCTGGCCAAGAAGCTCGAAGCCAGCGTCGATGATGCAGGTTTCGACGACCTCGCCCACATTTTGTTTGACCAAGCGCTGTTGTCTGAAGGCGGTATGCCAGCAGACCCGGCGGCGTATGTGCGGCGCATCAACGCGCTGCTGGTTTAACGTCACAACGTCCGATTGAAACCCATGCGCTCAAGCCCCCAAATTCTCGCCTTCGACATCTTTGGTACCGTGGTCGACTGGCACGGCTCCATCGTCCGTGAAATGCAGGCGCTGTACCCGCAAGTCGACGGCAACGCCTTTGCGTTGGCTTGGCGTGCCGGTTATCAGCCGGCCATGCAGCGCGTGCGCTCCGGCGAGTTGGGCTGGGTTCGCATTGATGAATTGAACCGGATGATTTTGGATGCGATGTTGCCGACCTTCGGTCTTGAGCATCTGCTGGAGGCCGAGCGCCAACACTTGAACCGTGTCTGGCATCGGTTGGCGGCTTGGCCCGACAGTGTGGCCGGTTTGCAGCGGCTCAAATCGCGCTACACCTTGTGCACACTGTCCAACGGCAATATCGGCTTGCTCACCAACATGGCCAAGCGCGCCGGTCTGCCGTGGGACTGCGTCTTGTCAGCCGAAGTGTTTCGCGCCTACAAGCCAGACCCGGCCACCTATTTAGGCGTGGCGAAAGTGTTTGACGTGGCGCCTGAGCAAGTCATGCTCTGCGCCGCCCACCATGACGATTTAGCCGCCGCCCGTGCTTGCGGTCTGCAGACCGCCTACATTGAGCGGCCGCTGGAATTCGGTGCCGCGCAAGTTAAAGATGTGTCGCCGCAAGCCGGCAATGATTTCCATGCGCGGGATGTTTTGCAGTTGGCGGAGCTGTTGGGTTGTTGATTTAATTACAGCCGCCCGGCCAAGCGCAGTGACGCCCGCAGCGTCTCGTTGATGCGCGTCTGCCAACCGTCGCCTGTGGCGCGCAAGGCCAACAGCACGTCAGCGTCAAGCCGAATTTTGACAGGGGCCTTGGTCGTATCGGCCTTGGGTCGACCAAGGCGCACCTCGCCGCGCGGTGTCCACACCACGATGACTAGACGCACATCAAGCCATCCCGCAGTCACAAAGCGGGCTTCGGCATAGTCCCTGCGCGCATCGGCTCGAGTTAGATGTTTGCCTGCGAACACGTCGATAGCGCGGGCAAAGTCTAGTCTGCGTTCGACCATTGCTTGCTTCCGCTTGATGCTGTCAAATTCGATTTAAATGTAAATTACTGTATCCCCAATAAATTGAATTAATAACTGCGCCTGAACGTCACCCCTGCAATGGTTCGTTTGTAATTGCTCAAAGCCAGCGTCGACTCGTTTTTTTCGTAGCCTACCTCGATGACGGGTGTCATGCCGACGATGTTGAAGTTGACAGGCTCCAGCGACAGTTTGATGATGCTGCGCTGATCTTCACGCAGCACGCCAAAAAAGGGGTCCATCTCCGCATGTTTGCGGCTTGAACTCAGCCATCTGAGTTGCAGCCGGCTGGCCAGTGATGTCATGAAGTAAGTGCCGCTCAGGCCGTGGCTGAGCGTTGTGTAAGAGTAAGGCCGCTCGACAGCACTGCCGCGATCCCAGGCCAGTTCGGCACCCAGCGACGCGAACTGCGAGACGCTCTTTTCAGTGGCGACTCTGTACCTCGGCGACGTGATCGCCACCGGCACGCCCGTCGGTGTGGGCATTGGCTTCAAACCGCCGAAGTGCTTGGCCTCGGGCGACCAGTTGCGCATCGAGATCGACGGTATCGGCTCTTTGGACAATCCGGTCCGCTGACCCTGCCGCGGGTCAGCTAGTCGTTGGCCAGTTGCACTATCCATTTCAGGGCCAGATCGAAAGAAGCGGCGGGCACTTCGCGGTGCTTGGCGCTGCTCACGAGGTACTGACTTTTCGGATTTTTTGGAAGCTGGTCAAAAAAATACCAACTCCCTTTGGTGGTGACATAGTCGCCGTTGCCCATCACCGCCAGCACGGGTATCGATTTTGTTACCTTTCCTGCTGAAAGTCGCATGTTGGCGAGCCCGTCTCCATCAAAAAATGACACAAAGACATCGGCCCTGATTTGGAAATCTCGGGTTCTGTTTCCGTCGTTGTAATCCGTGAAGCTCACCAGTGTTTCAGGCGCGCCTAATTTGATGAGGTCTTTGGCGGCCTCTACTTTTCGGGGCTGCCAATTGAGGCCAATGTCTGGGTTATGGCCTGGTGCCAGCAGAAGGGCGCCGTCGATGTCGTTGTAAGTTGCCGCATAGGCCAACGCGCCACTGGCACCAAAGCTCTGGCCGCCGACGATAATTTTTTTGAAACCCATGCGCTTCAGGTCTTCGACGATGTTGTGGATATCTTTCAAGCTGGACGCGTAGGTCGCCGAATAAGCCCGGTTGCCGCTCCATGGCATCTCTGGCGAGACCACATGAAAACCGGCCTGCAAAAATCGTTGAGAAAGAGGCGCTGGTGGCCCGCCCCATTTGCCATGTAGAAGAATCAACGCAATCTCTTTTGGTTTGACTGTCTTGGCGTGATGCTGCTCAGATGGTTTTGTATCCGTTTGACCATAGACCGGATACGTTGCACCAAGCGCAAGACTCAGAAAAAGTGAAATAAGGGACCGTCTGCTGGTTTTCATTTGACTGGGCCTTCTTATGATCTGTGTGTTCAGCATACTCGAGCCTTCGATGATCCAGAATCTAAATTGCCAAGGGTGTTTCTTGCATCGCTTCGGTCTGCTCCACCAGCATGTCGACTTGCCCTTTCCAGTAGTCGCTGGAGCCGAACCAGGGAAAGTTGATCGGGAAAATCGGGTCGCTCCAGCGCTGGGCCAACCACGCGCTGTAGTGCACCTGCCGCAGGGTGCGCAGCGGTTCGATCAAGGCCAGTTCGCGCCGGTCAAATTCACGAAATTCTTCATAGCCGTCTACCAAGGCGCCAAGCTGGCGCGTGCATTGCGGGCGGTCGCCTGACAGCAACATCCACATGTCTTGCACGGCTGGGCCGCTGCGGGCGTCGTCAAGGTCGACAAAGTGCGGGCCCGCACCTAGCGTGCCCTCGGGTGTCCATAAGATATTGCCAGGATGGCAGTCGCCGTGCAGCCGCAACGTGCGCACGCTGCCGACGTTGTTGATCACGTCTTGGGCGACTTGCATGGCTTCGTCAAACGCGTTGCGCCAGCGCGACTCCATGTCCAGCGGCAGGTGGTGGCCCGCCAACAAAACGTCGCGGCTGGCAAAGCCGAAGGTGTCGATGTTGAGCGCCGGCCTGTCGGTGAAAACGCTGCGGGCGCCGACGCTGTGAATACGCGCTAAAAAGCGACCAATCCATTCGAGCACGGCGTTGTCTTCCAACTCGGGTCTGCGGCCACCGCGGCGCGGCGAGACGCTGAACGAAAAGCCGGCAAAGTGGTGCAGCGTTTGGCCGTTCAGCGTCAAAGCGCCAACGACCGGAATCTCGTCCGCCATCAGTTCAGCGGCAAAGGCGTGTTCTTCCAAAATTTGCGTGTCGCTCCAGCGACCTGGGCGGTAAAACTTGGCGACCACGGTGTCGCCTGCGCCGCCGGCGTTGCCCTCAGGCGGGGCCGGGCTTTCGAGTGAAATTTGGTAGACGCGGTTCTCGTAGCTTGACAGCGCCATCAGCCTGCCGTCGCCCCACAGGCCGACGCTGGCCAACGCATCAAGCACCACATCCGGCGTGAGATTTTCATACGGATGTGCGGCGTTGCCAAGGGTGTCGGCGCGGCCGTGGGTGCTGTTAGCTCGGTGGCCATCGGGAAGATCATTCATGGCACCGATTGTGGGGCTTGGCCCGCTGTTTAAGCCAGCGTCAAGTCGACTTCGATGTTGCCGCGGGTGGCGTTCGAGTAAGGGCAGACCAAATGGGCGGCGTCGACCAGTGCTTGGCCGGCCACGCGGTCTAAGCCGGGCAGGCTGACCACCAGTTTGACTTCAATGCCGAAACCTGCAGGAATCGGGCCAATACCGACGCTGGAAGCGATCGATGCGTCGGCTGGTACGGCTACTTTTTGCTGGCCGGCGACGTGCTTCAAGGCACCCATGAAGCAAGCGGCGTAACCGGCTGCAAAGAGTTGTTCTGGATTGGTCGCGCCACCCATGCCACCGAGTTCTTTCGGTGCTGCCAATTTCAGGTCGAGCAGATTGTCGGAGGACACGGCGCGGCCATCACGGCCACCGGTGACGGTGGCGTGGGCGGTGTAAATAACTTTGTCGAGTTTGGTGGTCATGGTGAAGTCCTTAGGGTGGGTTGAGGTGAAGGGAAACTGAAAAATATCGAACGGTCTTATGCCGTTGTCAGGTTGTCGCGCAGCTGCTTGATTTGCTGTGTCAGCGCGGTCGCTGTTTGGCGTGAGCATTGCGTGGCTTGCAGTACGCAAGCCGGAATGCGTGCGGCTTGTTGTTTGAGTTGGCGGCCGGTGGGCGTGAGCGTGACCAGCACGCGCCGTTCGTCGTCGGCAGCCCGTTGGCGCAAAATAAAACCGCCGACTTCAAGGCGTTTCAGCAAGGGCGTCAGCGTGCCGGAGTCGAGGTACAACTTGTCGCCAAGCGCCGACACCATGAGCGCGTCTTGCTCCCACAACACCAGCATGACCAGGTACTGCGGATAGGTCAGCCCGAGCTCGACCAGCAGCGGTTTGTACAACTTGGTCATGGCCAGCGAACTGGAGTACAGCGCGAAGCACAGCTGGTTGTCGAGTTGCAGGCTTTTGTTTGACATGCTTTCTATTATAGTGAGCAATTAAATTGTGCGCAATACACTTTGTGGCAGTAAGGTTGTTCTGTCTATCCACCGGCTGGGGCCCGTGCCCGTCTTTTGAGCGCTGAAGTTAGACTCAGCAGCCCATGCCAAAACCCCACAAACTCTCCGCCAGCCCACATTCAAAACCCGCGTCAGCGGTTCCAGCCGCGCAAGTGATCGAAGAACTTCGCCCCGGCCAGTCGATTGAGCTGCTCAAAGAGCTGCACATCTTGACGCGCGAAGGCAAGCTGAACCAAGACACGCGGCGCAAGCTAAAGCAGGTTTATCACCTGTACCGGTTCATCGAGCCGCTGCTGAACGATGCTTTTGCGTGCAACCCTGCGCCGTCCTTGGCTGACCACGGCGCGGGAAAATCGTATTTGGGCTTCATTTTGTACGACTTGTTTTTCAATGTCGCCCATCGCGCGGAAAAAACCAGCGGCCATATCTACGGCATTGAAACGCGTCCAGAGCTGGTCGCCAAATCACGCGAACTGGCCAGCCGGCTCGGCTTTGCGCGCATGAGTTTTCTCAATTTGTCGGTGCAGGAAGCCACCGCCTCAGACCAGTTGCCGCCGGTGGTTGACATCATCACGGCGCTGCATGCGTGCGACACCGCCACCGACGATGCGATTGCTTTTGGCCTGGCGCGCCAAGCCCGCCACATGGTGTTGGTGCCGTGTTGCCAGGCCGAAGTCGCTGGCGTGCTGAAAAAAGGCCGGGTGCTGTCGTTAGCGCGCACACCCTTGGCCGAGCTATGGCGGCATCCGCTGCACACCCGCGAGTTCGGCAGCCAGATCACCAATGTGTTGCGCTGCCTACAACTCGAAGCGCATGGCTATGACGTCACCGTCACCGAGTTGGTTGGCTGGGAGCATTCGATGAAGAACGAACTGATTCTGGCCAGCCGGCCCGAGCAGCCACGTGTTGCTGCCGGCAACGCCGCCCGTGAACGCTTGACGCAGGTGTTGGACGAGTTGGGGCTGGATGAGTTGAAGGCGCGCTTCGGCGTGGTTTGATCAGGTCGACAGCTGACCGGCGGGCCCGCCGCTTGGTGTCGGGGCTGTATTTCCCCGGTGCCATCATCGTGATCAGTCAGCCCCTGGCCGATTCTTCATTCAGCTCCGAAAGCGCTTGCGCGTCAGCGCCAGTGCGATCCAAAACGCCGCCACCGCATAGACCAGCAGCACCGCCAGATGCAGCAGGCCTTGCGCTGGCCAATGGCCCATGAACAGGGGCCGGATCAGCTCGACGGCTGCCGTCAGCGGTAAAAAATCCGAGATCACCCGCATGAAGCCGGGCAACTGGTCTCTGGGGAAAAACACGCCGCTTAAAAACATCGTCGGCGTGAGAAACAGCGTGAAGTAATAGGTGAAAAAGTCGTAGCCCTTGGCCAGCGCATTGAAGATCAGTGCGATGCTGGAAAACACGATGCCGACCAGGCCCAGCAGCGGCCAAGCCAGCAGCAACCAAAAGCTGTGGCTGATGCCCAGCACCAGCATCACCAGCAAGATCACGCCGCTGGTGAACACCGACTTGAAGGCGGCCCAGAGCATTTCGGCCAAGACCACGTCGTCAAGCCGCACCGGCGCATTCATGATGCCGTCCCACGTGCGCTGCACGTGCATGCGTGAAAAAGCCGAATACAAGGCCTCAAAAGACGCGGCGTTCATGGCGCTCATGCAAATTGCACCGCTGGCCAAAAACAAGATGTAGGGCACGGCTTGGCCGTTCAGCTGAACTTGCCCGATCAAGGCGCCCAAGCCGTAGCCAAAAGCCACCAACGTGATCAGCGGCTCGGCGATGTTGCCGACCAGACTCGGCACAAACAGCTTGCGCCAAACCAGCAGATTGCGCCTGAAGACCGGCCACCAGCGCCAACTCAGTTGCGGTGGGCTGAACAGACTTGGCGTGTTGTTTGAACGGCTCATCATGCGTCCTCTCGGATTTTGCGACCGGTCAGCTTGAGGAACAAGTCCTCCAGATTCGCCGGGCGGTGGAGCGTTCTCAGCTGCGGGTAGTCGTTCAGCGCCGCCAGCAAGCGCTTGGCGTCCTGGGTGTAGAAAAACACCGTTTCGCCGCTGACTTCTAAGCGGGCCGCCAGGTTTTTCAGCGGCGAGTTGACCAAGGCCAAAGCACCCGCGCCGTAGACCTCGACGACGTCGGGCTCTAAGTTCTCGGCGATCAGGTCACGCGGCGTGCCTTCGGTCATTTTTTGGCCATGGTCCAACACCAGCAGGCGGTTGCAAAGGCGCTCGGCCTCGTCCATGAAGTGCGTCGTCAGCAAGATGGATTTGCCTTGTAGCAGCAGCCGCTGCAGGCGTTCCCACATCAGGTGCCGCGCTTGCGGGTCGAGCCCGGTGGTCGGCTCGTCCAGCAACAACAGCTGCGGGTCGTTCACCAGCGCCCGCGCCAAAGACAGGCGGCGCTTCATGCCGCCCGACAGCTCGGTGAGCTTGGCGTCGGCCTTGTGTGTGAGGGAAGCAAACTCAAGCAGCTGCGGAATACGCGCCTTGATGACGGCGTCAGGCATGCCGAAATAGCGGCCAAAAACCAGCAGGTTTTCGCTGCACGAAAAATCCGGGTCTAAGCTGTCAAATTGGCTGACGATGCCGAGTTGCTCTTTGATCGCCAGCGCGTCTTGCGGCATCTGCAGTGCTGGCTGGCCGGGCGGTGAAAAGATCACCTCGCCAGCGTCGGGGGTGGTCAAGCCGAGGCACATGCGGATGGTGGTGGTTTTGCCAGCGCCGTTCGGACCGATCACGCCGAGGCATTCGCCAGGGGCGATGCTGAACGACAAATTGTTGACCACGGTGCTGCTGCCGTAGCGCTTGGTCAGCGCTCGCACTGAAAAAATAGGCTCACTGTTCATGGCTAGATTGTGACCTCGCAGCAAGAATCAGTAGGACTCTCTAAGCCTCAGAAGCTGCGCCCAGCAGTCATGCTGTAAATTGGAGGGCCTGGCTTTGACGGTACAACCGCCGTCCCGAAGCTCAACAATCTCGATTCATGACCACTTCTAATCTCTCCACCGCCTCTATTCCAGTCACCACCTTCGGCACCCCGCTGTCGCCGCAGGCCACCAAAGTCATGCTGCTCGGCTCCGGCGAGCTCGGCAAAGAAGTGCTGATTGCGCTGCAGCGACTCGGTGTTGAAACCATCGCCACCGACCGCTACGAGAACGCCCCCGGCCAGCAGGTCGCGCACCATGCGCGGACCATCACCATGAGTGACCCGGCGCAACTCAAGGCCTTGATTGAACAAGAGCGACCGCACTTGGTGGTGCCTGAAATTGAAGCGATTGCCACGCCGATGCTGGAAGAACTCGAAGCCGCCGGCGTGGTGCGCGTGGTGCCGACCGCCCGGGCGGCGCGCCTGACGATGGACCGTGAAGGCATTCGGCGGCTGGCCGCCGAGACGCTGGGTTTGCCAACCAGCCCCTATGTGTTTTGCGATTCGCTGGCCGAGTTGCAGGCCGCGATCGACGACAAGATCGGTTACCCGTGCATCGTCAAGCCGGTCATGAGCTCGTCGGGCAAAGGGCAAAGCAAGATTGCCGGCCCCGCCGATGTGAAGACCGCTTGGGACCACGCCATGGCCGGCGGTCGCGTCAGCCACGGCCGCATCATCGTTGAAGGCTTCATTGACTTCGACTACGAAATCACCCAGTTGACGGTGCGGGCCATGGGTGCTAACGGTCAGATTGAAACGCATTTTTGCGAGCCCATCGGCCATGTGCAGGTCAACGGCGATTACGTCGAAAGCTGGCAGCCGCATCCCATGCGCCCGGCTGCACTGCAAAAAAGCCGCGACATTTCAAAAGCCGTGACCGACAACTTGGGCGTTGGCTTTGACGGTCAACCGTCAGGCATGGGCTTGTATGGTGTGGAGCTCTTTGTCAAAGGCGACGAGGTTTGGTTCAGCGAAGTCAGCCCACGGCCCCACGACACCGGCATGGTGACGCTGTGCACGCAATGGCAAAACGAGTTTGAGTTGCACGCCCGCGCGATTTTGGGTTTGCCGGTCAACACGGCCTTGAAAAGCCCGGGTGCCAGCGCTGTGATTTACGGCGGCGTTGACGCTAAAGGCATCGTCTTTGACGGCGTGGCCCAAGCGCTGGCCGTGCCAAACACCGACATCCGTCTGTTCGGCAAGCCAGAGAGTTTTGTCAAACGCCGCATGGGTGTGGCGCTGGCCTTTGATGCCGATGTCGAGCTCGCACGCGGCCGTGCCAAACAAGCGGCGGCGCTGGTCAAACCACGCACAGCCGGGTAACGGCTTGGCATGAACACATTCACTGACGAACTTATCGATCTCTTGACTGACCCGGCTTGGGGTGTGCTCTTGGGCGCGCTGGTGGCAACGCTGGTCGCTTTGATCGTGCACCGAACCGGCAATGCCGTGCTGCGGCGCATCGCGCGCGGACCCGTGGCCAGAGGTGTGGTGGCCAGTTGCGCGCGACCGGCCCGCATGGTGCTGCCGCTGATAGCGTTGCAAAGCGTTTGGCAGGCGGCCCCCGACTCCATCCTGCTGATCAACCAGGTGCGCCATGGCAACGCCTTGCTGCTGATGGTGGCGATAACCTGGTTGGTGTTGAATGCGCTTGAAGGCATGACCAAGGGCATCGCTGAGCGGCACTCCTTTGATGTGGCTGACAACCAAGACGCCCGCCGCATCATGACGCAAACGCGGCTGCTGGTGCGGGTGGCCAGCACGGGTGTGGTGGTGGCTGGTTTGTCTCTGATGCTGATGACCTTCCCGGGCGCGCGTCAGGTTGGGGCGAGTTTGCTGGCTTCGGCGGGTGTCTTAGGGCTGGTGGTGGGTATTGCTGCACGGCCGGTGATGAGCAACATGATCGCTGGTTTGCAGTTGGCGTTGGCGCAGCCGATTCGGCTGGATGATGTCTTGATCCTGAAGGGCGAGTGGGGCCGTGTCGAAGAAATCACGGCGACCTACGTAGTGATGAAGATTTGGGACGAACGCCGACTCATCATTCCGCTGCATTGGTTCATCGAAAATACCTTCGAAAACTGGACTCGTCACAACTCTCAGATCATGGGAACGGTCCTGCTGTGGGTCGATTACCGCATGCCCTTGGCGCCGCTGCGCGAAGAAGCGCAACGCATTTGCGAGGCCGCCGCAGAGTGGGACAAAAGACTGTGCCAGCTGCAGGTGGTTGAGGCCGGTCAAAGCAGCGTTCAGCTGCGGGTGCTGGTGACCTCGGCTGACGCCGGCTTGAACTGGGATTTGCGTTGCAAAGTGCGTGAGGCGCTGGTCGATTTTATGCAGCGCGCGTATCCGCAGCACTTGCCGATGATGCGCGCTGAGCTCGCAGCCTCGCAGTCCACGGTCGCATCAGACTTCCCGCAGGGCTTGTTGTCCGAGCCAGCCACGCCTCCGCTGTCGCGCTAGCCAGATGAGCGCCGCGCCACGCCACGTGCTCCCCGTGCTGGTGTTGGCGCAGTTTACCGGTACGTCGCTTTGGTTTGCGGTCAATGCGGTCATGCCCGATCTCCAGCATGAAGTGGGTTGGCCAGCATCGGCGGTGGGCCGGCTCACATCGGCTTTGCAACTGGGGTTCATTGCCGGTACCTTGGTCTTTGCACTGCTCGCGATTGCCGACCGCTTTTCCCCAAGGCGCGTATTTTTGCTGTGTTCTTTGGCCGGTGCGCTGTGCACAGTTGGCGCTTGGTGGATGGTGCGGGAACTCTCGGCCTTGTGGATGTGGCGCGCCGCGACCGGGTTTTTTCTGGCCGGCATTTACCCGGTGGGGATGAAAATCGCTTCGCAATGGTTTCCGCAAGGCTTGGGCGCAGCTCTCGGTTGGTTGATCGGCGCTTTGGTGCTGGGAACGGCCAGTGCGCACGGTTTGCGCGGATTGAGTGGCGAGTTGCCCTGGCCCAGCGTCATGCTGGGCGTGGCAGCGCTGGCGGCTACTGGCGGCGTGATGTTGTTTGTGCTGCTGCCTGAAGCGCCAGCCAGCCCAGCCCGGACCAGCGTTTTAGAGTGGCGAGCGTTGGCGGCGATGTGGACTGACTGGCGCGTGCGAGCCTCGGTGCTCGGCTACTTTGGCCACATGTGGGAGCTCTACACGCTGTGGGTCCTGGTGCCCTTGATTTTGGCCAATCGACTGAACGGCATGGCGCTCTCGTGGGCGGCTTTTGCGGTGGTGGGCAGCGGGGCGCTGGGCTGCGTCGGCGGTGGCTGGCTGGCGCGGCGTTGGGGTAGCGCGCGCGTGGCGACCGGTCAATTGGCCGTCAGCGGGCTGTGCTGCGCCTTGGCGCCTTGGTTGATCGATGCGTCTGTCGGCTGGTTTGCGGTTTGGCTGCTGGTCTGGGGCATCTCTGTGGCCGGCGATTCGCCGCAATTCTCGGCGCTCACCGCCAGCAATGCGCCGTCGCAAGCGGTGGGCAGTGTCCTCACGCTGACCAACAGCATCGGCTTCGCCATCTCGATTGTCAGCATTGAGCTGTTCACCACGTTGGCCCAACACCATGCTTTGGGATCGCTTTTGCCGTGGCTTGGGCTGGGTCCGTTGCTCGGCGTGTTGGCCATGCGGCCCTTGTGGCGCGTGCGATGATCGCCCCCATCGTTGGAGTAAATTGAGTCATGGAATTGCGTCAACTGCGTTACCTCGTGCGGGTCATTGAGCTGGGTAGCATCAGCCGCGCCGCGCTTGATCTGGAGTTGGTGCAGTCGGCGCTGAGCCAGCAAATCAGTCGGCTGGAAAGCGAGCTGTCAACGCGTCTGCTGCAGCGCAGCTCTAAGGGCGTGACACCGACCGAGGCTGGGCTGGCTTTTTTCAGGGAAGCGCAACTGGTGCTGAGGCATGCGGAGCAGGCGGTGCGCTCGGCGCAAGAGTCGCGGCTGTCGGGTGGCGTCAGCGTTGGCATGGCGCCGACCACCGCCTCCGTGTTGGGTTTGCCGCTGCTGCGCGCCATGCGTGAGCGCTACCCAGACGTGCGCTTGCATGTGGTTGAAAGCCTGTCGGGCCACCTGACCGGCATGCTCAATGCCCGCCAGCTGGACTTGGCCATCCTCTTTGACAGCCAGGCCGGACGCCGCTGGAGCGTGATGCCGCTGTTGGAAGAAAAACTCTTTCTGATTGAATCGCGGCAGCCGGAAGCGGCCATTGCAGCACCTTCAGCCAAGCCGCCCAAGCGCATGAGCGTGGCGCAGTTGGCCGCTTTGCCGCTGATCTTGCCGACCGGCTCGCATGGTTTGCGCAGCACCTTGGAAAGTGCTTTTGCGCGTGCCAAGTGCAAGCCCAACGTGGTGGCTGAAATCGACTCGCTGGCCATGCTGATGGACGCGGTTGACAGCGGTCTGGGTTGTACCGTGCAGCCGTGGGCTGCGGTCGGCCGCTATGCCGATGCAGCGCAACGCTTCAAACTCACCGAGATCAGCGACACGCTGGCGCGGCGGGCGACGGCGCTGTGCAGCCTGTCTGACGACGAACTCTCGCCCGCCGGTCTGGCGGCGCGCGTGGTACTGGCGGATTGCGCGCGTGAAGCCGTGCGCTCAGGCCGCTGGATTGGCGCTCGCCTGATCAGCTGAAGACAATGCCATCACAAGTCGTGATGGACCCATGAGGCTTGCCTGCTTTCAGGTTGGCGTCGCTTGCTCTACAGTCCCTCCTTGATGTTTTGGGTAAGCCAACGATGGGGATTGACTGAATGCTAGATGTTTTAGTGATTGGCGGCGGCAATGCCGCCTTGTGTGCGGCGCTGATGGCGCGTGAGGCGGGTGCCAGTGTGCGGGTGCTGGAGTCGGCACCGCGCGAATGGCGCGGCGGTAACTCGGTGCACACACGCAACCTGCGCTGTATGCATGTCGCGCCGCAAGATGTGCTGACCGAGGCTTACCCAGAAGAAGAATTTTGGCAAGACTTGCTCAAAGTCACCGGCGGTCTGACCAATGAAAAACTGGCGCGCTTGGCGATTCGCGAGTCGTCGAATTGTCGCGACTGGATGCGCCAGCACGGTGTGCGTTTTCAGCCGTCGCTGTCGGGTACGCTGCACCTGTCGCGCACCAACGCGTTTTTCATGGGCGGCGGCAAAGCACTGATGAACGCGTATTACCGCAGCGCAGAAAAGCTCGGTATCGAGGTGCGTTATGAGTCGACGGTGAACCGCCTAGAGCTCAAAGACGGTCGCTTTGTGGCCGCGCACATGACCAGCCCCGAGGGCAGCCAGCGCATTGAAGCGCGGACCTGCGTGGTGGCCAGCGGCGGTTTTGAGTCCAACCTCGAATGGATGCGTGAAGTCTGGGGTCAAAACGACGCTGGCGAATGGCCGTCCGACAACTTCGCCATTCGCGGTACGCGCTACAACATGGGCGTGTTGCTGCGCGACTTGATCGACCAGGGCGCTGACACCACCGGTGAGCCGAACCAAAGCCATTGCGTTGCGGTTGACGCCCGCGCACCGCTGTACGACGGCGGTATTTGCACGCGGGTCGACTGCGTCTCGCTGGGCGTGGTGGTCAACAAACATGCCCAGCGTTTTTATGACGAAGGCGAAGATTTCTGGCCCAAGCGTTATGCGATCTGGGGTCGCTTGGTGGCGCATCAGCCGGCGCAAGTGGCTTATTCAATCATCGATGCCAAAGCCGTAGGTCGCTTCATGCCGCCCGTCTTTCCCGGCGAAAAAGCCGACACCTTGGAGCAACTGGCGCGCCAACTCGGTCTCGACGAGCAAGCCTTTGTCAAAACCGTCCATGACTACAACGCCGCCTGCCAAGTTGGCTCTTTTGACCACGGCGTGCTCGACGACTGCCACACCGAAGGCTTGAGCCCCGCCAAGACGCATTGGGCGCGGCCGATTGATACCGCGCCGTTTTATGGCTATGCACTCAAGCCCGGCATCACCTTCACCTACCTCGGCATGAAGACTGACGAGACGACTGCCGTGCACTTTGGCGGCCAAGCCAGTCCGAACCTGTTTGCCGCCGGCGAGCTGATGGCCGGCAACGTGCTGGGCAAGGGCTACACCGCAGGCGTCGGCATGACCATCGGCACGGCCTTTGGCCGCATTGCCGGGGTGCAAGCGGCCAAGGCGGCCAAGGCTGACAAAACTGACAAAACATCTACATCAACGACTTTGACGGAAGACCACCATGCTGCAGCTTGAAGCCCTGACCCGCGAGGCGCGCGCCCTGGCCACTGGCGATTTTTCGCTGACAGCGAACGAAACTGAAGTCAGTCGGCAAATGCAAATTTGCAATGCCTGTCGTTACTGCGAAGGTTTTTGTGCGGTGTTCCCCGCCATGACGCGGCACCTTGAATTCGGCAAGGCCGACATTCATTACTTAGCCAACTTGTGCCACAACTGCGGTGCTTGTTTGCATGCTTGCCAGTATTCACCGCCGCACGAATTCGCCATCAATGTGCCGCAGGCCATGGCCCAGGTACGCGTCCAGACCTATGCAGATTACGCTTGGCCGCCAGCGCTCGGTGCGCTTTACAAACGCCAAGGCTTGATGGTGGCGATAGCGCTGGCCGCTGGCCTCGCGCTGTTTCTGGTGCTGGCTATTCAGATGCAGGGCCAGTTGTTTCATGAGCCGCTGGCGGGTAACTTTTACGCCATCTTTCCGCACAACCTGCTGGTCTCGATGTTCGCGCCGATCTTCTTGTTCGCCGTGCTGGCCTTGGCCTTGGGCGTGCGCAGTTTTTGGCGCGACGTCTCACCGGCCACGGCCTCCAACGCCTTGGGTGAAGCGGCCATGGAAGCGACCTCTGCCGCACTGCGTTTGAAGTACTTGGACGGCGCCAACCAGCCCAGTGGCAACGAGCCGATCGAAGGCTGCCCTAACGACGACGACAGACCCACGCTGTGGCGCAGGCGCTTTCACCACCTGACGTTCTATGGCTTCATGCTGTGTTTTGCGGCCACTTCGGTCGCCACGCTGTATCACTACCTGTTCAATTGGCAAGCGCCTTACGGTTACACCAGCTTGCCGGTGTTGCTCGGCACTGTCGGCGGGATTGGTTTGCTGATCGGCCCGGCCGGTCTGCTCTGGCTTAACTTCACTCGTCACCCCAGCCATGGTGATGCAGCCCAAAAGCCAATGGACCGCGGTTTCATCGCCTTGCTGTTTTGGGTCAGTCTGACCGGTTTGGCCTTGTTGGCTTGGCGTGACACAACTTTCATGGCCTTGCTGTTGGCCGTGCATTTGGGCGCCGTGATGGCTTTGTTCGTGACCTTGCCCTACGGTAAATTTGCGCATGGTATTTTTCGCAGCGCCGCGCTGCTTAAATTCGCCATTGAGAAACGCCAGCCGACCAACTTGGCCCTGCCCGAAGCTTGAATGCCAGGCACTTTTTAAAACCATCTGGCAACACGCATCAATACGTGCCTACGCAGTCGGCGCTGTGGGGCAGGCTAGCGTGATGGTCAAAAACATCAAACTGCACAGCGAATCACCAAACCCGCATGTCGTCGCACCACAGTCCGTTGGCTTCAAAGCGCTGGTTATGCTCTGTGATCCAGGCGCTCTGCGATTGCTCAAATTGAGTTTTTTCGTTGCGCCGGTCTTTCTCAACAAAGACCGGCCCGACTTTGGCCTGGGCGCAGATGGCGCCAAAAACGGTTTTTGGCTTGGGTGGCGGTGACTCGCATTGTTGGCCTCATGGATCATCAGATGGCTATTTTGGCCAAAATCGTCAACTCACTGAAAAGCTACTTCTGAAAAGCTGCGCAATTTGCGGCTGTGCAGCTGGTTGCTGCCGCCCACACGCAGCAATTCAAGCGCCCGAATGCCGATACGCAAATGCTGGTCGACGCGCTCGCGATAAAAGTGATTCGCCATGCCCGGCAGCTTGATCTCGCCGTGCAAGGGCTTGTCGCTGACGCACAGCAGCGTGCCATAGGGCACCCGAAAACGAAAGCCGTTGGCGGCAATCGTGGCGCTTTCCATGTCGAGCGCGACGGCGCGGCTTTGACTGAAGCGGCGCTGCGGCTGATTGCCAGGCAGCAGTTCCCAGTTGCGGTTGTCGGTGCTGGCCACGGTGCCGGTGCGCATGATGCGTTTCAGCTCTGGCCCTTGCAAATTCGTCACGTCTTCAACCGCTTGCTGCAAGGCCATTTGAATTTCGGCCAATGCCGGAATCGGCACCCACAGCGGCAACTCTTCGTCGAGCACATGGTCTTCACGCACATAGCCGTGGGCTAGCACGTAGTCGCCCAGCTGCTGGCTGCTGCGCAAGCCGGCGCAATGGCCGAGCATGATCCAGGCGTGTGGGCGCAGCACGGCGATGTGGTCGGTGATGTTCTTGGCGTTGGCAGGGCCGACACCGATGTTGACCATGCTGATGCCGGAACGGTCGGCGCGCAGCAAGTGGTAGCCCGGCATTTGCGGCAAGCGCGGTGGTGCTGTGCCGAGTTCGTCACCGGCTACAGCCGGCAGACCGTTGCGCCGCGTGACGACGTTGCCGGGTTCGACAAAGGCCACAAAAGGGCTGTCCGCGCGGCTCATTTCTTCATGGCCAAGACGCACAAATTCGTCGATGTAAAACTGGTAGTTGGTGAACAGCACGTAGTTCTGAAACCAGTCGGGCGAGGTGCCGGTGTAGTGGCGCAGGCGCTGCAGTGAATAGTCGACACGCGCCGCTGTGAACAGCGCCAACGGTCGAGACTCGCCGGCTTGCGGTTCATAGGTGCCGTTGGCGATGCCGTCGTCCATCGCCGCAAGGTCGGGCAGGTCAAAAGCGTCGCGCATCAGCATGCGTCGCTCGGCACTCAAATTGCCTTCCACGTGGTCATGTTCTGCAAATGAGAAGTGCACTGGAATCGGCTGTGTACTGATGCCAATTTCGAGTTCGACAGAATGGTTTTCCAGCAGCAGCCGAAACTGTTCAAGGTAGTAATTGGCGTACAGGTCCGGCCGCGTGAGCGTCGTGTCAAAGGTGCCGGGTCCTGCCACAAAGCCATAACTCAGCTGCGTGATGTCGGGCATTTCCAGCGTTGCGCGGGCCACTGTTTCGGTGCGAATGCGCACAAACGGATAGCAGGCGCGGACGCGGCCTGGCAGCGTTTCACCGGCGACATAACGCAGCATACAGTCGCGCAAATGCGCGATTTGTTGGTCGTAAATCAGCCGTACTTGGGCCAGAGCCGCTACCGGGTCGGTGTAGCGGGCGGGTGCGATGTAGGTCGACAGGTAGGGCATGGGTTTCATGGCTTTAAGGGGTTAGGCTTTCACGGGTTCGCGCATGGTGACAAATTCTTCAGCGGCTGTCGGGTGAATGCCGATGGTGCTGTCAAACACGGCTTTAGTGGCGCCGGCTTTCATGGCAACAGCAAAGCCTTGGACGATTTCACCGGCCTCAGCGCCGACCATGTGCAGCCCGACCACGCGGTCAGAAGCGTCGTCGACCAGCAGCTTCATGAAGCTGCGCTCCATGCTGCCGCTGAGGGTGTGTTTGAGCGCTTTGAACTCGCTTTTGTAAACACGAATATTTCCGAACTGCGCGCGCGCATCGACCTCCGAAAAACCCACCGTGCCAATGTTTGGGTGCGTGAAAACGGCGGTGGGAATGAAGTCGTAGCTCATGGCGCGTGGCGCTTTGCCGGCCACTGGCCCGAGCAGATGATCGACCACCACCATCGCTTCACCCAGCGCCACCGGCGTCAGCTGCACTCGTGCGGTGACATCGCCGACGGCATAAATGTTTGGCACCGAGGTTTGGTAGTGGGTGTTGACTTGGATCGCCCCGTCGGTTTTTTGCGCCACGCCGAGCGCCTCTAAGCCAATGCCTTTGACATTCGGCACGCGGCCGGTGGCGTAGAGCACGGCGTCGACTTCGAGCGTGGTGCCATCAGCCAGATGGACCCTCAGTGGGCCAGTATTTTTGGTGTCGCTGGGTGTTTGTGTGATGTTGGCGACGTCAGCATTCAGCCGCAAGTCAACGCCGGCTTTCAACATTTCGGTCGAGATGAAGCTGCGCACGTCGTCGTCAAAACCGCGCAGCACTTGGGCGCTGCGGTACAGCTGTGTCACCTTGGCACCCAGACCGTTGAAAATCGAGGCGAACTCACAGGCGATGTAGCCACCGCCGACCACCAACAAGCGTTTTGGGAACGGCTCAATGTCGAAGATCTCGTTCGAGGTGATGACATGCTTGCGGCCGGCGATGTCGGGCACGCTGGGTGTGCCGCCGGTGGCGATGAGTAAATTTTTAGCGCTGTAGCGCTGACCCGCCACCTCGACCGTGTGAATGTCCACCAAGCTGGCCCAACCTTCAATGATCTGCACGCCAGAACTTTTGAGCAGTTGCAGGTAAATGCCGTTCAGCCGCGTGATTTCGCGGGCGCGGCTGGCTTTGAGGGCCGACCAGTCGAGCGTCGGTGCCGCGCCGACCCAGCCAAAGCCGTGCGACTCTTCAAAAGATTCAGCAAAGTGCGCTGCGTAGCTGTAGAGTTTTTTGGGAATGCAGCCCACGTTGACACAGGTGCCGCCCATGGCTTGGGCTTCCACCAATGCCACCCGCGCACCGCGTTGGGCCGCCATGCGAGCTGCGCGTACGCCGCCGCTGCCGCCACCGACCACCAACAAATCAAATTCAAAATCGACCATGAAAAACCTTTGGACAAGGAAAAGGGAAACGCTTGAAAAATGCCAGATATCAAGTCAAGCGACAAACCTTAACACCGCGGCATGTCCTGCTGCCGCGCCACGGTCATCTGCTTGATACGGTTGAAATGCCGCGAGTGACGATAATCGAGGGATGACTGCACATGCCTCCACCTCCCTCGATTTCGCCAGCTTATCGCTGACGCCGGCCGCCCTGGCCAACCTCAAACTCCTCGGCTACGAGCAAATGACGCCGATTCAGGCTGCCAGCCTGCCGATTGCGCTGCTCGGCAAAGACCTGATTGCCCAAGCCAAAACCGGTAGCGGCAAGACTGCCGCCTTTGCGCTAGCGCTGTTGTCCAATCTGAACGCTAGGCGCTTTGCTGTGCAGTCGCTGGTACTCTGCCCAACGCGCGAGTTGGCCGACCAAGTCACCCAAGAAATCCGGCGCTTGGCGCGGGCTGAAGAAAACATCAAGGTCGTCACGCTCTGCGGCGGTGTTGCCATGCGCGGCCAAATTGCCAGCCTGGAGCACGGCGCGCACGTTGTGGTCGGCACGCCAGGCCGCATCATGGACCACTTACAACGCGGCAATTTGAAGCTAGACGCGCTCAACACCTTGGTGCTGGACGAAGCCGATCGCATGCTCGACATGGGCTTTTTCGACGACATCGCGGTGGTGGCGCGCCAGTGCCCGGCTGAACGGCAAACGCTGCTGTTTTCTGCGACCTACCCTGAAGGCATTGCCAAAATCAGCCAGCAGTTCATGCGGCAGCCGCAAACCGTCACCGTCGCGGCACAGCACGACAGCAACAAGATTCGCCAGCGGTGGTACCAGGTGCGCGAAAGCGAGCGCCTGCACGCCGTGTCTGCCGTGCTGAATCACTACCGCCCAGCCAGCACGCTGGCTTTTTGCAACACCAAAGTGCAGTGCCGCGAGCTGGTGCAGGTCTTGAAAGCGCAGGGTTTCAGTGCGCTGGCCTTGTACGGCGAACTTGAGCAGCGCGAACGGGACCAAGTGCTGGTGCAGTTTTCAAACCGCAGTTGCTCGGTGCTGGTGGCCACTGATGTGGCTGCGCGTGGACTCGACATTTCGCAGCTCGAGATGGTCATCAATGTCGACGTGACACCAGACGCTGAAGTGCATATTCACCGCATCGGCCGGACCGGCCGTGCCGACGAAGAAGGCTGGGCCATCAGCCTGGCCAGCATGAACGAGATGGGTTCTGTCGGCAAGATCGAGCAGCTGCAAAAAGCCGAGTCCGAGTGGCACAAGCTGGAAGCGCTCACGCCAGCCAGCAAGGAGCCGCTGGTGCCGCCGATGGTGACCCTGCAAATAGTGGGTGGCCGCAAAGAAAAAATCCGTGCCGGCGACGTGCTGGGCGCGCTCACCGGCGACGCTGGCTTCACCCGCGAGCAGGTCGGCAAGATCAATGTCAACGAGTTCTCCACCTATGTGGCGCTGGACCGCAGCATCGCCGACGAAGCGCTGCAAAAGCTGTCGGTTGGCAAGGTCAAGGGCAAGAGCGTCAGGGTGCGTTTGCTCGACGACGAATCTGTAGCGTGACACCCACACCCACACCCACACCCGCGCGGCCAAGCTTGGCCTTGGTGATAGGCGCTGGCGGCGGTTTGGGCGCGGCGCTGGTGCAGCAGCTGTCGGCTGGCGCTGAGTACCAAGTCTTGGCCTTAGGCCGCAACACCCAACCCGCCATCGACTACAGCGACGATGCCAGCCTGAAGAGGGCGGCAGAGTGGGTGGCCGAGCAATGCGCAGCCCAACAAGCCGACTTGCGTTTGTTGCTTGTGGCCAGTGGGTTTTTGCATGGCGCGCAGGGTCAGCCTGAACGCAGCTGGTCGCACTTGGATGCTGACTATCTAACGCATGTGTTTAGCATCAACACCATCGGCCCGGCGCTGGTGATGAAGCATTTTTTGCCGCTGCTGCCCCGGCAAGGGCGTTGCGTCGCCGGCTTTGTGTCGGCCAAAGTCGGCAGCATCGGCGACAACGCGTTGGGCGGTTGGTATGGTTACCGCGCCTCCAAGGCGGCGCTAAACCAACTGGTCAAGACGGCATCGATTGAACTGGCGCGACGCAACTCACAGGCGGTTTGCGTGGCGCTGCATCCGGGTACGGTCGACACCGCCTTGTCGCAGCCCTTCGCTAAGACCGGGCTGAAAGTGCGGCCGGCGGCTGAGGCTGCGAGTGATTTGTTAGCGGTGCTGGCTAACCTCACGCCCACGCAGACCGGTGCCTTGGTGGACTACCGGGGACAGACACTGCCTTGGTGACTGCCTTGGTGATTTAAAGCGCAGCGCGGCGGCGTCGTTCTCGAAAGGCTTGCAGCTCACCGACCACGCCCTTGCGAAAGGTCAGCACGCACAGCACGAAGATCACACCGATGATGACGGTGACCCAAGAGCCAACTTTGTCAGCCAGCAGGTTTTGCAGCGCAATCACGAGACCTGCGCCAAAGGCCGGACCGAAGAAGGTGCCGACACCGCCGAGCAGCGTCATCAAGATCACCTCGCCCGACATCGACCAGTGCACATCGGTCAACGTGGCAAAACCCATGACAATGGTTTTGAGCGAACCGGCCACACCTGCCAAGGCCGCAGACAAAACAAAGGCCAGCAGCTTGTAGCGGTCGACTTGGTAGCCCAGTGACACAGCGCGTGGCTCGTTTTCTCGAATCATCTTCAGCACTTGGCCAAAGGGTGAGTTGACCACCCGCGAGATCAGTAAAAAGGCGATGACAAAAACAGCCGCCACGAAGTAATACATGGTGGTGTCGGACTTGAGTGAAATCAAGCCAAACAAGTTGCCGCGTGGCACCCCTTGCAAGCCGTCTTCGCCGCCAGTGAAAGACGCTTGCAGGCAGACGAAGTAAATCATCTGCGCAATCGCCAGCGTGATCATGGCGAAGTAAATGCCCTGACGCCGAATGGCCACCATGCCGACCACCAGCCCGATCAGTCCGGCCGACACGCCGCCAGCCAAAATGGCCATCTCTGGCGTCCAGCCCTGCGACTTAACGAACCAGCCGGTGACATACGCGGCCGAGCCAAAAAAGGCGGCATGGCCAAAGGACAGCAAGCCGGTGAAACCCAGCAGCAAATTAAAGGCGCAGGCAAACAGGGCAAAGCACAGCAGCTTCATTACAAACACCGGGTACAGCCCCAACATCGGTGCGGTCAGCAACAGTGCGAGCAGCACCAAGTAAGTTATGCGCGTGAGCGTTTTAGCGTGCATCATCAATTCTCTTTTCCGAACAGTCCGGCCGGTCGCACCATCAGCACCAGCACCATGATGACAAAAACCACAATGCTGGAAGCCTCCGGGTAAAAGACGCGGGTCATGCCTTCAATCAAGCCCAGCCCAAGCCCTGTCAACACCGAGCCCAATATAGAGCCCATGCCGCCGATCACCACCACAGCAAACACCACGATGATGAGGTTGGAGCCCATCAGCGGGCTCACCTGAATGATGGGTGCGGCGAGGACGCCGGCCAGCCCGGCCAGAGCGGCGCCAGCGCCATAGGTCAGCATGACCATCATCGGCACGTTGATACCAAAGGCTTGCACCAGTGGTGCGTTCTCAGTACCGGCGCGCAAGTAAGCGCCAAGCCGCGTGCGTTCGATCAAATACCAAGTGCCCAGGCACACCACCAGTGAGACCAGCACCACCCAAGCGCGGTAATTCGGCAGCATCATGAAGCCCAGGTCGGTGGCGCCAGAGAGCAGCTCCGGCACTCGGTAGTTTTGGCCAGACACGCCGTACAGCTCGCGGAAAACGCCTTCGAGAATCAGCGCCAAGCCAAAGGTCAGCAGCAAGCCGTAAAGCGGGTCGAGTTTGTAGAGATGCTTGAGAAAAAGCCGTTCGATCACCACGCCGATGGCTCCGACGATCAGGGGCGCCAAGACCAGCGCATACCAGTAGTTCAGGCCGAACTGGTCGAACAAAATCCAGGCCGCAAACGCGCCCAGCATGTACAGCGCACCGTGTGCAAAATTGACGATGCCCAGCAGACCAAAAATAACTGCCAAGCCCAAGCTGAGCATGGCGTAAAAAGCGCCGTTGACCAAGCCCAGCAAAAGCTGGCCCAGAAACGCCTGATGGGGAATACCAAAAATTTCCATGAAAACCTGTCAGTTCATACCTGTCAATGCGAAGAAAAAATTCCGTCATTGCGAGCGCAGTGCGGCAATCCATCGCCGCAGTACGCCGACGTGGATCGCCGCGGCTGACGGCCTCGCGGTGACGGAGCCATCAACCTGGCTATTGCTATTGTTTATTTCTTCAGCAGCGAACACTTCGACTCAGCCACCGTGGTGAAGGCTTGTTCGCCCGGCACTTTGGCGATGGTCTTGTAGTAATCCCAAGGGGTGGTCGACTCTTTCAGGCCCTTGACTTGGAACAGGTACATGTCGTGAATCATGCGGCCGTCTGCGCGAATTTTGCCTTTTGTGTAGAAGTCGTTGAACTGCATGCTTTTGAGCGTGGCCATGACCTTGTCGGCGTCTGTGGTGCCTGCAGTCTGCACGGCTTTCAGGTAGTTCGACGCGGC
Organism: Polaromonas sp.; assembly: GCA_041442125.1. Classification (GTDB taxonomy): domain Bacteria; phylum Pseudomonadota; class Gammaproteobacteria; order Burkholderiales; family Burkholderiaceae_C; genus Polaromonas. The sequence goes on along the minus strand of JASDRC010000041.1, from coordinate 116,455 downwards.
AGAGTAATCAGCGGCGTGCAGGCTCGACGGCATGCGTTGGAACTTGGCAAAAAAGCGCTGGGAAAACTTGCGTGAGGCGTCGTCTTGGTTCCAATACCAGCTGTCGGCCAATTGCAGGCCTTCGGTGTTGGCCAAGCCCAAGCTGTGCACGTCGTTGATGAACACCAACAGACCGGCGACCTTCATAGTTTTGGTGATACCGAATTCTTTGGCGGCTTTCATGGCGTTGGTGAAGTCACCGCCGGCATTGGCAAGACCCAGAATTTGCGCTTTGGAGGACTGTGCTTGCAGCATGAACGATGAAAAATCAGAGGCGTTGAGTGGGTGACGAACCGTCCCGGCCACTGTGCCACCGTTGGCCTTGACCACAGCGGATGCGTCGCCTTCCAGCGAATAGCCAAAGGCATAGTCGGCGGTTAGGAAGAACCAGTTTTTGTTGCCGGCCTTGACCAACGCACTGCCGGCGACTTTGGCTAGCGCCACCGTGTCGTAGGCGTAATGAATCGAGTAAGGGCTGCAGTCTTCGTTCGTCAGGCGGGCCGAGCCGGCGCCAATGGCGATGAAGGGGCGCTTCTTGGCGGTCGTCACTTTGGACATGGCAATCGCCGTGCCGGAGCTGGTGCCGCCGATCAACATCGACAGTCCGTCGTTGTCGATCCATTCACGTGCTTTGGAACTGGCCACGTCTGCCTTGTTCTGGTGGTCGGCGGTCAGTACTTCGATCGGACGATTCAGCACCTTGCCGCCAAAGTCTTGCGCCGCCCAGCGGACCATTTCAGCGCCGGCCGGGCCGTCGATGTCAGCGTACAGGCCCGCCATGTCGGTGATGAAGCCGATCTTCACTGGGCCCGTGCTGGGTTGGGCTGAAGCGACGCCCGCAAAGCCGATAAAGCCAACAGCCAAAGCGGCAACGAGAGTTTTGATTTTCATGATGTTTCCAAAGGTTGAAAGTTATGCAAGCGAATAAGCAACGATAAAAATACAAGGTGACGGGCTGGCGCGCTGAAGATCTCGGAATTGGGGTCACGCAATTGGGGTCAGACCCCCAAATATTCCTGCAGCATGCCCATGTTTTCTTTCAGTTCTGACTGGGCGAACTGTTTGACGATGGTGCCGTGCTCCATCACGTAAAAACGGTCGGCGAGCGGTGCGGCAAAGCGAAAGTTTTGCTCTACCAGCACGATGGTGTAGCCCTTGGCTTTGAGCGTCAGGATCATCTCGGCGAGCTTTTGCACGATCACCGGGGCCAAGCCCTCGGAGATTTCGTCGAGCAACAGCAAGCGCGCGCCGGTGCGCAAAATTCGCGCCACCGCCAGCATTTGCTGCTCACCGCCGGACAACCGTGTGCCCGGGCTGGAGGCGCGTTCTTGCAGGTTCGGGAACATGGTGTAAATCTCTTCCAGGCTCATGCCGCCTGGCGCGATCACGGGTGGCAGCAGCAGGTTTTCTTCCGCCGTCAGGCTGGCGAAGATGCCGCGCTCTTCAGGGCAATAACCAACGCCGAGCCGGGCCACTTTGTGCGGCGACAGCTTCAGCACGTCTTGGTCATTGATCTTGACCACGCCCTTGCGTGCCCCCGTCATGCCGACAATCGCGCGCAGCGTGGTGGTGCGTCCGGCGCCGTTGCGGCCTAGCAAGGTCACCACCTCGCCCTCGTTCACCGTGAGGTTCACGCCATGCAGGATGTGCGACTCGCCGTACCAGGCGTGCAGGTCTTCAATGCGCAGCAGTTCTTTGGCCATCAATGGGCTCCTGCCAAAGCGGCGTCGGCTGTGCCCATGTAGGCCTCAATCACCAAGGGGTTTTTGGACACTTCGGCGTACGGCCCGTCGGCAATGATGGCGCCGCGCTGCAACACGGTGATGCGATCGGCAATCGAGGAGACGACATTCATATTGTGTTCAACCATCAAGATGGTGCGGCCGACCGACACTTTTTTAATCAGTTGGGTGACGCGGTCCACGTCCTCGTGGCCCATGCCTTGGGTGGGCTCGTCGAGCAGCATCAGTTCGGGCTCTAGTGCCAGGGTGGTGGCTAACTCCAGCGCACGTTTGCGGCCGTAGGGCAGGTTCACCGTCAGCTCATCGGCAAAGTCTTGCAAGTCGACCTCGGCCAGCAGTTGCTCGGCGCGCGCATGCAGGTGAAACAGCGAGCTCTCGGGCTTCCAGAAATGAAACGAGGTGCCCAAGTTGCGCTGCAATGCTGCGCGTACGTTCTCCAGCACCGTCATGTGCGGAAACACCGCCGAAATCTGGAACGACCGGACGATGCCGCGTCGGGCCGTTTCCGCCGGTTTCTCAGCGGTGATGTCGACGCCGTTGTAAACAATGCGGCCGCGGGTCGGCGTCAAAAACTTGGTCAGCAGGTTGAAGAAAGTGGTTTTGCCGGCGCCGTTGGGGCCGATCAGGGCGTGGATATGGCCCCGCTGAACCTTCAGGTCGACTTGATTGACCGCCACGAATCCCTTGAATTCTTTGGTCAGTCCTTGGGTTTCTAGGATGAACTCAGCCGACACATGCTTCTCCGAAATTTGAAATATTGATTCGTTTGCAATTGATTTAACTAAAGGATTCTATGTTTGCACAAATAGTGTAATGTCGGCCAGCACAGCAACTCTTAGGTGTTTCTACTTGGGCTCGACGAAAAGTCGCCTTGAATGGGCGAGAAGGCCGAAAATCGTTCAGATTTGTCCAGCGTTTTTGGTTTGTGCGACCATCGCCCATGCAAAATTTTTGGCCTTCCAGCGGATTCGGACAACTCCAGCGCAATGCGCGGGGTTGGCTGGTGCCGACTGATGATTACCTGCGTCTTTTTTTAGAACGTCCTGAACTGGCTCTGCTGCCGGAATCATGTCCGAATGAGTGCAAGCTGCACGCGGCGTTGCAAGCCGCGCCGAGCCGGGCGGTCGGGCTGGTCGAGCTGGCTGCCATCAAAGACCCGGACGCGCGGGAAAGTTACACCTTGTATGTGAATTTTCGGGACGAGTTGCTGGCTGCTGGCACGCTGGAGGCTTGTTATCTGGGCCTCTTCAGGCGCGGCGTGATGGGTGTGCCGCCGCTTTTTCTGGACCTGCTGGCGCAAGCCATCGTGCGCAATGTGCTGGACGACGCCAGCGATGCCTACGAAGTGCGCGCTGCCGAAATGTTGTTTCGCCCGCAGCGCATCACCGTCGAGCAGGGGCAAATCCTCAGTGGTGATTTAGGGATTTTGGACATGCTCAAGGAGACCGGCGGCCTGGGCGACATTGGCCGCTTGCTGGCCGAGGCTAAAGCGCCGCTGCGCGAAGTGCAAATTAAAGTGCTGGCCGACGCCAACGCGACGGATTACTGGCGCGCCGGTGAGCGTTACAACTTTTTGCTCGACCTGACGCACGAGGTCAACAACGACCTCAGCCACGGCTTGGTCTTGACCATGACGCGCGCCCGTTCCGGCTTGACGGCCTTGGCCCGCGTCCTTGAAAAATGGGTGCTGCACTTTTTGGGCGTTGTCGTTCGCATCAAGCCCTTGCAGAACATCGACGACGCCGCTTGGCGCTGGCACCTCGGGCTGGACGTGCATGCGACGGCACTGCTGAATGATTTGTACGAAGACCGGCCGGTCGAGGCCGACCGCATGCAGCGTCTGCTCAGCTTGTTCAAGCTCGAATTTGCCAACCCGCAAGAAATGCGCGCCGACGTGGCGGGCAAGCCGGTTTACCTGGGTTTGATGATGAGCGCGAGCCGCGAGCTGCGGCTGAAGCCACAAAACTTGCTGTTGAACTTGCCTTTGGCGAAGGCTTTTCAGTAGTTGCCTCGTCATGACATAAAATCTGATATTCAGCTATTTCTAACCGGAGCCCACCATGCCTCAAAAAATTCGTGTCGAAGCCGACCGTTGCGCACCTAGACCTATTCTTGCTCCAGGCATGACCCGCACTGCTGGTCACGGCCAAAAGATCAGCTTAGAGCGCGGCTCTTGGACGCGCAGCAAAAAGAACCCGGGCAAACGCCCCCAAAAAGGCGGTTAATACCCCCTTCCTGACTCAGTCGGCCTCAGGGCCGATTTTTTTGCCTGTGTGTTTTTGCTTTCACATGTTGCGGCGGTACTGCCCGCCGACTTCAAACAGCGCATTGGTAATCTGCCCGAGTGAGCAGACCCGCACGGCGTCCATCAGCACGTCAAACACATTGTGGTTTTCGATCACCGCCTGCTGCAAGCGCTTCAGCATGGCTGGGGCGGCGTCTGCGTGCAGGGCGTGAAAGTCTTGCAGGCGCTGCAACTGGCTTTGCTTTTCAGCATCGGTGGAGCGCGCCAGCTCTAAGCTTTCTTGCACTTTGTCACCGTGCGGATTGCGGAAGGTGTTGACGCCGATGATCGGCAGTTCGCCCGTGTGTTTGAGCATTTCGTAGTGCATCGATTCGTCCTGAATCCGGCCGCGCTGGTAGCCGGTTTCCATGGCGCCGAGCACGCCGCCACGTTCGGCGATGCGTTCAAACTCCAGCAGCACGGCTTCTTCTAGCAACTCCGTCAGCTCTTCGATGATGAAGGCGCCTTGCGACGGGTTCTCGTTTTTGGCCAAGCCCCATTCGCGGTTGATGATGAGCTGAATCGCCATGGCCCGGCGCACCGACTCTTGCGTTGGCGTGGTGATGGCTTCGTCAAAGGCGTTGGTGTGCAGGCTGTTGCAATTGTCATAAATCGCGATCAGGGCTTGCAGCGTGGTCCGAATGTCGTTGAACTGAATCTCTTGCGCGTGCAGGCTGCGGCCACTGGTTTGAATGTGGTATTTGAGCTTTTGGCTGCGCTCATTGGCGCCGTATTTTTCCTTCATGGCGACGGCCCAGATGCGGCGTGCGACGCGGCCCATCACGGTGTATTCGGCGTCCATGCCGTTGCTGAAGAAGAAGCTCAGGTTCGGTGCAAAGTCATCGATGTGCATGCCACGCGCCAAGTACGCTTCGACAAAGGTGAAGCCGTTGCTGAGCGTGAAAGCCAGCTGGCTGATGGGGTTGGCGCCGGCCTCGGCAATGTGGTAACCGCTGATAGAGACGCTGTAAAAGTTGCGCACCTTGTGGTGCACAAAATACTCGGCGATGTCACCCATCACCTTGAGCGAAAACTCGGTTGAAAAGATGCAGGTGTTTTGACCTTGGTCTTCTTTCAAGATATCGGCTTGCACCGTGCCGCGCACATTTTCTTGCACCCATTCACGGATTTTGGCGGTCTCGGTGTCGGTTGAGTCGCGGCCGTTGTCGAGTTTGAACTTGTCTAAATTCTGGTCGATCGCGGTGTTCATGAACATCGCCAAAATGCTGGGCGCCGGGCCGTTGATGGTCATGCTCACGCTGGTGGCGGGGTGGCACAAGTCGAAGCCGCTGTAGAGCACTTTCATGTCGTCCAGCGTGGCGATGCTGACGCCCGAGTTGCCGACCTTGCCGTAGATGTCGGGCCGCACGTCGGGGTCGTTGCCGTAGAGCGTGACCGAGTCAAAGGCGGTGCTCAGGCGCTTGGCCGGCATGCCCTCGCTGAGCAGCTTGAAGCGGGTGTTGGTGCGAAAAGCGTCGCCCTCACCGGCGAACATGCGGGTCGGGTCTTCGCCCTCGCGTTTGAAGGCGAAGGTACCAGCGGTGTAGGGGTAGCTGCCGGGCACGTTGTCGAGCATCAGCCACTTCAAAATCTCGCCGTGGTCTTCGTACTTGGGCAGCGCGACTTTGCGGATGGTCGTGCCGCTCAAGGTTTGGGTGGTGAGCGCCGTTCTAATTTCTTTGTCGCGGATTTTCACCACGTACTCGTTGCCGGCGTAGGCGGCTTGCATGTCCGGCCATTGGCCCAACAGATGCCGCGCGTCGGCGTCCATACGGGCTTTGCGGTGACCGGCCAAGTCGAGCACGGCTTCGGCGGCGGGCGCACGCCCGGGTTTGTCGATCTTGAGCATGGCGGCAGCGGCCTTGAGCTGCTGCACTTCACGCGCCAGTTGCGCTTGCGCCAGCGCGCGCTTTTTGTAGCCGCGCACGGTGTCGCTGATTTCGGCCAAGTAACGGGTGCGGGCTGCGGGCACCACCGGCGTCTGGTTGGTGCTGTGGCGCACCGAGGACAGCGGCAGAATGCCGGGTTTCAAGGTCAGCCCCAGCGCGGCCAGGCGCGGTTTGAGCGCTTGGTACAGCGCCGTCACGCCGTCGTCATTGAAGCGCGCGGCCATGGTGCCAAAGACCGGCATTTGCTCAGTCGGGGTGGTCCAGGCTTCTTTGTTGCGCTGCACTTGCTTGGCGACGTCGCGCAGGGCGTCGAGTGAGCCTTTGCGGTCAAATTTGTTGATGGCGATGAACTCGGCAAAGTCCAGCATGTCGATTTTCTCTAACTGGCTGGCCGCGCCGAACTCTGGGGTCATCACGTACATCGGCACATTCACATGCGGGACGATGGCGGCGTCGCCCTGGCCGATGCCTGAGGTTTCGACCACGATGACGTCAAACCCAGCGACCTTGCAAGCGGCAATCACATCGGGCAAAGCTTTGCTGATTTCCGAGCCGAAATCACGCGTGGCCAAGCTGCGCATGAAGACGCGTTGGCCCGCGTCGTTACTCTGTGCGTTGGTTTTCCACGGACTGATGGCATTCATGCGAATCCGGTCGCCCAGCAGTGCGCCGCCGCTTTTACGCCGGCTCGGGTCAATGCTGATGACGGCGATGCGCAGGCTGTCGCCTTGGTCCAGCCGCAGCCGCCGTATCAACTCATCGGTGAGGGACGACTTACCAGCGCCGCCGGTACCGGTGATGCCCAGCACCGGCACTTGGCAGCTGGTGGCTTGCTCGCGAATGGCGCTGACCAGCGTTGGGTCGGCTTGGTCGTTTTCGACGGCGGTGATGAGCTGCGCCAAGGCGCGCCAGTTCATCTCGCCGTGGCCTTGAATGGCTTGCATGTCTTTGGGGGCAAAGCCGGTCAGGTCTTTGTCGCAGCGCATGACCATCTCTCCGATCATGCCGGCCAGACCCATTCTTTGGCCGTCTTCCGGGCTGAAAATATGCGTCACGCCGTAGGCATGAAGTTCGCGAATCTCGGGCGGCACGATGACGCCGCCGCCGCCGCCAAAGACTTGAATGTGCGAGCCGCCCCGGCTTTTCAGCAAGTCGACCATGTACTTGAAGTACTCGACGTGGCCGCCTTGGTAAGAACTGATGGCGATGCCTTGCGCGTCTTCTTGCAGGGCGGCGGTGACGACTTCGTCGACGCTGCGGTTGTGGCCCAGGTGAATCACCTCGGCGCCCATGCCTTGCAAGATGCGCCGCATGATGTTGATGGCCGCGTCGTGCCCGTCAAACAGCGACGCTGCGGTGACAAAGCGCACCTTGTGCGTCGGCCGGTAGTTGGCCAGGGCTTGGTAGTCTGCGTACAAATCGGTCATGGACATCTTTCGCAAAAATCGGTGTGGCTGCGGGCTTTCAACTTGACGTTGACGTTAACGTCAATCTTACCGTTTCTGTATCAAAAAGGGCGCTTTCGCGCCCTTTTCAGTCAAACCAAACCAAGCCGTGGCTTTGTTTGTACAACAGTTCTGGCAGCCACAGACCGATGGCCGGAACAGCTATAGCAGCACGATGGCCAGCACTTGGATCATCATGAACGGCAGTATGCCGGCAAAGACTTGGTTCAGCGTCACATGCGGCGGGCTGACGCCTTTCAGGTAGAACGCGGTCATGGCCACCGGCTGGTTCAGGAAAGCCGTCTGCAGATTCAGCGCCACCAACAAGCCGAAGAGCCGCGGGTCGATGCCAAAGTGCGGCAGCAAGGGAGTGAAAATCGGCATGAAAATCACCACCTGCGCCAAGATCTTGAACTGCACCGGGGTCATGTTCAGCGACAGCACCCAGGTGTTGATCAGCTATTGGCCACCCAGCAAGGCAAAAGCGGCTCAGAAGATGCTGAAGCCGACAAACTGACCGCAGACCAAGCCGCCCATCGACCCCATAGCGGCCGCTTCAGTCGGTGTCGCCAAGCCAAAGACGATGGCGCCCAGCACGGCCATGCTCATCTTGAAAATTTCCAAGTGGGCAAAGCTGACGTACGCATAAAACAGCGCCAGCGCCACGATGCAACTGACCAGACCGATCCAGATAAGTGCTGAATTTTCAGCGGTCTTGGCGTCGCGCAGCTATGCGCCTCTCAGCTGCCCAGTGCTCAGTTGTCCGCTTAGCGGCCTGTAGTGCCGCTCAAACACCGCAAAGCCCCGGTCACGCTCACCCAGACTCAAGACCCAACGCCTGGCATGGCGGATGATGCGGGCCGCCTTGAGCATCAACTCCTGCATCACCGTCTTAATAGGCCTGCGCTTGGCCATGCCTGTCGATACTGCGCACCGTCAAGCGGTAGACCCGGCGCCCCGGGCTGGCCTGACTGCCGATGCCCTCTAACGCCAGCGTAAGTGCGGCCCACCAGCTCTTTTTGGGTGCCGCCGTTGCCCATCGCAAAGCTATCGAGATCCCCCGATGTGTAGCCGCAAGCCAAGGCTCCAAAGTCGATGGGCAGCCCGTCGATGCAGCTGCCAAGCAGCGCCTGGTTCATTTATGGGGCCAACTCGAACCAAGATGCCGCATGCGCGTCCATACGCTGGCGCAGGGTCGGGCTCGAGGGAACAGTGCCCAGGCCCAGCGCACGCTTGAAGAAGGCGTTGTCTCGACAGCTCTCGATCGCGTCAAAGTCACTCTTGCCCCAACACAGCAAGGCGAGATAGCTTTTGAGGATCTGACTGTTGGCGACCCCAGAGCGCACCGGAAACGTCGGGTCGATCTGCGCATTGACGTTAACGCGCTTGAGGTATTTACCGATGAGCGCCAGTCCGGCATCAGAGCTGAGGACGCAGGGCAGTTTCTCGGCAACAAAATCGGTCATGTTGGGGGCTCACCTTCTGGGTGAGTAATTCATTCGGTCTAAGTCGTTGATTTCAATAGATAAATCAACATATTTCGACCTTCAGGTCACGGATTCAGGATTTCGGTTTGAAAAAATTAGTGAGCCGGATTCGGGTTTTCACTTAACGCCATGCTTCTCATCACACTCATAATCAAGCTTGAATTTTTAGCGCTTCAATGTCTAACAGGAGACAAACCCATGACACAACCACAGCATGACCTTCCTTCAACTGTGACTGATGCACCTGTTGCCAGTCGCCGCCGCTTTTTTGGTAAAGCCGCTACAGCGGCTTTAGCAGTGCCGCTGGCTGGCGTACCGATGATCGCTTTGGCCCAGGCCCCGATCGTTCTGAAGATGCAAGGTTCATGGGGCACCAATGACATCTTCAGCGAGATGGCCCAGCAATATGTGACTCGTGTCAATGAAATGTCCGGCGGACGTTTGAAAATTGAGTATCTGCCAGCAGGTGCCGTTGTTAAGCCCTTTGAGATTATCGATGCCGTCAGCAAAGGCGTGCTGGATGGCGGTCACCATGTGTCCGGCTACTGGTATGGCAAATCCAAAGTGGCCTCCCTGTTTGGTACGGGCCCAGTAACAGGTGCTACCCCTGAAATTGGCTTGAGCTGGATTCATGTCGGTGGTGGCCAGCAGCTGTGGAATAAGCTGGTTGCCAAGATGAATCTGAACGTCGTCGGTTTTTTCACTTTCCCAATGCCGTCACAGCCACTCGGTTGGTTTAAAAAGTCACCACCTAAAAAGGCGGCTGATGTGAAAGGCTTCAAGTACCGCACCATCGGCCTGGCCGCGGACCTGATGCAAGAAATGGGCATGTCAGTTACGCAGTTGCCCGGCGGCGAGATAGTGCCCGCCATGCAGCGCGGCGTTATTGATGCTTTCGAATTCAACAACCCAACCTCTGACATGCGCTTTGGTGCGCAAGACGTGGCCAAGTACTACTCCATGGGCTCATTTCACCAAGCTCAGGAATTCTTTGAAATTGTCTTCAACAAGGACAAGTACAACTCATTGCCGGCCGACCTGAAGGCTGTCTTGAAGTATGCAGCCGAAGCTGCTTCTACGGCCTCAACCGCCTTGGCTCACGACAACTACTCCAAAGACTTGCAGGAGTTGATCGTCAAGCACAAGGTCCAGGTGTCGCGCACATCAGCCGATGTCTACAAAGGCCAACTGGCAGCTTGGGACATTGTGACCGCCAAGCTCGAAAAAGAGGTTGACATGTTCAAGGAGGTGAACGACTCTTTCAAGGCTTGGTCGCGCCGAGTGGGTTTCTACCACTTTACAAACGAAGCTGACTACAAAATGGCCTACGAGCACGTCCAAAAGACAAAGTTGCCGCGCTGATAATCAACAATAGGTCTTTATGAGAAGGCTGTCGGGATTAGTTCCGGCAGCCTTTGTTTTTGTTTGCAGAGAGGTAAATAAAATGGAAGCTTGGATTCGCAGGATTGACATCTTCAGCAAGTCAATCGGGCACACTTTTGCGTGGTGCGTGCTGATATTGACGGCATCCACTTGCTACGAGGTGTTCATGCGGTATGTTCTCAACCGTCCGACAGATTGGGCGTTTGACATGAGCTACATGATGTACGGTGCTCTTTTCATGATGTCGGGAGCCTATGCGGTTTCTCGCAACTCCCACGTGCGGGGAGACTTTATCTACCGTAAATGGTCCAACCGGACGCAGGCCAAGGTTGACTTAACTCTTTATATTATTTTTTACTTCCCGGCCATTTTTGCCATGGTTTACACCGGCGCTTCTTACGCCTTGGACAGTGCCCGCATCTTGGAGTCCAGCGTCAACAGCCCTGCAGGGGTTCCTGTTTGGCCACTGAAAGCGGTTATATTTTTTGCTGGCACCACTTTGTTAATTGCTGGAATATCTGAAGTGCTGCGGTGCCTTGTATGTATTCGCACAGGCAATTGGATGCCACGCGGTGGCGACATCGAAGAACTTGAACAAGTGCTGCTCAAACAGCATGCAGAGAAAGAACAATTGTGAGTGATCCTTTCATCGCCCTAGCTATGCTGGGCATTTTCATTGCCTTTATCTTCTTGGGATTTCCCATAGCTTTCACATTGATGGCTATGGGTATCGGATTTGGTTTTTACGCCTATTTCACCCCAGACCAGATGATGTGGGACAACCGCATCTTGTATCTTTTCACGCAAAATACTTTCAGCGTGATGAACAACGATGTACTCATATCGATACCGCTATTTCTATTCATGGGTTACATCATTGAGCGGGCAAACATTCTAGACAAGCTGTTCTTGAGCTTGCAGGTGGGCTTACGCTTTCTACCAGGCTCAATGGCAGTTGCTGCACTGGTAACCTGCACGCTTTTTGCAACTGCAACCGGTATCGTTGGTGCAGTGGTGACACTGATGGGCCTGATTGCCTTGCCGCCCATGCTCAAAGCCGGATATGACCAGAAACTAGCCAGCGGCGTTATCACCGCTGGTGGCACCTTGGGTATTTTGATTCCGCCTTCAATCTTGCTGATTGTTTACGCTGCCACAGCAAGCGTATCGGTGGTTAAGCTGTATGCGGCAGCCATCATTCCCGGTCTCACGTTGGCCATGCTTTATGTGATTTACATCATTGTGCGTGCCACGCTGAACCCTTCGCTGTGCCCTAAACCCAAAGATGTGGAGAATTACTCCGTTTTAGAAAGCGCCACCATGGTGCTCAAGGCCTTTGTGCCTTTGTTTGCACTGATCATGGCGGTTTTAGGCTCAATCTTGTTTGGTTTGGCTACACCTAGCGAGGCTGCAGCCATGGGGGCTTTAGGCGGCATTGTGTTGGCTATCATTTACCGTGCTTTCACTTGGCAGCGCCTGCGCGAATCGGTTTACCTCACAGCCCGAACCTCGGCCATGGTGTGTTTCCTGTTTGTGGGTGCGGCTACCTTTGCATCGGTATTCTCATACTTGGGTGGTGAGCAGGTGGTCAAAGACTTCATGCTGGCGCTGGACCTCTCTCCTGTCCAATTTTTGTTGTTGTCGCAATTGCTGATTTTCATTCTGGGCTGGCCGCTGGAGTGGAGCGAGATCATTATTATTTTCGTGCCAATCTTTTTACCACTGCTGCCTTTGTACGGCATTGATCCGATCCTGTTCGGCATCTTGATCGCTATCAATTTGCAGACCTCTTTCTTGACCCCGCCGATGGCGATGTCAGCCTATTATCTGAAAGGGGTTGCACCCAAAAATTTGCAGCTAGTCACGATTTTCAAGGGTTGCCTGCCCTTCGTTGGCATGGTGTTGTTCACCCTGGCCATGACCTATGTTTACCCGGCCATGGTCACTTACCTGCCAGACCACTTTTTCAACCAGGCAGAAGAAATTGCCAGAGACCCCAACGATAAATCAATCGTAGACCCTGACTTTTTCAAAGTGAAGTGATGACAGAAGTTACAAGAAATGTGTCGGAACTCACGGCCCTAGAAATCCGTGAGCATCTTTTGAGTGGTCAGGAGAGCGTAGAGGAATTCACCGTCAAGTTGGGTTGCTTTATCGATGCGGCTGACGAGAGGATCAAGGCCTTTGCACACCGCGATGACCGCATCGTGGCAATGCAAGCTGAGCAACTACATCGTGAGCGCGCGTCAGGTCATTTGCCTGGTCCGTTGTATGGCGTGCCTGTCGCGGTTAAGGACATCATTGACACCTTTGATTTCCCGACTGAATTCGGCAGCAAGATTCATGAGGGGCGCTTTTCAGTGTGTGATGCCACTGTGGTCTCCCGGCTGCGCGCAGCAGGCGCCGTCATCTTCGGCAAAACAGTGACCACAGAATTTGCCACAACCCAGCCTGGGCCGACCTGCAATCCGCACAACATCACACACACGCCAGGGGGCTCGTCCAGTGGCTCGGCGGCGGCGGTGGCTGCGGGCATGGTGCCGGTAGCACTGGGCTCCCAGACCAATGGCTCGATGATTCGTCCGGCTTCTTTTTGTGGTGTCTATGCCTTCAAGCCCTCTCGCGGATTGTTCCCGCGTACGGGGGTATTAGATCAGTCACCCTCGCTAGACGAGGTCGGCGTTTTTGCACGCAACCTTGAAGACATTGCCAAAGTTGCTGAGATCATGTCCGGTGACGATGGCCATGACGCTGCAACTGCTCGTCAAGCACCCCGTCGTTTGTTCGACGCTGCCGTGTCAGAACCACCCTTGCGTCCCAAATTTTGTTTTGTGAAAACGCCTTGGTGGGACCAAGTCGAACCTGAAGCACGCGAGGCTTACGAAGCTTTTGTGGATCACCTCGGTGATTGTGTTGAATACGTTGAGTTGCCAGACATCGTACGCAATGTGACCTCTTGGCTGCAAACCGTCAACGAGACCGAGTTGGCTTTTTGCTTGCAAAAGGAGTGGAATAACAGCCGGGAGCAATTGAGCGAACCCTTGCGCGCACGAATCGAAAAATCGATGGCGACCCCAGCTATTGACTACCTGGCTGCAAAAGACCGGATGCCGCACGTCATGGGTGCTTTTGACGAGTACTTCGCTACCTATGACGCCATCTTGTGTCCATCTGCCTTGGGTACAGCTCCTGAAGGATTGGCGTCAACCGGAAATCCGATCATGCAAACCACTTGGAGTTTTGCAGGCTTACCCTGCGTAAATTTGCCGCTCATGAATCTATCCAACGGGTTACCCTTGGGTGTTCAGGCCGTCGGCGCTTACCAAAACGACGCTCGATTGCTGCGCTCTTCGCGCTGGCTGGTGTCTGAATTTGTCAAAAGGAATGTGGCATGAAATATCTTGAGCGATTCACCGGTCTGATTGGACTCGTCCTGTTGGCTGCATTTCTGATCCCTTACATCGTGAAGTTGCCACAACTAGACATTACGATCATTTTGATGGGTGGCCTAGGGTTGGCTGCGTACGACTTCTTTTCCTCTGGAAAAGACGACAAAACCGAATAAAGGTCGGTCAATTGCGCCAAGGGCCTTGTGGGATCACTTGACGCTCTTCTGACTGGTTGTTGGCCCGATGTGGCCCGTCTAGTAGAAACTTGGGTGAGCTAACGCAGGGTGAATGGCTCATTAGTCGATCCTGAAAATCACTTGTTAGCAACTTGGCGACACCTCAGCCTGGCACATCCCTCGCGCACACAGCGACAGAATCCTCTCGTCAAAGCCTGCCCGTCGGGTTTGGTGCTTGGTCATGCTCTGAGGCTCAAAGCTGGCGTGGCGGTTGCGCGGGATGTCGATAGGCCGTTCGCCAAAATCGCCTTTGAGCGTTTTGTACTCTTGCGATTGCAGACGTTTGCTGCTGGGTTGGTAACCGCTTCGCGCTTGGCATGACCTAGGTGCTCAGCCATTTCGGCTTGCAGTGCGCGCCAAACCAACTCCTTGGTGAGTCCCTTCAGAAGCCCGTTATCTCAAATGAGGTCTTCAGGTTTCTTGTAGTCGGTCAGCAGGTTGTCCATCAATTCGTTGTTTGTGGTCATTCATCGTCTTTCGTGATGCTCGGCAGTTTCCTGCCGTTTGACCTTTCACATAAAATCTAGGCCACGCTCGAAGACACAGGGGTTTACCGACAAGCCGTTTTTTGTTTTTATTTTTTCGATTGAGTTGTTGTTGGCCAATCGATTCGGCAAAATACGTCGCCATGAACGCCATAAATACGTTTTCCCCCATTCCTGCTGTTGGTTACGCGGGTGATATCTCGCCCGAGCTCGCCTGGCGTTGGGTGCAGTCCGGCGAAGCGGTTTTGCTGGATGTGCGAAGCGACGCCGAGCGCGAGTGGGTTGGCTTTGTGCCGGGCGCGGCGCCGCTGGCTTGGAAGCAGTGGCCAGACATGGCCATGAACCCGAACTTCGACGAGGCAGTCCAAGCTGCTGTGCCAGCCGGTCAAAAAGCCGTCTTGCTGTGCCGCAGCGGTATTCGTTCTATCGCAGCAGCCAAGCGCGCGACCGAGTTGGGGCTGGAGGCCTACAATATTCTGGAAGGCTTTGAGGGCGATGCAAATGCCGATGGCCACCGCGGTTTGCTCGCGGGTTGGCGTCAGCGCGGTTTGCCGTGGCGGCAGAATTGAAAGTGTTCATAATCTCGCCCAATGACTTTTTTAGCGCTTGACGTCGGAAATACCCGCCTGAAATGGGCTTGTTACGAAGCCCCCGTGAAGGGGGCTCGTTTGCTAGCGCATGGCGCGGTGTTTCTGGAAAACATCGACAAACTCGCCGAGCAAGAGTTCAAGAACCTGCCGCCGCCGGACTGCATTTTGGGTTGCATCGTGGCCGGTGACGCCATCAAGGTTCGCGTCGCCGAGCAAATGGAACACTGGGATGCCGTGCCGCGCTGGGTCGTCTCAACCGTACAGGAATGCGGAGTCAGCAACGGCTATGAGCACCCCAGCAGGTTAGGCACGGACCGCTGGGTCGCCATGATCGGTGCGCGCCACCGGCTACTTGCACGCGGTCTGCAAAAGCCGTGCGTGGTGGTCATGGTCGGCACCGCCGTGACGGTGGAAGCACTCGACGGTCAAGGTAATTTTTTGGGTGGCATTATCTTGCCCGGCCACGGCATCATGCTGCGGGCGCTGGAGTCTGGCACGGCTGGTTTGCATGTGCCCACTGGCGACGTGATTGATTTCCCCATCAACACTAGCGACGCGCTGACCAGCGGCGGTACCTTTGCCATTGCTGGGGCGGTGCAGCGCATGGTCGAGAACCTGACGCGGCATTGCGGCGAAGCGCCAGTTTGCATGATGACAGGTGGCGCCGGCTGGAAAATGGCGCCCAGCATGACCGGGCACTTTGAGCTGGTCGACAGCCTTATTTTTGATGGCTTGCTGGAGATCGCCTCACAGCGTTTCGCTGCGGCCTGAGTGCGCCGCTTCAACGGGTTGGGCCAGCAGCGTGTCAAGGTTTTTCAGAATCTCGCTTTGAATGCGGTCCTTGAACGCACCCAGCAAAAAGCCCAGACGCGCATCAATTTCAAACTTGTCTTGGCTGACCTTCAAGGTGCCGCTCACACCAGCGCGCGTGAAGCTGACTTCATCTCTCTCCAAGCCGTCCACATACGTGCAGCGCATGTTAAATTTATCTTCGGCCTGCTGCACCCAGAGTGCGGCGGTTTTGCGGGCCTCGGTGAAGTCCATGCGGTGTTCGCGTTCAATATGAATATCTGCCATTGATTTCTTTTCCTGTTGCTTAGTCTGTATTTTCAGTCAGATGGGAAAGCCATTGCAGAGCACCCCAAATTAGCGCATGGCAGCGTGGCGCTCAGCTTTGGGCAGCGCTGCGATGTGCTTGGCGGCGGCATAAAAGCGCGGCCAGTCGCGCCCCTCTTGGTTGAACCATGCTTCAAAGCTAAACGCCCGTTGGGGATACGCTGACAACGCGCCCAAAGAGGCATTGTTGATGCGAGTGGGCATATTGCGCTTGCGCGGTCGGGCTGGCCTGTGCCGCTAAACCAAGTACGAAGCGGCGCAGCGTTGCCATGGCAGGTGAATCAAACATCAGACGATTTGGGCCCAAGCGTCCTGGGCCTGTCAGTTATGCTCTCAAAGGTTACCCTGACCGCCTTTCTTCTATGTTGCCCATGTCTGGCCTTTTCAAGTTGATGCGCCCACACCAGTGGCTCAAAAACGTTCTTGTTTTTGCCGGCCTGCTGTTCAGTGAAAACTGGCGCAACCCTGCGGTCATCCACTCAGTGCTGTTGGCTTTCGCGGCGTTTTGCTGCGTGTCCAGCATGGTTTATATCGTCAACGACTGGCTGGATCGCCATGCCGATGCCGAGCACCCGACGAAATGCTTTCGCCCGCTCGCCAGTGGGCAGGTGACGCTGCCGCAAGCCGCTGTTTTGGGGGCGGTTTTACTGGCATTCGGCGCTTGGTTGGCTGTCGATAACAAGGTGTTATTGACGTTGTTGGCGCTGTACATCGCGCTGAATGTGGCTTATTCGCTGCGACTGAAACGGGTGCCGGTGGTCGACGTCGGCGTCATCGCTTCGGGCTTCATGATCCGCCTGCTCGCCGGTACGCTGGCGGTGGGCATTGCGCCCTCGCGCTGGTTGCTGCTGACGGGCTTGTTCGTGGCGCTTTTTTTGGGCTTTTCCAAGCGCAAGGCCGAGACTTTTCATGACCTGGCCAGCCAGCGCGCCGTGTTGGCGGATTACCTGCCAGCGCTGCTCGACAGCTTCATGGCAGTGACCATGACCGCCACCATCATCATCACCTACAGTTTGTTTGCCACCAGCCCGGAGGCGCAGGGCGTGCACGGTGAGCGCCTGCTTTACACCGTGCCCTTTTTCATCTTTGGTTTGCTGCGCTATGCCTACCAAGTGCACCGCGGCAAGGGTGAAGACGTGGCGCGCGATCTGCTGCGTGACCCTTGGATCTTGGCTGCCGGCGTGGCTTGGTTGTTGGTGTTTTTTGGATTTCTCGGGTGAGCCCCTTGCGGGCTGAGCCGCCAGCACTGCCCGCAACGCCTGCACCGCGGCTTTCCACCAAAAAACTCTTGCTGGTGTTGGGGCTGGTTGCGACGGCCTACGCTGTTGCACTGGCTTTTTTCGGTGAGGCGTCGCCTGCTGCGGCATTCACAGGTTTGTTTTCCCTCACCGGGCTGGCAGCTGCCACGCTGTGTCTGCTGAACTACCTGCTGCACGGCTTGCGCTGGCGTGGCTGGATGGCGCATTACCAGCGCCCGCTCGGTTCGTTGGAGGGCTTGCGTTTGTATGTCGCAGGCTACGCGCTCACGCTCACGCCCACGCCCGGCAACGTGGGCGAGGCGGTGCGCGGCCTGTGGCTGGTGCGCCAGCCCTTGGGCGCGGCGCAAAGTCTGGCGATTTTTGGCGCTGAGCGCTTGGCCGACTTACTCGGCCTCTTGCTGATGGCTTTGCCGGCGCTGGGATGGCTGTGGTGGCACAGCGCTCAGGGGCTGACGTCCTGGGGTCTTGGCTTTTGGGGCTGGAGTGCGGGCTTGCTGGCCGTTGCTGTGGTAAGCGTGATGGCGGTTTTTGTCGTTGCGCGCCGCTTTGTGCGTCAACCGCGTTGGGCTGCACGTCTGGCTTGGTTGCACGAGGCGTGGCACTGCCTCGCTCATCAGCTGTGGCGCTGGCTGGCGCTGACGCTGGCGGCTTGGGTTGCACAGGGTTTGGCGGTGGCCTTGCTGTGCCGCGCCGCTGGCTTGGACCTGTCTGCATGGCTGGCCGCCGGTTTTTATGCGCTGGCCATGGTGGGTGGTGCGCTGTCAGCTTTGCCCGCCGGGCTGGGCGGCACCGAAGCTGTGTTGGTGGCGCTGCTGGTCGGGCAGGGCACAGCTGTGGCGGTGACGGTGCTGGTGCGCTTGCTGACGCTATGGCTGGCCGTGGCGCTGGGTTTGTTGGCGCTGCTTTACAGTGTGGCCATTCGCAAAGACATCCGCTTTTAACTTGCCGTCATGAATTCCACTTCCGCCGCCACGCCGTCCGGCTTCCAACTCTCCGTCCAACCAAAATTGCACAGCGGACTCATGCGCTGGTTGCTTGCCGTCGGGCTGGCTTCGTTGGCCTTGCGGCTGTGGATTGCAGTCGTTTCCCCCATCACCGGGGACGAGGCTTTTTTCTATTGGTGGGGCGTCTACAAAGACTGGGGCTACTACGACCACCCGCCGATGGTCGGCTGGTTGATCGGCCTGATGCGCGATGTGTTCGGTGACGCGCTCTGGGCCATTCGCCTGCCTTCTGTGTTGCTGCCCTTGGCCTTGGGCGCTGGGTTGGGTTGGGCGCTGCAACCGGTGGCCGGGCAGCGCGCTGGCTGGGCCGTGCTGTTCTTTTGGTTGGCGCCCATCAACTGGCTCAACGTGCTGATCACCACCGACACGCCTTTGATTTTTTGGTCGATGCTGTCGGTGGCCGTCATGCTGCGCGCCGAACTGCGACCGCGCTTGGACGCTGCGGCGCGCGGTCTTTACGCGCTGTCGGACGTTTTTCTGGGTTGTGCGTTTTTGTCCAAGTACTTTTCTGTGGTGCTCGGGCTGACGTATTTGGTCTACTTCGCGTTCTATCGGCGTGAGCGCTGGCAGGGCTTGGCGTTGGTGGTGCTGTGCGCCTTGCCCGGGCCGGCCATCAACATTGCCTGGAACATGGACCACGGCTGGTCGAACATCATGTTCAACCTCTTCAACCGCAACGAAGACGACCACTTTGAGCTGCGCAAACCCTTCATGTACGTCGGCATGATGCTCTACCTCGCCAGCCCAGCGGCGCTCTGGCTGGGTTGGCAGCACCGGCAGGCGCTGCGCAGCACCGCCGTGCAGCACCGACTGCTGGCGTGTTTGGTGCTGGTACCACTGGTCTTTTTTGCGTTGCTGTCGTTCAAAAAAGTCATCGGCTTGCATTGGGTGTTGTCGTTCTACCCCTTTGGTTTTGCGTTGTTGGCGCTGGCTTTGCCTGCTGAACGTCTCAAAGCCTGTGCCCTTGGCTTGGCCGTGTTTGCCGTGCTGCATGTGCTGGTGGTGGTCGGCATCGGCGTGAGCTCGCCAGCCGATTGGAAAAAACGACGATTTACCCGAGCATCGTGCGCAGCTTTGACGCCCAAGCGATCTTGAAACAGGTCGATGCGCCGGGTGTCGTGATTATGGCCGACGCCTACACGCCGGCCTCGATCTATGGTTTTGAGCTGCGCCGTTACGTGCCGGTGTTCGGCCCGGGCCGCTTTCATGCGCGACAAGACGACATGCTGGTCGACTTCTCGCTGTACCAAGGCAAGACTGTCCGCATCATCCACGGCGGCCCGCCGGATTTGGCCCACTACCGGCCTTACTTCGACGCGGTCGATGTCCGCTCCATCGAGCAAAGCGGCGTGACGTTCTACGTGGTCGAAGGGCAGGGCTTTAACTTTTCGGCTTACCGTGACGGCGTTCTGGCGACGATTTTCAAGCGCTACTACAACATCCCCAGCTGGCTGCTGATGACCGGTTGCCCGTTTTGCGAACGCTATTGCGGCCAGGTGCGATGCCCGCCGTAGACAAACAAGTCAAGCCTGGGCTTTGCGTGGCGGCGTTTGACTTCGACGGCACCCTCACGCATGGCGACACGCTGCTGCCCTTTTTAGCGACTGCGCTGGGCTGGCCGCGTTTTGCGTGGGCGCTGTTGAGAAGCAGTCCATGGCTGGTCGGCCATGTGCTGCGGCTGGTGCGCAACGACATCGCCAAGGCGCGCTTGTTCAAGGCCGCGTTGCAAGGCGTGGCCACAGCCGATGTACAGCGCTGGGCTGACCACTGGGCCCGCGAACAATTGCCGGGGCAGTTACGGAACGCGCAAGACCCGACGATGGCCCGACTCGCTTGGCACCGGGCGGTGGGGCATTGCTGCGTCATGGTCAGCGCTTCACCCGACACTTACCTTGAGCGGGCTGCAGCGGTTTTGGGCTTTGATGGCCTGATTTGCACGCAGATGGAAGCCGAGCTCACAGGGCCGGGCTTGGGTGAAAGGCTCACTGGCCGCATGAAAGCGCCGAATTGCCACGGCGAGCAAAAAGTCATTCGCCTGCAAGCTTGGCTAACCGAGCGTTACGACGCAACTGCATTGGCCGACATGACGCTCTATGCGTATGGCGACACCTCGGGCGACAAACCCATGCTGCGCATGGCGCAACAGGCTCGGTATCGCGGTAAGCCGTCGCCCCGTCAGCGATAACCATCCGAGTTGTTGCTTTGCCAGCGCCAAGGCGGGTTGGCGGCACACAGCGCGCTCAGCATGCCTTAACACACCAGCTTGGTGTGGCCGCACGAGTTGGTGTGGCTGCGCTGAAATTGTTCGGTGATGGGCACCGTCGCCGGGTCGCCACACACGGTGGCGCTGCTTGAAAAAGCAAGGTCCGTCAATCAGTGGCATCCATGGCTTGCAGCAAGCTCACCATGCCGCCTAAGTTGTTGGCTTGGTGCTTCAGCGGCTGCGCCACCGGTCAAAAGAAGAAACGCATCGATACCCTTCGTGGTGACAACAAATGATTGGGTTGAATCTTAAGCGCGCCGTCTTTTAAACCTTTGTGCTGGACGTCACAGCGGTGCAGGCGCAGTGCTGCTATAAGCCGTCACCAGAGCTTGCAAGTGCAGCCGCTGGGTGGGCTCAAGGTAAGGGATCAGCAGATTCAGGACATGGTGCGCGCCGCGCAGCAAGGCCATTTGTGCGTGCTCGGGTTCGAGCGCGTGGCGCGGGTCGCGGACGTACTCAAAACTCAGCCAGTAGGTCAGCACCACCACCATGCTGGTGGCTGTGGGCTCGGCCTCACGCGCATCCATCGTCATGGCGCGGTGCCGCAACAGGCTGTCTAGCAGGGCTTTGACGGAGCGGGTTTTGTGCTCGATGACGCGCTGAAAATGCGTTTCAAGCTTGCGGTTTTTGCTCAGCAAATCATTCAGGTCACGGTACAAAAACCGGTACTGCCAAATCAGCTCAAACAGCGAATGCATGAAGAACCAAGCGTCCTCTACATCGCGCACGCCTTCGCTGGCGCCGAGCAGCTCATGCAGGGCTGTTTCGTAGCGGTCGAGCAGCGAGTTGATCAGCTCGTCTTTGGCCGGGTAGTGGTAGTAAAGATTGCCCGGGCTGATGCCGAGCTCTGCCGAGATCAGCGTGGTGGAGACATTGGGTTCACCAAAGCGATTGAACAGCTCTAGCGTCACCTCCAGAATGCGCTCCGCAGTGCGGCGCGGCGCTTTTTTCGCCATCTGTTTGCCCTTTGACACTTTTGTTGGAAACCACTCTACCTCAGGTATCGGTCCTGAGTAAGTAGGGAAGGCCAGTAGCGCTCAGACGCGGGGTGTTTTTTTAACCGTCTCCAGCACCGCAACTTTCTCCTTCAGAGCAGCCAGCTCGGCCTTCAAGGCCTCGAAATCTTCAAGGGACGGCGCGCCCAAATGGTTCAGGGCCTTGGCCACGCGTTCTTCAAAAATCGTTTCCAGCTTGTCCCACGGTTGTGCCGCTTTGGCGCTGAGGTTGGCGACGCTCAGGGTTGAAGCCTCTGCCAAACTGCGCAGCCTGGCTGACGCTTCTGCCAGCTTTTCTTCGGCTGCCGCCTTGGTTTGGCGCTGCAGCTCAAGGCCTTCATTCACCAAGCCCTGAAAAACCTTGCTGCCTTCATCTTGGGCTTTGGCAAAGGCGCCCAAGCCGGCCAGCCAGATTTGTTGTGCGGATTCTTGGACCCGTCCGGTGACAGGGTTGGGCGTTTTGCCAGAGATGGGTGGTTTTTGGGTGGCCATTGAGGCGCTCCTGGGACGATAAAACAAGCCCTCTATGCTAATTCGACCAAGGCGCCGTGCGTAGACTTCGACTTCTAAAAATAATTTATATATTTGTTATAATTAAAACTATATTATTAATTTGGTAATTTCGTATTAACGTAAGCAATATTTACGATCACCAGCCTCCATTCGCAGACCTACCTTCGGTTTTAAACTTGGCGAAAGCGGTCCACCAACTGCCAGACTTCCCCAAGCGCGACCTGGTGGAGGAGCGGCTGCAGCGCTTGTTCGGCACGGTCTGGCACCCCGAACAGAAAATCACGGGGCGACAGGCGATGGCCATTTATGACGCTGTGTCCTTCACCACGGCCCAACGGCGCCTCAAGTCTTTGCGGCAAAAGGCATGATCACCTTGGTTTCCGACGCGGTCGACACCCGCATCAAGCACGTGAATGTCGACGCCGGTTGCTCGTCGCTAGTTTGCGCAGCTGGGCCAGTGCCTGAATGAGGCACAAGTCGACTGAGGACTGATCCCGATCGAAAATTGGCGACTTTGAGAAGTGTTCGCAAAATAGCTGATTAAAATACAACGATTAAGAAAAATCGTTTAATCAGACGACTTTGTGATGCACCAAGAAAGCGCCTCCATGGAAAATACCCAGCAGCCAGAAAATCCCGAAGCAGAAATCAGCTTGCTCGACTTGTTGGTCACCCTGGCCGACAACGTCAAGCTGCTTATCCTGGGGCCATTGGCGGCGGGTTTGACGGCACTGGCGATTGCTTTTGCTTGGCCGCAGACGTTTGAGAGTGTGGCTATTTTGCAGGCGGAACCCGCCACGGCCAGTCTCATGGTCACGGCGGCCGTGCTGGACCCGACTGTCGTCAGCCTCAGATTGAACCGCAGCCAAAGCGTTGAGGCGTCGCGTCAAGAATTGCGAGACCGCGTCAAAACAGCAACGGGCCGTGCTGACAAATTGTTGACGATCACTGTCTCCGGTGCCACTCCCCAGCAAGCGCAGACTACAGCCAATGCGTTGTTGGCGACAACTTACGCGCAGAGCCGGCCTACGGGCGCGCTGAAAACTCGGCTTGAAACGCAGCTCGTCGACAGCAAGACTCGCCTTGACAACGCTTTAACAGCCGGCGACAAGGTTCTGGCCGTTTTTGACAACAGTTACGTTGCAGAAAATCTATTGAAGTCGGGTATTGCGAATTTGCCGAGAGATTACGCAGGCCTGCTCAACGCAGTCAGCGAAGCACAGGCGCAGGTCAGGTTGGTTGAATCCCTGCTTGAAGGTCTGACCGACTCACAACTCGTGCAGCCGCCCACCCTGCCCGAAAAAGCCGTCAGCCCTAAGAAGGGCATGATCGCCATCGGCGCCACGCTGGCCAGCGGGTTCTTTCTACTGCTGTTGGTCTTCGTTCGCAACGGCCTGCGCAGCGCCGAGACCGACACGGTCAGCGCCGTCAAACTGACGCGTATTCGCCGTGCGCTGTCTTGGCGGAACCCGTCTACATCTTAAATATCGCTTTGATTCTTTGAAGGCGCTGCGGCCACGACACGCCCAGCCCTTTATAGTGAGCTATCAGTCAACTACTCTTCAAATCCCGTGACCCTTCTCATCACCGGCGGCGCCGGCTTCATCGGCGGCAACTTTGTGTTGGACTGGCTGGCCCAGTCTGACGAGCCGGTCATCAACCTCGACAAGCTGACTTACGCCGGCAACCCGGAAACCCTGGCCAGCCTGCAAGGTGATGCACGCCACACCTTGGTGCAGGGCGACATTGCAGACAGCGCCTTGGTCGCCAGCCTGTTGGCGCAGCACCAGCCGCGTGCGGTGCTTAACTTTGCGGCGGAGTCGCATGTCGACCGTTCCATCCACGGCCCCGAAGACTTTATCCAGACCAACATCGTCGGCACCTTCCGGTTGTTGGAGTCTGTGCGGGCTTATTGGGCTGAGCTGCCCGCTGACGCCAAGGCCGCGTTCCGTTTCTTGCATGTGTCGACAGACGAGGTATACGGCTCTTTAGGCCAAGACGAGCCAGCCTTTACGGAAGAGCACCGCTACGAGCCCAACAGCCCGTACAGCGCCAGCAAAGCCGCCAGCGACCACTTGGTGCGCTCTTGGCACCACACCTACGGCCTGCCAGTGCTCACCACCAACTGCTCGAACAACTATGGGCCGTATCACTTCCCCGAAAAGCTGATCCCGCTGATGATCGTCAACGCCTTGGCCGGCAAGGCCCTGCCGATGTACGGCGACGGCATGCAAGTGCGCGACTGGCTGTATGTCAAAGACCACTGCAGCGCCATCCGTGAAGTGCTGGCGCGCGGCCGCTTGGGTGAGGTCTACAACGTCGGCGGCTGGAACGAAAAGCCCAACATCGACATCGTCAACACCGTCTGCAGCCTGTTAGACGAGATGCGCCCCAAGGCCGACGGCCACAGCTACAGCACGCAGATCAGCTACGTCAAAGACCGGCCCGGCCACGATCGCCGCTACGCCATAGACGCCAGCAAGCTCCAGCGCGAACTCGGCTGGAAGCCCGCCGAAACCTTCGAGACTGGCATCCAAAAAACCATCGCCTGGTACCTGGACAACCCCGACTGGGTCGCCCATGTGCAAAGCGGCGCCTATCGGCAGTGGCTGCAAACGCAGTACGCGGGTACGCCTGAGTTATGAAAATCCTGCTCCTCGGCAAAAACGGCCAAGTCGGCCAAGCGCTGCAGCGCACGCTGGCGCCGTTAGGTGAACTGGTGGCGCTTGACCGCAGCCAAGGCAGCGATGGCCTGTGTGGTGACCTCAGTCAACCGGAATGCTTGGCGGCGACCATCCGCCAGTTGCGGCCCGACGTCATCGTCAACGCGGCCGCCTACACGGCGGTCGACAAAGCCGAGAGCGAGCCCGAGCAAGCCTGGCGCATCAACGCGCACGCGCCCGAAGTGTTGGCCCACGAGGCTGAAGCCCTGGGCGCTTGGCTGGTTCACTACAGCACCGACTACGTGTTCAACGGCAGTGGCACTGAGCCGTGGCAAGAAGCCGACCCCACCGCACCGCTCAATGTGTATGGTCAAAGCAAGCTCGAAGGCGAGTTGCGGGTACAGGCCGCCTGCACGCAGTATTTGATTTTCAGGACCAGTTGGGTCTATGCCGTGCACGGTAGCAACTTCGCCAAGACCATGCTCAAGCTGGCCCAAGAGCGTGAGCGGCTGACGGTGATCGACGACCAATGGGGCGCGCCGACCGGGGCTGAGTTGATCGCCAGCGTGACGGCGGCGACCATCCGGAAGATCACTGCAAAAGAAGACGCTAAGCAAGACGCCAATCACGACGCTAATCTAAAAGAGATAGCCGGTATTTACCACCTGGTCGCCGCTGGCGAGACCCACTGGCACGCGTACGCCAGCCACGTCATCAGCCAAGCCAAAGTGCTGCGGCCCGACATGCCGTGGGCTGTGCGAGAGATCGCAGCCGTGCCGTCCAGCGCCTTTGTCACCGCAGCCCAGCGCCCGCCTAATTCCAGACTCAACACGCACAAGCTGCAAGCCGCGTTCGGCATCAGCTTGCCCGACTGGCAGCAAGGCGTCGACAGCCTGCTGGCCGAAATTCTGATCGAAAAACACACATGACCCAACGCAAAGGCATCATCCTCGCAGGCGGCTCCGGCAGCCGGCTGCACCCGGCCACCCTGGCCATGAGCAAGCAGCTGTTGCCGGTCTACGACAAGCCGATGATTTACTACCCGCTCAGCACCCTGATGCTAGGCGGTATCCAAGAAGTGCTCATCATCAGCACGCCGCAAGACACGCCGCGTTTTGAGCAGCTGCTGGGCGACGGCAGCCAATGGGGCATGAACCTGCAATACGCCGTGCAACCGAGTCCGGACGGCTTGGCGCAAGCGTTTTTGATTGGTGAGAAGTTTCTGAATGGCGCCCCCAGCGCGTTGGTCTTGGGCGACAACATATTTCATGGTCACGACTTCACGACGCTGCTTGCCGGGGCTGATGCGCAGACCTCGGGCGCTACCGTGTTTGCCTACCATGTGCAAGACCCAGAGCGCTACGGCGTGGTCGCCTTCAACGCCCAAGGCCAGGCCAGCAGCATCGAAGAAAAGCCACTCAAACCGCAGAGCAACTACGCTGTGACCGGTCTGTATTTTTACGACAACCAAGTGGTCGACATCGCCAAGGCCGTCAAACCCAGTGCACGCGGCGAACTTGAAATTACGGCTGTCAACCAAGCGTATCTGGACATGAACCAGCTCAACGTGCAGATCATGCAGCGCGGCTACGCTTGGCTAGACACCGGCACCCACGACAGCCTGCTCGACGCCGGTCAGTTCATCGCCACGCTAGAGCGCAGGCAAGGGCTGAAGATTGCCTGCCTTGAAGAGATCGCCTGGCGCAATGGCTTCATCAGCACCGAGCAATTCGAAAAGCTGGCCCAGCCACTGTCTAAAAACGGCTACGGCCAGTACATGCTGCGGTTGCTGAAAGAAGAGATACGCGTCACCAGCGGTTCCGCATGAAAACCACCACCACCGCCATCCCCGGCGTGCTCATCATCGAACCTAAAGTGTTTGGCGATGCACGCGGTTTTTTCTTTGAGAGCTTCAACCAACAAGCCTTCAACGACGCCACCGGCACCGACCACCAGTTCGTTCAAGACAACCACAGCCGCAGCGCCAAAGGCGTGTTGCGCGGCTTGCACTACCAAGTCATGCAGCCGCAGGGCAAATTGGTGCGCGTGGTGCGCGGCGCGGTGTTTGATGTCGCCGTTGACATTCGTCCAGATTCTCCAGCTTTCGGCCGATGGGTCGGCGTTGAGCTCACCGAAGACAACCACAAACAAATGTGGGTGCCGCCCGGCCTCGCACATGGCTTCTTGGTGTTGAGCGACAGCGCCGACTTTTTGTACAAAACCACCGACTACTACGCGCCCGAGTTTGAGCGTTGTATTGCCTGGGATGACCCAGCCGTTGGCATTGAGTGGCCGCTTGAGGGTCTTCAGCCTAAGCTTTCGGCTAAGGACTTGGCAGGTCAGCCCCTGCGCGCAGCAGGCTGAGCCCAAGTGTTCAACTGGTACCTCGTCTACAGCAAACCCCGCCAAGAGCTGTGTTCGCTTGAGAATCTCGAGCGGCAAGGCTTTGAATGTTTCTTGCCGCTCATCGCGGTTGAAAAACTTCGCCGCAAGATGATTGTGGTGTTGCAGGAGCCGCTCTTCCCGCGCTACCTCTTTATTCGGCTAGACGCCAGCCAAGAGGGCCGGAGCTGGAACCCGATCCGCTCGACCACCGGGGTCAGCCGGCTGGTCACCTTCGGTCAAATCCCCGCCAAGATTGAGGACCAGTTGGTGGAGGCCATCCGTTCCTCGGTCTCAGGCGAAGGCGTCCGGCAGCGCCACTTCGAGCCAGGCGAAGTCGTCCGCATCAACGACGGGCCGTTCGCCGGCCTCGAAGCCATTTACCAAATGCCCGACGGCGAAGCCCGGGTCATGGTGCTTATCGACATTCTCAGTAAAAAGGTCAGTCTGTCGGTTGAGCCGCCCAGCTTGACCAAAATCAGACTTTAAAACAATGCACGTAACCATTTTGGCTTGGCACCGTACCGCGAAGGGCCTGACCGTCATGGCCTTGGACATCGCTTTGTCCTTGCTCGCTACCTGGCTGGCCTTCACCCTTCGGCTGGACGCTTTGCACTGGCCGCAAGGCGCGCAGTGGTGGGTCTACGCGCTGGCGCCGGTCTTGGCATTGCCAGTATTCATTCGTTTTGGCTTGTACCGCGCCATCTTTCGCTACACCGGACAAGCGGCTTTAGTGGCCACTTCTAAGGCCGTTGGTGTCTATGGCGTGCTGCTGTTTGTGGTGTTGCTGTCGATCGGCTGGAGCGGCGTGCCGCGCAGCTTGGGTGTGTTGCAGCCCTTGCTGTTTTTGATGCTGGTGGGCGGTAGCCGGGCCGCCGCTAGGTTTTGGTTGGCCGCTCAAATACAGCAGTTGCAAGCGAGCGGTCGTTTGCTCATTTACGGCGCGGGCACAGCAGGCGCGCAGACGGCTGCGGCGATGGGTATTTCGGGTCAGTTCAAGCTGCTGGGCTTCATTGATGACGACGCGCAAAAGGTCGGGCGCAGCGTCAATGGCGTGCAGGTTCACGCCCAAGCCGACGTCGCCGCCATGGTCGAAAAACTGGCGGTGACGGATATTTTGCTGGCCTTGCCCAGCGCCACACGCGGGCGTCGCAAAGCCATCATTGAGGCCTTGCGGCCCTTGCCCGTGCACATCCGCACCTTGCCGGCAATGGCGGACTTGGCCAGCGGCCGCGTCACGGTGCAAGACTTCAAAGATCTGGACATTGAAGACCTGCTGGGGCGTGACCCGGTGCCGCCAAACACCGAGTTATTGGCCCGTAAATTGGCGGGTAAGGTGGTGCTGGTGAGCGGGGCGGGTGGCAGTATTGGCAGCGAGTTGTGCCGACAAATTTTGGCTGAAAAGCCGCGTCAGCTGCTGCTGCTCGACCACAACGAGTTTGGGCTGTACAGCATTCACCAAGAGTTGCAGGCGCTCTGCGTGGCCGGCAACCCGCAGGTTGAGCTGTATCCCCTGCTGGGCAGTGTGGCGCAGGTGCAGCGGCTGCAAGATATTTGCAGCGCTTACCGGCCCAACGTGGTCTATCACGCCGCCGCCTACAAGCATGTGCCGCTGGTGGAGAGCAATCCGGCGCAGGGCGTTTTCAACAACGTTTTCGGCACGCTGAACATGGCGCTGGCGGCGCGTGACTGCGGGGCCTCGCATTTTGTCTTGGTGTCGACCGACAAAGCCGTACGCCCGACCAATGTCATGGGTGCCACCAAACGCATGGCTGAGCTGGTGCTGCAAAGCTTGGCCCTTGAGGCAAATCAAAACGGCGAAGCAGTCACCACCTTTTGCATGGTGCGCTTTGGCAATGTGCTGGGTTCTAGCGGCAGCGTGGTGCCGCTGTTTCGCCAGCAGTTGGCGCTGGGCGGGCCACTCACGGTGACACACGCCGATGTCACGCGTTACTTCATGACCATTCCTGAGGCCGCGCAGCTGGTCTTGCAAGCCGGGGCCATGGCCACCGGCGGCGACGTGTTTGTGCTCGACATGGGTGAGCCGGTGAAGATTCTCGACCTGGCGCAGCGCATGGTCGAACTCTCTGGCCTGCGCGTGCGCAGTGCGGCGCAACCCGATGGCGACATTGAGATTGTGGTGACCGGTTTGCGACCCGGAGAGAAGCTCTATGAAGAGTTACTCATCGGCGATAACCCGACGCCCACCGCGCATCCACGCATCATGAAAGCCCATGAGGATTGCTTAAGTTGGAACGACCTGACGGCGCAACTCAGCACCCTCAAAAAATCGGCAGCAGACGGCGACGTAGCCGCCATGAAAGCCGTGCTGACTGTTTGCGTGCAGGGCTATGGGCCGGCGGTGATGTGAGTTCTTGCCGACGTGGCATCCGCTCTGCGGCACAATTCACGCTCCCAGCGTTCAACAATGCATTTAGCAGCGCACGCCTCAACCCACTGACCGGAACTCCATGACCGATCCCGACCTCTCTCACGTTGGCCCGCGCGACAAGGCCGAAATCTTGGCGCAGGCGCTGCCTTACATTCGCCAGTTTCACGGCAAAACATTGGTCATCAAATACGGCGGCAACGCCATGACGGACCCGGCCTTGCAGGCTGACTTCGCCGAAGACGTGGTGCTGCTCAAGCTGGTCGGCATGAACCCGGTGGTGGTGCACGGCGGCGGACCGCAAATTGAAGCTGCGCTGAACCGCTTGGGCAAAAAAGGCGAGTTCATTCAGGGCATGCGCGTCACCGACGATGAAACCATGGAAGTCGTCGAGTGGGTGCTGGCCGGCCAAGTTCAGCAAGACATCGTCGGCTTGATTAACCAAGCGGGCGGTAAGGCGGTCGGCTTGACCGGCCGCGACGGCGGCATGATTCGCGCAAAAAAGCTCAACATGAGCGACCGTGACGATCCCGCAAAATTGCACGACATTGGCTTTGTCGGCGACATCTTGTCGATTGACCCGAGCGTGGTCAAGGCATTGCAAGACGACCAGTTTATTCCGGTCATCAGCCCGATTGGCTTTGGTGAAAACAACGAAAGCTACAACATCAACGCCGACGTTGTGGCCGGCAAATTAGCGATTGTGCTGCAGGCTGAAAAACTGGTGCTGTTGACCAACACGCCCGGCGTGCTGGACAAATCTGGCAAGTTGTTGACCGACTTGTCGGCCCGTGAAATCGATGAGCTGTTCGCCGACGGCACCATCTCTGGCGGCATGTTGCCGAAGATTGAAGGCGCGCTGGACGCCGCCAAGAGCGGCGTCAATTCAGTGCACATCATTGACGGCCGGGTGCCGCACGCCATGTTGTTAGAGATCCTGACCGACCAAGCCTACGGCACCATGATCCGCTCGCATTAAATTCAGGCAGTCCATGGCCGACATTGACGAGATCCCCCCACGCAAGCGGCCTAAGCCAGGCGAGCGGCGTGTGCAAATTTTGCAGACGCTGGCGGGCATGCTGGAGCAACCCGGCGCTGAGCGCATCACCACCTCGGCGCTGGCTGCCAAACTCGAGGTCAGTGAAGCCGCGCTGTACCGCCACTTCGCCAGCAAGGCGCAGATGTTTGAGGGCCTGATCGCCTTCATTGAGCAGTCGGTTTTCACGCTGGTGAATCAAATCGTTGAACGCGAAACCGTGCATGCCGTGCGGGTGCACAAGTTGGTCGCCATGGTCTTGCAGTTTGCCGAAAAAAATCCGGGCATGACGCGTGTGATGGCCGGTGACGCGCTGGTCTTTGAAAACGAGCGCTTGCAAGAGCGCATGAACCAGTTCTTTGACAAGCTAGAGAGCAGCATCAAACAAAGCCTGCGCGAAGAAGCTGCCGTGTTGGACCGCGCAGCAACCCCCAGCGTCGACGCGCAAGTACGCGCTTCTGTCGTCACCGCTTTCATGATCGGTCGGCTGCAGCGCTTTTCGCGCTCCGGCTTCAAACGTTTACCGTCTGAGCATCTGGACGCCAGTTTGGCGTTGGTGCTGAATCAGGCTCGGCCCTTCATCGCTTAGTTTTTCGTTAACCAGAAAGAAAAAGGAAGAGACATGAAACTCGTTCGATATGGCAACCCTGGCAAAGAAAAACCCGGCCTGATCGATGCCGATGGCAAGCTGCGTGACCTGAGCGGCGTCATCCAAGACATCGGCCCGGCGCAACTCGGTGATGCTGCGCTGGCCAAGTTGCGCCGTCTGAAAACCGCCAACCTGCCGTTGGTGCGCGGCAAGCCGCGCATCGGCTGCCCGGTCACGGGCGTCGGCAAGTTCGTCGCGATTGGCCTGAACTACGCTGACCATGCGGCTGAGGCCGGCATACCTCTGCCAAAAGAGCCGATTGTGTTCATGAAAGCGACCTCCTGCATGCAGGGCCCGAACGATCCGGTGATGCTGCCAAAGGGCTCGGTCAAGACCGACTGGGAGGTCGAGCTCGGCATCATCATCGGCACGCGCGCACGCTACGTCTCGCAAAAAGACGCGCTGAATTTTGTCGCCGGTTACTGCACCATCAACGACGTCAGCGAGCGCGAGTTTCAGATCGAGCGCGGCGGTACTTGGGACAAGGGCAAATGCTGCGACACCTTTGGCCCGATCGGCCCTTGGCTGGTCACGCGTGACGAGGTGCCGAATCCGCAAAAGCTGGACATGTGGTTAGAGGTCAACGGCCAACGCATGCAAACCGGTTCGACCAAAACCATGATTTTCAGCGTCGCCAAGATCGTCAGTTACGTCAGCCAGTTCATGACCTTGGCGCCCGGCGATGTGATTTGCACCGGCACACCACCCGGCGTTGGCATGGGCATGAAGCCGCCGTCGTACCTGAAAAAGGGCGACGTGGTGACGCTGGGCATCGCCGGTCTGGGCGAACAAAACCAGACCGTTGTGCCGTTCAAACTTTAATCCTTCGGCTGGTGGGCAAGCCCTGTCAATCACCGGTTGACAGGGCTGATGATTCCCTTGCAAAATAGCACGGTCGTACTATTTTGCAAGGTTTGTCATGCCAATCATTTCAGCCGCCGTTGTTTTCGGGCATCCCGTCAGCCACAGCCGTGCGCATAGCGAGCCAGCGAGCGATGTTCAGAGCCTGCCCGAAAGCCAGTCCCAAATGCAAGCCAAGGGCCTCCCCACGAGCCCGCAAAAAGGTCTGCAAACGAGAGCAGCGATAGTCGAAGCGGCACTGACACTGGCCTCGCAAAGGGGCTTGGAGGGCTTGAGCATTGGTGGCGTGGCGCAAGCCATGCCCATGAGTAAGTCGGGCGTTTTTGCCCACTTTGGCTCGCGCGAAGAGCTGCAAATTTCCGTTGTGCGGGAGTATTTCAGACGCTTTGACAAAGAAGTTTTTCAACCTGTGTTGAGCGTTCCACAAGGCTTGCCGCGTGTTCGGGCCTTGTTCGCCAACTGGATGAAGCGGGTCGCGATGGAACTCCAATCGGGTTGCATCTTTATCAGCGGTGCAGTCGAGTTTGACGACCGATCCGGACCGGTGCGCGATGCGCTGGCTGAGTCGGTGCAAACTTGGCTGGCAGCCATGCGTCGGTCGGTCGTGTTGGCCCGCGAGGCCGGCCATTTGCGCGCCGATGCGGATGAAGAGCAAATCGTTTTTGAAATCCATGGGCTGATCTTGGCACTGCATTACGAGACCCGTTTTCTGAAAAATCCAAGCTCTTTGCCGCGCGCCTTGCGGGCCTTTGAAAAAATGTTGCTGCGGGACGCCTTGGTGCGGCCATAGCCACTGTCGCGCCGAACCAGCCAAGCACATCCAGCCCTTAACGTTCACTTTTTTACACTCACCAGGACCGACCATGCCCCAGTACAACCCCCCTTTGCGCGACATGCAGTTTGTGATGCACGAAGTGCTCAAGTTAGGCGACGAATTCAAGGCCATACCGCGGTATGCCGAGGTCGATGCGGACACCTTGAACGCCGTACTGGAAGCCGCTGGCCAGTTTGCTGTTGAAGTGACTTTCCCACTCAACATCAGCGGCGATGCCGAAGGCTGCCAGCTCGACATCAACAGCCATGAAGTGACAGTGCCGAGTGGTTTCAAGCAAGCCTACCAACAGTACGTGGCGGGCGGCTGGGCGGCTTTGTCTTGTGACCCGGCCTATGGTGGCCAGGGCTTGCCCTTTGTGTTGAACCAGTGCCTGTATGAAATGCTCAACTCCGCCAACCAAGCTTGGACCATGTACCCCGGTCTGTCGCATGGCGCGTACGAAGCGCTGCACGCGCACGGCACAGAGGCGCAGAAAAAATGCTATTTACCCAAACTGACCAGTGGCGAATGGACTGGCACCATGTGCCTGACCGAATCGCATTGCGGCACCGACCTCGGCTTGCTGCGGACCAAAGCCGAGCCGCAGCCAGATGGCAGCTACGCCCTCACCGGCAACAAGATTTTCATCAGTGCGGGCGAGCACGACATGGTCGCCAACATCGTCCACCTGGTGTTGGCACGCCTGCCAGATGCGCCGGCGGGCAGCAAAGGCATCAGCCTGTTTGCGGTGCCCAAGTTCAATATCGACCCGGACGGCACGCTCGGTTCGCGCAACGGCATTTTTTGCGGCGGCCTGGAGCACAAGATGGGTATTCACGGCAACGCCACCTGCCAAATGGTGCTGAATGGCGCACTCGGCACGTTGGTGGGCGCGCCGCACAAGGGCCTTGCCGCCATGTTCGTGATGATGAACGCGGCGCGTTTGGGGGTGGGCAACCAGTCGCTGGGTTTGACCGAAGTGGCTTTTCAAAATGCGCTGGCCTACGCCAAAGACCGGCTGCAGATGCGCTCGCTGTCGGGCGTCAAAGCGCCTTACAAAGCGGCAGACCCGATCATCGTCCACCCGGACGTGCGCAAGATGCTGCTCACCGCCAAGGCTTGTGCCGAAGGTGGCCGTGCTTTGGCGCTTTACTGCACGCTGCTGCTCGACAAAGAGTTGTACCACCCCGATGCCAGCGTGCGCCAAGAGTCGGCCGAGATGGTCGCGTTGCTGACGCCCATCGTCAAAGCCTTCCTGACCGACAATGGCCACATCGCAACCAATGCCTGTATGCAGGTGTTTGGAGGTCACGGTTTCATCAAAGAATGGGGCATGGAGCAGTATGTGCGTGACAACCGCATCAACATGATTTATGAGGGCACCAACAGCATCCAGTCGTTGGACTTGCTGGGCCGCAAAGTGCTGGGCAACAATGGCGAGACACTGAAGAAATTTGGTCTGCTGGTGCGTGCATTGGTGACCGAAGAGAGCGCCAATGCGGAGATGGCCGAGTTCATCCAACCGTTGGCCGAGCTGGGTCAGCAAATGACGGCGTTTACCACTGAGATCGGGATGCGGGCAACGCAAGAGCCAGACGAAATAGGCGCCGCGGCAGTCGACTATCTGCGGGTCGCTGGGCATCTTGTGTTCAGTTACTTTTGGGCCCGCATGGCGCAAGTTGCATTGCGTGAAATAGACGCTGGCAACCGTGACAAATTTTATGTGGCTAAGCTGCAAACGGCACGTTTTTACTTCGCCAAGCTGCTGCCTGAAACCGCTATGCTGATGCGCACTGCGCGCGCCGGCAGCGCCGTCTTGATGGAAACCGACGAAGCGCTGGCCTGATAGCCCAGACCGCCAGCCCGCCTATGCTTGTATGCTTGTGTTCATCTGTGATTAGGTTTATTTTTCAACGACGCCCAAAGAGTTCGCCATGACCACCTCTGCCGTAACCGCCCAGCAAGACATCTTGATCCACACCGAAGCCGCGGTGACGACCATCACCATCAACCGGCTTGACAAGAAAAACTCGATCACCGCCGCCATGTACGCGGCGTTGGCCGACGCGCTTGACAGCGCCAGCCGCGATGCAGCGGTTAGGGTGGTAGTGATTCAAGGCCATGAAACCATCTTTTGTGCCGGCAACGACATCAAAGACTTTCTGAGCGTGCCGCCCAACCATGCAGACGCGCCGGTGTTCCGTTTCATCCGCGGCATCAGCACCTTTAGCAAGCCGATCGTGGCTTCGGTGTGTGGCCCGGCGGTCGGCATCGGTACCACGCTGCTGCTGCATTGCGACCTGATTTACGCCGGTGACAACGCCGCGTTTTCAATGCCCTTCGTCAATCTGGGCATCTGTCCTGAGGCTGGTTCCAGCTTGTTGGTGCCGCAGCTGATGGGCCATCAAAGGGCGGCTGAAGCGTTGCTCCTTGGCGAGCCCTTCATGGCTGAGACAGCGCTTGAGCTGGGCTTGATCAACCGCATCGTGCCGCCCGCCGAAGCCAATGCGCTGGCACAACGCCAAGCGCAAAAACTGGCTGCCAAACCGCTGACCTCTTTGATAGAAACCAAGCGCTTGATGAAGCAAGGCAATGCTGCTCTTGTCGCCGCGCGCATCGAAGAAGAGGGCGCCAGCTTCGGCCGCATGCTGTCAGAGCCTGCCGCCCGCGAAGCTTTTTCGGCCTTCATGGAAAAACGCCGACCGGACTTTTCAAAGGTCTGACCAGGTCTTATTTTTCAAAAACTTCAATTTTGGCTGGCGGGAAATTACCCCAGACGATCTCACTTGACACTTTTCGCATGCCAGCATCTAACCATGGCGACGCACTGCGAAACAGGTAAGTGAACTGGATGACTTTCGCGCCAACGTTGAGCATCTCGGTACTGGCCTTGACAATCCGCTTCACCTCTTTTTGTGGCAGTGAGCGCAAGGGCAGGCTGCTGACGATGGCTTTGATCCTGAACCCGCCTAATCGGACAAAACCGATTCTGGCGGCATCTTCAGGCACGATGGTCAAGCCAGGAAAACGACGCTGAAGCTTGCGGGCCATGGCTTGAGATTTTTCAAAAACAAGCAATTGGCGGTCTGACACACCACGCTGAAGAATCTCGTGTGTGATGGACCCCGTCCCGCCTCCAAATTCGATCACCCACCCATCGGCAGTGGTGTCTATGTAGCTCGCCATTCGCTTGCCGAGTTGCGGCGAGCTCGACAGTACAGAGCCGATTGACTGTGGGTTCTTGATGAATTCATGTAGCAGCATAGCCGTGGTTTTTCATCTTTTAAAGAGGCCTAGTCTATTGGGTTTGCCATGCTTGAGCTTGGCGGGGTCAGTCGCGTTGCGGGCTCGGGGTTGTCACGCCTTGGTCGGGGACTTTTCGATCGGTCGCGGTCGGCCTTTGTCGTCAATCGCCACATAGGTCAGGCTGGCTTCGGTGACTTTGATGTAGCTGCCTTGGGCCCGCATGTGTTCGGCGTAGACCTCGACCTGCACCGTGACGGAGGTGTTGCCGATACGCGTGACAACGGCAAAAAAGGACAGGATGTCGCCCACATGCACCGGCTGCTTGAAGACAAATTGGTTGACCGCCACGGTGGCCATGCGGCCGTTGACGTAGCGCGCCGGCAAGACCGCGCCGGCTACATCGACATGGGCCATCACCCAGCCGCCAAAAATATCGCCGTTGATATTGCAATCGGCCGGCATCGGGATGACCTTGAGGACTAATTCCTTGTCGGTTGGAAGTGTCACTGGGGGCACGACTGGGGTTGATTCAAAGGTCATAGGACAATCTCAAGCAAAGTTAACGGATCTACCGATTTTTCACGATTGTCTCCCATGCGTTCCATGTCTTCTTCCAACAGTCCGCCTGCGCCGACTGCCTTAGCCGCCTCTGCCGATGCCCAAGCCGCCGCGCCCGAGCGCTCCGACACCGACACCTTGAAACGCCTTTTTCCCTACCTCTGGGAATACAAGTGGCGGGTGATTGCCGCCTTGAGTTTCATGGTCGGCGCCAAGATGGCCAATGTCAGCGTGCCGCTGCTGCTCAAAGAGCTGGTCGACAACATGAGCCTGAAGCCGGGTGACGTGCAAGCGGTGTTGGTTGTGCCGGCTGCTTTGTTGTTGGGTTATGGTGCGCTGCGCTTGTCGACCTCACTGTTCACGGAGCTGCGTGAGCTGGTCTTTGCCAAGGCGACTGAGGGCGCTACGCGGCGCATCTCGCTGGAGGTTTTTCAGCACTTGCACGCGCTCAGCTTGCGCTTTCACTTGGACCGGCAAACCGGCGGCATGACGCGTGACATCGAGCGCGGCACACGCGGCGTGCAATCGCTCATCTCGTACTCGCTGTACAGCATCATCCCGACGCTGATTGAAGTCACTTTTGTGCTGACTTTGCTGGCGGTCAAGTTCGATGTTTGGTTTGCAGGCATCACCATCATTGCGCTGGTTTTTTACATTCTTTTCACGGTGACGGTGACCGAGTGGCGCACCCAGTTCAGAAAGCAAATGAACGAGCTGGACTCGACGGCGCACAGCCGCGCGATTGACTCCTTGCTGAATTACGAAACCGTCAAGTATTTCAACAACGAAGCCTTTGAAGCCACGCGCTACGACGAAAACCTGGAGCGTTATCGGCGCGCGGCGGTCAAAAGTCAGCGCACCTTGAGCCTGCTCAACACCGGCCAGCAACTCATCATCGCCATCGGTCTGGTGGCCATGTTGTGGCGCGCCACGCAGGGTGTGGTCGATGGCCGCATGACGCTGGGTGACCTGGTGATGGTCAATGCTTTCATGATCCAGCTGTACATTCCACTGGGCTTTTTGGGGGTGATTTACCGCGAGATCAAGCAAAGCCTGACCGACCTCGACAAGATGTTCACTTTGATGGAAAAAGAGCGTGAGATCGCGGACGAACCGAATGCGCTGCCGCTGGTGTTTCACCCAATCGTCCCTGGATTTGGTCAATTCGCAGCTGGCAACGCAGTGCAACTTGACGCCACGGTTCGATTTGAAAACGTCAGCTTCGCCTACCAGCCGAACCGCCCCATCTTGCACCACCTGAGCTTTGAAATTCCGTCGGGCAAAACCGTCGCTGTGGTGGGCTCATCGGGGGCTGGAAAATCAACTTTGGCGCGCTTGCTCTACCGCTTCTACGACGTCAGCAATCCGCAAGAAGGCGGCCGTATCACGATCGCCGGGCAAGACATCAAGCACGTCACGCAGGCCAGCGTGCGCCAAGCCATTGGTATCGTGCCGCAAGACACTGTGCTGTTCAACGACACGGTTGAATACAACATCGCCTACGGCAAGCCGGGCGCCAGCCGCGCCGAAGTCGAAGCCGCCGCGTCTGCTGCGCGTATTCACGACTTCATCAGCGCCACCCCGCTGGGTTACCAGACCATGGTCGGTGAGCGCGGCTTGAAGCTGTCGGGCGGTGAAAAGCAGCGCGTGGCGATCGCCCGCACCTTGCTGAAAAACCCACCGGTGGTGATTTTTGACGAAGCCACCTCCGCGTTGGACTCGGCCAATGAGCGCGCGATTCAAGCTGAACTGCGCACCGCTGCCCAAAACAAAACCACGCTGGTGATCGCGCACAGGCTCTCGACCGTGGTCGACGCGCACGAGATTTTGGTGATGGACGCCGGCCGCATCATTGAGCGCGGCAAGCACACCGAACTGCTGTCCCGCAGTGGCCGCTACGCCCAGATGTGGGCCTTGCAGCAGCAGGGGCACGGCAAAGATCCGGTTGACGAAGCCAGCGTGTCGTGAAACTTGAAAGGCGACCAGTTTTATCAATTCGCACGCAGTGAGGCTGTGATTGAGCGCCGCACCCTTGCTCGGCGATGCCGTCAGGTTGGTCTGCCTTGAGGCCATCGGGCCGCCTGAAAACTTTCAAGCTGATTGCAAGCGCTAACCGCTGCTTATTTTGCGCCTAGGCCTTGATTTCAGGGGTACAAACCACGCAGCTCACGCGTGTGCAAAATACGCTTGCAGGCGATGATAAAAGTGGCCGTGCGCAGGCTGACTTGGTTGTCCTGTGACACTTGCCAGACGCCGGCAAAGGCCTCCTTCATGATGCGCACCAGCCGCGCGTTGATTTCAGCTTCATCCCAGAAGAAGCTCGAAAAATCTTGTACCCATTCAAAGTAGCTCACGGTCACGCCGCCGGCGTTGGCGATCACGTCGGGCAGCACCAACACGTTGCGCTCTTGCAGGATGTCATCGGCCGCGGGGGTGGTCGGTCCGTTCGCGCCCTCAATGACCATGCGCGCCTTGATGCGTCCGGCATTGGCCGCCGTGATCTGCTGCTCGAGTGCAGCAGGAATCAAAATCTCGCAGTCGACGTCCCAGAACAAATCGTCGGCTAGCACCTCGGCCTCTTCAAAGCCGGCTACGCTGCCTGTCGCCTCGACGTGCTTCAGGAGCGAAGGCACGTCGAGCCCAGCCTCGCGGCAAATCGTGCCGCCGTGGTCTTGCACGGCCACCACGCGCGCGCCAGCTTGCGCAAACAGCTTGCCGGCCACGCCGCCCACATTGCCGAAGCCCTGTACCGCCACGCGGGCGGTGCTGATGTCCAGCCCGATGTGTGTGGCGGCCTCGCAACCGACCGTGAACACGCCGCGGCCCGTGGCTTCGCGCCGGCCCAGTGAACCACCCAGATCGACCGGCTTGCCGGTGACCACACCGGTGGACGTGGAGCCGGTGTTCATCGAGTACGTGTCCATCATCCAGGCCATGGTTTGCTCGTTGGTGTTGACGTCAGGCGCAGGGATGTCCTTGGTTGGGCCGATGATGATGCCGATCTCGCTGGTGTAGCGCCGCGTCATGCGCTCCAACTCTCCGATCGAAAGCTTTTTGGGGTCGACGCGAATGCCGCCCTTCGCTCCGCCGAACGGCACATTGACAGCGGCATTCTTGATCGACATCCAGGCTGACAAGGCCATCACTTCCGACAGGGTCACTTCTTGGTGGAAACGCACGCCACCCTTGCCGGGCCCGCGCGAGACGTTGTGTTGCACGCGGTAGCCTTCAAAGTGCGCCACTGTGCCGTCGTCCATGAGAATGGGCACATCCACAATCAGGATGCGCTTGGGGCGTTTGAGGGTTTCGGCCCAACGGGCCAGACTGC
Organism: Polaromonas sp.; assembly: GCA_041442125.1. GTDB lineage: Bacteria > Pseudomonadota > Gammaproteobacteria > Burkholderiales > Burkholderiaceae_C > Polaromonas. The sequence continues at coordinate 76,410 of JASDRC010000041.1, read as the reverse complement.
CGAGGTGCGGAATCACACGCTCGACCTGCTCGAGATAGTTGCCCCAAGGCCCGAGCTGACCGGCCTGCAGATAGGAGGGCAGGGCGTGCAAAACTGGGGTGGTGGAGGCAGTGTTGGCAGCGGATGACATTGAAAATCCTTGTGGATACATTAAAAGTGCTAGCTTAGGCCGATGCCCGCTGGCTGTCCAAGGCCAGCTGGACGCACTTTGATGCAAAAAATGCATAAAGCGTCTTTAGGCCTGCCAAGCCCTTTTGCAAGTGGACGTGTGATTCAGGGCGAAATGGTGGTCTTGCAGCATCAGGGGCAAGAAAAGCACGAATGAGCAGACCTTTTTCAGCAATAATTAACAGTATATGGATACTAAATGGCTCGAAGATTTCGTCAGCCTGGCTGAAACCCGGAGCTTCAGCCGGTCGGCGCTTTTGCGGCATGTCACTCAGCCGGCCTTTTCAAGGCGCATTCAGGCGCTGGAGGCTTGGGCTGGCACCGACTTGATTGATCGCAGTTCTTACCCGACCCGGCTCACGCCGGCCGGTGAAACCCTCTATGACCAGTCGATAGAGATGTTGCGCGGCCTGCAGTCCACGCGGGCCATGCTGCGCGGGCATACGGCGGCAGGGCAAGATGTGGTCGAATTTGCGGTACCGCACACGTTGGCATTCACGTTTTTCCCGGCTTGGGTTAGCTGCCTGAATGAAAAATTCGGCCCTCTTAAAAGCCGCTTGATGGCCTTGAACGTGCATGACGCCGTGTTGTGCTTGGTGGAAGGCCGCTGCGATCTGCTAGTCGCTTACCACCACGACTCCCAGCCTTTTCAGCTCGACCCAGATCGCTATGACATGCTCACTTTGGGACAAGAGGTATTGGCGCCTTTCGTCAAGCCTGCGCCTGATGGCTCGCCGCTTTACGCCTTGCCGGGGCAGTTGAGTCAGCCCTTGCCCTACTTGGCTTATGCGCCTGGCGCCTACCTCGGCCGCTTGGTTGACTTGTTGCTCAAACAGGCCAGTAGCGCCATACACCTCGAACGTATTTATGAAACGGACATGGCTGAGGGCCTTAAGGCGATGGCGCTGGAGGGCCACGGTATTGCCTTTTTACCGCTCAGCGCCGTTAAAAAAGAAGTCCGCGCTAAAAAACTAGTGAGCGCAAGTGCGGGGTTCGAGATGTCAATGGACGTCCGCATTTACCGGGAGCGGCCCAGCGGCAAGGTCTCCTCGAAAAGTCTGGCCCAGGCCCTGTGGCATTACTTGCATGCCCAGACTGAGCGCCAGGGGCTGGCCAAGCACTGAGAGGGGGGTATAGGGAAAACCCGACAGCCATATGCAAATGATGCATAAAGTAGCAAATACTTTGGCATTGGCTTGCATCATCCTTTCGGATTACAGTCCGCATCACTTTCAATCGTCGCCCAAAGCGACTTGAAGTGTTCGGGTTAAACCGTATCTTGAGACCGATTCCGGGGTCTTAGAATACGGTTTGTTTTTTATTTATCATCAGTACGTCAATCACAGGAGTCATCCATGAAGATTAAATTAGTTGCTCTGTCCCTTGCCCTTTTGGCCACCGGTGGCGCTTGTGCCCAGTCGAATGACACGTTGGCCAAGGTCAAAGCCTCTGGCGTTGTCACCATGGGTGTGCGTGACTCGTCGGGCGCGTTGTCATACACACTGGGCGCCGGTCAATATGTGGGCTTCCACGTTGAGATTTGCCAGCGTATCTTGGCCAATGTTGAAAAAGAAATTGGTCGCAAATTGGAAATCAAATACCTGCCAGTGACCTCCCAAAACCGCATTCCACTGGTGCAAAACGGCACCGTTGACATTGAGTGCGGCTCAACCACCAATAACGCTACACGTCAAAAAGACGTTGCATTTTTGCCTACTACTTTCGTTGAAGAGGTTCGCATTGCGGTCAAGACGACCTCCGGCATCACGTCGATCGCCCAGTTGAATGGCAAAAGCGTGGCCACCACCACGGGCACCACGTCAGTGCAAACGCTGCGTAAAAACCAGCGCGCCACGGGCATCGACTTCAAAGAAGTGTTTGGCAAAGATCACTCCGACAGTTTTTTGTTGCTGGAGTCGGGTCGCGCTGAAGCCTTCGTCATGGACGGTGCCATTCTGGCCGGTAATATTGCGATGTCGAAAGCTCCTGCGGACTTTAAAATCGTCGGCGAAGTGCTGAGCGTTGAGCCGATCGCCATCATGGTTCGCAAGGACGACATAGCCTTCAAGAAAATCGGCGACGACACCATCAATCAGTTGTTAAAGTCTGGCGAAATCGCCAAAATATGGGACAAATGGTTTATCAAACCAATCCCACCGAAAAACACCTCTGTCGGTTACGCTGCCAGCCAGAGCACCCAAGACGCTTGGGCCACGCCGAATGACAAACCTATGGAGGCTTACGCTAAAAAGTAAATTTTTGGCGTTGACTTCTTCAACAAACCCCGTGGAATTTTCTGCGGGGTTTGATGTTTATGGGGTTGAAGTTTTGCGGCTGATTAGTCTGAGTGTGTTTTTGGGATTGGAGCGAACATGAGTTGGGATTGGCAGGTATTTCTGAACGACGACGGCAGTGGCCGAACCTACCTTCAATGGATGTTCAACGCTTGGGGTTGGACGTTGGCCGTGGCAGCCTGCTCTTGGGTTGTGGCGATGCTCGTTGGCGGTTTTGTCGGCACCTTGCGGACCTTGCCCAACAGCCCATGGGTCTCGCGTCTGGCCAATGCCTGGGTTGAGTTGTTTCGCAACATTCCTTTGCTGGTTCAAATTTTTCTATGGTACTTCGTGGTGCCGAAGATCTTTCCGGTGATGCAGCAGGTGCCGAGCTTTTGGCTGGTGGTGTTTGCCCTTGGATTTTTCACTTCGGCACGGATCGCCGAACAGGTCAGGGCGGGCGTTCAGGCCTTGCCGCGCGGTCAACGTTACGCCGGTATGGCGATGGGGTTGACCACCGCACAAACTTATCGTTTCGTTTTATTGCCGATGGCTTTTCGCATCATCTTGCCACCGCTGACCAGCGAATCGATGAACCTGTTGAAGAACTCGTCGGTGGCTTTTGCCGTGTCTATCGCTGAACTCACCATGTACGCCATGCAGGTTCAAGAGGAAACTTCACGGGGCGTGGAGGTTTATCTGGCCGTCACTTTGCTGTACGCCATTTCGGCTTTTGCGGTGAACCGCGCGATGGCTCTTGTCGAGCGACAGGTGCAGATTCCGGGCTACATTGTTGCCGGCGGCACGGGTGGAGGACACTGACATGTTTGGACTCGACCTGACTTTTTTGAGCTGGGAGATCATCTCCAAGTTCGTCATCAAGGGTTTCATTTTCAGCATCGAGCTGACAGTGATTTCGACCATTGGTGGCATTCTTCTTGGCACTGTTTTGGCCCTGATGCGACTGTCCGGGCGCAAGGCGCTGACAGTGCCCGCCACGGTCTACGTCAACGGTATGCGTTCTGTGCCCTTGGTCATGATGATTTTATGGTTTTACCTGCTCATGCCGAGCTGGTTTTTCAACTTGATACCTGGTGGCTCCAACAGCCGCGCTGAAATTTCGGCAATCATCACTTTTGTGGCTTTTGAAGCGGCATATTTCAGTGAAATCATGCGGGCGGGTATTCAGTCGATCGCGCGCGGCCAAGTGCATGCTGGGCAAGCGCTGGGCATGACGTATGGCCAGAACATGCGTTTGATTGTGCTGCCGCAAGCCTTGCGCAACATGCTGCCGGTGCTGCTGACGCAGACCATTATCTTGTTTCAAGACACCTCGCTGGTCTATGCGATTGGTGCCTACGATCTGCTCAAGGGTTTGACGACTGCAGGCAAGATTTACGGCCGTCCTGAGGAGGCTTACCTGCTGGCGGCCGTGGTTTATTTTGTGATCTGTTTTGGCCTGTCTTACCTGGTCAAAAAATTGCAAAACAAGATTGCCATCGTTCGTTAAAAGGCCCCAAGCGCCAGCGAAAAAGCATGTTTTTTGAAAGAACAAGATGATTGAACTCAAACAAGTGTCCAAATGGTACGGTGCCGTGCAGGTGCTCAACAACTGCACCACCACCATCCAAAAAGGAGAGGTCGTGGTGGTCTGCGGGCCATCCGGCTCGGGAAAGTCGACGCTGATCAAAACCATCAACGCGCTGGAGCCTTTCCAGAAGGGCGAGATTTACGTCGACGGTCAGGCGGTGCACGACCCGAAGACTAATCTGCCCAAACTGCGCAGCCGGGTCGGCATGGTGTTTCAGAATTTTGAATTATTTCCACACTTGAGCGTGACGGAAAACCTGACCTTGGCGCAGATCAGGGTGCTGGGCCGCAGCCAAAGCGATGCGCTGACGCAGGGTCTGAAATACCTAGACCGCGTGGGTCTGATGGCACACAAAGACAAATTTCCGGGCCAACTCTCGGGCGGTCAGCAACAACGCGTTGCCATTGCCCGTGCGCTCAGCATGGACCCGATCGCCATGCTGTTCGACGAACCCACCTCAGCGCTGGACCCAGAGATGGTCGGTGAGGTGCTCGACTGCATGATGGGCTTGGCCGAAGAGGGTATGACCATGATGGTGGTGACCCACGAGATGGGCTTTGCACGCAAAGTCGGTAGCCGAGTGATTTTCATGGACGTGGGGGGGCGCATTCTGGAAGACTGCACCAAAGACGAGTTTTTCGGTCATCCAGAAAATCGCCAAGAGCGGACCCGCGAGTTTTTGAACAAGATTTTGCAGCACTGAACGCACTTTTTGGGACAATCGCGGCATGACCACTGCTACCAGCTCCGCTTCAAACACAACTCTCACCATCACCCGCCCGGACGACTGGCATTTGCACGTGCGCGATGGCGATGCGCTGGCCACCGTGGTGCCGCACACGGCGGCACAGTTTGGTCGCGCCATCATCATGCCGAACCTGCGGCCGCCGGTGACGACTGCTGCGCAGGCACTGGCTTACAAAAGCCGCATTCAAGCGGCGGTGCCAGCGGGTGTGCCGTTCGAGCCGCTAATGACGCTCTACCTGACCGACAACTTGCCGCCTGACGAGATCCAGCGCGCCAAGGCGGCCGGCGTGGTGGCGCTCAAGCTGTACCCCGCGGGGGCGACCACTAACAGCGACGCTGGCGTGACCGACCTGCGCAAGACTTACAAAACGCTGGAAGCCATGCAGCAAGCCGGCCTGCTGCTGCTGGTGCATGGCGAGGTCACCAGCCCCGAGATTGATCTGTTTGACCGCGAAGCCGTGTTCATCGACCAGCAACTGATTCCGCTGCGGCGCGATTTTCCGGAACTGAAGATTGTTTTTGAGCACATCACCACCCGGGAAGCCGCGCAGTATGTCGCTGAGGCTGATCGCTTCACGGCGGCGACCATCACCGCGCACCACTTGCTCTACAACCGTAATGCCCTCTTCACCGGCGGTATTCGGCCGCACTACTATTGCCTGCCCGTGCTCAAACGCGAGACGCACCGTCTGTCGCTGGTGCAAGCGGCGATCAGCGACCACCCGCGTTTTTTCCTCGGCACCGACAGCGCCCCGCACCCAGCGCACCTGAAAGAGCACGCCAGTGGCTGCGCCGGTTGCTACACCGCACACGCCGCCATGGAGCTGTATGCCGAAGCCTTTGACGCGGCTGGTGCGATTGGCAAACTGGAAGCTTTCGCCAGCTTCAACGGCCCTGATTTTTATGAATTACCACGCAACACCGGCCGCATCACGTTGAAAAAGCAAAGCTGGATGCCACCCGACAGCTTTACTTTTGGTGAAGCCGAGCTGAAGCCGCTGCGTTCGGGTGAAAGCTTGGCCTGGCAACTGGTGTGAGCCTGTCGGCGGGCGACAGCATCGCAGACGCTGTCGCCGGACTGGATTGGCAGCAACCGTGGTTGGCGCCTTGGCGGAGTGATGCTGCTGGCTTGTTGGCGCAGCTGGAAGCGGGGCAGTCGGTGGCTGATGTCTTGAACTCGCTGAATACGTTGAACGGATTAACGGCTCAGTGCGGCTCATTTGAAAACACCTTGCAGCGAGCGCCTGTCCGTTTTGTCGCTCAATCCGAGTTGCCCACTGGCCAAGCCTACGAGCAGTTCATTTTTGAGACCCGCCAAGTGCCAACGCGGGACAATTTGCACGACCTGTTCAACGGTCTGTGTTGGTTGCAGTTTCCGCACACCAAGCGCCGGTTGAACGCCCTGCAAGCTGCGCAGATTGCGGTCGGTGGCGTGCTGCCGACGCGCGGTGCGGTGCGCGATGCACTGACCGTGTTTGACGAAAACGCCGCTGTGCTGATGGCGCCGCAGCCGCTCTGGGACGCCTTGCTGGCGCGTCAGTGGTGGCGTCTTTTCATTGAGCTTCGGCCGCTGTGGCGCGAAGCCCGACTGGTTTTGTTTGGCCATGCGCTGTTGGAAAAACTGGCCAATCCGCGCAAGCAGATCACGGCGCACGTTTACCTAGCCCAGCCGGTCGTCGGTGGCATTGCGCGCATGGATGTCCTCGACGTCTGGGTGGCGGGCGACCTCAGCGCCGACAAGTTGGCGGGCAAGCCTTTTGCACCTCTGCAGGTGCTGGGCGTGCCCGGTTGGTGGGCTGAGAACGGGAACTTTTCCTTTTATGAAGACTCGGATATATTCCGGCCAGCGAAGCGCTGACGGGCGACTTGATTTGACCCATGACAACGCCATTGTGTGGGTTGATTTTGTAATTGATAACAACACTTTCTGGAGTGAACACTGATATGAAGCGCATCTTTTTGTTTGTCATGACCAACCTCGCGGTGGTGGTGGTGCTGGGCATCGTGGCCAACCTGCTGGGCGTCAACCGGTTCCTGACACCGAACGGGCTTGACCTCAAAATGTTGCTTGGCTTTGCCTTGCTGATCGGTTTTGGCGGTGCCTTTATTTCACTGCTGATCAGCAAGCCGATCGCCAAATGGAGCGCGGGTGTTCGTCTCATCAAAGAACCGCAAAACGCCGACGAAGCTTGGATTCACGAGACAGTTCGCCGCTTGTCGGACCGCGCTGGTATTGGCATGCCCGAAGTTGGCATCTTCGACGGTGCGCCGAATGCTTTCGCGACGGGGGCGTTCAAAAATTCAGCCTTGGTCGCGGTGTCGACCGGTTTGCTGCAAGGCATGACGCGGGAAGAAATCGAGGCCGTGATCGGTCACGAAATCGCCCACATTGCGAACGGCGACATGGTCACCATGGCGCTGATTCAAGGCGTGATGAACACCTTTGTGGTGTTCTTGAGCCGGGTCATTGGCTATGCGGTGGACAGCTTTTTGCGCAAAGGCAGCGACAACAAATCCGGTCCTGGCATTGGTTATTACGTCAGCACCATCGTGCTGGACATCGTGCTGGGTTTTGCCGCCGCCATTGTGGTGGCTTGGTTCTCGCGCCACCGTGAGTTCCGTGCTGATGCGGGATCGGCTGAACTGCTGGGTCGCAAGCAGCCGATGATCAATGCGTTGGCCCGTTTGGGCGGCATGGTGCCGGGTGAGTTGCCGAAGTCGGTGCAGTCGTTCGGCATCGCCGGCGGTGTTGGCAAGTTGTTCAGTTCGCACCCACCGATTGAAGAGCGCATTGCGGCGCTGCAGAAGGCGCAGGCGGGTCAGGTCTGATCTTCTCCTTGCTCTTTTAAAAGGCTGCCTTTTGGGTGGCCTTTTTTGTTTCTGCGGTGTTTGGTTTTGAGCGGCACGGGCTGACTCTGGGGCGGCGTCCTCATACCCGAGTACGACAAATCGGCCGCCGCCCCAAAGTCAACCCATGCTCAAGGTCGTGGTGACTCGTTAGGTTTTGGAATACAGGAGACAGGAGACTGGAGATCGGAGGCGGTGCGGCGAGTCAACATAAGCGTGCAGCAGCAAAATAATCCCCAGCAGCGCAGCGCGAAAAGCCAAACAAGGTGAGGCTGGCTGAGCCCGGCGGCCGATTTGTCGTACCCGAGTATGAGGACGCCGGGCTCAGCCAGCCTCACCGCCCGATCCGCTAAACCCCACGCAAGTCTAAGCAAGCGTCAAAGCTTCCCAGCCAAACTCACAGCCACAGCCTCAGCCACTTCAATCCCATCCACCCCCGCCGACAAAATGCCACCTGCATAACTCGCGCCTTCACCCGCCGGGTACAGCCCCTTGACGTTCAGGCTCTGAAAATCATCGCCCCGCGTGATGCGCAGCGGCGACGACGTGCGTGTCTCGACACCGGTCAGCACCGCGTCATGCATGTCGAAGCCTTTGATCTTCTTGCCAAAGACTGGCAAGGCTTCGCGCATCGCCGTGATGGCGTAGTCCGGCAAGGCGCTGGCCAAGTCGGTCAGGTGCACGCCCGGCTTGTACGACGGCTCGACGCTGCCCAACGCCGTTGATGGTCGCGCTGCCAAAAAGTCACCGACCAGCTGGCCCGGTGCTTCGTACGTGCTGCCACCCAGCGTGTATGCGGTGGACTCCAGTTGCCGTTGAAAAGCGATGCCCGCCAACGGATGCACGGCTGTTCCAGGTGTGGCGCCGGCGACAAAATCCGGCGGTGCAATACCGACCACGATGCCGGCGTTAGCATTGCGCTCGTTGCGTGAATACTGGCTCATGCCGTTGGTCACCACGCGGCCGACTTCGGACGTCGCTGCCACCACCGTGCCGCCCGGGCACATGCAAAAACTGTAGACCGAGCGGCCATTGGCGGCGTGGTGCACCAGCTTGTAGTCGGCCGCGCCCAGCAGCGGATGCCCGGCGTGTTGGCCCAAGCGTGCGCGGTCAATCAGACCCTGCGGATGCTCGATGCGAAAGCCCACCGAAAATGGTTTGGCTTCCATGAAAACACCGCGCTCGTGCAGCATGGCAAAGGTGTCGCGGGCGCTGTGGCCCGGTGCCAGCACCACATGGTCGGCGCGCAAGTCGTAGCGGCTGCCATCGGCTAAGTTCTCTACCGTCAGGCCGCGAATGTGTTTCCCGTTGGGGCCGTCTTCAATGTCGACGTCGCTGACGCGCTGTTGAAAGCGAATCTCACCGCCCATGGCCTCGATCTGCTCGCGCATGTGCTCGACCACCTTGACCAGCTTGAAGGTGCCGATGTGCGGTTTGCTGACCAGCAAAATCTCGTCAGGTGCGCCGGCTTTGACGAACTCCAACATGACCTTGCGGCCCAAGTGGCGTGGGTCTTTGATCTGGCTCCACAGCTTGCCGTCTGAAAAAGTGCCGGCGCCGCCTTCGCCAAACTGCACATTCGACTCCGGGTGCAGTACTTGTTTGCGCCACAGTCCCCAGGTGTCTTGGGTGCGTTGGCGGACTTTCTTGCCGCGCTCCAGCACGATCGGTTTGAAACCCATTTGCGCCAGCAGCAGCGCGGCAAAAATCCCACAAGGTCCAAAGCCGATGACGACCGGGCGGAGAGCCGGTGCTTGCGTGGCTTGCTCCGCGTGTGTCGGTGGGTGGTAGCGCAGGTCGGGCGCGCGGCTGATGTGCGGGTGACCGGCGAACTGTGTCAGCAACTGGTCTTCCAGCGTGGGGCTGCTGAGCTCGACGTTGGCGATGTAGACCAGCAACAAATTGCGTTTGCGCGCGTCGTAGCTGCGTTTGTGGATCTGGTGGCTGATCAGCTCGGCGGTCGTGATGCCCAGCGTTTTGAGGATCAGGGCTGGCAGCGCGTCGTCGGCGTGGTCCAGCGGGAGCTTGAGCTCGGTCAATCGCAGCATGTCTGTGTCTTTCTGTGGATCCGTTTTTCGGAGCAAGGGCAGAATTTTAAACGCTCGCCATGGCCGCGTCTGGAAGTGCTGGTTCTGCAGGGATAATACGCGGTGTGAAGCACGCCAGACCGTCGCTGGTGCCGTATGGGAAACCTGGCACTGGAGGAACGTCCGGACTGCACAGGACAGCGTAGGAGGTAATACCTCTCCACCGTGAGGTGAGGATCAGAGCAACAGAGACGAGTCGGCGGGTTGGGGCAACTCAGCAAGCCGGGTGAAACGGGCAATCTCTACGCGCAGCAATACCAAGTAGGCCAGCGTTGATGTGGTTCCGCAGAGCTGGCGGGTAGGTAGCATTGAGCCGGTGGGGCGACCCCCGGCCCAGATTAATGACGGTCACACCGCGACAACTTGCTTCGGCAAGTTGGCAAGGCGCACAAAATCCGGCTTATCGGCGAGCTTCACACTAATTTTTCAGGGCGCAGCGTTTGGAGGCGCTCCACGTGGGCCAGCAGCGAGCGTTTGGCGATCGGCCAAACGCGTTCGTGCACGTCGTCGTAGGCCAGCGGCACCCAGTCGTCGAGCGTGCCGCTCGGGTTGGCCTGCATCACCGCCCAGACTTTGGCTTCGCGCTTGAGCCGGTGCGCCTTCAGCTGGGTGATCGCGTCTTTGGCTTGGCCCAGCACATAGCCGTGGGCCGGCAGGATGAACTCAATCTGATGTGCATCGCAAGCGGCGCTGAGCAGGTCTAGCGAATCGAGATAAGCGTTCATGTTGCCATCGGGCGGATTGACGATGGTGGTGCTGCCGTTGAGGATGTGGTCGCCGCTGAACAACAGACCGTCTTCGAGCAGCGCCAAGCACAGGTGGTTGGCGGCGTGGCCGGGCGTGTGCATCACCTGCAGGGTGTGCGTCGTGTCGCCTTCTGGCCCTTTGGACACGAGTGTCAGACGCTCATGGTTAGCCAGTGCGCGATCAGGCGTGAAGGTGCTGTCGGCGCGGGCTGTCGGCAGCGACGCCAAGCCGAGAATCGGTGGCTTGGATTGACCGCCGGTTTCGCACAGCGCTTGCAGCGGCTGCGCGCCTGGCGAATGGTCGGGGTGCGAGTGCGTGCAGACAATCAGGCGGATGTCGCCGCCGGCAGCGGCGTGCAAACGCGCCAAGTGGCCTGCATCGGCCGGGCCGGGATCGATGGCGATGTAGCCCGTGTTGACGTCACCGACCAGGTAGCTGTTGGTGCCGGGGCCGGTCATGACGCCCGGATTCGGCGCGGTCAAGCGCAGCAGGTTTTTCAGCAGCGGTACTGGCTGCAGGGTTTGCCAGTCGAGGCTGTGGACGATTTGGCCGTCCGGGCTGGTCAGCGCCAGTTCGCCAAAGGCTGCTTCATGCTCCATGTAACGCGCTTCCTTGCCGGCCAACCATCCGGCGCGTGGGCAAGAGGTCCAGAGCGGCTCTTCGGTGGCGGCGCAGGTTTGAAGGGCGGCTTCTACGTCCGCAAACTTCTGCAGTCGTTCCAGTGTGCGCAGGGTCGGATAGATCATGAAAAAGCGACCTTCTGCATGCCGTGCCAGCGCGTCGGTGGGGCGCACCCAAGTGGGTTCAAACTGCTCGGCTTCGTCAGCCAGCGGCGTCTGACCGTGCGGCATGCGCGCCACCAAAAAAGGCACGTCAAAGCGGCGCGGCAAATCCCGGTCGGTGACCCAGTGCGCCAGCACAAAGACCTCGCTGCCCGCCAGTTGCCACTGGCGCGCCGCGCACTGTTCGGCAAACGGCGCGCTGCGGTCTAGCGTGGCGATGTCGGCGCTGTCGGGATGACGGCCATCGGCACGGCGCGCCAGCAAGACGCCGAGCTCTTCGAAGCTTTCACGGATGGCGGCGATGGCTTGCGTCAGGTGCAGATCGCTTTGCGTCTGACGCCGCGTCGACTGACCATGCGCCAGCGCGTCGGCGCTGTCGATGCCGCCGCCCGGAAAGACATAAGCACCGGGCGCAAAGCTGGCCGTAGACGAACGCCGCGTCATCAGCACTTCCAGGCCGACGGGCGTGTCACGCAGCAGCAACACGGTGGCTGCAGGGCGCAGGGGCGCAGCGTCGCGCTGCGGATAAAGAAGTTGGGAGGCTCTGACCATGGCTTTAATTTTGCCCGTGAAAATGGTAAGTGCTTTTCCCTATGGTGCCGGGGGGAGTCCTTCTCCATAATGCCGACTCAATTAACAGGACCTTTGATGACGACTCTCTCGAAAAAATGGCTGCTCAAAGCCACCCCGATCTTGACAACGCTGCTTTGCCTCGGCAGCGCCTTTGCACAGACTGCCGCAGCGCCCGGCGCATGGCCGACTAAACAACCGATCAAATTGGTCGCTGTGTTTCCACCAGGAGGCTCTGTCGACCAGGTGGCGCGCATTTTGTCGCAGCCTTTGTCGCAACAACTCGGGCAAACCGTCATTGTTGAGAACCGCGGTGGTGCATCAGGCTCTATTGGCGCCGCCGCCGTGGCTGCAGCACCGGCAGATGGCTACACTTTCGCCGTGGTTTTTGACACCCACGCTGTGAACCCCAGCTTGATTGCGGGTCTGCCTTATGACACGCGCAAAGACTTGGCTCCTGTGATGTTGATTGGCACGTCGGCCATGGTGTTGGCGACCCATGCGGGTTCTGAGTACAAGACATTTGCAGACGTGGTGGCGGCTTCCAAGGCCAAGAAAAACGTCAGCTACGGCAGCATTGGTTCAGGTAGCTTGGGCCACTTGGCCATGTCTTTGATCAGCAAAAGCGGCAATATCGATTGGCAACACGTGCCTTACAAAGGCGGTGGCCCGTTGATGGTTGACGCTGTAGCCGGTCACGTGCCGCTGGCGATTGGCTCGGTATTCGTGGTCAAGCCGCACATCGACAGCGGCCGCATGCGTGCGCTGGCGGTCACCACCAGCAAGCGCTCGCCTGAATTGCCGGGCGTCCCGACGTTGGCCGAAAGTGGTTTTGCCGGTTTTGACGCGCCGGCTTGGTGGGCCATCTTGGCCCCTGCCAAGACCCCGCCAGCGATCATCAAGCGCATGAACGAAGAAGTCGCCAAAGCCTTGAAGAATCCGGATATCGCTAAAAAGCTCAGCGCCCAAGGCATCAACCTCGTCGGCAGCACGCCCGAGGCGGCCAGCACCTTCATCAACAACCAAATCGATGTCTGGGCCAAGGTCGTGAAGGACAACGGCATCAAGACGGACTGAGCGTCCGCTGATGGACCGGTCACACCGCAGTGCGCTGACTTGCTGCCTCACGGCGGCTGACAGCGGCGAGAGGCTCAAAAAAAACCTGCCCGCCGATCCAAATCGGTCCTGACGGGTGAGGTTTATGCTGCGAAGGCTTGACCGTCTGCGATGGCGGTGAAGTAAGTGCGTTTCATCACGTTGATTTCTTTCAAAGTTAAGAAATGAGCCTGCCAGCCAGAGGCCTTGGCTTTGGGCTGTTTCGACGATGATTTTTAAGGGGCCGGCTGGATATCGGTGACAACCATCTTTCCTGCCTCGCTGATCACCATGAAATTGACCTTGTCGCCTGGCTTGATGTTGGCCAATAAACGCTTGTCTTTGGCTGTGAAAACCATGGTCATCCCCGGCATGTCCAAGTGTTTGATGTCGCCGTGCTTGATCGTGACCTTGCCAGTCGCTGGGTCAACTTTTTTGATCTCGCCCAAGGTCATGGAGGTCGCTGCTGCTTGCGGCAGGTCCATCTTGGCTTGAGCCACAGGGGTCTGTGCAAAGCTGTTCATCGGCAGGGCGAGGCCCGTGGCCATGGCCGAAAGGGTCAAAATTTGTTGAATGGTGTTCATGGGGTTTTCTCTGTGAGTACGGGCTGAAAAATGGCGTGCTGATAAGTGCAAGCGGGCTTAATTTTTCTTAACCATGACGGCCCCCTGCATCCCAGCTTCATAGTGACCCGGCATCAGGCAGGCGAAGTTGAGGACGCCTGCTGTGGTGAATTGCCAGACAATCTCTCCCTGCTTGCCTGGCGCCAAGGTCACCTTGCTGGGTTCGTCGTGTTCCATCTCTGGGAACTTTTTCATTTGTTCCAAGTGTTCCAGCAGCTCTTTTTGTGTGCCTAGGCTCAACTCGTGTTTCACCTGACCGTTGTTTTTAACCATGAAGCGAACGGTCTCGCCTTGTTTGACTTGTATCTCGGACGGCGTGAAGCGCATGTTGTCGCTCATCTCGACAGTCACAGTTCGGCTTGCCTTCGCTTTGACGCCAGGTTTTCCAATGGCGCTTTGAGCGGCACTGTCACTGTGACTATGTCCATGGCCTGCGGCGTGTTCGCCTGCAGCAAAGACAACGCTAGACAAAGTCAGCGCAAGCAGCACGATGCAGTTTTTAGGCGTAAAAAGTTTAGATTTCATGGGCAAGTCTCAGGTTAAAAATGGCGTCAATGGCCGCTGTGCGACGTCGGTTTACGAATCTGAACCTCAGTGGGGCTGGCAGGCTTTTGAGCACGAGGCATGGACTGCCCGCCCTCGGCTTTGAATCGTGCGGGCGCCGCCAGCGGCCCGGTGTACTCATGGGCCACCGTTCCCTCTGGGTGTTTGAACCAGCCCGGGTCCTTGTAGTCACCAGGTTTCTGGTCCTTGCGAACCTTCAAAACACTGAACATGCCGCCCATTTCCACCGAACCGAAGGGGCCTGCCCCGGCCATCATGGGGGCGGTGTTGTCAGGAATGGGCATCTCCATTTCCGTCATGTCGGCCATGCCGCGCTCACCCATCACCATGTAGTCGGGGATCAGGTTGTTGATCTTTTTTCCGACGCCCGTGTGGTCTACCCCGATCAGGGTAGGCACGTCGTGGCCCATCGCGTTCATGGTGTGGTGGCTCTTATGGCAGTGAAAAGCCCAGTCACCTTCTTCATCGGCAACAAACTCGATTTGACGCATCTGCCCGACCGCAATGTCAGTCGTCACCTCCGGCCAGCGCGAGCCTTTCGGCGTCGGACCGCCATCCGTGCCGGTGACAGTGAACTCATGGCCGTGCAGATGGATCGGGTGATTCGTCATGGTCAGGTTACCGATCCGAATGCGAACCTTGTCGTTCAGGCGGACGTTCAGCGAGTCGATGCCCGGGAAGATGCGGCTGTTCCACGACCAAAGGTTGAAGTCGAGCATGGTCATGATCTTTGGCGTGTAGCTGCCCGGGTCGACGTCGTAGGCATTCAGCAAAAAGCAGAAGTCTCGCTGGGCCTCATCAATCAGGGGATGCTTGGTCTTCGGATGGGTGACCCAAAAGCCCATCATGCCCATGGCCATCTGCGTCATTTCGTCAGCATGCGGGTGGTACATGAAAGTGCCCGGGCGGCGCGCTACAAATTCATAGACAAATGTTTTTCCGACAGGAATGCCCGGCTGGTTCAACCCGACGACGCCGTCCATGCCGTTGGGTAGGCGCTGACCGTGCCAGTGGACGCTGGTGTGCTCGGGTAACTTGTTGGTCACAAAGATGCGCACGCGGTCGCCCTCGACCACCTCAATGGTCGGACCTGGGCTCTGACCGTTGTAACCCCACAAATGGGCCTTGAAGCCAGGCGCCATTTCGCGAACTACGGGCTCGGCGACCAAATGAAACTCTTTAACGCCTTGGTTCATACGCCATGGCAGCGTCCAGCCGTTGAGCGTGACCACCGGGTTGTAGGGTCGACCGCTGTTCGGCACCAGTGGGGCCATCGTCTCTGCACTGGTTTGGATAACGGGTTCGGGCAAAGCCGCCATGGCGACACGGCTCACGGCACTGACGGCCACGGCACCTCCGGCAATGCCGGCAAATTTAAAAAAATCTCTTCTGGACGTCATGCTGTGTTCCTGAATTCAATGGCCGGCAGCACCACCGCTGGGCGCGCTGGATGTCACTGACAGGTTGGTGTTGGTTGGGCGACCGATCATGGAGGCCTTCAATGCGGCGTCGGCCAACCAGAACTGCTGTTCTGCGCCAATGGCGGCGGTCACTGCGTTCACCTGATCTCGCGAATCCGCTAGCAACTCAAAGACGCCAATGATCATGCCGTTGTAACGGAGCTGGTTTTCTTCGGCAATGACCTTGCGCAGCGGCACGACCTCGTCGCGATAATGTCGCGCGATGTCGTAGCTTGTGCGATAGGCTGAATAGCTCTCACGCAGACTGGAGCCCGCTGTGCGGACGGTTGCCTCGAGAAAATTAGCGGCGGCCAGGGTGCGCGCGTTCATGGCATCGCGCTGCATGTTCCCCCAGTCAAAGATGGGCAGGCGAATGCCAATTTCATAGCCACGTGGGCTGGTACGCGATCCTCCTGTTGCGTTGTCAAACCGGGTATTGCTGCGCGCGGTCAGTTCAATGTCGGTGAGACTGGTCACCGTCGTCAGGCCCTGTGACTTGGCGGACGCCGCCAGCGCACTTTGTGCCAATCGGATGTCGAGTCGAGCACGTGTGGCCTGAGTGCCAACGACCTGCGGTTCTAGCGCTTGTTTTGGCAGGTCTGGTAAGCGCTTGGGCAGTGTGAGCGCTTGTGCCTGTGCTTCATCCAAACCTAAAAAGCGCACCAATTCTTCGCGGCTGGCGGTCACTTGATGGCTGGTCGTTGCAAGTCGGGTCGCTGCATCGGCATAAAAGGCTTGTTCACGCGCTCGACGGAGTCGATTGAAGTTCCCAACCGACTGCATACGCCGTGCCAGCTCGGCGCTCGCCTCGGCACTGGCAAAGACTTGCTGCGCGTATTGGAAGGTTTGTTCAGCCGTGACAGCGCGAACCCAGGCCTGACGAACCTTGGTGACTTGATCGATGACTTCGCTGGTCAGGCGCAATTGCGACTGCTCAATGCGCAGACTGGCAATGCCCTGCCGAGCCGGCAAGGTCAACACATCGAGCAGGCCAAATGACAAGGCCCGTCCAAGCTCCAGTTCAGCGCCATTCACCATGCGCTCAAAACTGACCATGGGGTTCGAGATTCGACCGACCTGCGCAGCGTCAGCAGACTCAGCCCAGCCCTGAGCCAGCAAGGTCTGCAATGCCGGGCTATTGACCAGCGCAAGTTGGACGGCCTCGCGTTGCCCCACGGGCGATCCCAGCAGCGACTGTGCGACGTTGGCTCGCTTGACCCGCTCGTCATCCGTGCGAGCCAAGGACAGGTTGCCGTCAGTGAAACTGCGGGCTTCGTCATTGACTCGGCTGACGTTCTCCTCAAGGCTGGCACTGGCGCAACCAGACAGGGCGACAATTGCAACCGCAGAAAGGGCCAGCTTGAACCGAGACGATGAAATGGACACTTTCATGGCTTGTGTCCCCCATGTTGGCCGGTGTGTGGGTTTGCTGGTGGTTCAGTCTTGACCGGGTCGTTGGTGCTCGCCTCTTTGGCGTAAGCACGCCAGCCACCGATGCGGCCCACCCGGTCATTGGCCTCGCGCCACGATTGAATGGGCTCGTCGGCATAGGCTTGATACGCCCTCAGCGGTGATGTGTATTGCAACTGAGTTGGCAACAGTGTGATCGATTCGGAGGCTGTCTGAGCGGCAGCCGTACCGCCCCAAAGCGAGAGAATCAAGGGCAGCAGCAACCTCAAAGAGGGGCGACAGGTTGGGCGTGGCATGACATAAGCTCCTTGGAATAAATCAAATACTTTCTAGACCTCTATTTTGAACAGAGACCCCTGTCTAGAACCTGTTTGGTAGATTACATTTTTGTTATCTCAGAACCATGCGACCCTAAAGCGGTGACACTTTGGCGCAGGTCTTACAGCGGAGCGTTAGCGTGAAAATACTGATCGTCGAAGATGAACTCAAAACGGGTCAATACCTCCTTCAAGGTCTGACGGAAGCCGGTTTTGTGGTGGATTTAGCGCGAAATGGCACGGATGGATTGCACCTTGCGTTGCACGGCGAGTACGGCTTGGTGATCCTTGATGTGATGCTGCCAGGTCTTGATGGCTGGCAGGTCTTGCAGACCCTGCGCCAGCGTGGACTGCACATGTCGGTGCTCTTTTTGACGGCGCGCGACCAAGTGGAAGATCGCGTCAAAGGCTTGGAGTTGGGTGCCGATGACTATCTTGTCAAGCCGTTTTCGTTTGCTGAGTTGCTGGCCCGTGTCCGCACCATCCTGCGTCGTGGCAAAGGCGGTAGTGAAGTCACCACGCTGCAAGTGGCTGACCTGGAACTTGATCTGCTGCGTCGCCGTGTCTCGCGTGCGGGTCGGCGAATAGATTTGACTGCCAAGGAGTTCGGCTTACTTGAGCTGCTGATGCGGCGGCAGGGCGAGGTGCTACCTCGCTCCATGATTGCCTCGCAAGTTTGGGACATGAACTTTGACAGCGATACCAATGTCATTGAAGTGGCCGTGCGCCGCCTGCGCTTGAAAATAGACGAAGCGCACGAGACTAAATTGATTCAGACAGTTCGCGGCATGGGCTACGTGCTCGAACTTCCAGCGGAACGCTGAATGCGCAGTTCTTTTTCATTGACAAGTCGCTTGACCCTTTTTTTCACGCTGGTCACCGCGACGACCGTGCTGGCTTTGGCTTATTTCGTTCTGGTTGCCTCCGAGCGTCATTTCATCGACTTGGATGAAATGACGCTTCAGGATAAACAGCATCTGATGGAAGCTATTTTTGAAAACACTCATTCTGTTGAGGAAGTCCAATCGCGGTTGCAAGAATCACTGAGTCATCACCACGGCCTTTACGCCATCGTCAAGGACGTCAACGGACACACGCTGTTCAGCTCAAGAGGGTTTCAGCCGCCTCAGCTGATGCTTGCAGCAAAGCCCTCCACGCTGCAGCACTGGACAGATCAGGGGCGTGAGTTCAACGGCTTGTTTTTTCAATATGTGCCGGCCTTTTTAGGTGCCTCGACATTCAGCGCCTTCGTTGCGATGGACACGGCTCATCACACGCAATTCATGTTCGACTTGAGCGTCACATTGGGTCTTTATGCATTGGCCGTCACAGCGGTGAGTGGTCTGCTCGGCTGGCTCGCGGCACGTCAGGGCCTGTCGCCGCTTCGGTCCATGAAAACCAAGGCGACTTCAGTCAGTGCGCATCGGCTCGACCAGCGCATGCAGGTCGATGCTGTGCCGGTGGAGATGGCCGACCTGGCCAACGAACTCAATCGAATGTTCGATCGCTTGCAAACAGACTTTCAGCGGTTGTCAGATTTCTCAGCGGATCTGGCGCATGAGTTGCGTACCCCGATCAGCAATCTTTTGACGCAAACGCAGGTCGCGTTGTCCGCCAAACGTGACGCTGCCACCTACCGCGATATCTTGGCGTCCAATGCCGAGGAGTTCCAGCGACTCGCACGCATGGTGTCCGACATGCTTTTTTTGGCGAAGACGGAGCGAGGTGTTGAACTGCCCCAAACCGAAATTTTTTCAGCGGCGAGCGAGGCTCAAGCCTTGGTGGAGTTTTATGAGGCGCTGGCAGCAGAAAAAGGCGTCAAGATCAGTTCGGTCGGCGACGGTGAAATTCTGGGTGACCGCTTGATGTTTCGCCGGGCCGTCAGCAATTTGCTGTCCAATGCGATCAGGCACACCCATGACCACGGCGAAGTGACCATTGAAATCATTGAGACGCCGCAAGCAACCACGTTGAAGGTCGAGAACACCGGCGACGAAATTGACCCTAAGGTGCTGCCCCGTCTCTTCGATCGTTTTTTTCGCGGGCATCCCGCGCGCACCCATCAAGACTCAGACGGCGCGGGCTTGGGGCTGGCCATCACGCGCGCTATTTTGGAGGCGCATGGCGGCTCAGCGACCGCCACCTCTTCTCAACGCAGGACCAGCTTTAGTTTGACGATCCCGCGAAAAAGCGGGTCAGACAAAAACAGTGACTAACGGCCGCTAAACTAGCGACGTTTTACAAACGTCATTCCGGTGTAATACCCAAAGCCACCAAGAATCTGGCGACCATGTTGTAAGTGGCAATCGCGCTGGTCAGCTCGACCAGCTCGGTGGTGTCAAAGTGCTCGCGCAAGCTGGCAAACAGCGTGTCGCTGACTTTCACGTCGAGCGTCATTTGCGCGGCATACTGAATCACCAACTGCTCGACTGTGCCCAGCGCCGGATGCGCCGTGGCCAGGCGAGCGTCTGACTTCACCAGCTCATTCAGCGCATCAAGTTCAGCTTGTTGGCCGCCAGCAGTTAAAAAATCCGGCGCGTGATGCTTGTATTCATAGGCTGCACCGGTCAGCAGCGCCACCGTGCAGATGCCGAGTTCGCGCAACTTACGGCTGGTGGGCAAGCCGGAGCGAACCGCGCCCAGGTAGACATTCCAAGCGCGGGCGAGAGGCTCGCTCCACAGCAAGGCTTTGTCCAAGTTGATCAAGGTGCCGCCGCG
Source organism: Polaromonas sp. (assembly GCA_041442125.1). Classification (GTDB taxonomy): domain Bacteria; phylum Pseudomonadota; class Gammaproteobacteria; order Burkholderiales; family Burkholderiaceae_C; genus Polaromonas. The sequence goes on along the minus strand of JASDRC010000041.1, from coordinate 56,411 downwards.
ACGCTTCAAGATGGCGTCGACCAGGTCTTGGGGTTGCGGTTTGAGGGCAGGAGTCCATTCGGGAATGCGCAGCATGTCGGTCTTTCTTGGATGGGTGAGTCAAGGCTTGCATGGTAATGGCATTGCAGTGGTCGGCGGATAATGATCGGATGCGAATTCGATTCACCAAAATGCAGGGCGCCGGCAATGATTTCGTGGTGCTTGACGAGACCCGACAGCCGCTAGGCCTGAGCACAGCGCAATACCGCTTTCTGGCGGACCGCCACTTTGGTGTTGGCGCAGACCAGATATTGAGCGTGCGACCCGCGCCAGTCGGTGCCGTTGGCATCGACTTTTCTTATGTGATTCACAACGCCGACGGCCACGAGGTGGAGCACTGCGGCAACGGCGCGCGCTGCTTTGTGCGCTACGTACGCGACCACCAATTGACAGACCGCGACACGGTACGCGTGCAAACCATGAACCGCGTTTTGACGCTCACGCTGCAGCCTGATGGCCGGGTCAGCGTCGACATGGGCGCGCCGGTGTTTGACTTGGCTGAAGTGCCGTTTGACGCGGCTGGCTTGACGCCGCAAGTCGTCAACGGCTGGGCCACTTGGCCGCTCGACTTAATGGCCGATGGCCAGCGCAGCACCGTCTTGGCAGCGGTGGTCTCCATGGGGAATCCGCATGCCGTGCAGATTGTTGACTCTGTCGACACGGCGCCGGTGCTGGTCTGGGGGCCGCAAATTGAAAACCACCCGCGCTTTGTGCGCCGCGTCAACGCGGGCTTCATGCAAATTGTGTCGCGCAGCGAGGTGCGCTTGCGTGTCTACGAACGCGGCGCGGGCGAAACGCTGGCTTGCGGCACCGGCGCTTGTGCGGCCGTGGTGGCGGGCATTCGGCTGGGACTGCTGGACGCGCAAGTTGATGTCCACACGCACGGCGGCCTGCTGCACATCGAGTGGCAGGGCACGGCAGACCGGCTTGATGCGCCGGTCTTTCTGAGTGGCCCGGCGACGCAGGTGTTTGAAGGCGAGATCGAGCTGCCTTGAAACTTGAACTTTGAATCTGAATCCCCGATGACCTGTGGGTCTGGTCTGGCCTTCTCAGCAACTTGAAAATTGAGCACAATACAAGCATGAACTCGATTCCCCACCCCATTGAACATCCGATCACCGAAGACGACATCGCCAACTTCTTGGCCAACACGCCAGACTTTTTTGAGCGCCACGCCGAATTGCTGGCGACCGTGCAGTTGTCGAGCGGTCATGGCGGTCGTGCTGTCAGTTTGCAAGAGCGTCAAGCCAACATGCTGCGCGACAAAATTCGCAGCCTGGAGTCCCGCGTTGTCGAGATGATTCGCCACGGCAAAGAGAATGTGCTCATCGCCGACAAAATGCAGGCTTGGATGACTCAGCTTTTGATGACGTCGGTGGCCCGTGATTTACCTGACACCATTGCCCAGAAACTGTTGACGCAGTTCTCGATTCCGCAAGTGGCCATCAAAGTCTGGGATGTGGCAGGGCCCTTTTTAGACCTCGATGTTGCTGCGGGTGTGAGCGAAGAAGCGCGCAGTTTTGCGTCTTCGCTGGCGACCCCTTTTTGCGGCCTGAACGTTGGCCTGGAGACCGTCAGCTGGTTGCCTGATCCGGCAACGGTCAGGTCGGTGGCCTTGATTTCTTTGCGCGCTGGCGGCGAACCGAAGGCCTTCGGTTGTCTGGTGCTGGCATCGCCAGACCCTGAACGCTTCACCAGCGACATGGACACCGACTTTTTACAGCGCATTGGCGTGTTGGCCAGCGCTGCCTTGTCACGCCTGCGCAGACCGGCTGACACGACGCTGGACTGATCCTTGCCGGGCGGTGGTCATTTCGTTCAACGCCGATTCAGCCATGCCAGAAAACCCCTCGTCAGTCGTTCCGCAACTCAGCCAAATAACGGTCGCGCCGGATCCCTTGGTGCTGCGCTACCTCGAACACGCGCGCGTTGAAAAACGCTTGGCTGCTCGCACGCTGGCGCTGTACACGCTGGACTTAGAGAAGCTGCAAGCCGCGGCAGCGCAAGCACTTGTTTCCTTGACAGCGGTGACGCCGCACCACTTGCGTCGCTGGGTCGCGCAAATGCACAGCGGCGGTCGCAGTGGCCGCGGGATTGCGCTGATTTTGTCGGGCTGGCGCGGCTTTTACGGCTGGCTCGGGCGCGAAGGGCTGGTCAGCGTCAACCCGGTGCAAGACTTGCGCGCGCCCAAAGTGGCCAAGCCTCTGCCCAAAGCGCTCAGCGTCGATGAAGCGGTGCAATTGGCCGACTTCCAAACGGCAGACACCGAATCCCACCCGGGCTTGCAAGCGCGCGACGAATGCCTGACCGAATTGCTCTACGGTTGCGGCCTGCGCATCGGGGAGTTGGTCGGGCTAGACGCCTTGGCCAGCGGGCAAGCGCAAGGCTGGATTGACCTGCAAGCCGCCGAAGCCCATGTACTTGGCAAAGGCGGCAAGCGGCGCAGTGTGCCGGTGGGTGCCAAGGCCTTGCGTGCGCTCGAGGCTTGGCTGGCGGTGCGCAGTGAGTGGCTGAGCGCTGCTGCGTCGGTGGCAGACAACCCCGGCTCGGCGCTGTTCATCAGCCACCGCGGTGGCCGTTTGACGCCGCAGCACATTCGGGTCCGGTTGAAGCTGCGCTCGCTGCAAGCCGGGCTGGCAACGCCGGTGCATCCGCACATGCTGCGTCATTCTTTCGCCAGCCACGTACTGCAGTCGAGTGGCGATTTACGCGCTGTGCAAGAGCTGCTCGGCCACGCGAACATCACCACCACGCAGGTTTACACGCGGCTTGATTTTCAGCACTTGGCGACAATTTATGACGCCGCGCACCCCCGCGCCACAGTGGTCGGGCTCAAGGCCAATCTCAAATCAAACCGAAAACCGCCGTCCCCGTAGGAGGCCAGCCCTCTGGCCGATCTTGGCTTGCGCCAACCAGGCTAAGCCAAGCCCGACAATAGGCGCATGAAATCAATTCGACTCCGAGAAGGCAAAGAACGCTCACTGCAGCGGCGCCACCCGTGGATTTTTGACGGCGCCATCGCCAAAGGCAGTGGCGATGCCGGCGAAACCGTGCGCGTGGACAGCCACGACGGCCGCTTTCTGGCGTGGGCGGCGGTCAGCCCGACCTCCAAAATCCGCGCACGGATCTGGAGCTTTGACGAAGCCCAGCGCATTGACGCGGCCTTTTTCAGCGCCCGCATCGCCGCCGCGCTGAAGGCCCGGACTTTGTTTGACGTGCAGAGCAACGGCGTGCGCTTGGTGCACGGCGAGTCCGACGGCTTGCCGGGGCTGGTGGTCGACCGCTATGCCGACACGCTGGTGGTGCAATTTTCAAGCTGTGGCGTCGAGCGCTGGAAGAGCGTTATCGTTGACGCGTTGCTGGCCCAAACCGGCTTGACGCGGCTGTATGAGCGCTCAGACGCCAGCGTGCGCAGACTGGAAGGTTTACCCGAAGCCACCGGCTGGCTGAGCGGCGCACCGGCTGACGGGCAGCCGCCAAGTACCGACATCGTCATTCAAGAACACGACTGGCAGCTCGGCCTGAACATCGCCGAAGGCCATAAGACTGGCTTTTATTTAGACCAGCGCGACAGCCGCCAAAAGTTTGCCGCGTACGCCCGGCGGCGGCAGTTTCAGCGCGTGTTGAACTGCTATTGCTATACCGGTGGTTTCACGGTGGCGGCCTTGGCTGGCGGCGCGGCGCACGTGACCTCGATCGACTCGTCCGGCCCAGCCATCGACAAAGCCTGGGCCAATGTGGCGCTGAACGGCTTTGACGCCGCGCGTTGCGAGATGCATGACGCCGATGTCAACGCCTCGCTGCGGCAGTACATCAAGGAAGGCCGCACTTTTGACGCGATCGTGCTGGACCCGCCCAAGTTTGCGCCGACTGTTGCGCACGCTGAGCGTGCCGCACGCGCCTACAAAGACATCAACCGCTTAGCGCTGATGATTCTGGAACCCGGTGGCGTGCTGTTCACGTACTCGTGTTCGGGCGGCATCAGCGCCGATCTGTTTCACAAGATCGTCGCCTCTGCGGGCACCGACGCCGGTGTTGACGCTTTCATCAGCGAGCGCTTGGGCGGCGCGCCGGATCATCCGATGACAGTGACCTTTCCCGAGGGCGAATACCTCAAGGGGCTGGTGCTGGTTCGAAAGCCTTGACCAGAAGGCCTTGACATCTGCAGGTTGGCCGAGTCGCTGCTGCAGCTGCCGGCCTCGCTCGCTAAAATGAGCCCTGATTTTGGCTCCCATTCTGTTGAGCTCTCCACTCGTTTTAAAATTTTTTAGTTAGGCATACCATGAGTTTGATTCCTGTCACCATCCTGACCGGCTTTCTGGGTTCAGGCAAAACCACTTTGCTAAAGCGCGTGTTGACCGAAGCCCACGGCCAGAAAATTGCCGTCATTGAAAACGAGTTTGGCGAAGAAAATATCGACAACGAGATCTTGGTCAATGACACCCAAGAGAACATCATTCAGATGAACAACGGCTGCATCTGCTGCTCGATCCGTGAAGACCTGCGCGAAACGCTGCAACTGCTGGCCTCGAAAAAACGCCAAGGCTTGTTGACCTTTGACCGCGTGGTGATCGAAACCACCGGTTTGGCGGACCCTGGCCCGGTGGCGCAGACTTTCTTCATGGACGAAGAAATCGCCGAGCAGTACCTGCTCGACTCGATCCTCACGCTGGTCGACGCCAAGCACGCCGCCACCCAACTCAACGACCGCCAAGAAGCCCGCCGTCAAGTCGGCTTTGCCGATCAGATCTTCATCAGCAAGACCGATCTGGTGGACGACAGCGAAGTCAAAGCCCTGATGCACCGCTTGACCCAGATGAACCCACGCGCACCGCAGCGTGCAGTGCATTTTGGCGAAGTCGCGATTGCCGATGTGTTTGACCTGCGCGGCTTCAACCTGAATGCCAAGCTGGACATTGACCCCGACTTTCTGAAGGAAGAGACCGACGCGCACGCTGGCCACGACCATGCGCCCGGTGAGCCTTGTGACCACCCGTCGCACGCCCACGGCGCAGCTGACGAGCACGCCGACCATGGACACGGCCATCACCACCGTCATGACGATGACGTGAAGAGCTTTGTGTTCCGTTCAGACCGCGCTTTCAGCCCGGCCAAGCTGGAAGATTTTCTGGGCGCGGTGGTGAACATTTATGGCCCGCGCATGCTGCGCTACAAAGGCGTGCTGAACATGGAAGGGACCGAGCGCAAAGTGATCTTTCAAGGCGTGCACCAGCTGATGGGCAGTGACCTCGGGCCGGCTTGGGCGGAGGGCGAAGTGAAGACCAGCAAGATGGTCTTTATCGGCATCGACCTGCCGAAAGATATTTTTCTGCAAGGCCTTGAGCAGTGCTTGGTTTGAGGTAGGCTCATCGCAAACTACAAAACCTTGTGGTTAGTGCGTATGCCAGACCGGAGGGCGCGATGTTCGTTTCATTTCTACAACGATTCGGTTTTTTAGCACCCAGTGCGGCAGTTGAGCCGATAAGATCGTCCGCCGGCCGAGATGCCCGACCGATCGGGCAAGACAATCAAGCTGAGAAGAAAGCCAACAAGAGACAAGACGGACGTATCACCCTGGCTCCGGTTTTTAAAAAAACCGAGGGTCATCCACAGGCCAGTGCCCAAAGGAGACAAGACGTGAATGCCCCTGCCAAGAAGAGCAAGTCAGTCGTCAAAGTAGCTGCCAAAGTGGCGGCTCAAGTAACCGTCAAGCCTGCGCTGAAAACCGCCGTCAAGGCAACGGTGTCTGCCAAAAAATCGACTACCAAAGAAGTCACCCAGAAAAAAATACCCGCCAGATCGGTTATAAAGCCTGTTGTCAAGCCGATCGACAAGCCAATGGCCAAGTCGACGGTGAAGCCAGCGGCCAAACCAGTTTCGAAAACGCCACCCTCCTCTGTTGTCAAAGCGGCACCTTCCAGTGCGGCCAAGGCAGCGTCCACCCCTACCCAGTCAGCGCCGGCTCCATCACCTGCCGTGCCCTCCGCTCCAAAGACCATGATCACGCCTCCACCTCCTCTCAAGCCCGGACGCCGCAGTTCCGCCCGCACCGCAGCGCAGTCGCCACCGCCCGCACCGATGGTGCCGACGCACGCGCCTGACGCCGCCAAAGCCAGCTACTCGACCATCACTGAACGCGTGATTTCGCCGCCGCCGCATGTGGCGGCGCGCAAGGACCCAAAGCTCGCCAACAACTGGCTGACCAAAGAAGGCAGTGCGTTGACGGACGAAGAAGTCAAAGCCATGCCTGACAGCGAGTACATGAACGACAAGCAGTTGGCCTTTTTCCGCAACAAGCTGTCGATCCTGAAAAGTGAAATTCACGCCAGCGCCGGTCAAACCACTGAGAACTTGCGCGAAGACACTGTTGTTGTGCCTGATCCCGCTGACCGCGCGACGATCGAAGAAGAGCACGCGCTTGAGTTGCGCACACGTGACCGCGAGCGCAAGCTGCTCAAAAAAATCGAGCAGTCGATTTCCCGCATCGACGCCGGCGACTACGGCTACTGCGACGAAACCGGCGAAACCATCGGTGTCGGACGTCTGATTGCCCGGCCTACCGCCAGCTTGTCGTTGGAAGCTCAGCAGCGTCGTGAACTCAAGCAAAAATTGTTCGGTGACTGAACACTGACAGTGGGTCTCCAGCCGTCTCTGGCGCAGCTTGCGCAAGAGTGGTTGGATGATCGGCAACAGCGGCCAGCCCCGCAGGCTAAACCGCCCCATCCCAGTCTTCCCTGCGATTTCACGCACCAGCCAATGGGTTGGTCGCCGTGATCGCCTTGACTTTGCCCCGTCTCCAATTGATGCGTCGTGGCGACTGCAGCACGTCCATCCATCCTGGGGGTGCGCGGTGATGGATGCCACGCTTCGCTTGCAACGACATCTTTACGCACCGCGTCGAGATTTTCCCTTCTCTTAGAAATCCCTGAGAAAGCACTTTCACAGCCTTCGCTAAGTGCTTAATTTAGAACAACTTTTATCTGCATGTAACTTGCTGAAGCCGTTCTAAGTCATTGATTTCATTGAAATTTAATCTCAAAGACCACTTGCTTCACTTGATATTCCTGATAAAGTGGTGGAAAGTGCAGTTTTGTGGTGAAAAGTGTTTTAAAGGTCTGAGCCAGTGTTCCAAGGTGCGTCTTCCATTGTTCTCGATGCCAAGGGTCGGCTTTCTGTGCCGACCCGGTACCGTGACGTGCTGAGCGCCACCGCCGCAAGCCAGCTCACCATCACCAAACACCCGCACGGTTGTCTGATGATTTTTCCGCGCAACGAGTGGGAAAAATTCCGCGAACGGATCGCCTCCTTGCCGATGCAAGCGCAGTGGTGGAAGCGGATTTTTCTCGGCAATGCCATGGATGTCGAGCTCGATGCGACCGGCCGCATGCTGGTCTCGCCGGAGCTCCGGGCCGCCGCTGGCATCAGCAAGGACACGGTGCTGCTCGGCATGGGCGCCTACTTCGAATTGTGGGATTCGGCTACCTACGCGGCTCAAGAGGCTGAGCAGATGAAGGGCGACATGCCCGACGTCTTCAAGGACTTTTCGTTCTGAAAGACCACGGTGCAAGATACATGGACACACCGCACCGTCTTGTTGAACGAAGCAGTCGACGCACTGCAGATCAACCCGGACGGCCATTACATCGACGCGACCTTTGGCCGCGGCGGTCATTCACGTTTGATTCTTTCACAACTGTCGCCGCAAGGCCGGCTGACAGCCTTCGACAAAGACTTGGACGCGATTGCCGAGGCGGCGACGCTCAACGATCCGCGCTTCAACATTCGCCACGAAGGCTTCAGCCATTTGGGCGAGTTGCCAGCCAGCAGTGCCAGCGGGATTTTGCTGGATCTGGGCGTGAGTTCGCCACAGATCGACAACGCGGCACGCGGTTTTTCCTTTCGCGGCAATGGGCCGCTCGACATGCGCATGGACACCACCCGTGGCCAGAGCGTGGCCGAGTGGCTGGCCGATGCATCCATAGACAGCATGACGGAGGTCATACGTGAATACGGCGAAGAACGGTTTGCTGGGCAGGTTGCAAAGGCGATTGATCGTTGGCGCAACGAACGGGGTCCACTTGGGAGCACCGCTGAATTGGCCGAAGTCGTGGCTAGCGCGGTCAAAACCCGCGAGCCGGGTAAGGACCCTGCAACGCGCACATTTCAAGCTTTTCGGATTTTCATCAATGCCGAGCTTGAGGAGCTGCAACAGGCGCTAGTCGCGTCGCTCAAAGTCTTGCAACCTGGAGGACGTCTGGTGGTGATCAGTTTCCACTCGCTCGAAGACCGCATCGTCAAGCAGTTCATCGCTGAACATTCGCGCGAGGTGTTCGATCGCCGTGCGCCGTTTGCCGAGCCCAAGGCGATGAAGCTCAACGCGCTGGGCCGCGTCAAACCCTCTGAAGCTGAAGTCTCCGGCAACCCGCGCTCCCGCAGCGCCATGATGCGCGTGGCTGAACGCACCGAGGTGCCAGCTTGACCCGCGTCAACCTGTTGCTGCTGGTGGCGGTCTTGCTGACGGCGCTGTATTTGGTGCGCACGCAATACGAGTCGCGCCGGATTTTTGTGGAACTGGAAAAAGCCACCACGCAAGGGCAGAAGCTGGAGATTGACAACGAAACCCTGCAGGCTGAAAGACGCTCACAGGCGACGCCGCTGCGTGTCGATAAGTTGGCCAAGGACAAGCTGCAGATGTTGCCGGCAACCGCCGCCATCACGCAATATGTCCCTTACCGTGACGCCGCCGCTGCTGCGACCCCGGGCAAGCCATGAGCCGCAGCGTTCGTTACAGCTCAAGCCCGCTGTTGGCCAGCAAGACGCCGGTCTGGCGCAGTAAGTTCATCGTGGCTGCCATCGCCCTGGGTTTTGCGGGTTTGGCTGCACGCGCGGCGCACATTCAGATTTTCGGCAATGAGTTTTTCCAGCGACAAGGTGAAGTGCGCTTTGTTCGCACCTTGGAATTGCCCGCCAGCCGTGGCCGCATCTTGGACCGCAATGGTCTGATTTTGGCGTCAAGCATCCCGGCACAAAGTATCTGGGCCACGCCCGAAGACGTCGTCATCAGCCCGCAGCAGTTAGCTGAACTGGCGAGCCTGCTCGACATGCCGGTTTCTGTTTTGGATTCACGGTTGAGCAAGGAAGACCGGAACTTTGTTTGGCTGAAGCGGCAAGTCGATGAGCCGATCGCGAAAAAAATTGTTGCCCTGAACATCAAGGGTCTGTACCAGCGCAAAGAGTACAAGCGGCAGTACCCCGATGGTGAAGCGACGGCCCACGTTGTGGGCTTTGCGAATGTTGAAAATATGGGCCAGGAAGGCATGGAGCTTTCCTTCAATGACGAGCTGAGCGGGCGCGCTGGTTCGCGCCGCGTCATCAAGGACCGGCTGGGTCGTGTCATCGAAGACCTGCGCGAGCAGGAGCCGCCGGTCGATGGCAAAGACCTGCAGCTGTCGATTGACAGCAAGGTGCAGTTCTTCGCCTATCAAAAATTGCGTGAAACAGTGTTGGCCTTCAAGGCCAAGGCCGGCAGCGTGGTGGTGCTCGACGCCGTCACCGGCGAAGTGCTGGCGCTGGCCAATTACCCGAGCTACATCCCCGACAAGCGCAGCAACCTCAGCGGCGAGCAACTGCGCAACCGGGCGGTGACCGACACCTTCGAGCCTGGCTCGACCATGAAGCCGATCACGGTGGCGATAGCGTTAGAAGCCGGTCGCGTGACGCCGCAGACCCTCATTGAAACTGGGCCAGGTCGCTTCACCATGGGTGGTTTCACGATCCGCGATACCCATGACTACGGCACCCTGACCGTCGAAGGCGTGATCCAAAAATCAAGCAACGTCGGTGCATTAAAGATCGCGCAAAAGTTGAGCCCCAATGAAATGTGGGACACCTACACCGCGCTTGGCTACGGACAAAAACCGCAAATCAAGTTCCCTGGCGTTGTCACGGGTCGCGTGCGTCCTTGGAAGACTTGGCGCCCGATAGAGCAGGCCACGATGTCTTACGGCTATGGCTTATCGGCTTCGTTGTTTCAAATGGCGCACTCTTACACCGCCTTTGCACACGATGGCCGGATCATTCCGCTGACCATGCTCAAGAGCGATGAGCCGGCCGTCGGTGTCCGGGTCTTCTCGCCTGACACCGCGCATGCCGTGCGCCGCATGTTGCAGATGGCCGCAGCGCCTGGCGGCACGGGTCAACTGGCGCAGACCGTTGGCTACTCGGTGGGAGGCAAGTCCGGCACCGCACGCAAGCAAGCGGGCAAGGGTTACGCCGCCAACAAATACCGTGCTTGGTTCACCGGAATAGCGCCAATTGAGACGCCGCGCATCATCGTCGCCGTGATGATCGATGAACCCAGCACCGGTCAGTATTTCGGCGGCGTGGTGGCCGCGCCCGTTTTCAGTGAAACCGTGCAGCAGACCTTGCGGATGATGGGCCTGCCCCCTGATGTGGCGGTCAAGCCGCTGATCGTGACGAACCCTGTTGAGGAGTCATTTTGACCACGCGCCAACATCAAGTGTTGAACACGCCCGAAGAGGCTGCGCACTGGTTGCGACAGCATGTCAGTGGGACACTGGTGGCGGACAGCCGGCGTGTGCGGCCGGGTGACGGTTTTCTGGCCTGGCCGGGTGCCGCCAACGATGCGCGGCATTATTTGCCGGAGGTCTTGGCAGCCGGTGCTGCAGCGTGTCTGATCGAAGCCGATGGGGCGCAGATTAGCCACTTGATCGATGACGCCCGCGTGGCAACCTATGCGGGCCTTAAAAGTGCGGCCGCACCGATTGCGGCCGCCTTTTTTGCTGAGCCGAGCTTGGCGTTGTCTGTCGTCGCTGTGACGGGTACCAATGGCAAGACATCCACCGCGTGGTGGATGGCGCAAGCGCTGAGCCAACTCGGTCAGCGCTGCGCAGTGGTCGGCACCTTGGGCATTGGCGAGCCCGGCGCACTGGTTTTCAATGGCCTGACAACGCCTGATCCGGTGTTGTTTCAAGCGCAACTGCGCTGTTTGGTGGCTGAGGGTTTTGTGGCTTGTGCCGTCGAAGCCTCGTCGATTGGACTTGAAGAACGTCGGTTGGATGCGACACAGATCCACACCGCCATCTTCACCAACTTCACGCAAGACCATCTGGACTACCACGGCACCATGGCCGCTTATTGGGCTGCCAAAGAACAGCTGTTCTACTGGCCTGGTCTGCAAGCGGCGGTGGTGAATATTGACGATGCGCACGGTGCTGAATTGGCAACCGTGTTGGCGACGGAAAAACTCGATCTCTGGACGGTCTCCTGCACCGGCCCAGCCCGGCTGGTGGCACGCTCGATTCAGTACGGTCTCGACTCCTTGAGTTTTGAAGTGGTCGAGGGCGAGACGTTTTGCCAGGTGACGGCGCCGGTCGTCGGTGAATTCAACGTCGCTAATTTGTTGGGTGTGATCGGTGCGCTGCGCGGTCTCGGTTTGCCCCTGCAGGCGATTGCCACTGCGTGCACCACGCTGACCGCAGTGCCGGGCCGCATGGAAACATTGACGGCCAAAGCCGCACCCTTGGTGGTGGTTGATTACGCGCACACGCCAGACGCCCTTGAGAAAACGCTGCAAGCACTCCAGCCACAAGCGCAAAGCCGCGGTGGACAACTCTGGTGCCTGTTTGGCTGCGGCGGTGACCGTGACACCAGCAAGCGCCCCTTGATGGGCGCTGTCGCCAGCCGCCTTGCCGATCACGTGGTGCTGACCAGCGACAACCCACGCAGCGAAGACGCGGCCGGCATCATGGCGCAAATTTTGGCGGGCATGCCAGCGTCTGCAGCTGTTCTTCAGCAGCCTGATCGGGCGTTGGCGATTGCCGCTGCCTTACAACAAGCACGGCCGCAAGACGTGGTGCTGATTGCCGGCAAAGGGCACGAAAGCTACCAAGACATCCAGGGCGTGCGACGGCCTTTCTCAGACCGCGAGCAAGCCGAACTCGCCTTGGCCGCTTACACCGCAGCCGCATCCAGCGGGACAGTCGACGCATCATGATGACCTTGGCCCAAGCTCAGCAACACCTGCCGATGGCTACCGGGGTGGGCGATGTGTCTGTGCGTTTTTCGCGCGTGCACACGGACACCCGCAGCCTGCGCGCTGGAGATTTGTTTGTGGCGCTGAAGGGCGAGCGCTTTGATGCGCATGACTTCTTGAGTCAAGCGGTGTCGCACGGCGCTGTGGCTGCGCTGGCAGAGCATGGTTTGGCTGACGCTGGTGTGCCGGGCTTGCAAGTGCCTGATGCCAAAGCTGCGCTGGGCCAGTTGGCGGCGGCATGGCGCGCGCAGTGGTCACTGCCTTTGATCGCAGTCACTGGCAGCAACGGCAAGACCACCGTGACGCAAATGATCGCCTCCATCCTGCGCGCCTACAAAGGCGAACAGGCCTTTGCGACCGAAGGTAATTTCAACAACGACATCGGTGTGCCGCTGACCCTGCTGCGTTTGCGCGCCCGCCACGCCGCAGGTGTGGTCGAGTTGGGCATGAACCACCCGGGCGAAATTGCTGGTCTGGCCGTCATGACGCAGCCGACTGTCGCACTGGTCAACAACGCCCAGCGCGAGCACCTCGAATTCATGGCCAGTGTGGCAGCGGTAGCGCGTGAAAACGGTGCGGTGCTGAGTGCGCTGCCGGCAGACGGTGTCGCCGTCTTTCCGGCCGACGATGATTACACGCCGCTGTGGCGTGAATTGGCTGGAGCGCGCCGCGTCATGACCTTTGCTTCGACCGGCCAAGCCGACGTCACGGCCAGCGCCGAATGGTCCGACACGCGCTGGCAAGTGACGGCCCAGACGCCCCACGGCGCGGTGACGTTTGAATTGAACGTGGCGGGACGTCACAACGTGAAAAACGCCTTGGCGGCGACCGCTTGCGCCTTAGCCGCTGGCGTGCCGCTGAGCGCGATTGCCGATGGCCTGACGGCCTTTGCACCGGTCAAAGGCCGCTCCCGCGCACTGCCGTTGACGCTTGACGGTCGTGCGCTGATCGTGATTGACGACAGCTACAACGCGAACCCGGATTCAGTCCGCGCCGCCATCGATGTGTTGGCTGAATTGCCAGCACCGCGCTTGTTGGTGCTGGGCGACATGGGCGAGGTCGGTGACCGTGGGCCTGAGTTTCATACCGAGATCGGCGCCCATGCGCGGCAGCGCGGCATCGAGCAACTGGTCTGCACCGGCGAGCTGACGCGCCACGCCGCACAGGTATTTCCGGGTGCGCGTCACCACGTCGCCTTTGAAGCCTTGTTGGCCGATGTTCAGCGCGCCTTGCCCGGCTGCGCCAGTGTGCTGGTCAAAGGCTCCCGCTTCATGAAGATGGAACGTGTGGTCGACGCCATCGCAGCACAGGCCGGCGCTCAAGTCACGCCCGCCGCAAAGGAAAAAACATGTTTTTAAATTTGGCCCAGTGGCTGCAAACCTTGTCGCCCGAATTTGGGTTTTTCCGGGTTTTTCAATACCTGACATTGCGCGCCGTCATGGCCGCGCTCACGGCCTTGCTGATTGGCTTGATCGCCGGTCCGATCGTGATTCGCCGTTTGACCGAATTGAAGATCGGCCAGCCGATTCGCGAGTACGCCATGCAGACACACTTGAGCAAAAGCGGCACGCCAACCATGGGCGGTGTGTTGATTCTGTTGGCGATTGCTATCTCGACCTTGTTGTGGGCCGACTTGAGCAACCGCTTTGTCTGGATCGTGCTGGTGGTGATGCTGGGTTTTGGCGCTATCGGTTGGGCTGACGACTGGAAAAAAGTCGTCAGCAAAGACCCCGAAGGCATGCGCTCACGCGACAAGTACCTGTGGCAATCGCTGATCGGACTGCTCGCCGCGTTGTACTTGGTGTTCAGCATTTCAGAAAGCTCGAACCTGCGCGTGTTCGAGTTGTTTGTGAATTGGGTCAAGTCGGGTTTTGATGTCAGCTTGCCGCCACAGGCCGGTTTGTTGTTGCCCTTCTTCAAGCAAATCAGCTACCCATTGGGTGTGCTTGGTTTTGTGATCCTCACTTACTTGGTGATCGTCGGCTCCAGCAACGCGGTGAACCTGACTGACGGCCTCGATGGCCTGGCCATCATGCCGGTGGTGATGGTGGGTTCGGCGCTGGGCATTTTTGCCTACGTCACTGGCAGTTCAGTTTATTCCAAGTACTTGTTCTTCCCCTACATCCCGGGTGCTGGCGAGTTGCTGATTTTTTGTGCCGCCATGGCGGGTTCTGGTTTGGCCTTCTTGTGGTTCAACACGCATCCGGCGCAGGTTTTCATGGGCGACGTTGGCGCGCTGGCACTGGGTGCGGCGCTCGGTACCATCGCCGTCATCGTGCGGCAAGAAATCGTGCTGGCCATCATGGGCGGCATCTTCGTGGTTGAGGCCTTGTCGGTCATGCTGCAAGTGACTTATTTCAAATACACCAAACGCAAATACGGTGCTGGCAGGCGCATCTTGAAGATGGCGCCGCTGCACCATCATTTTGAAAAGAGCGGTTGGAAAGAAACGCAAGTGGTGGTGCGCTTCTGGATCATCACCATGCTGCTCTGCTTGGTCGGTTTGTCGACCCTGAAATTGCGATGAAAAAACTCGCCAATCAACATGTCCTGGTGCTGGGGCTCGGCTTGTCCGGCTTGGCACTGGCACGTTGGTGCGCGCGCCATGGCAGCCGCGTGACGGTGGCCGACACCCGCGCGGCGCCGCCGCAGTTGCCAGCCTTGCAGCAAGAGTGGCCCGCCGTGACCTTTGTCGCCGGTGACTTCGCCGGGCTGATGAACAGTGGTCAGCACTTCGATATGGTTTTGCGCAGCCCCGGTTTGTCGCCCGCTGACATCGCCCCCGTGCTGCAAGCGGCCAACGAGCAGGGCGTGCCTTGCGGCAATGAACTGACCTTGTTTTCTGAGGCACTGCGGGAACTTGCTGAAACGCACACTTACCACCCCAAAGTCATCGCCATCACCGGCACCAATGGCAAAACAACCGTCACCTCACTGACCGGGCAGCTGCTGCAGCGCGCCGGCAAAAGCGTGGCGGTGGCCGGTAATATCGGCCCCACACTGCTCGACACCTTGCAGACCTGCCTCGACACCGAGGCGCTGCCCGATGTCTGGGCATTGGAGTTGTCGAGTTTTCAGTTGGACGAGGTCACCAGCTTTGAGCCGAGCGTGGCCACGGTGCTGAACATCAGCCAAGACCATCTCGACTGGCACGGCTCCATGGCCGCTTACGTGCGGGCCAAGTCAGCTATTTACGGCCTCACTGGCGTGATGTTGTTGAACCGCGATGACCCGCAGGTCATGGCTGCGGTGCCGGCGCTGGTCAAGGGCAAACAGCTGCGCAAGGTGTTGACTTTTGGTGGCGATGTGCCGCAACGCCCGGGCGACTACGGCATTGAAACCGTCAACGGCATGACTTGGTTGGTGCGTGCGGCCGAGGCCGATGAAACCATCAAGCGCCGACGCGACGAAGAAATCCCTGTCTATGTGCAGCGTTTGATGCCGGTCGATGCACTGCGCATTCGCGGTCGGCACAACGCCACCAACGCGCTCGCCGCCTTAGGCTTGGCGAATGCCATCGGCTGCACCATGGCGCCACTGTTGCACGGCCTGCGCGACTACCGCGGTGAGCCGCACCGGTTGGAGTCAGTCGCGGTGGTGAACGATGTCGAATACTTTGACGACAGCAAAGGCACCAACGTGGGCGCCACCGTCGCCGCCCTCAATGGACTCGGCCCAGACCGCCGTTTGGTTCTCATCTTGGGCGGCGAAGGCAAGGGCCAAGACTTTGCGCCGCTGGCCGAACCGGTGGCGCGCTATGTGCGCGCTGTCGTGCTGATCGGGCGCGACGCGCCTTTGATTCAAGCCGCGATCGAAGGCTCTGGTGTTGACCTGCTGGCGGCCGATTCGATGGCCGCCGCTGTGGCGCTTGCGGCCAGCGTGGCGCAGGCCGGCGACGCCGTGCTGATGTCGCCCGCTTGCGCCAGCTTCGACATGTTTGACAACTACGGTCACCGGGCCCTGGTTTTTTGTGACGCCGTGCAAGCACTGGCACTCGACGCGGGGGCGGTTCTATGAGTCTCAGCGCACGTCTGGTCGGCTGGTTCGGTGCGCCGCAGGGCGGCAGTGAGACCTTGCCTGTGCGCACCAGTCTGGACCGCGTCAGCAATTCGACGCCGGTGCGTCTGTTGGGCTTTGACCAAGCGCTGGTCGGGGTCACGCTGGCACTCGTGTTGTGGGGCTTGATCATGGTGTATTCGGCCTCCATCGCGATGCCTGACAACCCCCGGTTTTCACGCTACGAGCATCACCACTTTTTGATCCGCCACGTCTTGTCGGTATCGCTGGCTTTGATCGTGGCTTTCGCCACCTTCCAAGTGCCCTTGGCGATGTGGGAAAAATATGCCCCGTGGTTGTTCATCGGCTCCTTGGTGTTGTTGTGTCTTGTGTTGCTGCCTTTCATTGGCAAGGGCGTGAATGGCGCGCGCCGCTGGATTTCGCTGGGTTTCATGAACTTCCAGCCGTCTGAATTGGCCAAGTTTGCGGTCTTGATTTATGCCGCTGACTACATGGTCCGCAAGATGGACGTGAAAGAGCGTTTCTTTCGCGCGGTGCTGCCGATGGCCACGGCCGTGGGCGTGGTCGGGGTGCTGCTGTTGGCAGAGCCTGACATGGGCGCGTTCATGGTGATCTCAGTCATTGCCATGGGGATTTTGTTTTTGGGTGGTGTCAACGCCCGCATGTTCTTTGCTATTGCCGCTGTTGTTGTGATCGCCTTTGGCCTGATGGTGGCCATGAGCGAATGGCGGCGCGAACGTATTTTTGCCTACCTTGATCCGTGGGATGCCAAACATGCGCTCGGCAAGGGCTACCAGTTGACGCATTCATTGATTGCTTTTGGTCGGGGCGAATTTTTTGGTGTTGGCTTGGGCGGCAGCGTCGAGAAACTGCATTGGTTGCCAGAAGCGCACACCGACTTTTTGCTGGCCGTGATTGGCGAAGAATTCGGATTCATCGGGGTGACGGTGTTGCTCGGCTTGTTCTTGTGGCTGACACGCCGGATCATCCACATCGGCCGGCAGTCGATTGCACTCGACCGATTGTTTGCCGGTTTGGTGGCGCAAGGGGTTGGCATTTGGATCGGCTTTCAGGCCTTCATCAACATGGGTGTGAACCTGGGCGCGTTGCCGACCAAGGGCTTGACTTTGCCTTTGATGAGTTACGGCGGATCGGCCATTCTCATGAACCTCGTGGCCTTGGCCGTGGTGCTGCGCATCGACTACGAAAATCGCGTGATGATGCGGGGTGGCCGGCTATGACGCGCCCTCTCACAGCCCTGGTCATGGCCGGCGGCACCGGCGGCCATATCTTCCCCGGTTTGGCTGTGGCTGAAGCCTTGCGTGAGCGCGGCTGGCAAGTGCATTGGCTGGGCGGCAAAGGCCGCGTCGGTCAGCCGAGCATGGAAAGCCAATGGGTGCCGGCCAGCGGCTTTGCCTTTGAAGCGATTGATTTTTCAGGTGTTCGCGGCAAGGGCCTGTTGACGCTGGCTTTCTTGCCACTGCGTTTGCTGCAAGCCTTCTGGCAAAGCATTCAGGTGCTGCGTCGGGTCAAGCCTGATGTGGTCATCGGCTTGGGCGGGTATGTGAGTTTTCCGGGCGGCATGATGGCGGTGCTGCTAGGCAAGCCGCTGATCTTGCATGAGCAAAACTCAGTCGCTGGCATGGCCAACCGCGTCCTCGCGGGTGTGGCGGACCGAATCTTCACAGCCTTTCCGAATGTCTTGAAAAAAGCCGAATGGGTCGGCAATCCTTTGCGCACTGCTTTCACGCAACAAGTGGAACCGGCGCTGCGTTTTGCTGGCCGCAGCGGCCCACTCAGGCTGTTGGTGGTCGGCGGTAGTTTGGGTGCGCGGGCACTCAATGAATTGGTGCCCAAAGCGTTAGCGCTGATGAGCGCAGCCAGCCGGCCGCAGGTGGTGCATCAAAGTGGCGCGCAACAAATTGAGGCGCTGCGCAGCCACTATGAACAGGCCGGCGTGCTGGCTGAGTTGACGCCCTTCATTGACGACACGGCGCAAGCGTTCGCTGATGCCGACCTGATCATTGGCCGCGCTGGCGCCAGCACCGTGACTGAAATTGCCGCGGTCGGCGCAGCAGCCCTGTTTGTGCCGTTCCCGGCAGCGGTGGACGACCACCAAACGCTCAATGCCCGCTTCTTGGTCGAGGCCGGCGGCGGCTGGTTGATTCAGCAGTCCGACCTGACGCCTGAAGGCTTGGCGGGCTTGTTGCAAACCATGACGCGGACCAATCTCTTAGTGCGGGCCGAAGCCGCATACCAAATGAAAAAGATCAATGCCACGGCGAATGTCGTCGCGGCCTGTGAGGAATTGGCTCAATGAAGCACGCTGTCAACCACATTCACTTCATTGGCGTCGGTGGCTCCGGCATGTCCGGCATTGCCGAAGTGCTACACAACCTCGGTTACGTGATTTCCGGCTCCGACTTGGCCGACAGCGCGACGCTGCGCCGACTCGCCGGTCTGGGCGTCAAAACCTATGTCGGCCATGCGGCCAGCAACCTGGCCACGGTCGACGCCGTGGTCACCTCAACGGCCGTGAAAGCGGACAACCCAGAAGTTGTGGCCGCACGCGAGAAACGCATACCGGTGGTGCCACGCGCCCTCATGCTGGCCGAGCTGATGCGCCTCAAGCGCGGCATCGCGATTGCCGGCACACACGGCAAAACCACCACCACCAGCTTGGTCGCCAGCATCTTGGCTGAAGCCGGGCTGGACCCGACCTATGTGATTGGCGGCCGTCTCAACAGTGCTGGCACCAATGCCAAATTAGGTTCGGGCGACTACATCGTGGTCGAAGCCGATGAGTCCGATGCCTCGTTTTTGAACCTGCTGCCGGTGATGGCGGTGGTCACCAACATCGACGCCGACCACATGGAAACCTATGGTCACGACTTCGAAAAGTTGAAGGCCGCCTTTGTTGAGTTTTTGCACCGCATGCCTTTTTACGGCGCGGCGATTTTGTGCACCGACGACGCCGCTGTGCGCGACATCATTCCGCAAGTTTCCTGCCCAGTCACCAGCTACGGTTTCAATGCAGAGGCTCAAGTGCGCGCTGTCGATGTGCGCCACGTCAATGGCCAAATGCATTTCACGGTGCAGCGCCGCAACGGCGTCACCTTGCCAGACCTGCCGGTGGTGCTGAACTTGCCCGGCGAGCACAACGTGCTGAACGCGCTGTCGGCGATTGCGGTGGCGGTCGAGCTGGATGTTCCAGATGCCGCGGTGCAAAAAGCGCTGGCTGAATTCAACGGCGTGGGCCGGCGTTTTCAGCGCTACGGTGAAGCACCTGCCGCTGCCGGCGGCCTCTTCACGCTGATTGACGACTACGGCCATCACCCGGTCGAGATGGCCGCCACGCTGGCCGCAGCGCGCGGTGCGTTTCCGGGCCGTCGTTTGGTGTTGGCATTTCAGCCGCACCGTTTCAGTCGCACCCGTGATTGTTTTGAAGACTTCGTCAAGGTGATTGGTCAAGCCGATGCCGTGCTGTTGGCAGAGGTTTATGCCGCTGGAGAAGCGCCCATTGTGGCGGCAGACGGTCGGGCCTTGAGCCGCGCTTTGCGCATCGCTGGCAAGTTAGAGCCGGTCTTTGTCGACGCCATCGAGGCTATGCCGCAAGCGATTCTGGACCTTGCGCAAGATGGCGATGTGGTTGTCTGCATGGGCGCCGGTTCTATCGGTCTGGTGCCCAGCAAGGTCATTGCCATGGGAGCTGTGCATGCGCACTGACACCGTCGCCATGACAAGCTTGGGCAAAGTCGCCGTGCTGATGGGTGGCCACTCGGCTGAGCGTGAAATTTCGCTCATGTCGGGCCGGGGCGTGTTGGCCGCATTGTTGTCGCAAGGTGTCGACGCACATGCGTTCGACCCGGCTGAGCGCGATCTGAATGAGCTCAAGGCAGACGGTTTTACGCGCTGCTTCATCGCCTTGCACGGTCGCTTCGGCGAAGACGGCACGGTGCAGGGCGCGCTTGAATTATTGGGCATTCCATACACCGGCTCCGGCGTGATGGCGTCGAGCGTCTGCATCGACAAGGTCATGACCAAGCGGATCTGGCTGGCCGATGGCCTGAGCACGCCGCGTTACGTGTTGTTGCGCCGAGGTGTCTACACCGCTGCTGATGTGATGGCTGTGCCCACAACATTAGGCTTGCCGCTGATTGTCAAACCAGCACGCGAGGGTTCGTCCATCGGCTTGACCAAAGTCAGCAGCGCCAGTCAGATGGAGGGCGCTGTGGCCTTGGCCGCGCAGCTTGACGCTGACGTTCTGTGCGAGCAGTTCATCAGCGGTGACGAAGTCACTTGTCCGGTGCTGGGAACGGGCGCGGATGCGCGGGCACTGCCGGTGATCCGCATCGTCGCCCCCGATGGCAACTACGACTACCAAAACAAATACTTCACCGACACCACGCAGTACATCGTGCCCTGCGGATTGCCAGCTGGAGAAGAAGCCGCCATTGCGCAGTTGGTGCTGGCTTCGTATCAGACTTTGAATTGCCGTGGCTGGGCGCGCGCCGACGTCATGATTGACGCCGTCACACGCCAGCCCTATTTGCTGGAACTGAACACCTCGCCCGGTATGACCAGCCATTCACTGGTGCCGATGTCGGCCCGGGCGACCGGTATGTCGTACGAAGCGCTGTGTCTGGCCGTGCTGCAAAGTGCCGCGCTGGACTACCGGCCGGTCGCCTCGAATGCGGGAGTGAGTGCATGAGACGCGCAGCACCCCTCCCTGTCATGAAAGCCTTGCCGTTAGACGTCAGGCTGATGAACCATCTTGCCGCCGCGTTCTTGCTGGTGTTTGCCGCAATGTCCTTGAGCGCTGCGCTGGGCTGGTTGGCCAAGCAGTCGGTGTTCGGCTTGAAGGCGATTCACGTCGACAACGAATTGGCGCACAACAACGCCGCCACCTTGCGGGCCAATGTGGCGCCGAAGCTGGCGGGTAATTTTTTCACGCTGGATCTGGCGCAGACCCGCAGTGCTTTTGAGAGCGTGCCTTGGGTCCGCCACGCTGTCGTGCGCCGTGAGTTTCCAGATCAGCTGCGCGTGACCTTGCAAGAGCATCAGGCGGTGGCGTTCTGGGGCACCGATACCGATGCCCGATTGGTCAACAATTTTGGCGAAGTCTTTGAAGTCAATCAAGGCGACGTCGAAGCCGAAGACTTGCCTTTGCTCAAAGGTCCGAAAGGCCAGGCAGCCTTGGTGTTGCGCGGCTTCCAAGCGGTAGCGCCTTTGTTTGAAAAACTCGACACCTCCCTGGGCGAGTTGGAGCTGACCCACCGCGGCAGCTGGCGTGCCGTGCTGGAAAGCGGTGCCGTGATTGAAATGGGGCTCGGCAGCCCGGCAGATATTCAGACCCGGGTTCAGCGTTTTGTCGCCACGCTGGCGCAAACGTCGTCCAAATTTGATCGCAATCTCGAGTCAGCGGATTTGCGGTATTCCAATGGTTACGCGATCAAGCTGCGCGGTGTCACCACCGTGCTCGCCGGCAGCAAACAGAACAAGAAATAAGGTAGCAGGACTATGGCCAAAGAATACAAAGATCTGGTTGTTGGGCTCGACATCGGCACCAGCAAAGTGATGGTGGTGGTCGCCGAAATATTGCTCAATGGTCAGCTCAAGTTGGCCGGCTTGGGGATTGCCGCCAGCAACGGACTCAAGCGCGGCGTGGTGGTGAATATCGACGCCACCGTGCAGAGCATCCAACAAGCACTGAAAGAAGCCGAGCTGATGGCGGATTGCAAAATCGGCCGGGTCTACACCGGCATCACCGGCAGCCATATTCGCGGCATCAACTCCAGCGGCATGGTTGCGGTGAAAGACAAAGAAGTCAGCCAAGCCGACGTCGCCCGTGTCATTGAAACCGCCAAGGCCATCAACATCTCGACCGACCAACGCTTGCTGCTGGTTGAGCCGCAAGAGTTTGTGATTGACGGGCAAGATGTGCGCGAACCGATCGGCATGAGCGGCATTCGTTTGGAAGCCAAGATTCACATCGTCACCGGTGCGCAAAGCGCTGCAGAAAACATCATCAAGTGCGTGCGCCGTTGCGGCTTAGAAGTCGATCAGCTGATGTTGAATCCGTTAGCTTCTAGCCTGGCTGTATTGACGCAAGACGAACGCGAGTTGGGCGTGGCGATGGTCGACATCGGCGCCGGCACCACCGACGTGGCGATTTTCACCGGCGGCGCGATTCGGCACACGGCGGTGATCCCGATTGCCGGCGATTTGATCACCAGCGACATCGCCATGGCGCTACGCACCCCAACCAAAGATGCCGAAGACATCAAAGTTGAAAACGGCTGCGCCAAGCAACTGCTGGCCGACCCGGAGCGGCAGGTCGAAGTGCCGGGCCTGGGCGACCGTGGTCCGCGCATGCTGAGCCGACAGGCGCTGGCCGGCGTGATCGAGCCGCGCATCGAAGAAATCTACTCGCTGGTGCAGCAAGTCATCCGCGAATCAGGCTACGAGGAAGTGCTGTCGTCCGGCATCGTCATCACCGGCGGCAGCGCCGTCATGCCGGGCATGGTCGAGCTCGGGGAAGACATCTTTTTGAAGCCGGTCAGGCGCGGCATGCCGCGCTACTCTAGCGCGCTGTCCGACATGGTCGCGCAGGCCCGCGCCGCCACCGTGATGGGGCTGCTGGAAGAAGCCCGGCTGGCCCGTATGCGCGGCTTCAAGGTCTCGCAAAAAGCGGGTAGCGTGCACAACGCTTTCGGCAAGGTCAAAGACTGGCTCGTGGGGAACTTCTGATGAACTATTTTTCAATGCATCGCCGTGCCTCAACGTACCCAACGCATTCAGGAGGGGCTGACCCGCCGTCATAAAAAACACCATGTCAGAACTTCAAAATTTTCCAAATTTAAACAATTGCATTACCAACAGGAGGCTCCCATGAGCATCGAAATGATCGAGATTGAAGAGTTCAACCAGGGCACCATGATCAAGGTGATCGGCGTCGGCGGCGGCGGCGGCAACGCTGTTGAACACATGATTGAAAGCGGCGTGCAAGGCGTCGAATTCATTTGCGCCAACACTGACGCCCAAGCGCTCGGTCGCGGCAGTGCGCACAAGACCATCCAACTCGGCGGCAGTGGTTTGGGCGCTGGCAGCAAACCTGAAAAAGGCCGCGATGCGGCTGAACTCGCGGTTGACGACATTCGTGAAGCCATCGCTGGCGCGCACATGTTGTTCATCACCGCCGGCATGGGCGGCGGTACCGGCACCGGTGCTGCGCCCGTGATCGCCCGCATTGCCAAGGAAATGGGCATTCTCACCGTCGGCGTGGTCACCAAGCCGTTCGACTGGGAAGGCGGGCGCCGCATGACGAATGCCGACAGCGGCTTGGCAGAGCTCGAAGCCAATGTTGACTCGCTGATCGTCGTGCTGAACGAAAAGCTGCTCGACGTGCTGGGCGACGACATCACCCAAGACGAAGCCTTTGCACATGCCAACGACGTGCTGAAAAATGCGGTCGGCGGGATTGCTGAAATCATCAACGTGCCGGGCCACGTCAACGTTGACTTTGAAGACGTGCGCACCGTCATGGGCGAGCCCGGCAAAGCCATGATGGGCACGGCCGTGGCCAGCGGCCCGGACCGCGCACGCATCGCCGCTGAGCAGGCGGTGGCTTGCCCGCTGTTGGAAGGCATTGACCTGTCTGGCGCCAAAGGCGTCTTGGTGCTGATCACGGCCGCCAAGGGCTCGCTCAAATTGAGCGAGTCCAAGCTGGCCATGAACACCATCCGCGCTTATGCCTCACCCGACGCACACGTGATTTACGGCACCGCCTATGACGATGCGCTGGGTGACGAGATCCGTGTGACGGTGGTTGCCACCGGCCTGAGCCGCCAAGTCATGCGCCGTACCGCGCCACCGCTGCAAGTGCTGCGCACCGGCACCGACAACTTGCCCGTGCTGAACATGGCTGTTGGCAATGCGGGTCAGACGTTCAGCAACCATGTTCCATCCGTCAGCCCGACACAGCATGACTACGGCAACATGGCCGTGCCGAGCGTCTGGCGCACCAACCGCACACAAGCTGCGGCGAAGGTTGACGCCTTGGCCTCGGGCGGCATGGATGACTTTGAAATCCCAGCTTTCTTGCGCAAGCAAGCCGATTGAACGGGCTGACTCATCGCTGCGAGCGCATTAAAACACTATCGCGGCCATGAGTCCTTATTTCCCCGCAGCTATTCAGTGCTTATTAAAATAAGTCCATGCTTGCTCAAAGAACTCTCAAATCCCTGACCAAGGCGGTGGGCGTTGGCCTGCACAGCGGTCAGCGCGTTGAGCTGACGCTGCGCCCTGCACCGGTCGACACCGGCCTTGTTTTTCGGCGAGTTGATCTGCCGCAGCCCGTGGAAATTGTGGTGTCCGCCGTGGCGGTGACGGACACACGCATGGCGTCGACTATTTCCAACGGTAACGCCAAAGTGTTCACGGTTGAGCACCTGATGTCGGCTTGCGCTGGCCTCGGTATTGACAACTTGTACATCGACATCACCGCCGAAGAAGTGCCTATCTTGGATGGCTCGGCGGCCTCGTTTGTGTTCTTGCTACAGTCGGCCGGCATCGCCTTGCAACAGAAGCCCAAAAAGTTCGTGCGCGTGATCCAGCCGGTCGAAGTCCGCGAAGGCGAAGGCGCCAGCACCAAGTGGGCACGCTTGAGCCCTTACGAAGGCTACAAGCTCAGTTTCGAGATTGACTTTGACCACCCGGCAGTGGACTCCACCGGGCAACGGGTCGAGTTCGACATGGGCGCTGGTTCCTACACCCGCGACATCGCGCGGGCCCGCACCTTCGGCTTCACCAAAGACGTCGAGATGATGCGTGCCAACGGCTTGGCGATGGGTGGCGGTCTGGACAACGCCATCGTCATGGACGACTACAAAGTCCTCAACACCGAAGGCCTGCGCTACAACGACGAGTTCGTCAAACACAAGATTTTGGACGCCATGGGCGACCTGTATCTGCTGGGCAAACCTTTGTTGGCAGCCTACAGCGCTTTTCGCTCGGGCCACGCGCTGAACAACAAGCTTTTGCGCGAGTTGTTGGCGCACCCAGAGGCCTATGAAATCGTCAGCTTCAATGACGACAAAACGGCCCCCAAAGGCTTGGCGCAACTGGCGCCAGCCTGGTAGACCTCGACTCACGACAAGACTACACCATGCTGCTATTTCGCTGGCTTCTCATTTTGCTCATGTTGGCGGCCGGGGCTTGCTTCGCCTTGTTTGCCATCACCGGGCAGCCACGTTTCAAGCGCTACGGCCTGCTGATTCTGAAGGGGACGCTGATTTCAGCCTTTGGATTTTTTGCTGTTTTAACGCTGGAGCGCTTGCGCTGAGTGCCGGCCTTGGCCGTGACAGATATGTTGCCGAGTCTTGTGGGCTTCTTTTGACAAGCCTGGAATCGATCGGAAACAAGCATCCATAAATATGCAACTCAAGTGGTTTGAAGATTTGCTCGCGTTGGCTCAGACGCGTAACTTCAGCCGAGCGGCCGAATTGCGGCATGTGACTCACCCTGCGTTTGGGCGACGCATCAAAGCGCTGGAAGAGTGGGCAGGCGCAGCGCTGTTGGTGCGCGGCAAGGTACCCTTGACACTCACAGCTGCGGGTGAACATTTACTCGAACACGCAAGTGACCTCTTGCAAGGTGTGGGGCAGACGCGCGAGGCGCTGAAGGGTGCCGCCGGGCGGCACGACAACGCCGTGACTTTGGCCACCGGGCGCACACTTGCACGCACGCTGGTGGCCGATTGGCTGCTGCGAATGCAGCCGCTGCTGGAGCGCACGCAGGGACAGTTGCAAATTCGAACCCGCTCACTGGCCGAGACCGCGGAGATGCTTGATCGTGGCGAGGTCGACTTCATGCTGACCTACCACCACGCCCTGCTAGCGGTGAAAATCAATGCACGACGGTACAGCTACATCACAATGGCGCAGGACCAACTGGTGCCGGTTGCGCGCTGCGATGCACACGGTCAGCGACGCTACGACATCATTGCAGGCTCCTCGGCGCCCTACTTGGCGTATCCGTCAACGTTGGCGCTGGGACGGCTGGTCACGGACCATCTGGCCAACCACCCGCAGGCGCCATTGCTGCACCGCGTTGTCGAATGCGATTCAGCCGATGCGCTGCTCGAGTACTGCTTGCAAGGCTTGGGCATTGCCTGGCTGCCTCTCTCCCTTGTGACCACCGCCTGTAAAGCTGGTCAACTCGCCATCCTGAACGATACTCAACTTGCCATTACCTTTGAAGTGCGCTTGTACCGCCCCAAAAAGCGGCTTAGCGAATTTGCCGAGGCGATGTGGGCATCAGCGCCACCGCGTTAAGAACCCGCCTGGCTTTAATTAAATGTGCTGAAAAAGCACGGTTGTGTGCTACCTGGGCATTGCCTACGCCGAACGAGACTTGATAATTAAATTTTTTAATCCAGCACAGAAGGCCATCGATGAAACAAAACACTTCTACTTTTCGTTTGGGCCTACTGTGCGCCCTGGCCTTGCTGGGGAGTGCCCCGGCGCTGGCGCAAACGGACAGTTACCCCAACAAGCCGATCACAATCGTTGTTGCCTACCCGCCCGGCGGCAGCACCGATTTGACCGGCCGCACCCTAGGCGTTGAACTTTCCAAACTGCTGGGTGTACCGGTTGTTATTCAGAACATCGGCGGGGCTGGCGGTGCGATTGGGGCACAGAAGGTTGTGAATGCAGAACCCGATGGCTACACATTGCTGGCAGGCGTCAACAATGAAATCGCAATCAGTCGGCTGGTTTCGTCCGCAGTCAAGTACCAGATCAAGGACTTCACGCCAATCGGTCTGATTGCCTCGCAGCCGATGGTGCTTGTAGCCTCAAAGAACAGCGGCATCAAGAACATTGACCAGTTCATCAGCCAGGTCAAGAGCAACCCCGGTAAATACAGTTACGGCAGCTCCGGCGTAGGCACGGCGCTGCACTTGGCTGGTGAAATGGTCAAGGACCAGGGTGGCCTGTTCATGACACACATTCCCTACCGCGGCGTAGCACCGCTGGCCAACGATCTGCTGGGCAACAATATTGAGCTAGGCGTATTTGTTCTTTCCAGCGGCTTACCGCACATCAAAAGTGGCCGAGTCGTTGCTATTGGCACGACCGAGGCGAAACGATCTGCGGTGACGCCCGATATTCCCGCGCTGGCTGAAAACGCCAAACTAAAAGACATAGACATTAATGTCTGGTTTGCCCTGATGGGGCCCGCTAATCTGCCCGGCCCAGTAGTTGCCAAGCTGAAGAAGGCGTTGTCGGAGTCTTTGCAGTCGCCGGATTTACGCAGGAAACTGGAGGAAGCAGGATCGGCGATTGCGCCACCGAACGTGGACATGGCGAAGTTTCTAAAGGACGAAACTGTTAAATACCAGCGGATCGTCGATTTTGCAAAGATCACAGAATGAAGCCCGGCGAGGCGCTTGAGTTTGCATTGGCGCAACCAGACATTACCGCCTGGCGCGCGGGAAACACCGGAACCAAAGGCGTCTGGCAGTTCGATTCTGGCCTGAGCGGTCGCCATGTCATGATCAGCGCGCTGGTTCATGGCAATGAGCTATGCGGCGCTTGGGCCTTAAAAGGTTTGCTTGAAGCTGGCATTCGGCCCCAGCGTGGCGTGTTAACGCTGGCATTTTGCAATCTGGCTGCCTTTGACCGCTTTGATGTTTTGAATCACGATGCGGCACGTTTTGTCGATGAAGACATGAACCGTCAATGGCTGCCAGACCGCATCGCTGACGGCAGCACGCAGGAGCGCGCGCGCGCAGCCGCGCTGCAGCCATTTGTTGATCAGGCCGACTGGTTGCTTGATCTGCACTCGATGCACGAACGTGGCGCACCTTTGCTGCTGACGGGGATCCAGCCACGCAATCTGGCGCTGGCGTCCGCCCTGCAAGCGCCGCAGCATGTGGTGATCGACGCTGGACACCAGGACGGTGTCCGGATGCGCGATTTTGGGCGTTTTGGCTGGCCAGATGCGCTCGCGTCTGAGACGCGCTCACTGCTCATCGAGTGCGGTTTTCATGGCGATATCAGTAGTCGTACGGTTGCCCAAGACATGTGCTTGCGTTTTTTGGTCGAGGCCGACGCGCTGGATGCGCCAACCGCGCAAAAGAATTTACCCGGTTGGCGTCAGCCTGACGAGTCTCAGCAGTGGGCGCTGCACGTCACAGGAGGTGTGGTGGCGCGCAGCGCAAACTTTTGTTTTGCACAGCCGTTTCAGGGGTTGGAGATCGTTGAGAAGTCCGGCACAGTGATCGGTCACCACGATGGCATCGGATTGGGTGAACCCGTTATCACCCCTTATGACGACTGTGTGTTGGTCATGCCCTCTGTCCGTCAGGCCCGATCTGGCGTGACGGTGGTTCGTTTTGCCAGGCGTCAATCCTTGTAAATTAAATCAAAATATCAGAGCACGGATGACGATCGGCGTTTCGAGTTACGGCCGTTTGTTATATAACTTCCAGCCGTTAAATGCATCTATTTAGCGCGTTCGCCCATCCCGATAAACCCCGCCCATCGCCGCCCCCAAGCCGCTGGCTTTCGCCAGTCTGGCCATGGCCGGACCGACGTGGGCGTGGGTGATGGCCAAGCCCAAGGCGTCGGCGGCGTCTTGGCCTGGCAATGAAGGCAGCGTGAGCAGCCGCATGACCATTTCTTGAACTTCGGCTTTGCCGGCTTTGCCGTAGCCCGCCACGGCTTTTTTCATCTGCAAGGCGGTGTATTCGCTGACGGGCAAATCATTCGACACCAGCGCCGTGATGCAGGCACCGCGAGCTTGGCCCAGCAGCAAGGTGGCTTGCGGGTTGACGTTGACGAAAATGATTTCGACCGAGCTTTGATCGGGCTGGTAGCGGGCGACCACTTCGCGCACGCCGTCATACAAGACCTTGAGTCGCCCTGGCAACGGGTCGCCCACCATGTGTGCGGTTTTGATGGTGCCGCTGGCGACGTACGTCAGTGTTTGACCATCGACATCGATGACGCCAAAACCAGTGGTTTGCAGACCCGGGTCAATGCCTAAGATACGCATCAGGGCACCACCACACCGCTCATGCGCGCGACGATGGTGTTGGCCCGCGAGGCCAGGTAGTCCGAGTTCGGCCGGGTTTCGAAGTAGCGTGGGCGCGGCAGCATCACCGCCAGCCGGGCTGCTTCGTAGGGGCTGAGTCGGGCGGCTGGTTTGTGGAAGTAGTGCTGGGCCGCAGCCTCAGCACCAAAAATGCCTTCGCCCCATTCGACGTTGTTGAGGTAGATCTCCAAAATACGTTGTTTGTTCAACATCGCTTCTAACATCAGTGTGAGCACCAGCTCTTCACCTTTGCGCAGCAGGGTGCGTTCGCCCGACAGAAAAAGATTTTTGGCGAGTTGTTGGGTGATGGTCGAACCGCCCACGATTTTGGGTGCTTTGGCGACCAGTTTTTGCGGGGGCGCGGCGCTGCTGGTTTTTTTGCTGGACTGGCGTTTGGCGGCCTCGGCGGCGAGTCGGTCGGCTATTTTTTGGGCGCGCTGCTCGGCCGCTACATTTTTGCCCCAAGCCTTTTCCAGCGCCTCCAGATCCAGCCCGTCATGCTCGGTGAAGCTGGCGTCTTCGGAGGTGATGACGGCGCGCTTTAAGTTCACCGAGATCTGTTCATAAGGGACCCAGCTTTGGCGCCATTTGAGCGCTCCAGTGGTGTTCACCACGCGGAAGATTTCTGAGCGTTGAAAAGCGGTGGATTCAGGTGCAAGAACGGTCATCAACGCGATACGACCGACAAAATAGAGCTGCAGCGACAACAAGGCCACGAGCAGCAGCATGAGCAGCTTGAACAGCGGCCGCAGCAGGCTTCTCGCCGCGAGGCTCATGGCTGTGCCGCCCGCATTTCTTGCAAGACCAGCGCTGACGGCGGCCGAACGCCCCGCCACAGCAGAAAGGCCTCGGCCGCTTGTTCGATCAGCATGCCAAGCCCATCGCGGCCGATGCCGCCGTGGTCCCGGGCCCATTGCAGCAGGGGCGCGGCGGCTGGACCGTACATCATGTCGTAGACCAGTGTGCCGGTTTTGAGCACGCTGGCAGGCACTGGCACGGCAGCGCCGCTCAAACTACTGGCGCTGGCATTGATGACCACGTCAAACGGGCCACCGGGGGATGCCAGCGGTTGCGTGCTCAATGCTGTCTCCTGCAGCGCTTTTTGCAAGGATGGATGGGCGCGATGCCTAAGGACAAGTGCTTCGGCTTTGTCCAAGCTGCGGTTGACCACCACCAGCCGGCGCGGCTTGGCCAGCAACAGTGGCGCCAGCACGCCGGCGGCGGCACCGCCAGCGCCAATCAGCAGCAGGTCGCGACCGGCCAGCGAAACGCCGGCATTGGTTTCAATGTCGCGCACCAGACCGACGCCGTCGGTGTTGTCGGCGTAGACCTGGTCGGCTTCGAACTTCAAGGTGTTGGCGGCCAGTGCGAGTTGCGCACGCGCGCTGGTGGTCTGCGCTGCGGCAAAGGCCTCGAACTTGAAGGGCACGGTGACGTTGCAGCCCAGCACGCCGTCTTGCTGCAGCTGGGCCAAGGCGGCGGCCAAGCCGTCCAGCGGCACCAGCACGCGGTCGTAGGCCATCGCTTCCCCAGTCAAGGCCGCAAAGCGGGCGTGAATCAGTGGCGACTGGCTGTGGGCGATCGGGTTGCCGATGACGACGTAACGGTTCATTTTTTTAGGCTCGTCTCTTGATGGGTGTTCAGCGTTGACTCATTTGGGTTTGCAAGGTGTCGTCACGCGTGAACGTGAAGCGGGAGATCATCACTATTTGATCGGCCTGGCGCTGCATCTCGGGTGTGAAGCGTCCAAACGGCGCCGACCGCAAGGCGATGCTTTGCGCTTGTCGGTCCAACGTGAGATTACCCGAGCTTCGCATGACTTCGCTGGCCAGCAGTTGACCGTTGGCATTCACCGTCAAGGCCATGGTCAGTTCGCCATAGCGTTTTT
>JASDRC010000041.1:9676-25214 GCA_041442125.1 Polaromonas sp. | reverse complement strand
TCGTTTTCAGCGCTGATGCGTTTTTCTTCACGCTCGGCTTGCGCCGGGTCTTGCGCCATGCGCGCAACCATCGGCGGCGGCATCGCCGCGAGTTGTTTTTGGGTCTGCGTCAGCAACTGCATTTGCTGTGCCTGCATCAAGGCAATCTTGCGTTGGACCTCTTCTGCCGGGTCACCCAAATCGGTCAGTGCCGAGGGCGGTAGCGGCGATGAGGGGCGGACTTTGTCGTCGTCGCCGCCACCGGCCAACGAAAACTGGGCGATGGCTTGGGCTGTGTCAGGCCGCTCATTGGCCTTGCTGTTGACCAAGATCACGTCCAGCGGTGTGTCTTGGAAAATACGGTCAAATTGTGCCGGGTCGACCCAGCGCACGGCCAGCAGCAGGGCGTGCAACAGCACTGAAACGCCCAAGGCCATTTGCAGGGTGCCGGACAATTTCACGGGTGGGCTGCTGCAGTGAAGCGCCGCTGTTTAGGCGGCGGGCGCGCTGGCCGGACTGTTGGCCGCATCGCTGTCGGTCTCGCTGAGGTCCACGGCGATCGAGATCGGACCGGCGGTGAGTTCGGCATCTTCTGCGTCTTCAGCGTCTAAGTCCTCGTCTGTGGCTGTTGCGGCGTCTGCCGGCTCGGTGTCGAGTCGCTCGATCACGGTGCTGTGAATGTCCAGCGTGATCTCGTCAATCTCGCCCAGTTTGACGCGCACTCGTGCGCCGCGCGGCAGGCCTTGCGCGCCCGCGGCCGGCAGCACCAGCGGCAAGTCATCGGCGCGCACCAAGTTGTCTTTGAAGAAGGTCGCGGTGAGCTCGGTGATGCCGTTTTGCTGCAAGTACTTGAGCGTCCAGTAACGCTCGATGCCGGACTGAAAACCGTTGTAGGCGCTGTAGGCCGCATCGAAGCCAGAGATGATGGCGAAGAGCTCGGTGTCGCGTTGTTTGAACGGTGCGGCCAGTGCGGCGGTGCGGCCATGTCGCACGCAAGAAATGATCTGCCACTGGTTCACCAAGTCGACATAACGGCGCAGCGGTGAGGTGCTCCAGGCGTAGCTTTTGACGCCAAGGCCAGCGTGCGGCAAGGCCTTGGTGCCCATGCGCACTTTGACGCCCGGCGCCATGCTGGCTTGGCTGCGGTAAATGCCCGGCACGCCATGTTCGGCCAGCCATTCGCCCCAAGTGCTGTTGGCCAAGATCATGGCCTCGGCGACGATCAAATCGAGTGGCGCACCGCGCTGGCGAGTGCTGATGCTGACGAGCTCGTCGCCTTGCGGTTCGCTGCCACCCGGGTTGTCCAGCTTGAAGTTGTAGTCGGGCCGGTTGAAGTTCTCCGGCTTGCCGCGGACCACCTCGCGCTGTGCCTTGAGGTGCCGCGCCAGCCGGTGCAAAAAGCACAGTTCGACGCCCCAGGTGATGTCGGCCGGCGGGGCGCTTTCCCGTGCAGTTTCAAAAAATGCTTCGGTGAAGGTGGTGTCGAGTTTGTCGTGGCGCAAGTTGCTGATGATCGGCACCAAGTCGAGCCGCGTGACGCTCTCGCGAATCTCCAGCGTGGCTTCGTCCAGCGTGACGTACAGCGACAAAGCCGGACAGTTGCGACCCTCTTGCAGCGTGTAGTTTTGCACCACTTCGTCGGGCAGCATGGTCAGCTTGTAGCCGGGCATGTAGACCGTCGACAAGCGCGCCCGACCGATCGTGTCGATGGCGCTGCCGGGTTGCACCGCAAGTCCGGGCGCTGCAATGTGAATGCCTAGCGTGATGCTGCCACTGCCGAAGCCTTGCACCGACAGCGCGTCGTCAATCTCGGTGGTGCTGGAGTCGTCAATGGAAAAAGCCCGCACATCGGCCAAGGGCAATTCGTCCGGTGCAGCCGGCGCTTGCAAGGCCGGGAAGCCGGTGCCTTTGGGAAAGTTCTCGAACAAGAAGCGCTTCCAGTGGAACTGGTAGGCCGAGGCGATTGCGCCAGCGCGCTGCAACAAGTCCAGCGGCTGCAGATGCGTGGCGCGTGCCGCTTCAACCACGGCTTTGTATTCAGCGCTGTTTTTGTCGGGCTTGAAGAGAATCTTGTACAGCTGCTCGCGCACAGAGTCTGGGCACTGGCCTTGCGCCAGTTCTTCGGCCCAGCTGGTGATTTGCGCGGCGAGTAGTTTTTTCTTCTCGATGCCGGCCAGCGCCAGTTGCAAGATGTCGGCTGGGGCTTTTTTGAAGCGGCCTTTGCCGGCGCGGCGAAAGTAGTGCGGCGACTCAAACAGCCGAAACAGCGCCGCCGCCTGTTGCTCGAGGCTGGGCGCTTGGCTCGGGTCGGCGCTGAAATAGTCACGCGCCATATCGGCAAAACCGAACTCATCGTCGCTGGCAAACTCCCAGGCCAGGTCGAGGTCGATCTCCAGGCTCAGCAACTGGCCTTTGGTGACCAATTCGGCGGGTGCGGGTTTTTCAAACTTCAGCAGGGCGTGGGCGGCTTTGACCTTGACGCGTTTGCCGGAGTCGAGCTCGACCTGCAGCGAGGCGTCGGATTCCGAGAGGATGCGACCGGCCAGAAATTTGCCGGCTTCTTCAAACAATGTGTACATGCGCAGAATTGTCCCATGGGCCCGGCTTGACGCAGCGGCTTCAGGCCAAGTCTAAAAAGGCCAGAACTTCGTCCAAGTGGGCGTCGAAATCGCTCAGGGCGTGGTCGCCGCCTTCGAGCAGCTTCAGGCGGGTCGCCGCGTAGCGGCTGTTCATTTCACGCCAGTCCAGCACTTCGTCGCCTTTGGCGATGATGGCCAGCAGGCGTTCTGGGTGCGTCAAGGGGCCGGCTTGGAGGTTACGAAGTTCTTGTACAAACTCGGCTTTGAAGAAAAAAGTTTCCAGCGGGTCATGCCAGCTGGTTTGCTCGCCAATGTAACGGCTCAGATCGCGTGCCGGGTCGACTGCCGGATTCAGCAGCACTGCTTTGCAACCGGTTTGCGCGGCGATCCAGGTCGCGTAAAAGCCGCCCAACGACGAGCCGACCACGGCCATGTTCTGGCTTGGCCAGTCGGCGATACCGGCCATCAGCAAAGCCATGGCTTCACGCGGTGACGGCGGCAGCTGTGGGCACCACCAGTGCACCTGCGGGTGGCGGGAGTGCACGGCGTCGGCTGTTTTCAGGGCCTTCATGGAGAGCGGCGAAGAGCGAAAACCATGCAGGTAAAGCAAGTGAGTCGTGGTCATTCGGCCATGGTAGCTTGGCCGATAATCAGGCCATGGCTGTCATCTTTGAAAAACCCTCTTTGTTGCGTCGCATCGCGCCCCTGTTTCAAGGGTTCGACGGGCCCTTGGCTTTTGCGGTTTTTTTGCTGGCAAGTGCCGGTCTGCTGATCATGTACTCCTCGGGTTACGACCACGGCACGCGTTTTTTCGACCATGGCCGCAACATGCTGATTGCTGGGGCCATCATGTTTGTGGTTGCGCAGATTCCGCCGCAGCGGCTGATGGCCTTTGCTGTGCCGATGTATGTCGCCGGCGTGGCTTTGCTGGTGGTGGTGGCTATTTTTGGCATCACCCGCAAGGGCGCTACGCGCTGGTTGAACGTCGGCGTGACGATCATCCAGCCGAGTGAAATTCTGAAAATCGCTATGCCATTGATGCTGGCTTGGTGGTTCCAAAAGCGCGAAGGGCAGTTGCGGCCGTTTGATTTTCTGGCTGCGCTGTTGCTCTTGGTGGTGCCGGTGGCGCTCATCATGAAGCAGCCCGATTTGGGTACCTCACTGTTGGTGATGGCCGCCGGGTTGGCGGTGATTTTTTTTGCCGGCTTGAGCTGGCGGCTGATTTTGCCGCCAGTGTTGCTGGCTGTGGTGGGCATCACTCTGCTGGTGTGGTTTGAACCGAAGCTGTGTGCCGACGGCATGCGTTGGGTGGTGCTGCACGACTACCAGCAGCAGCGCATCTGCACGCTGCTCGACCCGACACGCGACCCGTTGGGTCGGGGTTTTCACATCATTCAAGGGATGATTGCGATTGGCTCTGGCGGTCTTTTTGGCAAGGGCTTCATGGCGGGCACGCAAACCCATTTGGAGTTCATTCCAGAGCGCACCACCGACTTTATTTTTGCCGCCTTTGCGGAAGAATTCGGGCTGCTAGGCAACTTGCTCTTGATCGGTGGTTTTATTTTCCTGATCTTTCGCGGCTTGGTCATTGCGCTGAACGCGCCGACGCTGTTTGCCCGACTGCTGGCAGGTTCGGTGACGATGATTTTCTTCACCTACGCCTTTGTCAACATGGGCATGGTCAGCGGTATTTTGCCGGTGGTTGGCGTGCCTTTGCCCTTCATCAGCTATGGCGGCACGGCAATGGTCACGCTTGGGCTGGCGGTCGGTATTTTGATGTCGATCGCCAAGTCGAAACGGCTGATTCAGTCCTGAACAGGAGAAGCCCTCTAGGCTGCGCGGCTGGGGCAGACTGCCTACAATAAGTCCATGCTGTCACTCAAATCCTCCCCCGGTTCGACTCGTCAAACAGATTTCTTCGCACCCAGCGCCCGGCCCCACGCCGACGCGACGTCTGAGCGGTTGGCGATTGCTGAGCAGCTGCTGCTGGCACCCTTTGGGCTGACCGAAGCGCATTTGCGCCGGGCCTTGGGTGAGATCACCTCTTACGGCGTGGATGACGCTGACCTGTATTTTCAGTACACCCGCAGCGAAGGTTGGAGCCTGGAAGAAGGCATTGTCAAAACCGGCTCTTTCAGCATTGACCAAGGGGTTGGCGTGCGCGCTGTCAGCGGCGAGAAGACCGCTTTTGCGTATTCAGACGACATTTCCGAAGCCTCCCTGCTCGATGCGGCCCGCACCGTGCGCACC
The DNA here is from genome assembly GCA_041442125.1 of Polaromonas sp. Taxonomy (GTDB): domain Bacteria; phylum Pseudomonadota; class Gammaproteobacteria; order Burkholderiales; family Burkholderiaceae_C; genus Polaromonas. Next base: position 20,406 of record JASDRC010000041.1, on the reverse strand, counting down.
ATTTCAGCCGCCACCAAAGCCGGCCGGGTCAAGACCAACACCCGCAAGGTGGCTGGCAGCCGTTCGCTGTACAGCGACATCGACCCAATTGCCTCGCTCGACAGCACCGCCAAAGTCAAATTGTTGGAGCGTGTCGAAAAACTCGCCAAAGCCAAAGACCCGCGCGTGGTGCAAGTCATGGCCGGTCTGGCCAGTGAATATGACGTGGTCATGGTGGCGCGCGCCGACGGCACACTGGCGGCCGACGTGCGACCGTTGGTGCGCTTGAGTGTGACGGTGATTGCCGAGCAAAAAATCGCTGGTGTGAACCGCCGCGAAGTGGGTTCGGCCGGCGGCGGTGGTCGTTTTGGCCTGGCTTATTTTGGTGAAGCCCAGCTCCATGAATATGTCGACGCTGCGGTCAAAGCCGCGCTGACCAATCTTGAAGCCCGTCCCGCACCCGCCGGTCAGATGACCGTGGTGTTGGGCTCCGGCTGGCCCGGTATTTTGTTGCACGAAGCGATTGGCCACGGTTTGGAGGGTGACTTCAACCGCAAGGGTTCGAGCGCGTTCGCTGGCCGCATTGGTGAGCGCGTGGCGGCCAAAGGCGTGACGGTGCTGGACGATGGCACCTTGGCCGATCGCCGTGGTTCTCTCAATGTCGATGACGAAGGCAACGCCAGCCAGCGCAACGTGCTGATCGAAGACGGCATCTTGAAGGGCTACATCCAGGATTCGCTGAATGCGCGTCTGATGAAGGTCAAGCCGACCGGCAATGGTCGCCGTGAAAGCTACGCGCACACGCCGATGCCGCGCATGACCAACACCTACATGTTGGGCGGCGACAAGGCCCCCGAAGAAATCGTGGCGAGCATCAAGAAGGGCCTTTACGCCACCAACTTCGGCGGTGGTCAGGTTGACATCACTTCTGGGAAATTCGTCTTCTCCGCCAGCGAAGCGTTCTGGGTTGAAAACGGCAAAATTCTTTACCCTGTCAAGGGCGCGACGATTGTCGGCAACGGCCCCGATGCGCTGACGCGCGTGACCATGATGGGCAACGACATGGCGCTCGACAGCGGTGTCGGCACCTGCGGCAAAGAAGGCCAGAGCGTGCCCGTGGGTGTCGGCCAGCCGACCTTGCGCATCGACGGCCTGACGGTTGGCGGCACTGCTTGATTTTCGTTTGTCACTGACCTGTGCTACATTGACCCTATGTATTCAGCCGCGTTTTATTTTTCTTACTTTTGGTTCTCAAGCGCCTCCGGCGGTAGAGAGATCCTTGCGTAAGTCCCCCAAAACGCAGCTGAATCTCAAAAACCGCCGGACCTCCGGCGGTTTTTTTTTGCTCCTGAATTTCTCCCCGTCAACCTAAAAGGAAGTCCGTCATGAATGCGCCAGTCCAGAACACCAGCGAAGCCCGCTATGTGCGTCCCGTCGACAAAACCAGCCAGACCGACGACGAACGTATCAAGGACATCACCGTGCTTCCACCGCCCGAACATTTAATTCGCTTCTTCCCGATTGACGGCACGCCGGTCGAGAGCCTGATCACCCAGACTCGGCAAAATGTCCACAACATCATGGCCGGCACCGACGACCGGTTGCTGGTGGTCATCGGCCCTTGCTCGATCCATGACCCGATGGCGGCTTTGGAGTACGCTCGCAAGCTGGTCGAGCAGCGCCACAAATACGCTGACACGCTGGAGATCGTGATGCGCGTTTACTTTGAAAAACCGCGTACCACGGTCGGCTGGAAGGGCCTCATCAATGACCCGTACTTGGATGGCAGCTTTCGCATTGACGAAGGTTTGCGCATCGCGCGCCAACTGCTGATCGACATCAACCGGATCGGCTTGCCAGCGGGTAGCGAATTTTTGGACGTGATTTCACCGCAATACATCGGTGACTTGATCGCCTGGGGCGCGATCGGCGCGCGCACCACCGAAAGCCAGGTGCACCGCGAATTGGCGTCGGGCATCTCGGCGCCGATTGGCTTCAAAAACGGCACCGATGGCAATATCCGCATCGCCACCGATGCGATTCAGGCCGCAGCGCGTGGTCACCACTTTTTGTCGGTGCATAAAAACGGCCAAGTGGCGATTGTGCAAACCAATGGGAATCCGGACTGCCATGTGATTCTGCGCGGTGGCAAGGCACCCAACTATGACGCCGCCAGCGTCAACGCCGCGTGCAAAGACCTCGAGGCCGCTAAGCTGCCAGCCACGCTGATGGTCGACTGCAGTCACGCCAACAGCGCCAAGCAGCACGAAAAGCAGCTCGACGTGGCGCGTGACATCGCCGGCCAAGTGGCGGGTGGCTCACGTCAGGTCTTTGGCCTGATGGTGGAAAGTCATTTGAACCCCGGCGCGCAGAAGTTCACGCCCGGCAAAGACGACCCGAAGGCGCTGGCCTATGGCCAGAGCATCACCGACGCCTGCCTGAGCTGGGATGATTCGCTGGAACTGCTAGAAGGCTTGTCGCAGTCCGTCAAGGCTAGACGCGGCCACTGAGCTTTTTTGCGGAGCGCCGCTGGTGGTCTTTTCAGGCCGCCAGCGCGTCCAGCAGTTTGGCGTGAATGCCGCCAAAGCCGCCGTTGCTCATGCACAGCAAGTGGTCGCCTGGCAAGGCGGCGGCTGTGACTTGAGCCAGCAGTGCATCGAGCGTGTCGGCCACTTGGGCCCGCGCACCCATGGGGGCGAGCGCGGCTCTGGCGTCCCAGTCGAGACCGCCGGCGTGGCAAAACGCCAGATCGGCTTGCTCTAGGCACCATGGCAGCTGTGCGGTCATGGTGCCTAGCTTCATGGTGTTGCTGCGCGGCTCAAAGATCGCCAGAATGCGCGCTGCCGGCTGGCCTTGTGCGTTCAGCTGCCGGCGCAAGCCGTCGACGGTGGTGTGGATCGCCGTCGGGTGGTGCGCAAAGTCGTCATACACCGTGATGTCGCCGCTTGGGCGTTGCACCACGCCGCGCACTTCCATGCGGCGTTTGACGTTCTCAAAACTGCTCAGCGCTTGGGCTGCCGTAGTCGGGCTGACGCCGACATGCTCGGCTGCCGCGATGGCGGCCAGCGCATTCAGCTGGTTGTGGACACCGCTGATCGCCCAGCGCACCTCGGCCACTGGCTGGCCAGCTTTCAGCACTTGAAAGGCTTGTGGCTCGCCCACGGCCGTGAAGCCGGCTTGATTCGACGGGCTGTCGCCAAAGTGTGTTTGCTCACTCCAGCAGCCCTGCGCGAGCACGCGCGTCAAGCTGGCTTCGGCGGCGTTCACCACCACGCGGCCTTGCGACGGCACGGTGCGCACCAAGTGATGGAACTGACGTTCGATGGCCGCCAAGTTCTCAAAAATGTCGGCGTGGTCAAACTCCAGGTTGTTCAAGATGGCCGTGCGTGGCCGGTAATGGACAAACTTGCTGCGTTTGTCGAAAAAGGCCGTGTCGTACTCGTCAGCCTCGATCACAAAGCACTGGCCTTGGCCGAGGCGGGCAGAGACGCCAAAGTTCAAGGGCACGCCACCGATCAAAAAGCCCGACTGCAAACCCGCCCGATCTAAAATCCAAGTCAGCATGGCGGTGGTGGTGGTTTTGCCGTGCGTACCCGCCACCGCCAACACATGCCGGCCTCGCAACACATGCTCGGCCAGCCACTGTGGGCCGCTGGTATAGGGCAGGCCTTGGTTGAGGATGGCTTCCATCAAAGGGAACTTGGGGCTGTCGTCTGGCAGTTGGGCGCGCGACACCACGTTACCGATGACAAACATGTCGGGCTTGAAGCCGGCTTGCTGCAACACGCTGGCGTCGTAGCCTTCGGTTAGTTCAATCCCCAAGCTGCGGAGTTGGTCGCTCATCGGTGGGTAAACGCCGGTGTCGCAGCCGGTGACCTGGTGGCCGGCTTCGCGGGCAAGAGCGGCCAAGCCGCCCATGAAGGTGCCGCAGATTCCCAATATATGTATGTGCATGTGGCATTTTAGGCAGCGGCGGTGGCGCGGCTTCAACCCTTCATCTGCTGAGTGGCCCCGCAGGTGCAAAAATACTGCTCATGAATTCTTTTGAACCGCACGGCCTGAAGGCTGAAATTGCCGCCGCCGCCGCCGCCATGGTGGTCGAGGAGGGGCTTGAGTACGGTCCCGCCAAGCGCCGCGCTGTGAAGCAGATGGCCTTGCCGTCCCGCACCGAATTGCCGGGCAATGACGAGCTTGAAGATGCGGTGCACGAGTACATCGCGCTGTTTTGTGCCGAGACGCAGCCGGTCGAGCTGCGCGCTTTGCGTGAACTGGCCTTGGTCTGGATGCAGCGCATGGCCGCGTTCCGGCCATATTTGGGCGGTGCGGTCTGGCACGGCACCGCCACGCGGCTGTCCGACATTTACATCCAGCTGTTTTGTGATGACTCGAAGTCGGCTGAAATTGCCTTGATAGAGCACAACGTAGATTACGAACCCCGCACAGTGACCGGCTTCTGGGGCGACAGCGTCGAAGCGCTGAGCATTCGCAGCGTCTGCAAGCCTTTGCAGGAAACCGTTGGCGTGCACCTGATGGTCTATGACCACGACGATTTACGCGGCGCCTTGCGGCCAGATGCCAAGGGCCGCACGCCACGTGGCGATTTGACGGCAGTGGCGCGCTTGCTCGCGTTGTGACAAATTGGCCTCGATCTTCAGCGATCTTGGCTTAAAAACCTGCGAAACTGGCTCAAAGCTAAATTTGAAGTGATGAGGAATCTAGATGATCAAACGTAGAAACATGCTGTTCGGCAGCACCGCCGCAGCGGCCGGTCTGGCGGGCGTCGGCGCTGCTTGGTGGTGGCGCGACCGCCATCAGGCGCCACTGGCTGGCAATGCATCGACTGACCCGTTCTGGGCCTTGGAGATGGAAACGCCGCATGGCGAGATGCTCAAAATCAGCAGTCTGGCGGGCCATCCCTTGTTGGTGAACTTTTGGGCCACTTGGTGCCCGCCTTGCGTGGAGGAGTTGCCTTTGCTGAATCGCTTTCACCAAGAGCAACAAGCACGGGGCTGGCGCGTGCTGGGTTTGGCCGTCGATCAACCGAGTGCTGTGCGCGCCTGGTTGCAAAAGTCACCGTTGGACTTCCCGATTGTGATGGCTGGTCTGGACGGCACGGAGCTCAGCAAGCGCATGGGTAACTTAACGGGCGGCCTGCCATTCTCGGTGGCCTTTGGTGCGACTGGTGAAGTGCTGCAGCGTAAAAGTGGCCAGTTGTTACCGGCGGACTTGGCGAACTGGGCTGCCTTGTCTTGATTGGGCCTTTAATGGCGGTAATTTTGGCTCAATTTACGTTAAAGTTAGCAGTTGAAAAATATCAGTCGCCTCAGAAGGCGGCCCCGCTGCCTATTTGACAACTCGCAGATGGGTACAATTCAGGCCGGTTAGTGAAAGAAGACCCGTGAAGAGTAGGTGAGCGCCACTTGTCGGGTCGGATCAATTTCTGATTTAAGGTTCAGCTGCAGATGCGGCTGAACCATTTGTATCAAAGGCTGGGCCATCGGCCCGCCACCTGTCGCCGGAGAATAAAGCATGGATCTACGCAAACTCAAAACATTGATTGACCTGGTTTCAGAGTCAAACGTGTCAGAACTTGAAATCACCGAAGCCGAAGGCAAAGTCAGAATCGTCAAATTCATGGGTGCTGCACCGATGGTCATGCAAGCACCGGCCATGGTTGCTGCTGCCGCTGCGCCGGTTGCGGCCGCTGTGGCGGCGCCTGCGGCAACTGCGGAAGTGGTCGGCCATGCGGTGAAGTCGCCGATGGTCGGCACTTACTACCGCTCGGCCAGCCCAGGTGCCAGGGCGTTTGTCGAGATCGGCAGCCAAGTCAAAGAAGGCGACACCATCTGCATCATTGAAGCCATGAAGATTCTCAACGAGATCGAGGCCGACAAGTCGGGCACCGTGACGGCCATATTGTGCGAGAACGGTCAGGCCGTGGAATACGGACAACCGCTCTACATCATCGAGTGAAGCGGGCGCCATGTTTAAAAAAATTCTGATCGCTAACCGGGGCGAAATTGCCCTGCGTATTCAGCGGGCCTGTCGGGAACTCGGCGTCAAGGCCGTGATGGTTTACTCCGAAGCCGACCGCGAAGCCAAGTACATCAAGCTGGCCGACGAGTCGGTTTGCATCGGCCCTGCCGCATCGGCGCAGAGCTACCTCAGCATGCCGGCCATCATCGCCGCCGCCGAGGTCACAGACGCCGAGGCCATTCACCCCGGCTATGGTTTTCTCAGCGAGAACGCTGATTTTGCCGAACGCGTGGAAAAAAGCGGTTTCAAGTTCATCGGCCCAACGCCGGAATCCATCCGCATCATGGGCGACAAGGTCTCTGCCAAGCAGGCCATGATCAAGGCCGGTGTGCCTTGTGTGCCTGGCTCTGAAGGCGCCTTGCCCGACGACCCGATCATCATCAAGCGCACGGCCAAAGCGGTCGGTTATCCGGTCATCATCAAGGCGGCAGGCGGTGGCGGCGGACGCGGCATGCGCGTGGTGCACACCGAGGCGGCGCTGATCCATGCGGTGCAAACGACCAAGGCTGAAGCTGGTGCCGCGTTCGGCAATCCGGCAGTTTACATGGAGAAGTTTCTTCAGAACCCGCGCCATATTGAAATTCAGATCATGGCTGACCAGCACAAAAATGCGGTCTGGCTGGGCGAACGCGACTGCTCCATGCAGCGCCGTCACCAAAAGGTCATTGAGGAGGCACCGGCACCCGGCGTTCCGCGCAAGCTGATCGAGAAAATCGGTGAGCGCTGTGTGGCTGCTGTGAAGAAAATTGGTTACCGCGGTGCCGGCACTTTCGAGTTCTTGTACGAAAACGGCGAGTTCTACTTCATCGAGATGAACACCCGCGTTCAGGTCGAGCACCCTGTCACGGAATGGGTCACCGGCATCGACATCGTGAAGACGCAAATCATGGTGGCGGCTGGCGAACGTCTGCCGTTCACGCAGCGTCAGATCGAGATCAAAGGCCATTCGATTGAATGCCGTATCAATGCCGAGGACCCCTACAAGTTCACGCCGTCGCCAGGTCGCATCACGACATGGCACGCGCCTGGCGGCCCGGGTGTGCGGGTGGACTCGCACATTTACGCCAATTACTTTGTGCCACCAAACTACGACTCAATGATCGGCAAGATCATTGTGCATGGCGACACGCGCGAGCAGGCCTTGGCCCGCATGCGCACGGCGCTGGCTGAAACCGTGGTCGAAGGCATCAACACCAACATTGCACTGCACAGGGAGTTGATGGTGGACGCCAAGTTCGTCGACGGCGGCACCAACATTCACTATTTGGAAGAGTGGTTGTCGCAGCGTCAGCGCTGAGCTTCAGCCTCCAGTTCCAAACCCGCACGCGCTCCTTGGTGATGCGCTGCGGGTTGTTTTCGTTTTTTTGTCTCCTGTCTTTTAATTCCTATCTCCTAAAGTGGCGGGTCTTTCCATGAGTCTTTTTGAATTGGTCATGCTGGCCCCTGTGGATGCCGTCGAGAGCGTCAGCGATGCGCTCGACGCCCTCGACGCTTTGAGCGTGTCGGTCGAAGACGCCGATGCTCAAACGCCGGCTGAGCAAGCGTTGTTTGGCGAGCCCGGCATGCCGCCGCCGAAAGCTGGCTGGGAGCGCTCGCGCATCGTTGCCTTGTTTCCTCATGAGGCGGCCGCCCGCGACGCGGCTGTGCTGCTCGAAGCGCAAGATTTTTTCAGCGGCTGCCAAGTGGTCGCCGTCAGCCCGGTGCCTGAGCAAGATTGGGTCCGCTTGACGCAATCGCAGTTCACGCCGGTGGAGATCACGCCTGAGTTCTGGATCGTCCCGACCTGGCACGAGCCGCCGGCTCAGGCGCGCCAAGTGATTCGGCTGGACCCGGGGTTGGCTTTTGGCACCGGCACCCATCCGACCACCCGCATGTGCCTGCGCTGGATCGCCGCTGGCCGCGCTGGCAGTCGTGTGCTCGACTATGGTTGTGGCTCGGGCATTCTGGCCATTGGTGCGGCCAAGTTCGGCGCGACGGATATCGATGCGGTCGATATCGATGAAGCCGCCGTGCAGTCGACCCTCGCCAACGCCGAGGCCAATCACGTGCAGTTGAAGGCTGGCTTGCCGAACAAATCGTCGGGTACGTACCAAACCGTGCTGGCGAATATTCTGGCCACGCCGCTGAAAGTATTGGCACCGCTGCTGTGCGCGCACGTTGCGCCGGGTGGCCACTTGGTGCTGGCCGGTATTTTGGAGCGTCAAGCCGACGAACTCAAAGAAGCCTACGCACCCTACGCCACTTTGAGCGTTACCGACACCGAAGACGGCTGGATCTTGATGACCGCGAAGATCTGACCTTTCTGCACACCGCAAGCCCTACAATTCCCAGCGATGAGCTTGATCACCTGCTGCCCCAATTGCCGAACCATGTTCAAGGTCGTGGCCGACCAGCTCAAAGTGTCGGACGGCTGGGTCCGTTGCGGCCATTGCGATGGCGTCTTCGATGCCTCCGCACACTTTCAGGTCAGCGCTCAAGCTGAGACGCTGGAGGTTCCGGAGGTCTCTCCACAGGTGCCAGCGTTTTTCGCTGAAGAAGTACCGATTGCCGCCGTCGTAGCCATTGCCGCCGCCGTACCGGTGCCGGTTGCTCAGCTGAGTCCTCCTGCGCTGCCGCAAGCGCCAGTGGCTCCGTACTTTGTGGCTCACTCTCATGAGGACGATGCGTCAGTTTCTGCGCCGTTGTCTAACTATTTGTCGGCGCCAGCGGCGGCCGATTCCCTGAGTCAAGACGATCACGCCCGCAGCCAAGAGGGCGCTGAGCGTCGCGCGCTGTATGGCGCGACAAAGTCAAACAAGCCCTTGATTTCGGCCAAGGCTGTAGACCCTCGTCGCCCGGTGCTGCCGGAGGTGACTTTTGTCCAGGCGGCGCAGCGCAGAGACACGCCCAAGAATCCGCTTTACAAACTGCTGGCTGTGTTACTCGGCCTGGTCTTGTTGGGCGCGCTGGCGTTGCAAGTGACCTTGCATCAACGCGATGCCTTGGCGGCTCAATACCCTGCATCGTTGCCTGCACTCGAGGTGTTGTGCCAGGCGATGGATTGCCAGATCAGCCCGCCGCGGGTGATCGAGGCAGTCATGATCGACAGCTCTTCGTTCACGCAGACCGGTCCAGATGCGTACCGGCTGAATGTCGTGCTGAAAAATACCCGGTCGGCGGTGGTCGCCATGCCCGCGCTGGAAGTGACTTTGACCGGCTCGCAAAACGAAGTCTTGATCCGCAAAATTTTGCTGCCTGCCGACATCGGTGCCAACAACAACCGCCTCGAGCAGGCCACACCTATCGCGGGTGTTTTCAATCTGCTACTCAGCCTGCCCCCGGTGACTGGTGCGCCGTTACCGGCGGCTTCGTTTGTCGACGCTGCCACACCTGATGGACAAGCTGTGGTCGAGACGCCGCCCGCTTCAGCTCCGATCACCGGTTACCGGCTGTTTGCTTTTTATCCCTGAACTTCGAGAAATAAACGCATGCCCGCTTTGATTTGTGGCTCTTTGGCCTTTGACACCATCATGACTTTCGAGGGCCGTTTTGCTGAGCAAATTTTGCCCGAGCAATTGCATATCTTGAACGTGTCTTTTCTGGTTCCGACCTTGCGCCGAGAATTCGGTGGCTGCGCCGGCAACATCGCTTACAGCCTGTCGCAACTCGGCGGCACCGCCTTGCCGATGGCAACCGTTGGCAATGACGGCGCAGATTATCTGGCGCACCTGCGCAGCAAAGGCATTAGCACCGAGTTCATTCGCGAGCTGACCGACACCTACACGGCCCAAGCCATGATCATGACGGACCGTGACAACAACCAGATCACGGCTTTTCATCCGGGCGCCATGAGCCAGGCGCACTTGTCTGAAGTGGCGGCTCGCCATGACATCAAGATCGGCATCATTTCACCCGATGGCCGTGACGCCATGTTGCAGCATGCCGCGCAATTCAAGGCGGCTGGCATTCCGTTTGTCTTTGATCCCGGTCAGGGCTTGCCGATGTTCAACGGCGATGAGCTGACCCGGTTTATCGATCTCGCCACGTGGGTGACGGTCAACGACTACGAAGGCCGCATGCTGACCGAACGCACGGGCTTAGACAGTCAAGCGTTGTCGATGCGTGTCGCGGGCCTGGTTGTCACGCTCGGTGCCGACGGTTGTGAAGTCTGGGTCAACGGTGAGATGACCTTGGTAGCGCCTGTCAAGGCCACCGAGTTGGTCGATCCGACAGGTTGTGGCGACGCCTTTCGGGGTGCTTTGCTGTTTGGCCTTGAGCAAGGCTGGTCCTTGGTTCAGTGCTGCGAACTGGGTAACCGTGTCGGTGCCCACAAAATCGGCACACCGGGTTGCCAGAACTACACGCTCGAGACGATTCGCCCGGCTTGAACGCATGCTGATGCGCTTCAGCCGCGCATAAAAAAGCCCGGTATCTCTCGACACCAGGCTTCAAGCAGCGCCAGTGGTCTGCTCAGGGCTTGCTGGCTGTTGGGAACGGCCAAGCAGCTTGCGGGTTCAGCGTTGTCTGAGCCGCTGGGCTGGCTGCTGCAGGGGCCTTGGCAGCAGGCTTTTTCGCGGCTTTCTTGGCAACTTTTTTTGCAACAGGTTTTTTCGCTGTTACTTTTTTGGCTGCGGCCTTTTTCGCGGGTGCTTTTTTGGCAACTACCTTTTTGGCTGCTGCTTTTGGAGCTGCGGCTTTCGGGGCTGCGGCTTTTTTAGCCGGTGCTTTTTTCGCGG
>JASDRC010000041.1:0-9576 GCA_041442125.1 Polaromonas sp. | reverse complement strand
TTTGGAGCTGCGGCTTTCGGGGCTGCGGCTTTTTTAGCCGGTGCTTTTTTCGCGGCTACTTTTTTAACCGCTGCTTTTTTAGCCGGTGCTTTTTTCGCGGGCGCTTTGGTCGCGACAACTTTTTTAGCCGGTGCTTTCTTCGCAGCTACTTTTTTAACCGCTACTTTTTTGGCGGGCGCTTTTTGAGCAACGACTTTCTTAGCCGGTGCTTTTTTCGCAGCTACTTTTTTAGCGGGTGCTTTCTTGGCCGGTGCTGATTTAGCGACCGGGGCTTTTTTTGGTGCAGCTTTTTTAGATGCTACTTTTTTCGCAGTTGCCATAGTTTTCTCCTTGATCACGTTGCAAAGAGCACTTCACGTCTGGAGTACGGGAAGCGATTCGCGGCGTTGAGCCAGCCGGAAAACCGGGGCCCAGCGCCGAGAACACGAGAACAAAAACCAGGGCCCGCTCCGCGGCGTGCTGATAGGTTTTTGTGTAATTCAAAAATCATGTTGCTTGATGTTGCGAACAGGCTCAATCCCAAGACAGCGCGCCGCCCGATTGGTATTCAATGACGCGGGTTTCAAAGAAGTTGCGCTCTTTCTTCAGGTCGATCATCTCGCTCATCCAAGGGAACGGATTCTCTTCGTTCGGGAACAGCGTTTCCAAGCCAATCTGAGTGGCGCGGCGGTTGGCGATGTAACGCAGGTAGCCCTTGAACATGGAGGCATTCAGACCCAGCACGCCGCGCGGCATGGTGTCTTCTGCATAACGGTATTCGAGTTCGACAGCCTGCATGAACAGCGCCTTGATCTCGGCCTTGAACTCAGCCGTCCAGAGATGCGGGTTTTCCAGCTTGAGCTGGTTGATCAGATCAATGCCGAAGTTGCAGTGCATCGATTCGTCGCGCAAGATGTACTGGTACTGCTCCGCAGCGCCGGTCATTTTGTTTTGCCGACCAAGTGCCAAAATTTGCGTGAAGCCGACATAGAAGAACAAGCCTTCCATCAAGCAAGCAAAGACGATGAGTGACTTCAGCAGTGTCTGATCGTTCTCGGGCGTGCCAGTTTTGAAGAGCGGGTCAGAGATCGCCTCAATGAATGGAATCAGGAATTGGTCTTTGTCGCGAATCGACTTGACTTCGTTGTAAGCGTTGAAGATCTCGGCTTCGTCCAAACCCAAAGATTCAGTGATGTACTGGTACGCATGGGTGTGAATGGCCTCTTCGAAAGCTTGGCGCAAGAGGAACTGGCGGCACTCGGGCGCGGTGATGTGACGGTAAGTGCCCAGCACGATGTTGTTGGCAGCCAGCGAGTCAGCGGTGACGAAAAAGCCAAGGTTGCGCATGACCAGGCGGCGCTCGTCATCGGTCAGGCCATTCGGGTCTTTCCATAGCGCGATATCACGCGTCATGTTGACTTCTTGCGGCATCCAATGATTGGCGCAAGTGGCGAGGTATTTTTCCCAAGCCCATTTGTACTTGAACGGCACCAACTGGTTGACGTCGGTCTGGCCATTGATGATGCGTTTGTCAGAGGCCTTGACGCGGCGATAAGCCTCAGGCTGCGGCGCAGAAGAAACAAATTCAGCAGTTGCCGAAGCGACTGTTTTCAGGGCTGCAGGGACAATGGTGCCATCGTTGAGCGTGCGCTGAGTGGGGTTGGTGGCGGGCTGCGAAAAAAGTGGCGGAAGGTTCACCGAGCGACTTTCAGGTGAGCCGCTGGCCAGCGAATTTTGCAGTGATGGTTTGACTTCTTCGTTCCAGGTCAACATAGGGATTTCCAATAAGTTTGAATTATGAAAGCAGCGTTAAAAAATGAAAAGTTTCTCATTGAAATCGCAGGAGTGAGTGTTGTTCAACAACATCGGAATGTACGCAGTAGAACATCTGCTGCGCACACTTGATTTTTTATTGACAAGCCTCGCAACCGGGATCGTCGATCGCGCAGAACTTGATGTCGGTGGCGGGCGTTGCGCTCAACTGTGCATGGGCTGTGGCCGCCGCGGCGTCCATGGCATTCATGCTGCCGCTGTCGTCGGTGTTGCCTGAGGCCACCGAGTTCAGCTTACCGGCTTTGACGGTTGATTTTTCGGCATGCGTGGCACCCATGGTACGCAAGTAGTAAGTCGTCTTCAAGCCGCGCAACCAAGCCAGCTTGTAAGTGTCGTCGAGCTTTTTACCCGAAGCGCCAGCCATGTAAATGTTCAGCGACTGCGCTTGGTCAATCCATTTCTGGCGACGCGAAGCAGCCTCAACCAACCACGTGGCGTCGACTTCAAAAGCTGTGGCGTACAGCGCTTTGATTTCTTGTGGCACGCGGTCGATCGGACGCAGGGAGCCGTCGAAGTGTTTCAGGTCGACCACCATCACGTCGTCCCACAGGCCGAGACGCTTCAGATCACGCACCAAGTAGCCGTTGATGACCGTGAACTCGCCAGACAAGTTGGACTTGACCGAGAGGTTGCCAAAGCAAGGCTCGATGCAAGCGTCAACGCCAATAATATTGGAAATCGTGGCGGTCGGTGCGATAGCAACGCAGTTGGAGTTACGCATACCGTCGACGGCGATTTTGCTGCGCAGCGCATCCCAGTCGAGGGTGACGGAGCGGTCGACTTCAATATAGCCGCCGCGTTCTTTGGCCAGCATGTCGAGGGTGTCGAGTGGCAAGATGCCTTGGTCCCAGAGCGAGCCTTTGTAGCTGGCGTACTTGCCGCGCTCTTTGGCCAGTTCGGTTGACGCCCAGTAGGCGTGGTAGCAGACGGTTTCCATCGATTTGTCGGCGAACTCAACCGCCGCGTTGCTGGCGTAAGGCGTGCGCAGTTCGTACAGACAGTCTTGGAAACCCATGATGCCCAGACCGACCGGACGGTGCCGCATGTTGGAGTCGCGGGCTTTTTTGACGGCGTAGTAATTGATGTCGATCACGTTGTCCAGCATGCGCATGGCCGTGGTGATGGTTCTCTTCAGCTTGTCGTGGTCGAGCTCTTTGCTGCCGTCAGCAGCCGTTCGCAGGTGCTGCACCAGATTGATCGAGCCGAGGTTGCAGACAGCAGTTTCGGTGTCGCTGGTGTTGAGCGTGATCTCGGTGCAGAGGTTCGACGAATGAACAACGCCGCAATGCTGTTGTGGCGAGCGCACATTGCAGGCGTCTTTGAAGGTGATCCACGGATGACCCGTCTCGAACAGCATCGAGAGCATCTTGCGCCACATGTCGATGGCTTGCAGCTTGCGTGACGGCTTGAGCTCACCGCGTTCAGCGCGGGCTTCATAGCCGGTGTAGGCTTTTTCAAACGCGATGCCGAACTTGTCGTGCAAGTCGGGCGTGTCGTTGGGCGAGAACAGCGTCCAGCTGCCTTTTTCCATGACGCGGCGCATGAACAGGTCAGGAATCCAGTTGGAGGTGTTCATGTCGTGCGTGCGGCGGCGGTCGTCGCCGGTGTTTTTGCGCAGCTCGAGGAACTCTTCCATGTCCAGGTGCCAAGTTTCCAGGTACGCGCAGACGGCGCCTTTGCGTTTGCCGCCTTGGTTGACCGCCACAGCGGTGTCGTTGACGACCTTGAGGAAAGGCACCACGCCTTGTGACTCGCCGTTGGTGCCCTTGATGTGGGCGCCCAGGGCGCGCACCGGTGTCCAGTCATTGCCCAGACCGCCGGCAAATTTCGACAGCAAGGCGTTTTCCTTGATGGCGTCGTAAATGCCGCCCAAGTCGTCGGCGACCGTGGTCAGGTAGCAAGACGACAGCTGCGAGCGCAGTGTGCCGGCGTTGAAGAGGGTTGGCGTGCTCGACATGAAGTCAAACGACGACATGATTTCGTAGAACTCGATGGCGCGGCCTTCGCGGTCGATTTCTTCCAGCGACAAACCCATGGCGACGCGCATGAAGAAGACTTGTGGCAACTCGATTCGCTGCTTGCGCACGTGTAAGAAATAGCGGTCATACAAGGTCTGCAGGCCAAGGTAGTCAAACTGCATGTCACGCTCGGGCTTGAGCGCAGCGCCGAGGCGGGCCAAGTCAAACTGAAGCAGTTTTTCGTCGAGCAGTTCGTTGTCAACGCCCTTTTGGATGAATGCGGGGAAGTACTCGGCGTAGCGCGTGCTCATGGCCTCATGGGCGACTTCTTCGCCCAGCACTTCACGGCGAATGGTGTGCAGCAACAGGCGGGCTGTGGCGTAGGTGTAATCAGGGTCTTTTTCGATCAGCGTGCGAGCAGCCAAAATCGAGGCTTTGTAGACTTCGTCGATCGGCACGCCGTCGTACAGATTGCGCATGGTCTCAGCGACGATCGGGTCGGGCTTGATATCTGCACCCAAGCCGGCGCAAGAGGCTTCAATCAGGGCTTGCAGCTGAGCGATGTCGAGCGCGACTTTTCGGCCGCCATCGATGACATGCAGCGACTGCACGACTGGCATCTGGTGGGCGCTTTGTTGCGCGCGCTCTTGCGTGCGTTTTTCGCGGTACAGCACGTAGGCCCTAGCGATTTCGTGGTGACCGCCGCGCATCAGGCCCAGTTCGACGTTGTCCTGCACATCTTCAATGTGAAAAGTGCCGCCACCAGGACGCGAGCGCATCAAGGCGCGGATCACGGCTTGGGTCAAGCCATCGACGGTTTCGCGAACGCTGGCTGACGCCGCGCCCTGCGTGCCATGCACGGCCAAAAAGGCTTTCATCATGGCGACAGCGATTTTGTTGGGCTCAAAAGGCACGACAGCGCCGTTGCGGCGAATGATCTGGTACTGGCTGTAAGGCGTGGTCTGGCCTTGCGTGTCGCCGCCCAGGTGAGTGGCGGCCAAGCCGGTGGGCGCGTGGGTGGTGTGGATGCTGGTTTGCATGGATTTCCTCGGGTGAATTGTTCGTGAGTGCTCGTTGAAAGCGCGGTGGGTCAAGACGGCTGCGGGATGGGCGTCATCGCAAGGGCCTGGGAGCTGAAAACGGGGGGCGGAGAGGATGTCAAATCACATTTATTGGATCAAGAGCACACACTATATCTAGTGTAAAAACTTAATTCAAGCACTACCTGTAGTGTTTTTGCGATTAATTAGCTGATTTACCAATTGTAGCGATCGATGCGCTTGGTTTCAACAAAACAGGGGCTTTTTGCAGACTTTTACCCAGCTTATTCAGGGGCTCAGTCTGGCTCTGATTCGGTCGTATCGGCTGGAAAGCTGGCCAGCCCGAGCCCCAGCGAGCGGCGCAGCATTGGCCAGTTGAAGCCTGCACCTGGGTCTTGCTTGCGTCCAGGTGCAATGTGCTCGTGTCCGGCCACGTGTCTGATGGGGTGGGCTTGCAGCAAGGCGGCCGACAGGCTGCTCAAGGTCTCGTACTGGGCCGGTTCAAAAAGCAGTCCTTCCAGACCTTCCAGCTCAATCCCCACGGAAAAATCATTGCAGTTGTCTTGGCCGCGGAAAGCGGATTCGCCAGCGTGCCAAGCGCGGTCCTTGCAGCTGACGAACTGCCAGAGCTGGCCGTCGCGGGTGATGAAAAAATGCGCGGATACCTTCAGGCCGCGAATGCTTCGGAAATAGTCGTGCGCATCCCAGTCGAGCTGATTGGTGAACAGGCGCTGCACTTGGCCGCTGCCATAGTCGCCGGGCGGCAGGCTGATGGCATGGATGACGATCAGCGCTGGTTGCACGCCGGCCGGCCGAGGACCGAAGTTCGGTGAGTCCAAGCGCCTCGCAAAACTGTACCAGCCGTCTTGCCACAGCGGCGGCGTAGGTTTTGGCGGCTCTGGCCGTCGCATCAGCCCTCAGCCTGACGGCGGTGGGCATCGCTGCAGTAGACGCCATGACCGCCGATCAGGGCCTCGGCCTGCGGCAGATGGACGGCGCAGACGTCGCAAGCGACTATTTCCGTGGCGGGCAACTGCTGTGCGCGTTTCTTCGGCTGTGCTTGGGGTGGACGGGCTTTGGCTTTGTCGGTGAGCGAGGCCCGGCGTTTGCTTTGCCAGAGCCAAATCACGGCGACCGTCAGGCCAAAAATCAGCAGGTATTTCATAGCCGGTGCAGCACCACTTCGAGAACAAAACGCGAGCCGGCGTAACCCAGCAACAGCAAGCCCGACCCCAGGTAAAGAACATTGCGCGCCTTGCGGCCACGCCAGCCGAGCCGAGCCCGACCGACCAGCAAGCCGGCAAAGGTCAGCCAAGCCAGGACTGAAAAAATGGTTTTGTGGTTCCACAGCGGGCCCAAGTGCGGGCCGTACAGCATTTCCGCAAAAAACCAACCCGCCAGCAGCGAGGCGGTCAGCAAGATAAAACCCGCTTCGACAAAGCGAAAGGTCAGTCGCTCGAGCGTCAGCAAGGGCACGCCCGAGTCGTTGGGGTGGGCCGAGCGCATGGAGCGCTCGGAGCGGCTCATCAACCAGCCGTGCAACAACGCCGAGGCGAAGAGACCATAAGAAGCAATCCCCAGCGCCCAGTGCAAAGGCAGCCAAGGCGAAGCGATGCGGTGGTAACTGGTGCCTGGAAACGCCAGCGCCAGCAGCACCGCTGCGGCGCCCACGGCAGCCAACGCCCAGCGGGCTTTGAGCTGCGGGATCAGGCCGCTCTCAATCACATAGACCGTCGCTACCAGCCAGACCGTGGTTGACAAAGCCGGCGCGAAGCCAAAGCGTGGCGGCTGACCGAACAGGCCGGCCGCCAACGCCAAAGCGTGTAGCAGCCAAGCGAGCAGCAGCAAGCCACGCGCTACAGGCGTGCTCAGGCGCTGGCTAAGCAGCGCTAAAACACCATACAAAAGCGCAGCCCCGACAGCGGTCGCCACGCCGAACCACGCACTGAAAGCTAAAATCATGCAGACAGTTTATCCCTTCCCTGCTTGTTTTAATTAACCCTTGCTCCACGCGTGGAGTCGTTTCATGGCCTCAGCCCTCACCGACAAACTCTCCCGCCTCGTCAAGGAAATGCGGGGTCAGGCCCGCATCACCGAGTCGAACGTGCAGGACATGCTGCGCGAAGTCCGCATGGCTTTGCTGGAAGCCGACGTAGCCTTACCTGTGGTGCGCGACTTCATTGCCCGCGTCAAAGACAAAGCCTTGGGCCAAGAAGTGCTGGGCTCGCTGTCGCCGGGTCAAGCCTTGGTCGGCATCGTCAACCGCGAACTCGCGGCGACCATGGGCGAAGGCGTCAGCGACATCAATTTAGCGGCGCAACCCCCGGCGGTGATTTTGATGGCCGGTTTGCAAGGCGCGGGCAAAACCACCACCACCGCCAAGCTGGCCAAACACCTGATTGAAAAGCGCAAGAAAAAAGTGCTGACGGTCTCGGGTGACGTCTATCGGCCGGCCGCCATTGAGCAGCTGAAAACCGTCACCCAGCAGGCTGGCGCCGAATGGTTCCCCAGCTCGCCGGATCAAAAGCCGGTCGACATCGCCCGCGCTGCGCTGGACTACGCGCGCCGGCATTTCTTCGATGTGCTGTTGGTCGACACTGCGGGCCGCTTGGCGATTGATGAAGCGCTGATGCGCGAGATCAAAGAGTTGCACGCGGTCTTGCAACCGGTCGAGACCTTGTTCGTGGTCGACGCCATGCAGGGTCAAGATGCGATCAACACCGCCAAGGCTTTCAAGGATGCGCTGCCTTTGACCGGCATCATCTTGACCAAGACCGATGGCGATTCACGCGGTGGTGCGGCTTTGAGCGTGCGTCAAATCACTGGCGCACCGATCAAGTTTTCGGGTACCAGCGAAAAGCTGGATGGCTTGGAGGTCTTTGACGCCGAGCGCCACGCCGGTCGCATTTTGGGCATGGGCGACATTTTGGCGCTGGTGGAGCAAGTCACCGCTGGCGTCGATGTGGCGGCGGCGCAAAAGCTCGCCGCCAAGCTCAAAAGCGGCAGTGGTTTTGACCTCGACGATTTTTTGAGTCAGCTGCAGCAGATGAAAAACATGGGCGGTCTGGCCAGCCTGATGGACAAGCTGCCGGCGCAAATGGCGGCCAAGGCCGGTCAGATGGACATGGGCAAGGCTGAAAAAGACATTCGCCGCAAGGAAGGCATCATCCAAAGCATGACGCCGTTGGAGCGCCGCAAGCCCGAACTCATCAAAGCCACCCGCAAGCGCCGCATCGCTGCGGGCTCAGGCGTGCAGGTTCAAGAAGTCAACCGCTTGCTCAATGAGTTTGAGCAAATGCAGGGCATGATGAAAAAGATGAAGGGCAGCGGCATGATGAAAATGATGAAGCGCATGGGCGGGATGAAAGGCATGGGCGGCATGCCCAAGTTTTAAGGCCTATCAATCGGCCAAGCTCAAACCTTCTGTGGTTAACACTTCACCGCGCAGCGAACGCTGCATGGCTTCGGTGATGGTGATGTCGACCATCTGGCCGACCAAGCGGGCTGGGCCTTTGAAATTGACGACCCGGTTGCACTCGGTGCGGCCCATCAGTTCGGTGGCGTCTTTGCGCGACGTGCCTTCGACCAAAATGCGCTGCACGGTGCCGTGGCGGCTGGCGCTGATGGCGCGCACATTGGTGTCAATGGCGGCTTGCAGTTCGTGCAGGCGGCGCAGCTTGACCTCGTGCGGCGTGTCGTCATGCAGCGTGGCGGCCGGTGTGCCGGGGCGCGGGCTGAAGATAAAGCTGAACGAGGTGTCGTAGCCGACGTCGTCAATCAGCTTCATCATCTTGCCGAAGTCTTCTTCCGTCTCGCCCGGAAAACCGACGATGAAGTCGCTGCTCATGGCCAGGTCAGGCCGAATAGCGCGCAGCTTGCGAACCGTACTTTTGTACTCCATGGCGGTGTAGCCGCGCTTCATGGCCATCAAAATGCGGTCGCTGCCGTGCTGCACCGGCAAGTGCAAATGGTTCACCAGTTTGGGCAGCTTGGCGTAAGCCTCGATCAGGCTTTGGGTGAACTCGTTCGGGTGGCTGGTGACGTAGCGAATGCGCTCAATGCCGGGGATGTCGGAGACGTATTCGAGCAGCAGGGCGAAGTCGGCTATGTCAGTGTTGCCGCTCTTGCTGTTTATTCCGGCTGCCGTCATCGGACCGCGGTAAGCGTTGACGTTTTGCCCCAGCAAGGTGACTTCTTTGACGCCTTGGTCGGCCAGCCCGGCGATCTCGACCAACACGTCGTCAAACGGCCGCGAGACTTCTTCGCCGCGGGTGTAAGGCACCACGCAATAGCTGCAGTACTTGGAGCAGCCTTCCATGATGCTGACAAAAGCGCTGGCGCCGTCGACGCGGGCTGGCGGCAGGTGGTCAAACTTTTCGATCTCAGGAAAGCTGATGTCAACCTGCGATTTGCCCAGCCGCGCGCGGGCCTTCAGCAGCTCGGGCAAGCGGTGCAGGGTTTGCGGACCAAACACCACGTCCACATACGGCGCGCGCTGAATGATGGCCGCGCCTTCTTGACTGGCGACACAGCCGCCGACACCGATCAGCACGCCTTTTTTCTTCAGGTGTTTGATGCGGCCGAGGTCACTGAAGACTTTTTCTTGCGCCTTTTCGCGCACCGAACAGGTGTTGAACAGAATCAGATCCGCTTCCTCCACGTCTTGCGTGGGCTCGTAACCTTCAGCGGCATGCAGAACGTCGCTCATCTTGTCCGAGTCGTACTCGTTCATCTGGCAGCCGAAGGTTTTGATAAAGACTTTTTTG
>JASDRC010000040.1:12453-23924 GCA_041442125.1 Polaromonas sp. | reverse complement strand
CGACAAGTTGATGTCGCGCAACACATGGAAGTTGTTGCCATACCATTTATTGACTTTATCGAAGGTGATGATGGGATCAGACATATTAAATTCACTAATTTGTGTTGTATAAATAAACGCTTATGCTTGTAGATTTAGCGTTGTTTGCCTTTGTTGGCTTTTGCTTCAACCCAACTGCTATAGCGCGACATGGAAAAGCAAAATAAAAAATAAATCATGGCTATGAACAAATAACCCTCTATGTAAAAAGACCGCCAGTCAGAGTCTGAACTCAGCGCCATTTTTAGAGCGCCTGTGAGTTCATACAAACTCACGATGGTGACCAACGACGTGTCTTTGAAAATGGCAATAAAACTGTTCATGATCCCAGGCACCACCATGGCCAAGGCTTGGGGCAGCACAATTTTTCGCTGTGTTTGCCAGTACGACAAGCCCAGCGTAGCCGCTGCCTCCACTTGTCCTTTGGGTATGGCTTGCAAACCACCTCGAATGACCTCTGCCATGTAAGCGGTTTGGAAAAGCGTAATACCTACTAGTACGCGCAGCAGCACATCAATGGTCACGCCTACCGGCATAAACAGCGGGAACATGAATGAGGCCATGAACAGCACTGAAATCAACGGCACGCCGCGTATCAACTCAACAAATACCGTGCATAGGCTACGAATAGCTGGCAAATTTGAGCGTCTGCCCAGCGCCACCAGCAACGACAGCGGAAATGACAGCGCAATAGAAATGGTAGCCAGCATGATGGTCAGCGGCAAGCCCCCCCATCGGCTGGTCTCGACCTCCTCAAGCCCCCAAATACCCCCCATCATGATGGCAAAAAAGCCGGACAGCATCAGCGCCCACAGCACAACTAGCCAAGGTTTCCAGAAGGCCCTTGTACAACTGGCTACGAGCAACGTGACCATCATTAGGGTGGCAACCAATGGACGCCATTGTTCTTCGAATGGGTAGCGGCCAAAAATAATGAGGCGGTATTTTTCTGTGATAACGCCCCAGCAAGCGCCTACACCATCGGCCTTACACGCGTCGGAGTCGGCCAGCCAGTAAGCGCGAAAAATTGCCCAATCTATGAATTGTGGAATAAACCACAGCATCAAGCCACCAAACATAAAAGTTGCAGCGGTGGTCCGGGCATCGCCAAACAAGTTGGAACGCATCCATGGGATAACGCCCTCTGTATTGACTGGCGCTTGGCGAGCGGCTATTGGTTTAAAAGTTGTTGTTGTCATGTGATGTACCAGCCTATCGCTCTTTAATTTCAGAACGCTTGTTGTACCAATTCATAAACATCGATGTCGCCAGCGACGTGGTGAGGTACACCATCATTACAATAGCAATACACTCCACTGCTCGCCCAGTTTGGTTAAGCGCTGTGTTGGTAACCGAGACAATGTCTGGGTAGCCAATAGCCACTGCCAATGAGGAGTTTTTGGTCAGGTTTAAAAATTGGTTGGTCATGGGCGGAATAATCACTCGCAGGGCTTGCGGCAGCATGATGAGCTTCATGGTGTGTCCTTTAGACAAACCCAAAGCTGAAGCCGCCTCGCTTTGGCCGTCAGGCACTGACTGAATACCTGCACGCACCACCTCTGCGACGAAGGCCGCGGTGTACATGGTCAAACCCAACAATACGGTTAAGAACTCTGGTGTCACGGCTGCGCCGTGCTCAATCGCAAAGTCGCCTTGGACTGGTGTATTGAAATCAGACGGCGCACCGCCTACAAACCAGCCAATAACCGCGCCAGCGAACAGCATGACTATGGGTATCAAAAAGATGCTGGATAGTTGACCTGTTGCCTCAAACAGTCTTTGTGCACGGCGGCGGTACATGACCACACCAACCATGCCGGCCATAAAGCCTATCAAGCCTGTCAGGTGCCCGAATGCCCACATCGGGGCAGGAAAGGACACACCGCCTTTGCTCAAGAAGTAGTTGCCAAATTGCCAAGGCTCCCAGCTGTCAGGTAGGAACTTTATCAAAAATATGTACCACATGAACAGCTGCAGCAACACGGGTATATTACGGAAAAACTCGACATAAGCCATACACATGCCACGCACCAATGCGTTGCGCGAGAAGCGACCGACGCCAATCATGGTGCCTAAAATGGTGGTCAAGACGATGCCAACGACAGCCACCCGCAGGGTATTGGCCAGGCCTACTAAAAAGGCTCGCCAATAGGCTTGACCAGAGTCATAAGGAATAGGCGTCTCACCAATGTCAAACCCTGCGGTTTGGGTGAGAAAGTCAAAGCCGCTTTGTACACCCCGTGCGGCCATATTGCTCATGGTGTTGCTGGCCAATAGCCAGACGAGCGAGACGATGGTGGATACAGCAATGCCTTGGTACACCAGCCCTCTAAAGGCTTGGCTGCGCCACGACCATTGGTTTTTTTTTGTTGGCGCACGAGTGGTGCTCATATTGTTTTTCAGCTGATTCGCGCTGAGTACAGAGCTTGAGGCTTTGGTACTTCGCAACAAATGTGGTTGATGGTCAAGTAATTTCTTGCTGTTTTGATGTGGTCAATACCAAAAAAAACCGTTTGCCAAGGCTTCCTTGGCAAGCGGCTTATTTGGTGTTGTGGCTTCACTTAGACCAGCAGGGTCTGAGTGAAGCAAGACCAATAGACATTGGCCAATCAGCGAATGGGGTAGCCGTACATCAGGCCGCCCTTGTTCCACAAATTGTTGGTGCCGCGCGGCAAGCCCAACGCTGAATTTGGACCTACGTTACGCTCAAATATCTCACCGTAGTTGCCAGTTGCAGCAATCGCGTTGGCCATCCAAGCTGCGTTTAAGCCGACCAACTTACCTGTATCGTCCTTGGACCCTAGGATACGACCAATGGCTGGACTGTCGTTGCCTTTCATTTGCTCAACGTTGGCCTTGGTAATGCCCAACTCTTCGGCTTCCAACAAACCGTGAATGGTCCATTTCACGATGGCAAACCACTCGTCGTCGCCGCGGCGAACCATTGGGCCTAGTGGCTCTTTGGAAATTAGCTCAGGCAATATGACGTGGTCTTTGGGATTTGACGCTTCCTTGTTGCGAATAGAAGCCAATCCTGATGCATCAGTGGTGTAAGCAATGCAACGGCCGGCGAAGTAGGCGGCGTAAGAAGCTGCGAAGTCTTCGAATACAACAGGCTTGATATTGAGGTTGTTGGCTTTGGAGAAATCAGTCAAGTTTTTCTCAGTCGTGGTACCAGATTGCACGCAAACCGTTTGGTTTTTGAGCTGCATGGCGCTTTTCATCTTGGTGCGTGTTGGCACCATGAAACCTTGACCGTCGTAGTACGTGACACCAGTGGCATGCAAGCCCAATGACGCATCACGTGACATGGTGAAGGTGGTGTTGCGCGACAGCATATCAATCTCGCCTGACTGCAATGCAGTAAAACGTTGTTGTGCGTTCAACGGTACAAATTTAACTTTGGTGGGGTCGCCCAATGTGGCGGCAGCAACGGCTCTGCAGATATCCACGTCTAGGCCAGACCACTCACCTTTGGAGTCGGCGGCAGAAAAACCAGCCAAACCGATGTTCACACCGCAAGCGACAGCGTCGCGTGCTTTGATGGCATCCAAAGTGTTACCAGCAAATGCGGGCATCGATAAAGCAGCGGTGGTTGCTATGACCGCTACTGCGGTGAGTTTCAAATTCCTCATGAAGGCTCCTATTTAAGACGTTTTCTAAATTTGCGTATGCCGCACAGGAATCTGTTGCTCAGCTTACACTCAAACCAGAATATGAATATAAATCAACTTTAGAGAAACTATGCCTAGGGTTTTCGCCAACCTGTTATGCGTATTTTGCATGCGTAGTGTCCATGAACGTCAGAATTATTCATTATTCATTATTCAGTAATAGCGGATTCAAAAGTGAAGTGCAGCACCCGGGAAGTTAATGAACGAGGGCTGAATGCTGAGGGTTGTTGATGAGTAACTCACGGTAGACCGCCAGCGGTGATCGCACCCCGAGACCTTTTCTGGGTCTGCCGTTGATTTCATCGGCAATCGCATCGAGCTGCTCTTGGCTGTAGATCGACAAATCCGTGCCCTTGGGCAAGTACTGACGGTTTTTGCAGTTTTCACACCTGTATTTCACACTTCTTCGGATGCCCCCTAGAGACTTATGAAGTGAAATCGAAAGTAAGCCGACTTGAATCCTTGGCAATGGCGTGAATCAGATCCACCAATTGGCGTGTCACCCTTCACTTCTGTATTCGCTGAACTGGCGCTCACACCCCCCAAACGACATCCTTTCCTGCCGCTGCGCTCCTGCTCAATAATTCGATGAACGGTGCTGCGCGCTGACGAAGCATGACGCTATCGCCTTCAATGTCAACTTCTTCGGGCAGGGGGCTCTCGACACGATGCGATTGGGCTTCCTCATGCATCGCAATCGCCTCACCTAAGGCTGCGATAGCTGCAGGAATTTGCACAACCGTGATGATCCCTTGGGGGGAATGTGTTTTGCCAATGATGGTCAGCATTTGCTCGCCATTCATTTGAAGCATGATGACATCTGCGCAGGCTTGAGATTTGAACTTGTAAAGCATATGGTTCTCCGTTGGACAGTTTCGTTGGGTACGTCTGATCGCTATTTTGCGCTATTGAAGCCGGTCAGTCCCGCTTTGAAATGAACCGCTTCTGCTACTTGTTGCCAGTCGTACGAGAGGGATGTTGCAGCCCTGCTTTGCGGCATCAAAACTCCGCGTGAAAGCGAACCGCGAAAACGTTCACCGGCCCGCGGCTGGCGTTGTAGGCGGGGTTCTGAATGCGCTGATAGTCGCCTGTCAGCCAGCTACTTTTGCCCAGGCCAAGGCTGTAAAAGCCTTCAAAAATGGTTTCCGGCTTGTAGCTCAGTTTGTCGTCACCAATGAAGAAGGAAATGCCGCCGGCCTCGAGAAATTGGCGCCGGTCAGTCGACAAGCGGTTCTGCATCATCGACAGCCCGACCGTGTCGTTCACGCGACCCCACAAGTTGCCCTTGACTAAAAAGCCCGATGAAAAGGAGTCGTCTACTTCGGTGAAGGCGACGGTTTCGGTTCGACCATCGGTTTTCATGGCTCTGAGAAAAAAGCCGACGTCTGTGCTGATCGCTTGCTCTACATTGATGCCAAGGCCGTACTTGATCTTCTCGCCACCGCGCACGTTGAAGATGGTTTGTGGATCGGTCGTCGGGTTGGCGTGCAGATACGCTGTAGCGTGATTGAAGCTGGCCAAAACAGCCTTGTTTCTAAACGCCAGAAACCTGACTTTTCCGGGCTGACCGTTGATGCTGTGGGCGTGCTCGACCTCCGCTTGGTCGCCGTAATGTTTGCCCAGCGCAAAGTCCAGCGGCAAGCCATTGGGTTCTTTCGGGCCTGTCATGCGGCCAAAGCGGAAGACCCAATCGTCTTGGTATAACTCGCCGGCGAATCCCCAGCCGAAGCCGCGCGCATTTGCTGAATAGTCGAAAGCTGCATAGGTCCAGTTGCCCCAGTTCATGAACTGCGTCCGCGGGTCTTTGGCGTAAGCGTTGTCGTCAAAGACGTCGAGTGTGGAGAAGTTGCCGGCGGTCAGCACGAACCGGTTTTTGTCGACAGTGCCGGCCATCTGGTTGAAGTCAGATTCAATCTTTTCGCTGACGCCGCCGTGGTTCCAAGTTTGGCGAATGAACAAGCGCTGGACGTAGGGCTTGGGTGTGCTGCCTGCGGCGCGTGTGATTTCGCCGTTGGTGAAGCCCCCGAGGCCCACCAAATTGGTAGAAAAGGGGATGCCCGATGCCAGCTCGGGGTTGAAATACAGCTCGCCGCCTTGCCAGAGTCTGGTGCCCCAGTGGGCTGTTGCTGAGAAGGTGTACATCTTCTCAGCTGAAGCGCTGAGACTGTTCAGGCCGGCGTACGGGGACGTGAAAGAGCCGTGCTTTTGCCAGTTGTACGTGGTTTGGTATTTGGCCGACGTTTCTTCAAAATCTGGCGGTTGCGCTCCTGCCATGCCGCACACGGCCCAAAGCAAGGCGCTGATGAAGGCGTTGCCAGTTGGCCTATCAACAGACGGCGTTTGAAGCAAAAAACTCATGCAGCATTTCTTTTTGTTTTTAAAAATTCCAAACTGATTTTATGAGCGAAGCAAGACAACGCTGTGACAGCGGTCGGCCTTGACTCACAGCGGCAGGGCATGGTGACCGCTTGTGTCGAAGCGATGAATGATGTCTCTTCGGCGTTAGTGTGTCACCCCTAAAGACGCCTTTTGCCGCTGCCGAGTTGACACAAAGGGCTTAATCGCCAGTAGAATTGCTGCACTGCAACATTTTTAAAAGGACCACCATGTTCACCAACAACCCCTTCGAAGCCATCACTAAAACCATGCAAGAGAACGCTGCTAAGTTCAACCCAGCCGCATCTCAAGACGCTCTCAAGCCTTTGATGGCTAACTTGCAAGCATGGGGCGAGTTGGCACAAAAGCAAGCGCAAGCGGCACAAGCTTCTGTGGCTGCAACGGTGGAGTCTTTCAAAGGTATCAAAGAGCCGCAAGCTGCTTTTGAAGCCATGAAGACCTTGGCTGAGGACAACGTGGCAGTGGCGACCAAGAACCTTAAAGACGTTACCGCTCTGGGTGTGGCTCAGTTCCAGACCAGTGTAGAGGCCATCGAAAAAGCGCATCCAGCACCAGAAGCTTTTGCGTCTGTCAGCAAAGGCTTGAAGGCCGCTGCGGCTCAAGTGCAAAGCGCCGTTGATGCGGCTATCAAAGCAACGCCTAAGAAAAAGTAATTCTGTCACTCTGTCAGCCATTCAGGCTGATCTTGCAAAAAGCCCCGCTGGTCGGGGCTTCTTCACGTCTATTGAGATTCGCGGCATAAGACTACATGGGTACCTATTGGCGTGCTGTAGATTGGTTGTTATGCCTCTTCGCGCGCAATTTCACCCCAACCCTCGCCATTCGGTACCCACTCAGCCCATGCAGTACACCCCCCTTTTATCCATCTTGAAGCGTTCATTTTTTTTGCTGGCAGCCTTGTCGCTGTTCATTTTTGCGCAGCTTGCATCGGCCCAGACCATGGTGAGCATTGATCGCAACACGGTTAATATGCGGGCTTCCGCCAGTACCAATGCCACGATTTTGTTTGAACTGGGTAAGGGCTATCCGCTGGAAGTCATCAGCCGCAAAGGCAATTGGTTGCAAGTGCGAGATTTTGAAAGCGACAAGGGTTGGATTTATCGTCCGCTGGTTGGGAAGACGGCGCACTTGGTCGTCAAGGTGGATGTTGCGAATGTTCGCAATGCCCCTAGCACCAGCAGTCGGATTTTGGGCAAGGTCGAATATGGGGAACTCTTGCGGACCTTGGATCGCCGCAGTCAGTGGGTCCGGGTTCAAATGGAGAGCGGTGCCAAGGGCTGGGTTTCGCGCGCTTTGCTGTGGGGTTGGTGAGTTTGCCAAAGCAGCGTCAAGAGTCGAATGTGGATGGTTGAAGGACTTTCGTGAAATACACCTTTAAACAAGTTGTCTGGCCGTTGGCCATCATCGCTGCGGGCATCGCCCTGGCCGTCCTTTGGTGGGCCATGGGCAGACCGGCAGTACCGCTGCCAGAGCCGGTAGCCAGTCTGCCCGTGACTGAAATGACCGAGCCCGCGGCCAGCGGCGCTGACATGGCTGCACCAGCGCCCGATCTCTCTGCCCTGGCCGTGTTGTCAGCAGAGCCGCAAGCGGTCGAAATTCCTGTTGCAGCGCAGCCATTGGCGGCTGACCAAATAGGCCCAGCTGTGACCAGCTTGATCGGCAGCAAGGCCGCCCTGACATTTTTTCAGCTGGAAGACTTCCCGAGAAAACTGGTGGCGACGGTAGACAACCTTGGCCGCTCCCACGCGCCACCCTTGGCTTGGCCGATCAGCCCGACCGAAGGCCGCTTCACCGTGCTGACGCATGCTGGCGCGACGGTTGTCAACGCTGACAATGGCCAGCGCTACACGCCGCTGGTGCTGCTGTTGGAGACGATCAACGTCGGTCTGGCGGTTGACCTCTATGTGCGCATGTACCCCGTGTTGCAGCAGACCTACGTTGATCTCGGTTATCCGAATCGCCAGTTCAATGACCGGCTGCTGCAGGTGATCAACCATCTGCTGGCCACCCCCAGCGCGCCGCAAGTGATGACGGTGCAGCTGACTGAGGTCAAGGGACCTATCCCTTCGTTGCGCCCTTGGGTGCGCTACGAGTTCGCAGACCCTGCACTGGAGGCGCTGTCGTCTGGGCAGAAGATCATGTTGCGCGTGGGCTCGGTCAACCAAAACCGACTCAAGGCCCGACTTTCGGCTTTGCGCCAAGAGATATTGAAGCGCTCAACAGCGACACCGTAAAAATGTCTCCGTAAAATCAGACACCGCATGCCACCGTGTGCGGTATCTTTTTTATTCTGAGATTCGTTGTGACCGCACCTCCACCTGATTCTTTGACCAGCCTCATGGCCCACCGTCGTTCGATCCGGGCCTACCAAGCCAAACCTGTGACTGACGGCTTGTTGCGAGAGGTCTTAACGCTGGCCCGCCAAGCACCCAGCGGCGCCAATTTGCAACCGGGGTCATTCATCTCGGTTGTGGGCGCAGCCAGGGAGCGACTGATGGCTGACCTGACCCTTGGCTGGCGCAGTGGCGCCCATGAGCCTGAAGACTACAGCTATTTCCCCACGCCCATGCCGATGACGCTCAGGCGGCGTCAAGTGGCGGCAGCCAAAGCTCTGTACGGCTCGATGGGCATCGTCCAAGATGATCGGGCCGGTCGAGATCGGCAGTTTGAGCAGAATTTCCGCTTTTTTAACGCCCCGGTGGCCTTGATCGCGACCATCAACGGCGACTTCGGCAGCGGTGGTTACATGGATTTTGGCATGACGTTGTATGGCTTGATGCTGGCAGCTCAGTCGCAAGGCTTGGCCACGTGCGCCATCGGGGCCATGGCGTCTTACCCGGGTCTGATTCGCCGGAGCTTGGGTTTGGACGACAACTCAAAAATCGTCTGCGGCATCGCGCTTGGTTATGCCGACGCCGACGCGGCAGTGAATCAAACAGTGACTGAGCGTTGCGCGCTGGATCAGTATTTTCGGGTGGTTGAATAGCTTTTTAGAGCTGTTGAACAATCGCTGCGGCACCCAGACCGCCAGCACCGGCGACAGCTGCCAGCCCGAAAGACGATGGCTTCTCAAGGCTCAATTCAGCCAGCACGCGCACCAGTGCAATCGCAGCAGACGCCCCAATCGGGTGGCCCCGCGCCACACCGCCACCACCCCGGTTCACCCGCTGCGGGTCGATATGCAGGGCTTGGCAAAAGCTCAAGCCTTGCACGGCAAAGGCGTCGTGCAGCTCAATCACAGCCAGTGTGTCGGCAGAAGCCAAGCCGGCGCGCGACAACACGGCGCGCGCGGCGACCTCTGCGGCCAGCAAAGGGGTTTCCGGTGGGCAGCCGACTGAGGCCGAGGCGATCCAGGTGGCTTGGGGCGTCAGCCCCAGCGCGCGGCACGCCTCTGGGCTGGCCAGCAGCACGAAGCCCGCCCCATCTGCCTTGGCTGAAATGCTCAATGCGCTGAGCGAACAGTCCAGACGGTCAGTTCCATCAAACTGAGTTTCCTCGTACTTCGCCACAGCGGGCATGCGTGCGGCCACTGCAGCGCTGATGCGCCGCGGATACGGGTCGTGCGTCAAGCCGTTGACGCTGACGATTTCGCTGACGATCTCATCAGCCAACATGGCTTGATGCGCCAAGGCGCGTTCATGACTTTTCACCGCATATGCGTCCTGCTCTAGGCGCGTCCAGCCCTGCGCTGCGGCATAGCGGGCGGCAGAGGCCAACATGTCCGGATCGCGGGCTGGGTCAGGTGCAAATGCTGGCCGTTCATAGGCCACGAAGGCGTCGCTTTCACGTAAAGGGCGATGGTGCCGAATCGGCGCTCGGCTCCAGGCTTCGACACCACCTGCGATGACTACCGACGCCTGGCCCGAGGCGATTAACCCCACAGCCATCGACACAGCATCCAGACCCGCGCAACACTGCGTGTCGACTGAAAAGGCCGCGCATGCGTCCGGTAGGGCCGCTGCTAGCGCCACCAAACGCGCCGGGTTTCCACCCGCGCCCAGGGCATTGCCGACGACCACGGCGTCCACATTTTCAGGACTGATGCTGGCGCGCTTCAGCAAGGCCTGAATCACCGGTGCGGCGATCTCATGCGCTTGCAGCGCGTTAAAAGCGCCACCGTGCGGGGCCACAGCGCTGCGCGCCCAGCCAGCGATCAAAGCAGCGGGTAAAACGGCGGAAGTAGACATGGCTTGTTCGGGTTTTTGGTGCCGTTGTCGATGTCGTTGAGATGCTTTTGCAAGAGTATCGCCAGCGCCGCGTGATCGGTCTTGCCGCTGACCGTCAGCGGCCAGTCATCACAGACAAAGTAGCGCTTCGGCGCTTTGTATGCTTCGAGCTTGGCACGACACCAAGTAGACAGCTCGGCGGCATGAAGCTCACCGGCATATGCCGTGTCGGTCTGTACAACTGCGACAACCTTCGTGCCGCGGAAAGCATCTGCTGCGCCCTGCACCGACGCCTTGGCGATGCCGGGGTGTGCGCTCAAGACTGATTCCAACTCCTCCGGAAACAGGTTTTTTCCTTGCGTGGTGATCATCCGGTTTTGTCTGCCGGCCAAGCACAGCCGGCCTTGCGCGTCTAGGTGACCCATGTCCCGCACCGACAACCAGTCGCCGTCGCGGATGGCCGCCGTAGCGTCTGCCTTAACGTCTGTTGTTGCGCCCATGTAGTCCATGAACAGCATAGCGCTGCGGACAAAGATCAAGCCCGGACCACCGGGTGCTTCGGCGTCCCGAATGTCGATCTCGACATTGCCAAAGGGCTGGCCAACGACCTGCGCTGGCGCGTTCACGTTTGCTTCCATCCAGGCGATGAAGCTGGTTTCTGACGCGCCATAAAACTCGATGATGCGGGCTTGGGGAAACAACGCTTGCAGCTCGGCGGTTCGGTGGCGGGCCCAGCGTGCGCCGCTGATCATGATCAAGCGCGTCGCATCGATCGGAGCGATGGCATGCCGGGCCGCCCATTCGATCATCAATATCAGCTGGCTCGGCACCGCAATCAGGCACGGCGTGCGGCCTTGCCGCAAGGTGTCCAAAGCGCGCAACGCAGAGAATTGTTCTTGAATCACCACGCCCGCACCCGTCCAAATGCCCAGCAACATGCCAAACAAAAACAAGGAGTGCGAGCTGCGTCCAGGCGACAAGATGCCAGTGGCCGCGTCAGGTCCGAAGGTGTCGACGCAAATCCGAAAACTCTCGGTCCAAGAACGATGGTCGCGTCTGAAGCCTTTGGGCAAGCCTGTGCTGCCGGAGGTGAAGCCGATATAAAAAGGTGTCGTGGTTTGAAGCTCCGGCAGGACAGTCCGGCAGGCCAATCCGGATCGGCCATGGCCGCACAACGACCGCTGCTGATGACGGC
>JASDRC010000040.1:0-12353 GCA_041442125.1 Polaromonas sp. | reverse complement strand
CGGCAGGCCAATCCGGATCGGCCATGGCCGCACAACGACCGCTGCTGATGACGGCCAAAAATTCCACAAGCTGTTGGAGGGAGGTCGCGCTGTCGTCCACCAGAAGCGTGGCTGGTGCATGGGCCTGAGTCAGGGCCTCAGCCCGTTGCTGCACAACGGCGACCAGCGCAGCAAATGTCAGATGACTGTTGCCGTCACTGATGGCCACGGCCTCACCGCGCACGCTGGCCCAGTGCGCCAGTGGTGCGTGGACCAGATCGGTCAGCGCATCTGAGTTATTGAAACGCTCGGCCACCAAAGCGCCAATCTGGCATGCCGCGTGACACCGAGTGAACCACGATGGCGCACAAGACGCACTTGATCAGGTCGCCCGGCACAAAGACCAAGGTGCCCCAGAATGCTTGCGTCCAACTCAGCTTGGCCAGCATGACCAAGCCAATCACACCGCAGACGTGGATCGCGAGGACGCCACCGACAGCCGATGCAAAAAAGGCGCTGATCGCCGCGCGGCGTGGCGAGTTGACGGGCAAATAAGCCATCAGCAGGCCGGAGGCCAAAGCGCCAATGGGAAAGCCGATCAGGTAGCCGCTGGACGGTGCGACGAACACGCCCAAGCCGCCGCGGCCACCCGACAGCAACGGCAAACCCACGGCGACAGCGGCCAGAAACAGCAGCAATGCTTGCAGTGCTTTCTTAGGCCCGAGCATGCAGCCGGCCAGCATCACACCCAGCGTTTGCAGTGTGATGGGTACGCCCAAAGGCAAGTCAATTTTGGGGATCAAGCCAAAGACGGCCACCAATGCGGCAAAGAGTGAGACGTAGGCGAGTCCGCTGGAGCGAGAGGAAGTTGAAGTCATCATGTTGAAAAGTCTGAGGGGTCAAAAAAGGGCAGGCGGATGGGGCGATTCAGGGCGGCAGCCGCAACTCAAGGGCATCGGCGACCCGTTGTGCCGAGGTCAGCATGCGAATGGTCAGAGGCGCCAACAGTTTAAAGCCGCCTGATTTCCCGGTCCGCACGCGGTGCGCATCGTCAAGGCGCTTCCACTGAATGAAGAAATGCTCGGTGAAGCGAAGCATCAGCGCAACTTGCAAAGCCAGCGCACTTGATTTGACACCAAAACGATTCAGTGGCGAGAGCAGACTTTCAAGAACGTCCAGCAAGTCGTTGGCGCGGGTCGTCAACATCAGCGCGATGCCGAGCAGAGTGGCACTCAGCAAACGCAGCGCGCTGACCACGCCCAACAAAGGCTGCTGCAAGTAAGCATGAAATGCGGTGATCAGCAGCCCGGCCGCAACGACCATGATCAGCAGTTTTCGCGCTGGCAGGGTGGCCCGACCGAGTGATGCAAACAGCCCCAAGCACAGCGACGCACAAGCGAGCAACACCGCGGCGCTGTTGAACACGTAAAGAGTCGTGCCGAAGACGGCCAACAGCAGCAATTTGAGGGACGCTGAAACCGCATGCAGCCAAGTCCGGTGGTCGCTGTAAAAACTTCCCAATTGAAGGCTCTCAGTCGATGGTCATGGGCTGCGACTGGCAACGCGCCGCCACATCGGCTTCGTAAGCGGCGCAAACGCTTGCGCCGTCGCCGTCTGCACGGACTTGTCCTTTGTCAAGCCAGATGACCCGCTCAAATCCCCGCACATGGTAGAGCCAATGGGTCGACACAATGACTTGCTGGCTGGCCTTCAGAATCTCCATGTCGAGCATGGCACGCCCTGGCAGATCTAAGCTTGAGAATGGTTCGTCCAGCAGCACGGACTTGGGTGACGCCATCATCAGAGCAAGCCAGCACACATGCTGGCGCTGACCTTGACTTAGGCTACCAATGGCCCTTTCAGCCCAATGGGCCAAGCCGCGCGCTGTCAGCACCGCTCTGACTTGCTGGCAATTGACTTTGCGCGGCAGGCCGTTTGGGCTGAGGCTCAAGGCGAGTTCCTCTTCAACGGTGGGAAAAATGATTTGATCGTCCGGATTCTGGAACATCATGCCGACCAACCCAACGCGTTCAGCCGGTTTGCACTGCGTGTTGTGGCCCCAGACCGAAACGCTGCCAGACTGTGGCTGGTCCAGGCCGCAAATCAGCCTGAAGAGGCTGCTTTTGCCGGCGCCGTTGTCGCCAATCAAACCGATGCGCGACTCGGTCAAGTGCAGCGTCAAGTCATCAAACACAGTCGTCGCGCCGCGCAGCAGATGCACGTGGTCCAGCAGGATCGGGGTCGGGTCTGAAAGACTATGAACGCGGGACATCGGGACTCATGTGGGAGGAGGGCAGCCAATTTTAAAAGCAAGACAAAACCCTGGCCAACAGGTGGCCGAGATGGTATCAGGCTGAACCCGAACGGGCCGGCGCTGGCGGCGCGGATAATCCCCCAAAACCGAGATTTTGTGACAACCCATCCCTACAACTTAGCCCGCTTCGACATGGTGTCGATCCAACTGGCGGTGGCCTGCGCCCGCACCGGCAGCTTGACCGCTGCGGCGCGTGACTCGCATTTGGCTTTGGCCGCAGCGAGCCGGCGCATTCGTGATCTGGAGGCGGCGCTGGGCGGGTCTTTGTTTGAGCGCCATGCGCGCGGCTTGACAGCCACGCCCGCCGGCAAAATATTTGCCAAACACGGACTCGTGTTGCTCCAGCAAATGGGCTTGCTTGGCGCCGAACTGAGCGACTTGCAGCAAGGTGTGGCGCGGCATATTCGCCTGTGGGCCAGCACCGCCGCCATCAGCCAGTTTCTGCCGCCGCTGCTTGCCACCTACAGCGCGGCCAAGCCGCAAGTGCGCATTGACCTGGAGGAGCAGGTGTCTGAGGTGGTGGTCGCTTCGCTGCGCGACGGCCGGGCCGATGTTGGTATTTGGATCGACGGCCCAGACGCCGAGGGCCTCGACATGCAGCTTTTTGCACATGATGAGCTGGTGCTGGTGCTGCCAGCGCGGCATCGTTTGGCGTCGGCCCGCAGCCCTATCGACTTTGTGGACACCTTGGCGGAAGACTACATTGGCCTGAACACCGGTGCGGCCATGTTGACGCGTCAGCAGCAAACTGCGCAGGCCGCAGGTTTGCCTTTGAAGCTGCGCATGCAGGTGCGCAGCTTCGACGCGGTCTGCCATTTGGTAGCTTCCGGTCTGGGCATTGCCATCTTGCCCAAAGCGGCGGCTTGGCCGATCATGCAATCCATGAAGCTCGTCAGCCGGCCGCTGGCTGATGCTTGGGCGCGCCGCCGGATGCTGGTCGCGACGCGAGCTGGTGAGGCGGATGCGGGGATTTTGGATTTCGTTGGTTTTCTGGCCGACGTCGGGTCTGAGCGCTTCAAGGCTTCGCCAAAGGCGAAAGCTCCGCGCAGTAAGAAGCAATAGACAGCAATAGCCGGCACGGGGCACACTCCTCGGATGTCTATTCCTACATCACCCAACACCCTCGGCGCCGGCGCCCTGAGTGGCCTCAAAGTCCTCGAACTCGGTCAATTGATCGCCGGCCCCTTTGCCGCCAAGACACTGGCGGATTTCGGTGCCGATGTCATCAAGATCGAAACCCTGGGCGCTGGCGATCCGCTGCGCAAATGGCGCTTGCTGAAAGACGGCACTTCCGTCTGGTGGCAGGTGCAGTCGCGCAACAAACGCTCCGTAGCGCTCGACTTGCGGCAGCCCGAAGCGCAAGACATTGTTCGCTCGCTGGCGGCTGAGTGTGATGTGCTGATCGAGAATTTTCGGCCGGGTGCGATGGAAGCTTGGGGCCTCGGTCCTGACGATTTGCAGCAGCTCAACCCCAGCCTGATCATGCTGCGCATCAGCGGCTATGGCCAAACCGGCCCCTACCGTGACCGCCCCGGCTTTGGTGTGGTGGCTGAGGCCATGGGTGGTCTGCGTCACTTGACGGCGGAGCCTGATCACGTGCCGGTGCGCGTCGGTGTCAGCATTGGTGACACGTTGGCCGCGCTGCATGGCGTGATCGGAATTTTGGTGGCGCTGCAACACCGCGCCAAGACCGGCGAAGGTCAAGTCATCGACGTTGCGCTGTATGAGGCGGTGTTCAATTGCATGGAAAGCCTGCTGCCCGAGTACAGCGCCTTTGGCGCGGTGCGTGGGCCGGCCGGCAGTGCTCTGCCAGGCATCGCGCCCAGCAACGCTTACCTGTGCAAGGACGGCGCTTATGCCCTTGTTGCCGGCAATGGCGACAGCATTTTCAAGCGGCTGATGACGGTGATTGATCGCGCTGATCTGGGCGCTGACCCCGCGCTGGCTGACAACACCGGGCGGGTTCTCCGCGTGGCGGAATTGGACGCCGCGATTGGGCTGTGGACGGCGGCGCACAGCGTTGACGAAGTCCTGGCGGCGCTTGATACGGCTTCCGTGCCCGCCGGTAAAATTTACACGGTGGCGGATATCGCCACCGACCCGCATTACCAAGCGCGCGGCATGATCCAGCAGGTGCAGATGGACGACGGCAGCACGCTGGCCGTGCCCGGCATCGTGCCCAAGCTCTCACGCACGCCCGGCTCGCACCGCCGTAACGCACCCAACGTCGGGCAAGATACTCTGGCTGTGTTGCGTGAAGTGGGTTTGAGCCCCGCGCAAATACAAGCCTTGTATGACCGCGGCATTGTCGAAGGAATTGAAAAATGAAACGTATTTATTTCAACGAAGTGTCGACGCGCGATGGTTTTCAAATCGAGCCTGAATTTGTGCCGACAGACAGCAAGATCGCCTTGATTGACGCGCTGAGCGAGTGCGGCTACGCCAAGATTGAGGTGACTTCATTCACCTCACCCAAGGCGATTCCGATGCTGCGCGACGCCGAAGAAGTGATGGGTCGCATCCAGCGCGCACTTGGTGTGGAATACACCGTGCTGGTGCCGAACTTACGCGGCGCAGAGCGGGCGCTGGAGTCGCGTGCCGACGAACTGAATCTGGTGATGTCAGTGTCTGAGACGCACAACTTGGCGAACTTGCGCATGCCCCGTGAACGCAGTTTTGCAGCGCTGACGGACGTCATCAAGCGGGTTGACGGCCAGACCCCCATCAACGTGTCTTTGTCTTGCGCCTTCGGCTGCCCGATGGAGGGCGAGGTGACGCAGCAAGCGGTGCTGCAGTGGGCGCAACGCTTTGCTGATCTGGGTGTGCGTGGGCTGACCATTTGCGACACCACCGGCATGGCGCATCCGGGGCAGGTGAGCCGCTTGGTGGACGCTTTGCAAGCCAAGCTGACGCAGCAACTCACCTTGCATTTTCACAACACGCGTGGCATGGGGCTGGCCAATGTGTTGGCGGCCGTGCAGGGCGGTATTGAGCGTTTTGACGGTTCGCTGGGCGGGCTTGGTGGTTGCCCGTATGCGCCCGGTGCCAGCGGCAACGTCTGCAGCGAAGACGCGGTTCACATGCTTGACGCCATGGGCTACGACACTGGCATGGCGCTAGAGCGTTTGCTGCAAGTGGCGCGCGAGATGCCGGCGATGGTGGGTCACGCTGTGCCCGGTCAAGTGGCCAAGGCCGGACCTAGCATGACGCTGCATCCGGCGCCCGCCTATGTGGCTGAACTCCGCGAGAAGTTTTCGCAAGTTAACCCATGATCCGTACCCAAGGTTTGGCTTTTGCGTACGCCAATGGCCTCACGCTGGCATTCCCGACATTGAAGTGCCGCAAGGCGGCGTGCTGCAGCTGAAAGGACCGTCGGGCTCAGGAAAATCAACCTGGCGGGCACTGGCCGCTGGCTTGGTACAGGCCAAGTCGGGTGCCTTAAAGTTTGCCGGCCGAGTCTTGGCTTCCGAGGTGCCCGGCATGGCTAGCCCAGGCGTTCAGCGTTGGATCGGTGGCGTGCGGCCAGCATCGGATTTTTGCCGCAAAAATTGCAGTTGAGTCCAGCCCTGACGGTGCATGACAACTTGCCATGGCGCAGTGTGCCGCCGGGCTGGTTGAAGAGCGCTGCCAAATTTTGCAGGCTTGGGCGGCGTTGGGTGTTGATGATTTGGCGCAGCGCAAGCCCGCGCAGTTGTCGGGTGAGTAGGTCTAACGTGTGGTGCTGGCGCGGGTCGTGTTACTTCAGCCAAAGCTGATTCTGGCCGACGAACCCACCGCCAGTTTGGATGACGCTGCGGCGGCTGCGCAGTTGCTCCAAAAGAGCGCGCAGGCCAGTAGCGCGACGCTGGTGATCGCCAGCCACGATGCGCGCATCTTGCAGTTTTTTGCGGCAGCGGAAAATACCGCGGTGTTAGCTCTTGAGTTGAAGCCGTCCGGGAGCGCAGCATGATCAACACTGGGCGACAGTTTGAACCAAGTCGAGTGTGCCGGCGACAACCGAGATCATCACCCAGACCATGATGAACGAGTCGAACAAGCCGTGCATCCTGCCGCCAAACTCGCGAAGGAAAATCAAGGCGTGCATTTTTTGTAGATTTCATTTTTCAGACCGTCAACGTAGATCATCCTTCCAGCCGCTGCCACCGCGACCAACACCACGGCTAGGAAGCCCAGAAACACCCTGTCCGACAAGGTCGGTCGATGGTGAACCGAAAGCAGTTTGTCAGAGTGCATTGGCATGGTTTGAATTCCTGGAGGGTTAGGCGGAGTTTGATGCTCGGACGCCTACTCATCACTAAATGTATCAACTCGATATCGACTAAGTTGAATTCGCCAGGCCAGGCCAGACCATCGGCACTTTGGGTGATGTGATGGGCAGGGTATTCCACGAGAACGTCACCGCAGTCAGACAGGTGTGCGCCCCTTAGAATGTTTTTTAGACGGCCCCGCAGACGCTTGCTCCCTGACTTGATACATCCCGCTGGTGCGTTCATTTCTCCAGCCAAACTGCCTCAAATTTAATCCTTATCCTTGCCCGTTATGCCCACCAACTCGCCGACGATCCTTCCTCTGTCTCAACGACTCCAACAGCCTGGCCTGGTGACACCGGCTATGGCGGATTGCTGAATGTGTGCTATGAAGTGCGCGGTTATGAGGCGGCCGGAGCGGCGGCCATTCAGTTGGAAGACCAGGAGTTCCCGAAGAAATGCGGCCACACGCCGGGCCGGCGGGTGATCCCCATGGCCGACATGGTGCGCAAGATCCAAGTCGCCCGAGACTCGCGCGGCAGCGCTGATTTCCTCATCATTGCGCGCACCGATGCGCGCAGCACTTTGGGCCTTGACGAAGCACTGCGACGCGCTGAGGCCTATGGCCGCGCCGGTGCCGACATCCTCTTTGTTGAATCGCCGGAAACCGTCGAAGAGATGCAGCACATCGGCCGGAATACAGACCTGCCCTTGATCGCCAACATGGGGGAAGGCGGACGTACGCCGGTGCTGAGCCAAAGTGAGCTGGAGGCCATTGGCGACAAAATCGCGATCTTTCCGGTGACGGCTTTGCTCGCTGCTACAGAGGCTATGAAAACGGTCTACAGCCACCTTCAAAATACCGGCTCATCGGCGGCGGCTGCGGTTCCATTGATGCCGTTTTGTGAGTTGACGCAATTCATGGGATTCCAGGAAGTTTGGGACTTTGACAAGCGCTACGCCGAAGAGAACTAAAGCTTATTAAAACGACACGAGATGCTCATGCAATCACACACATCCATGCCGACGAAACGTTTGCGCTTACCCCGTGGCTATAGAAGTTGCTTGTCGGTGGCCACCATTGCCAGCGTATCCGTACTGGGTCTTGTCGGCCTCAAGAGCTGCGGTCAGGCCATGACGGATGTGGTCGGCGGCACTATTCCTTTGGTCTACACCGCAGTGGCTGGCGCGCATGGCTTCGTCAAGTCGGGCAGGTTGCGGGCCGTCGCGGTGTCTAGTGCAAAGCGTTCGTCGGCCTTGCCCGATATGCCGACTTTTATTGAATCTGGGGGGCCTGACTTTGTGGTCAATTCATGGGTCGGTTTGCTCGCACCTTTGAACTTGCCACCCATCATTGCCAGCCGGCTCAACACTGATTTAAATGCCGTCCTGTACGTCCCGGCTGTACGCGAGCGACTCCGCGTTTTGGGGATTGACGCGACGCCCGGCAGTGCGGAGCAGTTCCGTGAAGAAATGCGCCGTGACATGGCCCGCTACGGTGAGGTTGTCAAGGCCGCTGGTATTTCGGTCGAGTAAGTTCGCGCACCGCGTCAACCTTTTTCAAGAAAGACACTTCATGGACTTAAAACTCTCCGGGCAACACGTGCTCATCACCGGCGGTAGCAAAGGAATAGGCTTGGCCTGCGCCCAAGGCTTTTTGCAGGAGGGGGCGAAGGTCAGTTTGGTGTCCAGGAGCATCGCTAATCTGGACACAGCCTTGGAATCGCTGTTGCTAGCGCAGCCCGATGCGAAGGGCCGTATTGGACTGTTCTCCGCCGACCTCAAAGCACCGGCTGAGGCTGAGCGGGCGTTGACCCAGGCCGAAGCGCTGCACGGGGCTGTCGATGTATTGGTCAATTCAGCCGGCGCCGCCCAACGCACCGTACCCGATGAGTTGACCGCGCAAGCTTGGCGCGACGCCATGGATGCCAAGTTTTTCACTTACGTGCACATGATTGACTTGGTGGTCAAAAAAATGGGCCAACGCGGGCAGGGTGCCATCGTCAATATCGTCGGCGCCGGCGGCAAGGTGGCGAGTCCCTACCACTTACCCGGTGGTGCGGCGAATGCGGCGTTGATGTTGATCAGCGCCGGCTTGGCGGCAGCCTACGGCCCGAAAGGGGTTCGCATCAACGCTGTGAATCCTGGGGCGACCTTCACCGACAGGCTGAAAACCGGCCTCCTCACCGCCGCCAAACTCAGCAACATTTCTGTTGAAGAAGCCTTGCAGCGGGCCACCCACAGTGTGCCGCTCGGGCGGCTGGCGCAGCCTGAAGAAATTGCCAACGCGGTGTTGTTTCTGGCCTCGCCCTGTGCCAGCTACGTGACGGGGGCGATTTTGACAATGGACGGAGCAACCACGCCGATGGTGGTTTAACCTGCCTAGATCAATCGACTGAAGCGCTCCAGCGATCACCCCAGCTTTTGTCCATACTGCGGCGGTCGCGTTTGGTCGGACGGCCGTTTTCGATGCTGTCTGCGGGTTCGCCAGCGAGCTTACGTTGCTCGGCTGCTTGTACCCGTGTGGCCACGCTTTCAGGCGTTTCTTCGTACAGCAGCTGGGCGACGGGTGCGGCTCCGCGTTGCATGCTCACCCCTTTGACGACCACCGTCCGCAGCAACGACCCTTGGCGCATGGCCAGCGTGTCGCCGGCCTTGACGTCGCGGGCGGGTTTGACATCTTGGCCATTGATCTGAATTCGGCCCTTGTCGATTTCTTCAGCCGCCAGCGTGCGGGTTTTGTAAAAGCGTGCAGACCACAGCCATTTGTCGATGCGCATTTTTTCCATGACGCATTATTTCCTAAATAGTTGTTTAAAAAGTGGCAGTCGCACCGTCGCGTCTAAACCACTGATGTGGCCATGGTCATTACGGTTGTCAAGTGACAGCGTGCCGGCCAGTGCCAGCACGATGTCATGGCAAATCGCCAGCCCTAAGCCGGAGCCCTCGCGCACATTGCCGGCGGAAAACGGTTGAAACAGCCGGGTCGCCAACTCGTTTGAAACCCCCGGTCCACTGTCGCTCACGGTCAAGGCCAGGTGGGTTTTATCGGTCACTATCTGCACGCTCAGCGGTCCGCCCACTGGGCAGTGCTTGATGGCGTTGTGCAGCAGGTTGCGGCACAACTCGCCCAGCATCCATTCATGGGCCAACACGTCGGCCGGCACGGTTTCAATCTCAAAGTCCAACTCGCGGTCAGCGATCAGCGGCGCCAAGTCGAGGGCCACTTCACGCACCACATCGGCCAGATTCAGGGCTTGGAGTTCGGCCTGCTGGCGCAATTGCTCGACCTTGGCCAGCGCCAGCATCTGGTTCGCCAGCGAGGTGGCACGGTTCACCGTCTGGTTGATCTCGCTCAAGGCTTCGCGGGCCTCCATGTCGCCGCGCAAGGCCGATTGCACTTGCACTTTCAACACGGCCAGCGGCGTGCGCAGCTGGTGCGCGGCATCACGCACAAAACGCTTTTGGTGGCTCAGCAGGTTGTCAAGGCGGCGCATGACTTGGTTGGTGGCTTCCACCAAGGGCAGCAGTTCGCGCGGTGCGTCGGCCGCGGCGATGGGCGTGAGGTCGTTCTCGGGTCGCGCTTGCAATTGCGCGCTGAGCCGACGCACTGGACGCGTGCCGCGTTGCACCA
Source organism: Polaromonas sp. (assembly GCA_041442125.1). Lineage (GTDB taxonomy): Bacteria > Pseudomonadota > Gammaproteobacteria > Burkholderiales > Burkholderiaceae_C > Polaromonas. The sequence goes on along the minus strand of JASDRC010000040.1, from coordinate 2,179 downwards.
CAACCACGACCACCAAGGCGATCACGGCCAGCAGCAGGGCTTGTCGCCACAGCGTGTCAAACAATATTTTTTGCGCCAAGGTCGTGCGCAGTTCCAGGGTTTCAGCCACCTGAATCACCGCCATGGCCCGACCACTGGAACTCACCACCGGTTGCAGCAACACGGCAACGCGCACTTCCTCGCCTTCAAAAAGATCGTCGTAAAAATCGACCAAGGCTGAATAGGCGGGCTTCGGCAAGATACTGCCGCGCCAGAAGGGCAGCTGCGTAAAGCCCGAGACCATCTCGCCGCTCAGGCTGGACACGCGGTAGAACAAGTGGCTTTGGTTGTCGGCCTCGAAGGCTTCCAGTGCGGCATAGGGCACGGTCACGCGGAGCTCAGATTGTTCGTCGTAGCCGCTGACATCGAGCTGCTCGCCAATCGATTTGGCGGACGCCAGCAGCGTGCGGTCGTAAGCGGTGTTGACGGCGCTGAGCGCTTGTTGGTAGAGGCTGAAGGTGTTGACAATCACCAGCACGCCAACGGGCAGCAAAATGCCCAGCAGCAAATAGCGCCGCAGTGAACCCGGGCGCGCTGAGGTGGGCCCACGCTGCAGGCTGGGTGCGTTCACGCGTTGACCTTCAGCAGGTAACCCAAACCGCGCAGCGTGATCAGCGTGACGCCCGTGTGGGCTAATTTTTTGCGCAGCCGGTAGACCACCACTTCAACCGCTTCGTACTGCACATCGGCTTCGCCAGGGAAAACCAATTCAAAAAGCCGCTCTTTCGAAACCGCCTGCCCGGGTTTGACGATGAGTCCGTGCAGCAGGGCCAACTCGCGCGGGGTGAGCTCAAGGACTTGCTCACGGTGATAGATGGCGCCGCTTTCTTTGTCGTAGCGCAGGCCACCGACCCAGTGGACCTCTGTTGAATCTGCATCACTGGCACGACCCCCTGTGCTGCCAGTTTGTGCGCGCCGGCGACTCAGAGCGCGGAGTCTGGCTTCGAGTTCGTCCAGATCAAAAGGCTTGGGCAGGTAGTCGTCTGCGCCTGAGTTGAGTCCGATGATTTTGTCGCCCACGGTGCCGCGCGCAGTCAAGATCAGCACTGGTGTGAGCAGGCCTTGGCGTCTGGCTTGCGCCAGCACTTGCAGCCCGTCGAGGCCGGGCAAACTGAGGTCCAGCACCACCACGTCGGGTTGGGTGGCGGCCCACTGCGCTAGCGCCAGTCGGCCGTCGGTGCAACCGGTCACGGCCATGCCACGCCGGCTCAGGGCGCGTTGCAGGGCTGTTTGCATGGAGGCGTCATCTTCGATCAGCAACAAATTCAGGGTCTGCGTCATGGGCAGGACATTAGCACTTTCCCCAGTGCCTGCAGACAGCCGATTGACAGGATGCGGGCGCATGATCGCCCGGTCAGTTCACAAAATTTATTAAAAGGAGACTCCCATGCGTCGCGATATGTTTTTGAAATCCATGGCCGCGTTGGCCGCTGCCGGTACCCTGCCGCTATCGGCCCTGGCCGCCGGCAATATCAAAATGATGATCCCTGCCAACCCCGGTGGCGGCTGGGACACCACCGGCCGCGCGCTGGGCAAAGCGCTGGTCGATTCAGGCGCTGCTGCTACCGTCATTTTCGAGAACAAAGGCGGTGCGGCCGGAGCTTTGGGTCTGGCTCAATTTGTCAACAGCAGCAAGGGCGATGCCAATGCGCTGATGGTCATGGGGGCGGTGATGCTTGGTGGCCAGATCACCGGCAAGCCGCCGGTCAGTCTGTCGCAGGCGACGCCGATTGCGCGCCTGACCAGTGAATACAACGTCTTTGTGCTACCGGCCAACTCGCCTTTCAAGTCGATGGCGGAAGTCATTGCACAGCTCAAGAAAGACCCAGGCAGTGTCAAGTGGGGCGGCGGTTCACGCGGTTCTACCGAGCACATCGCGGCGGCCATGATCGCCCGTGAAGTCGGCGTTGACCCGTCGAAGATCAACTACGTGGCTTTCCGGGGCGGCGGTGAAGCGACGGCCGCTATTCTGGGCGGCAATGTCACCATCGGCGGCAGCGGTTACAGCGAGTTTGCTCAATACATCAACACCGGCAAGATGACAGCGCTGGCAGTGACCTCTGACGCCCGCCTCAAAGGCGTGGCGGTGCCGACGCTCAAGGAGCAGGGCATCAATGTGGTGATCGGCAATTGGCGCGGC
>JASDRC010000039.1:0-72248 GCA_041442125.1 Polaromonas sp. | reverse complement strand
CGGCAGCGTCAAACTGCGCTATGAGAAATGTCTAGTGAATTGGGGGAATACCACTGATGGTGGGGTGAATGCAAGGGGTGAAGTGCAAAACCCTGAAAGTAAAAAACCCTTGTAAATCAATGACTTACAAGGGTTTTAATACATTGGCGGAAGAGGCGGGATTCGAACCCGCGGTGGGTATAACCCCACGTACGCTTTCCAGGCGTATGACTTAAACCGCTCATCCACCCTTCCGCGAAGCCTCACATTATAGCAGTGGAAGAGGCTCGCTATTGATGTTCACCCTTGAAAGCGTGACTTTCAAGCGCTTGCAAGCTGACCACGCGAGCGGCGTAAGCGTGCGTACACTCCAAAATGACGGGTGGCGCAACACCCGCGGACAAGGCTTCTTTCCAGCGGTTCACACAAAGGCACCAGCGGTCGCCGGCTTTGAGACCGGCGAAACGCCACTGTGGCTTGGGGGTGACCAAGTCGTTGCCGCGAGCGACTGAAAAATCCAGAAAGGCTTGCGTCATTTTGGCGCAAACGAGGTGTGAGCCCGCATCTGTTGCGTCAGTCTCGCAGCATCCATCCCGGAAATAGCCGGTCAATGGATCGTAAGAGCAGGGCACCAAAGGTGTGCCCAACACGTTCAAGGTCGTCATGGTTTTATGGCGCGGCCTTGTTGACTTGCAGCATGGTCATGGCTGAGCTGATCAGGCTGGACACTTCGGTCATGTTGCTAGGCACAATCAGCGTGGTCTTGGCTTGGCTGGCGACTTTTGAGTAGGCGACGACAGCTTGTTCGGCGACTTTCAGTTGCACGGCTTGTTCGCCACCCGGTTGACGGATCGCTGCGGCGACGCGTTCAATGGCTTGGGCCGTGGCGTCAGCCACCGCAGTGATGGCTGCCGCTTCACCTTGTGCTTTGTTGATGGCCGCCAGTTTTTCGCCTTCGGAGCGGGCAATGAAGGCCTCGCGCTCACCGGTGGCGATGTTGATTTGCTCTTGACGCCGTCCTTCAGAGGCGGCGATCAAAGCGCGCTTTTCACGTTCGGCGGTGATCTGCGACTGCATGGCCAACAAAATTTCTTTCGGCGGTGTCAAGTCCTTGATTTCATAACGTAGAACTTTTACACCCCAATTCAAAGCAGCTTCGTCAATGGCGGCCACAATTTGCGAGTTGATGATGTTGCGTTCTTCAAATGTTTTGTCGAGCTCAAGCTTACCAATCACGCTACGCAGGGAGGTCTGCGCCAACTGTGTCACAGCCATGATGTAGTTAGACGAGCCATAGCTGGCACGCATCGGGTCTGTCACTTGAAAGTACAAAATACCGTCAACTTGAAGTTGCGTGTTGTCCTTGGTGATGCAGATCTGGCTGGGCACATCCAGTGGAATTTCTTTGAGGCTGTGCTTGTAGGCCACCCGGTCAATGAAGGGCACCAGCAAGTTCAGTCCAGGGTTGAGTGCGAGGTGAAATTTACCGAGTCGCTCAACGATCCACGAGTTTTGCTGAGGTACCACCTTGACGGATCGGGTGATGAAAATAAAGGCGATGACCAATAGGACTATGGCAATTTCCATGGAGATCTTTCTATGTTGTTTAAGGAAGCAAAATTGCTTAGGGCGTTTGCAAAAAAATAGACGCTAATGGAGTGTCTAAAAATAAAATTGTATTTGAGCTGTATCAGGGCAGCTTCTCAACGAGTAAACGTGTACCAATGACCTCCACCACCCGATGTGCGCCGATGTCTGCTGGCTCGCCTGAGCGGCGGATCACAGACCAGTTCGAACCGCGGTAACGGACGCTGGCTGTGCCGTCTGGTTTCCAGCCGTCAACCATCACGGTTTCACCGATGTCGAGGTTGGAGGCTGTATTTCTGCTTTTTACGCGTGTTGCTTTACGGTGCTTCTTGACGAAGTACCAGGCCACCACGTTACCGCCGCCGACTACTGCGGCCACCAGCAATTGCACAACGACGTCGGCACCAGCATGGGCGGCCAATGCGCCAGCAGCCATAGCCGTGCCTATCATCAATAGGAAAAAAGTGCCAGTGAGCAGTTCCGCGACCACCGCACCGCCCGCAAGTAGCCACCAAATGGTTGCTTCTGTCATGGGTTGTCTCCTGTAAGTTTCACTGTTATTTTGATGCAAAAAAGTAGGCAAGCCTAAGGGCAGGGCATTATTTCCGTACACTTTGACTTTTAATTCGTTACTGCAACTCCAAGAATTGGCTATTCAGCCCCGCGCACACCATGAAATTTCGCTTCCCCATCGTCATCATTGACGAAGACTTTCGCTCTGAAAACACCTCGGGTTTGGGGATTCGTGCGTTGGCGCAAGCCTTTGAAAGCGAAGGCTTTGAGGTGCTGGGCGTCACCAGTTACGGCGACTTGTCGCAGTTTGCGCAGCAGCAGAGCCGTGCCAGCGCCTTCATTTTGTCGATTGATGACGAAGAGTTCACGCCCGGTCCCGATCTTGACCCGGCAGTGCTCGATTTACGGAATTTCATCACCGAAGTGCGCCGCAAAAATCTAGAGGTGCCGATTTATGTGTACGGCGAGACCAAAACCTCGCGCCACATTCCGAACGACATCTTGCGCGAACTGCATGGCTTCATTCACATGTTTGAAGACACGCCGGAGTTTGTAGCGCGTCACATCATTCGCGATGCCAAGAGTTACCTTGAGAGCGTCAAGCCGCCCTTTTTCAAAGCCCTGCTGGACTACGCTGATGACGGCTCTTACTCTTGGCACTGCCCGGGGCACTCGGGCGGTGTGGCCTTTTTGAAGAGCCCGGTGGGTCAGATGTTTCACCAGTTCTTTGGCGAAAACATGCTGCGCGCCGACGTTTGCAACGCGGTTGAAGAGCTCGGTCAGTTGCTCGATCATGATGGCGCCATCGGTGCCAGCGAACGCAATGCAGCGCGTATTTTCAATGCCGACCATTGCTTTTTTGTCACCAACGGCACCTCGACCAGCAACAAGATAGTTTGGCATCACACCGTGGCGCCGGGCGACGTGGTGGTGGTCGACCGCAACTGCCACAAGTCGATCTTGCACGCGATCATCATGACCGGCGCGATTCCGGTTTTTTTGAAGCCGACGCGCAATCACTTTGGCATCATCGGTCCGATTCCGCAAAGCGAGTTTGATCCCGATGCCATCCGCGCCAAGATTGCGGCGAATCCGCTGCTCAAAGACGTCGATGCGAGCCAAGTCAAGCCGCGCGTGCTGACCTTGACGCAGTCCACCTATGACGGCGTTTTGTACAACACGGAGACCATCAAGGGCATGCTCGATGGCTACATCGACAACCTGCACTTTGACGAAGCGTGGTTGCCGCATGCGGCGTTTCACCCGTTTTACGGCGCTTACCACGCAATGGGAAAAAACCGTGTCCGTCCGAAGCATGCGGTGGTCTATTCAACACAGTCGATTCACAAGCTGCTGGCCGGCATCAGCCAAGCCAGCCACGTGCTAGTGCAAGACTCGCAAAACACCAAGCTCGACCGCCACCTTTTCAACGAGGCGTACCTGATGCACACCTCGACCTCGCCGCAGTACAGCATCATTGCCAGCTGCGACGTGGCTGCGGCCATGATGGAGCCGCCCGGCGGCACCGCCTTGGTTGAAGAAAGCATTGCCGAATCGCTGGATTTCAGACGTGCCATGCGTAAGATTGACGAAGAGTATGGCGCCGACTGGTGGTTCAAAGTCTGGGGCCCCGACAAACTTGTCGATGAAGGCATTGGCGAAGCCAAAGACTGGATCATCAAGGGCGAGTCACGCAGCGCGAAGACGGCTAAAAACGGCGCTAACAACTGGCATGGTTTTGGCCAAATGGCGACCGGCTTCAACATGCTCGACCCGATCAAGTCGACCATCGTCACGCCCGGCATGGACCTCAACGGCAAGTTCGCCAAGACCGGTATTCCCGCCAGCATCGTCACCAAGTTTTTGGCCGAGCACGGTGTGATCGTCGAGAAAACAGGCCTTTACAGCTTTTTCATCATGTTCACTATCGGCATCACCAAAGGCCGCTGGAACTCGCTGTTGACGGCGCTGCAACAGTTCAAGGACGACTACGACAAAAACCAACCGATGTGGCGCGTGTTGCCGGAGTTTTGCCAAAAATACCCCAAGTACGAAAAAATGGGCTTGTCTGATTTGTGCCAGCATATTCACGCGCAGTATGCCAAGTACGACATCGCCCGTTTGACGACCGAGGTTTATTTGAGCGACCTGACGCCGGCCATGAAACCGAGCGACGCGTACGCCCATATTGCACACCGTACCACTGAGCGCGTTGAGATCGACCACTTGGAAGGCCGTATCACGGTCGGTCTGGTGACGCCTTATCCACCGGGCATTCCGCTGCTGATTCCCGGTGAAGTTTTCAACAAGAAAATTGTTGATTACCTGAAGTTTGCGCGTGAGTTCAACTTGCAGTGTCCAGGCTTTGAAACCGATATTCACGGCTTGGTCGAGCAAGAAGACGCCAAAGGCAAGAAGCGTTATTACGCGGATTGCGTGAAGCGCTGAGCGCTGATTTATTAGTTCGGCTTGCTGGCTTGTGCGTCGCTTCGGATGCGTAGAAAGCTGGCAAATCGCGGAATGCCGCTGTCGTTGAAGCCTTGGAATCGATAGGTCACTGTCGCGCCAATCGGCGGCGGTGACCGCCGGTCGGCATCGCTCAGTCCGGTGCCGATTCTGAAGCGCAAGGGCTGTTGACCCGGCAGGGCTGGTATCTCGACCAGCAAAGCGCCCAGCGCTCCCGCATATTTACCTCGGCCTGCCGTGTGGCCAACAACGATGGCTTCAGCGTCTTCATGGGTTTTGACTTTCAGCAAGTCGTCGGTTCGACCGCCGCGATAGAGCGAAGCGCCGCGGTGCAGCATCAAGCCTTCACCCTTGGCTTTGACATTGAGCGTCAACAGTTTGCCCAGCGCCTGATGGCTGGCGACCTTCCATTGCGGCACGACTTGCAGCCACGGTTGGTCTATTTTCTGGACGTGGGCATTGAGTGCCGGGATGCGTTCAGTGAACGTTCCGCCATGGGCTGGCAAGTCAAACACCATGAAGCGAATGCTGCGCCAAGCGTCGTCGTCTGGCGTTTTTTTGCGCACGGTGGCCACAGTTTGCTGAAACTGTCCGCGACCCGCCCAGAGCTCACCGTCCATAGGCACCTCTGGCCAACCAGCTGTGAACCACGTGGGTGCAAAGACGAGTTCACCACCGCGCGTCAGCAGCTGCTTTCCGTCCCAGTAGCCGCGCATGCCGTCGTATTTTTCGCTGACCCAATAGTCTTGCAGGTCAAGACCCGGGTGATAAACCTTGGCCAGCATGAGCGCTGGCTTGCTTTCGTTGGCGCTCACCCGCAGTGTTGGAGCCAACAACAACGTCAGCAACAGGAAGAAAAGGGTCAGCCTCACGCACGCCTTACCAGCCTTGAAGCGGCGGGCTGCGGCGGCGAGGCTGCTGTGCATGCTGGGTCAGCTGGCTTCGACGGGTTCTGCGATGCCGCCGACGACATGGCTGAAGCCACCATCGACGTACGTGATTTCAGCGGTCACGCCACTCGCCAGATCGCTCATCAGGAAAGCCGCGACGTTGCCGACTTCATCAATCGTCACGTTGCGGCGAATCGGTGCGGCCGCTGCCACTGCACCCAGAATTTTGCTGAAGCCGGCGATGCCGCTGGCCGCCAGCGTTTTGATGGGTCCGGCGCTGATGCCGTTCACACGCATGCCTTTAGGACCCATGGACTCGGCCATGTAGCGCACCGAAGCCTCCAAGCTGGCCTTGGCCAAGCCCATCGTGTTGTAGTTCGGCAGCACCCGCAGCGCACCCAAATACGTCAGCGTCAGCAGGGCTGATTTTTTGTTGAGGAAGGGCAGGGCGGCTTTGGCCATGGCCGGAAAGCTGTAAGCGCTGATGTCGTGCGCGATCTTGAAGCCTTCGCGCGACAAACCTTCTAAAAAATCTCCGGCAATCGATTCGCGTGGGGCGTAGCCAATCGAGTGAACAAAGCCGTCGAAGGTCGGCCAGTGGGCCGACAGGTCGGTGAACAACTGGTCGATTTGCGCGTCGTCACCGACATCGCAATCAAAGATCAGGGTGGAGTCGAAGTCGGCTGCAAATTCGGTGATGCGGCCTTTGAAGCGCTCACCCACGTAGCTGAACGCCAGCTCGGCACCTTGTGCGTGGCAGGCCTTGGCGATGCCGTAGGCGATCGAGCGGTTCGACAGCACGCCAGTGATCAGCAGTTTTTTGCCAGTCAAAAATCCCATGTTCTTATTCCAATCAAGTTTTTTTTGGCCGTCGCCGTTCGCCCAGAACGAGACAGACAGTTAAGGCAGAATTGTCGCATGCGGTGTCTGCGAATTTTTGCTGTGTTTCTGTCTGCGGTCTTGGGCCTCGGCGTCAGTGCGTCGGCGTCGGCCGGCTATGGCTACGCGCTTTGGGGCGATCTCAAATACCCCGCCGGTTTCACGCATTTTGACTACGTTAACTCAGCCGCACCGAAAGGCGGCGAGTTGCGTTTGGTGAGCAATCTGCGCACCTCCACGTTTGACAAGTACAACCCCTTCACCATCAAGGGCAGTGCGCCGGCTTACCTGGCCGACCTGATGTTCGACACCTTGCTGGTCGGCTCGCTGGACGAGACCGCTGCCGGTTACGGTCTGCTGGCCGAAGACGTGACGGTGGCGCCTGATGGTTTGAGCGTGACTTTTGTGCTGCGCCCAGAAGCCCGATTCCACACTGGCGAGCCGGTGCTGGCCGCCGACGTGAAGCACAGTTTTGACGTGCTCATGGGCCCTTACACCTCGCCAGCCTACAAGACGATGCTCGAAGACGTGGCCGGCTTGGACGTGCTGGGCGAACGCCGGCTGCGCTACCGCTTCAAAAAACCAAACCGTGAACTGCCGCTGACGGTTGGCGGCCTGCCGGTGTTCAGTCGCAGCTGGGGCATGGAGGGCGGCCAACCCAAAAGCTTTGACAAGGTGGTCATGGACATGCCAATCGGCAGCGGGCCCTACAAAATCGGGCCGGTGCGCTTTGGCCGGGACATCACCTATGTGCGTGACCCGGACTACTGGGCCAAAGACCTGAACGTGCGGCGCGGCATGGTCAACTTTGACCGCATCACCGTCAAAATCTACAAAGACAACACGGCCAAACTGGAGGCGCTGAAGGCGGGTGAGTTCGATCTCATGCGCTTTTTTTCCGCCGGCGACTGGGCCCGGCGTGTCAACGGCAAACGTTTTGATTCTGGCGAGTTGGTCAAGGGCGAGTTCAAGCACAGTCTGCCGTCGGGGTTTCAGAGCTACGTCATCAATGTGCGGCGTGACAAGTTCAAAGACGTGCGGGTCCGTGAAGCCTTGGGCCTGGCGATGGATTACGAGTGGATGAACCGGCAGATGTTCTACAAGGCCTACCAGCGGGTGGTTGGCTTGTTTGGCAACACCGCTTGCCAAGCCAGCGACTTGCCCAGCCCGCAAGAAATGGCCATTTTGACGCCGTGGCGTCAGCAAATTCCCGCTGCTGCACTGGGCCCGATGTTTGCCCCACCACGCACCGACGGCGACAGCTCTCTACGGTCTAACCTGCGCCGCGCCCGCGACCTGTTGGCCGACGCTGGCTGGCACATTGAGGGCGGCGTGCTGCGCAACAGCAGCGGTGACGCGATGGTGATTGAATACCTCGACAGCAACGAAGGCGGCGCACGCGTGGTGGCGCCTTGGGCCCGCAACCTAGAAAAACTCGGCATCCAACTCAACTACCGGGCCGTCGATTTCGCGCTGTACCAGCAGCGTCTGAGCAAGTTTGAGTTCGACATCGTGTCGCTGGCCTATGGCGGCACCCACAACCCGGGGCAAGAGTATGCCAACATGTTTGGCAGCCAAGCCGCCGTGACGGAAGGTTCCGGCAACATGGCGGGCATCAGCAGCCCGGCGGTTGATGCGATCATTGCGCGCATGACCAGTGCCAAAACCCAGGCCGAGTTGCTGCCCGCTTGCCGCGCGCTAGACCGCGTCATCAGCCACAGTCATTTTCTGATCCCTCAATGGACGGCTTCGACCCACCGCATGGCTTTCAATGACCAGCGACTCGCTCGCCCGCCCTTGACGCCGGCTTATTCCACGGGCGAGCCTTGGGCCATTTTCACGTGGTGGGCGCGCTGATGCTGGCTTACATTTTCAAGCGTTTGCTGCTCATGGTGCCGACCTTGCTCGGTGTTTTGATCATCACCTTTGCTGTGGTGCAGTTCGTGCCTGGTGGGCCGGTCGAGCAGTATCTGGCCGAGGCCAAAGCGGGTACCGGTGGTGGCGCTGGTGCCGAAGGCGGCGGCTTCAGTTACCGGGGCGCGCAGGGCGTCGACCCGAAGCGCATTGAGCAAATCAAAGCACTCTATGGTTTTGACAAACCCGCCCATGAGCGCTTTTTTCAAATGCTCGGGCAGTTCGCACGTTTTGACTTGGGTACCAGCTTTTTCCAAAACAAAGACGTCTCGCAGCTGATCATCGAAAAGCTGCCGGTCTCCATCAGCCTTGGTTTGTGGACTTTTCTCATCAGCTACTTGGTAGCGGTGCCGCTGGGTGTGGCCAAGGCCGTGCGGGCGGGTTCGCGGTTTGACCTCGTCACGACCCTGCTGGTGCTGGTCGGTTATGCGATTCCGGGCTTTGTGCTGGGCGTCGTTTTGCTGGTGATTTTTGGCGGGCAACTGCAGTGGTTTCCGCTGCGTGGTTTGACCTCCAGCAACTGGGACGAGATGACTTGGGCGGCCCGCGTGGTGGACTACCTGTGGCACATCGCCTTGCCGGTCACAGCGATGGTGTTGGGCAGCTTTGCCGTGACCGCCATCTTGACCAAAAACGCTTTTCTGGAAGAGATCCGCAAGCAGTACGTCATCACGGCGCGGGCCAAGGGTTTGGCTGAGCGACAGGTGCTTTATAAACACGTTTTTCGGAACGCGCTGATTCCGATCATCACCGGGTTTCCGGCGGCCTTTGTCGGTGCTTTTTTCACGGGTTCGCTGCTGATTGAAACGCTCTTTTCCCTCGACGGATTGGGCCTGCTGAGTTATGAAAGTGTCATCCGGCGTGACTACCCGGTGGTGCTGGGCACGCTGTATTTTTTCACGCTGATTGGCTTGCTCACCAAGCTGGTGAGTGACCTTTGTTATGTTTGGGCGGATCCGCGTGTACGGTTTGAATGACTCCCCCGATGCGGCCTCTGGCCACCTCCCCCCCGGGGGGGCGCTCGCTGCGGACGGGCTAAGCCCGATCCGCGCCGGCACTCGGGAAGATGGGACGGCCGCGCAGCTGTCTTTGTCGCCATCGCGGCGCGCTTGGCAACGCTTTAGGCGCAACCGTCTCGGTTTCAGCAGTTTGCTGCTGTTTTGCGCGCTGGTGCTGGTCAGCCTGCTGGCTGAAGTGGTGTCGAATGACCGACCTTTGCTGCTGAAGTACGAAGGCCAGTATTACTTTCCGATCGTCACGGTGTACCCGGAAAAAACCTTCGGCGGTGACTTTGAAACGGCCACCGACTACCTTGATCCGTTCATCCAAAACAAGCTGACGGCGGGTCGCAATTGGGTGATTTACGCCCCCAATCCCTACGGCCCGAAGACGCTGAATTACTTCGCCAAAGAACCCAATCCGTCGCGGCCGACACGCGATAACTGGTTGGGCACGGACGACCGCGGTCGTGACCTGCTGGCGCAACTGATTTATGGCTTTCGGGTCAGCGTGCTGTTTGCCTTGGCCTTGACCTTCACCGGCGTGGTGTTGGGTGTTTTGTCGGGTGCCCTGCAAGGTTATTTTGGCGGCAAGGTGGACTTGGCTTTTCAGCGCTTCATGGAAGTCTGGGGTTCCATGCCGGAGCTGTATTTGTTGATTATTTTCAGCGCTGTCTTTGCCCCCAGCATCGCTTTGTTGCTGGTGCTGCTCAGCCTGTTCGGCTGGCTGGGCTTGTCTGACTACGTGCGCGCTGAATTCTTGCGGAATCGGCAACTGGACTACGTTCGAGCCGCCCGCGCCATGGGCTTGAGTCCGTGGCAAATCATCATCCGCCATGTGCTGCCGAACAGCATGACACCGGTGGTGACTTTTCTGCCGTTTCGCATGAGCGCTGCCATTTTGGCTTTGACCTCTTTGGATTTTCTGGGCCTAGGCGTGCCGCCCGGAACACCTTCCTTGGGCGAGTTGCTGTCGCAAGGCAAAAACAACATCGATGCGTGGTGGATTTCGTTGTCAACCTTCACCGTGCTGGTGACGACGCTGCTGTTGCTGACGTTCATGGGCGACGCTTTGCGTGATGCGCTGGACCCCAGAAAGGCCGACCGATGAGCGAGCCGAATTTACTGGACGTGCATGGCTTGCGCGTTTCTTTTGCCGGCAAAGAAGTGGTGCGCGGCATCGATTTTTCTGTTGCCAGAGGCGAAAAGCTGGCCTTGGTAGGGGAGTCAGGCTCTGGCAAAACCGTCACGGCCTTGAGTTTGCTGGGCTTGGTGTCAGGCGCTGAAACCTCGGGGCAGGCGGTTTTTCGGGGCGTTCAAGACAAAGTTCAAAGCGCTGCGACCACCGACCTGCTGGCGCTGTCCGAGCGCGACTTGCGCGCTGTCCGCGGCCGCGACATCGCGATGATTTTCCAAGAGCCAATGACGGCCCTGAACCCGTTGTTCAGCGTCGGCAATCAGATCGCAGAAGTGCTGCAGCTCAAAGAAGGGCTGAGTCCGGCCGAGGCACATCAAGCGGCGGTGGCTTTGTTGGCCGAGACCGGCATTCCTGAGGCAGAGCGCCGTTCCCATTCTTTTCCGCACCAGTTGTCGGGCGGGCAACGCCAGCGCGCCATGATCGCGATGGCGCTGGCGTGTCAACCGCGGCTGTTGTTGGCCGACGAACCAACCACGGCGCTGGATGTCAGCTTGCGTGCTCAAATTCTGGACTTGCTGTCGGCACTGCAAAAGAAAAACGGCATGGCCGTGCTGCTCATCACGCACGACTTGAACTTGGTGCGACGCTTTGCCGACCGCATCGCGGTCATGGAAAACGGCTTCATCGTCGAGCAGGGCCCTGTGGCCGAGGTCTTTGCCAAGCCGCAACACCCGTACACCCGCAAATTGATGGACAGCCGGCCTGTGCGGGATGTGACGGAGGCATTTTCAAGCGTTCCGTCCACAGCCGTGATGCAAAGCCGAAACTTACGCGTCAGCTACCCCGTGCCCATCGCAGGATTTCGAGGCTGGTTCAAAAAAGGCGAGTTTGTGGCGGTCAAGTCTGCCAGTTTCACCCTGGCCAAGGGTCGAACACTGGGCGTCATCGGCGAGTCGGGTTCGGGCAAATCGACCCTGGCCCTGGCCGTACTGGGCTTGCACCCGAGTCAGGGCGAGTTGCAACTGGCCGGAAAAAACTGGGGTCACGACGCGGCCAACAACAAAGCCATCCGGCGGGCGGTGCAGGTGGTTTTTCAGGATCCGTTTTCGTCGCTGTCGCCGCGCATGACGATCGAAGAAGTCGTCGGCGAAGGCCTGCGCGTGCACCAGCCCGAGCTGAGTCTTGCGCAGCGCTGCCAGCGGGTGGTCAAGGCTTTGGCCGACGTTGGCATGGCTGAAACCCAGTTTCCGCGCCTGTTACAACGTTATCCGCATGAGTTTTCGGGCGGTCAGCGCCAGCGTGTGGCGATTGCCCGGGCGCTGATGGTCGAGCCCGACATGTTGGTGCTGGACGAGCCCACCAGCGCGCTCGACGTGACTGTTCAAAAGCAGGTGCTGGAGTTGCTGCAGCGCTTGCAACGGGAGCGCGGCCTGAGTTATTTGCTCATCACACACGATGTCGACGTGATTCGCGCCATGGCGCACGATGTGCTGGTCATGCAAGCCGGCGAAGTGCTTGAATCCGGCACGGTCGACCAAGTGCTGTTGTCGCCGCAGCATCCCTACACCCGCTTACTGGTGAAGCAAACCACCTGATTCGTTAAAAAAGCTGGGCGTTTGGCCTGTATTTTGTTTGCAGAGAGCCATACAGAGCGCTACAATACTGGCTTCACGACCGAATGGGCGGGTTTTCACCGCTCATTTTTTTTGGGCGTTTGTTTTTACACTGCGGATGAATTTTAGAGACTGAATGGCTTTACAAGATTTACACGGCACGATTAGTCAGACGGTTACCGGGCTTGGATACGAGCTGGTAGACATTGAGCGCACCACCGGCGGGTTGTTGCGCGTGACGATTGACATGCCTTATCTGTTGGGAACGGCCCCCGGCGCAGAACAACACATCAACGCAGAAGACTGTGAAAAAGTCACTCGCCAACTTCAGTTTGTGCTGGAAGTTGAAGGCACTGAGTATTCCCGGCTCGAGGTCAGCTCGCCCGGAATCGACAGGCCGCTGCGCACTGAACAAGATTTTGAGCGTTTTATCGGTGACTTGATTGACATCACCTTGAAGGCACCGATCGGCGTGGCCGCCAGTGCCGGCAGCGTGATTTCGGCCAATCGTAAAAAATTTCGCGGCACGCTAGAGCGTGTCGACACCGGCTGGCAAATCGTCTGGACTGAAGAGCCCGACGACAAGCCAGGTCAAAAAGTAAGCAAGCACCGAGTTCCCGCACCTTTGCAGGCGCTGGGCTTCACGCTTGACGAGATTGCCCAGGCGCGCTTGGCGCCCGTGGTGGACTTCAAGGGACGCCGTCCTAAAAGCGTCCCGCCTGTAGACAAACAGACTGAGAAATAAGAGAAAGGCAGGCTTGTGAAATGAATCGCGAACTGTTGATGTTGGTGGATGCCATATCGCGTGAGAAGAATGTTGAACGTGACGTCGTTTTTGGTGCCGTCGAGCTCGCGCTCGCCTCGGCCACCAAAAAGGTCTACCCCGAAGGCGTGGACATCCGCGTCGCCGTGGACCGCGACAACGGCGTTTACGAAACCTTCCGCCGTTGGTTGGTGGTGCCTGACGAAGCGGGCCTGCAAAACCCAGAGGGTGAAGAGCTGGTCAGCGATGCACGCGATGAAATCGCCGACATCGAAGAAGGCGACTACATCGAAAAACCAGTCGAAAGCCTGCCGATCGGCCGCATTGGCGCGCAAGCTGCCAAGCAGGTGATCTTGCAAAAAATTCGTGACGCTGAGCGTGAAATGTTGTTGAACGACTTCATGTCGCGCGGTGACAAAATTTTCGTTGGCACGGTCAAGCGGATGGACAAAGGCGACATCATCGTCGAGTCCGGTCGTGTCGAAGGCCGGTTGCGCCGCAGCGACATGATCCCGAAGGAAAACCTTCGCTCGGGTGACCGTGTGCGCGCCATGATCATGGAGGTCGACACCACTTTGCGCGGTGCGCCCATCATTCTCTCGCGCACTTCGCCCGAGTACATGATCGAGCTGTTCCGTCAAGAAGTACCTGAAATCGAACAAGGCTTGCTGGAGATCAAATCCTGCGCCCGTGACCCCGGTTCACGCGCCAAGATTGCTGTGCTCTCGCACGACAAGCGCGTTGACCCGATCGGCACGTGCGTTGGCGTTCGCGGCACCCGTGTCAACGGCGTCACCAACGAACTGGCTGGCGAACGTGTTGACATCGTGCTGTGGAGCGAAGACCCGGCGCAATTCGTCATCGGCGCACTGGCCCCGGCCAATGTCTCCTCCATCGTGGTCGACGAAGAACGTCATGCCATGGATGTGGTGGTCGATGAAGAAAATCTGGCCATCTCGATCGGGCGCGGTGGACAAAACGTTCGCCTCGCTGCTGAACTGACCGGCTGGAAGATCAACATCATGACGGCCGACGAGTCGGCTGAAAAGCAGGCTGTCGAGACCGACAGCAGCCGCAAGCTGTTCATGGAAAAGCTCGATGTCGATGAAGAAATCGCCGACATCCTCATCTCCGAAGGCTTCACCAGCCTCGAAGAAGTGGCTTATGTGCCGATTCAAGAAATGCTGGAAATCGAATCCTTCGATGAGGACACCGTCAATGAGCTGCGCACGCGCGCCAAAGACGCCTTGCTGACGATGGAAATCGCCAAGGAAGAAGACGCTGAAGAAGTCTCGCAACATCTGCGCGACATTGCCGGTCTGACACCTGAACTGATTGCCAAGTTGAGCGAGTCGGGTGTTCACACCCGCGACGATTTGGCCGACCTGGCCGTTGACGAACTTACCGAAATCACAGGCCAGTCTGCGGACGAAGCCACCGCCCTGATCATGACCGCACGTGCCCATTGGTTTACCGATGACACTTCTGCAGCTCAAGAGCAATGATCATGGAGGCCGCACGGAAACCTAATTATGTCCAGTACCACTACCGTCGCTGAATTCGCAGCTGAACTGAATAAATCCACCGCAACCCTGATCGAGCAATTGACCAGTGCCGGCGTCGCCAAAGCACAAGCTGGCGATCATTTGTCCGAGGCCGACAAACAAAAGCTTTTGAGCTATTTGCAGGCCAGTCACGGCACTGTGAGTGCCGAGCGCAAGAAAATCACGCTGGTCAAGAAATCGACCACCGAGATCAAACAAGCTGACTCGACTGGCCGTGCCCGCACGATCCAAGTCGAAGTGCGCAAGAAGCGCACTTTCGTCAAGCGTGAAGATGGCTCTGATGTGGCTGTTGACGACGTGGATGTTGCGGCTTCGCAAGAGCCTGTCGCTGACAACACTGAGTTGTACCGCCTTCAGCAAGAAGCCAGCCAAAAGGCCGAGCAACTGCTGCGCCAGGAAGAAGAAGAATTCGCTGAAAAGTGCCGTTTGCGTGATGCGCAAGAAGCCCAAGAAGCGGCTCGCGAACAAGAGCGCTTGGCTGCTGAGTTGAGCGCGCAAGCCGCCGCCAAAGCGGCACAAGCAGCTGAAGCCCAAAAAGCCGCCAAAGCTTCCGCTGTTAAACCGGTCATCGGCTCACGTGTGTTCCCTGACCAAAGTGTGGTGAATGCCGAAGCCGCCGCTGCAGCGGCTGTTGCCGCCGAGGCCGCTGCCGCCGTGCAAGCCGCCAAAGCTGCAGAAATCAGCGCTGCACAAGCCGCGGTGAAAGCCAAGGCCACCGCAGAGTTCCAGGCAGACGCTGCCAAGGTTCAAGACTTCCAAGACCGTCGCAAAAAAGCCGAGGCAGAAGCTGCTGGCATTCGCGCCATGATGAACGCGCCCAAGCGCGTGCTGGTGCCGCACGTCGATCCGAAAATCGCCATGAGAGGCACACTGCACAAGCCTGCCGTGGTCCCGGGTGCTGTCAAGCCCGGTGCCCCTGTGGTTGCCGGTGTAGCTGGCGCTGCTGGCAAGAAAGAAGTCAAGTCGGAGAATTTGTCTTCGACTTGGAAAGACGACGCGAAGAAAAAGACCGAGCTCAAGACGCGTGGTGCGCCTTCCGCACCAGGTCGAGGCAACTTCCGCGGCGGCCCGCGTGGCCGTCGCTCTTCAGACCGCGATTCGCGTTCCGAGTCGACTTTTGTAGCACCGTCAGAATTCAAAGTCATTGAAGTGCACGTGCCAGAAACCATCACCGTGGGTGAGTTGGCTCACAAGATGAGCGTGAAGTCGTCTGAGGTCATCAAGCACTTGATGAAGCTGGGTCAGATGGTCACCATCAACCAGCCGCTGGACCAAGACACCGCCATGATCGTGGTGGAAGAAATGGGGCACAAAGCCGTCATGGCCGCGCTGGATGATCCAGAGGCGTTCACTGACGAAGACGTCCAAGGCCATGAAGCCGAGTCCTTGCCGCGCGCACCGGTGGTCACTGTCATGGGTCACGTTGACCACGGCAAGACCTCGTTGCTCGATTACATTCGCAAAGCCAAAGTCGCCTCGGGCGAGGCTGGCGGCATCACCCAGCACATTGGTGCCTACCACGTGGAAACCCCACGCGGCATGGTGTCCTTCTTGGACACGCCGGGTCACGAGGCCTTCACGGCCATGCGTGCCCGTGGCGCACAAGCGACTGACATCGTGATTCTGGTGGTGGCAGCGGATGACGGCGTCATGCCGCAAACCCGCGAAGCCATCAAGCACGCCAAGGCCGCTGGTGTTCCTATTGTTGTGGCGATCAACAAGATTGACAAGCCAGGTATCAACCTGGACCGCGTCAAGGGTGAGTTGGTCACTGAAGAAGTTATCCCCGAAGAGTTTGGTGGCGACGTGCCTTTCGTCGGCGTCTCGGCTCATACCGGTGCCGGTGTTGACGATTTGCTGGAACAAGTTCTGCTGCAAGCCGAGGTGCTCGAATTGCGCGCCCCGGTCGATGCCTTGGCTAAAGGCCTGGTCATTGAAGCCCGTCTCGACAAGGGCCGTGGCCCGGTTGCGACCGTGCTGATTCAGTCCGGTACGCTCAAAGCGGGCGACGTGGTGTTGGCGGG
This sequence comes from Polaromonas sp., assembly GCA_041442125.1. Classification (GTDB taxonomy): domain Bacteria; phylum Pseudomonadota; class Gammaproteobacteria; order Burkholderiales; family Burkholderiaceae_C; genus Polaromonas. Next base: position 55,919 of record JASDRC010000039.1, on the reverse strand, counting down.
TTCGACCTTCGGCAAAGTGCGCGCCATGCTGGACGAAAACGGCAAGACCATCAAGACCGCGGGTCCTTCGATTCCGGTCGAGATTCAAGGTCTGACCGAAGTGCCACAAGCTGGCGACGAGTTCATGGTCATGACCGACGAACGGCGTGCCCGCGAGATCGCGACTTACCGCGCTGGCAAGTTCCGCAACACCAAGTTGGCCAAGCAACAAGCGTCCAAGCTCGAGAACATGTTCTCGGACCTGTCGACTGGCGCCGTCAAGATGCTGCCTATCATCATCAAAGCCGACGTGCAGGGCTCGCAAGAAGCCTTGGCCCAGTCGCTGCTCAAGTTGTCGACCGACGAGGTCAAAGTTCAGCTCGTGTATTCCGCTGTCGGCGGGATCTCAGAGTCGGACGTCAACCTCGCGATTGCCTCCAAAGCGGTGCTGATTGGTTTCAACACCCGCGCTGATGCGCAGGCTCGCAAACAAGCCGAGAACAACGGCATTGAGATTCGTTACTACAACATCATTTATGACGCTGTCGACGAATTGCGCGCCGCGATGTCGGGCATGTTGACACCGGACAAGAAAGAAGAAGTCATCGGCAATGCCGAGATTCGTCAAGTCTTCAAGGTCAGCAAGATCGGCTCTATCGCCGGTTGTATGGTCACCGCCGGTGTGGTTCGCCGCAACGCACGTCTGCGTCTCTTGCGCGAAAACGTGGTCATCTTCACGGGTGAACTCGACTCGCTCAAGCGCTTCAAAGACGATGCACGCGAAGTCAAAGAAGGCTTCGAGTGCGGTTTGAACGTCAAAGGCTACAACGACATCCAGGTTGGCGATATTCTTGAGTTCTTCGAAATCAGGGAAGTTGCCCGAACGCTCGAAGGCTAAACCTAAGATCAAGGCACGAGCGGCCAGCGACCGCGTGACAGCCAAGCTTGTCATGCGGTCGTCACCACCTTCCGGTACTATTTTGAATTTTTAAATGCGTAAGAAATCTTCCACACCCAACCGCGGTTTTCGCGTAGCCGACCAGATTCAGCGTGATCTGACGGCGCTGATCGCGCGCGAGTTGAAAGACCCTCGGGTGGGCATGGTGACGGTGCAATCCGTCGAAGTCACCCCTGACTACGCGCATGCCAAAGTATTTTTCAGCGTTTTAGTAGGCGACCCCAAAGAGTGTGAAGAAGCCTTGAACCAAGCGGCAGGTTTTCTGCGCAATGGCTTGTTCAAGAAACTGATGATCCACACCGTGCCAACACTGCATTTCTTGTTTGACCGAACCACTGAACGTGCGTCCGACATGAACGCCTTGATAGCCAAGGCAGTTTCCTCCCGCGCTCAAGACGACTGATCCAGCGCCGTTGCCCTTTGACAGGTTCAGGGTTAACGGTGCTAGCCAGCGAGCAGATAAATTTGCTCGCCGAGCCTGTCGATTTATATGACGCAAACTTCCAGTCCCCGCCAGAAAATTCAGCGACGTCCCGTGCATGGCGTGCTGCTGCTCGACAAGCCGATAGGGCTGTCGAGCAATCAGGCCTTGCAAAAGGCCAAGTGGCTGATGCGCGCCGAAAAAGCCGGCCATACCGGCACGCTTGATCCGCTGGCGACGGGGGTGTTGCCGCTGTGCTTTGGCGCGGCCACCAAGTTCAGCCAGATGCAGTTAGAAGCCGACAAGACTTACGAAGCAGTTTTGCTGCTGGGCCAAAAAACCACCACCGCCGATGCCGAGGGCGACGTCATTGAAACCCGTGACGTGCCGGAGATCACTGCAGCCTTGCTTGAAAAATTAACGGCACAATTCAGCGGCCCACAGGCCCAAATTCCACCGATGTACTCAGCGCTGAAAAAAGACGGCAAGGCGCTGTACGAATACGCCCGTGCCGGCAAAGTCGTCGAGCGCGAGCCGCGGCATATCCTCATTCATGAAATGCAGATGGCTGTGGCCCATGACGACCGTGCACCCGCCGCCATTCGCATCATCGTGCGTTGTAGCAAGGGCACTTATATCCGCACGCTGGGCGAAGACATTGGCGAAGCCATTGGTTGCGGTGCGCACCTCGGCTTTTTGCGTCGCATTGAAACCGGCGGCTACGTCGCCAGCCAGTGCGTTAGCTTGCCAGCGCTTGAAGCCATGACCGAAGCCGAGCGAGATGCTTGCATGTTGCCGCCGCAGTCGCTGGTGTCAGCCGCGCCGTCTGTCAGCCTGGATGCGGCTAATGCCGGCCGATTTTTGAGTGGTCTGCGTCGCCGTGGCGATGCTGGCCAGTGGGGTCCGCTGATAGCTGAAAACCAGCCCTTGGTGCAGGTTTTTGGTACCGACCCACACGCATTTTTAGGCACTGCCCACGTGACCGCCAACGAGTTGATTCCTGAGCGTTTGCTCAGCCCCATTGAAGTACAGGACATGCTGAAGAGCGCCGCCATTGGCATCGCAAGCTCAGCATTGGCTGGTCCAGCGCTTCATTCCGATGAGCCCCCAGCCTTGCCTTGATGTCACACCAGACCGTCTAGCCAAAAAGTTTTATAAGTTTTAGAAAGCCCACTATGAGTCATAAACAGATCCGTAACATCGCCATCATTGCCCACGTTGACCATGGTAAGACCACCATGGTTGACCAATTGCTGCGTCAGTCAGGTACCTTCGCCGACCATGAAAAAGTCGTCGACACCGTGATGGACAACAACGCCATTGAAAAAGAACGTGGCATCACGATTTTGGCCAAAAACTGCGCTGTGACCTGGAAGGGCACGCACATCAACATCGTTGACACCCCAGGCCACGCTGACTTCGGTGGTGAAGTCGAACGCGCCTTGTCGATGGTTGACGGCGTTGTGTTGCTGATTGACGCGCAAGAAGGCCCGATGCCACAAACGCGTTTCGTGACGAAAAAAGCGTTGGCCCTTGGCCTGAAGCCGATCTTGGTGGTGAACAAAGTTGACAAGCCAGGCGCACGCCCTGACTTCGTCGTCAATGCAGCTTTCGACTTGTTCGACAAACTCGGTGCCACTGACGAACAACTGGATTTCCCCGTCGTTTACGCCTCCGGCATCAACGGCTGGTCGTCGATGGAAGAGGGCGCACCCGGTGAGCAGTGGGGCCCAGACATGTCGGCCCTGTTCGACACCGTGCTGAAGCACGTGCCAGCGCAATCTGGCGACCCAGCGGCACCACTGCAACTGCAAATTTCCGCTCTCGACTTCTCGACCTTCGTCGGTCGTATCGGCGTTGGCCGCATCAAACAAGGCACGATCAAGCCGATGATGGACGTCGTTGTCATGGAAGGCCCGGACGGCAAAGCCATCAAAGGCCGTATCAACCAAGTGTTGACGTTCCAAGGCTTGGAGCGCGTGCAAGCGACTGAAGCCGGCCCTGGCGAAATCGTGCTGATCAACGGTATCAACGACATCGGTATTGGTGTGACCATCACCGATCCAGTGTCGCCAGCGCCGCTGCCGATGCTCAAGGTTGACGAGCCAACCCTGACCATGAACTTCTGCGTCAACACCAGCCCATTGGCCGGCCGCGAAGGCAAGTACGTCACCAGCCGTCAGATCTGGGACCGCCTGCAAAAAGAGCTGCAACACAACGTCGCTTTGCGCGTCAAAGAAACCGACGAAGAGGGTATTTTTGAAGTCATGGGTCGCGGCGAATTGCACCTGACCATTTTGTTGGAAAACATGCGCCGCGAAGGCTTCGAGATGGCTGTTTCTAAGCCACGCGTGGTGATCAAAGAAGTCAACGGCGAGAAATGGGAGCCGATCGAGCTGGTCACTGCCGACATCGAAGAAACCCATCAAGGTGGTGTGATGCAAGCCCTGGGCGAGCGCAAGGGTGACCTCGTCAACATGGAATCAGACGGCCGTGGTCGCGTTCGTTTGGAATACCGCATTCCGGCCCGTGGCTTGATCGGTTTCACCAACGAATTTCTGAACTTGACGCGCGGCTCTGGCCTGATCGCCAACATTTTCGACTGCTACGAGCCGCACAAAGGTGACATCGGCGGCCGTAAAAATGGCGTACTGATTTCAATGGACTCGGGTGAAATCTTCACCTACGCGCTGGGCAAACTGGACGATCGCGGCCGCATGTTCGTCAAGGCGAACGACCCTGTATATGAAGGCATGATTGTCGGTATCCATAGCCGTGACAACGATCTGGTGGTCAACGCCACGCGAACCAAGCAGCTGACCAACTTCCGTGTCTCCGGCAAAGAAGACGCGATCAAGATCACGCCACCGATTGAGTGCACCTTGGAATACGGCGTCGAGTTCATTGAGGACGACGAGCTGGTGGAAATCACGCCAAAGTCGATTCGTCTGCGCAAGCGTCACCTGACAGAAAGCGATCGCAAGCGCTTTGGTCGTTAATCGCTCTTTGCAAACCCGCCGGCTGGCTCCTTGAGCCCTCCTGCGCCATGCATCCCAGCGCACCGCGTGGTCTTCGAGGCTTGGCGGTGCGTTTTGCTTTCAGCCGAACACCACCAGCGATAAGATGAAACCCATGAACAGCACCATACCCACTGAAGTACAAGCAACTGAATCAGCCAGCCACGTTATCGTCGAGCGACGCGGCAACGCGGGTCTGATCACGCTGAACCGGCCGAAGGCGCTGAATGCGCTGTCTTTGTCGATGGTGCGCGATTTGGCGACGGCGTTGACCGAATTGCAAGCGGACCCAGCGGTCATGCTGGTCGCTATTCGCGGTAGCAACAAGGTCGGCCGGCCAGGCACGGCAGAGGCCTTGTTTGGCGGCTTCAGCGCGGGTGGCGATATCCGCTACTTTCATCAAGCTGTGTTGGCGAATGACAGCTCACTCGATGATTTCTTCACCGAAGAATACCGGCTGAATCACCTGATCCATCAGTACCCGAAACCGTTCGTCGCTTTCATGGACGGCGTGGTCATGGGCGGCGGCATGGGCATCAGCCAAGGGGCGAGTTTGCGCATCGTCACCGAGCACACCCGCATGGCCATGCCTGAAACGAATATTGGCCTGTTCCCAGATGTCGGTGGCGGTTACTTTTTGAGCCGTTGTCCCGGCCACGTGGGCGAGTATTTGGCGCTCACCGGCGAGGTGATTGGTGCTGACGAAGCCCTGCAATACGGTTTGGCCGATGTGAAGATGGATGCCGCACGCATGCCAACGGTGTGGGCTGCGCTGGGCGCGGAAACATTCAGCAGTATCGACCAGGCCAAGCGCTGGCTGGCCAGCGAAGTCGGCCAGCCGGATGCTGCCTTGATTCAGCCCGACAGCCACATTGACGGTTTCTTTTCGCTGCTGCGCGTCAAGCACATGGTCGACGCGCTGGAGAAAGCCAAAGACGACCGCTGGGCGCAGAAAACCGCCACCGCCTTGCGCAAGCGCTCACCGCTGATGCTGCACGTGACCTTGGAACAAATTCGCCGTGCGCGGCAGATGACTTTGGCCGACGACCTGCGGATGGAGCGCGACATGGTGCAGCACAGTTTTCATGACCGACCGGGCACTGCCAGCGAAGTCATGGAAGGCATTCGTGCCTTGGTGATCGACAAAGACTATACGCCGCTGTGGAATCCAGCGCGCATTGAAGATGTCAAGCCAGGCATGGCGGATGCCTTTTTCGTCAGCCCTTGGACGGCTGACACACATCCGCTCAAAGCGTTGTAAAAAAACCGAGCGCTAGCGGCCGCGTGACTTCATCACGCGCTCCACTTCGCGCTTGCCTTCGCGGTCCTTGATGGTGTCGCGTTTGTCGTGTTCGGCTTTGCCTTTGGCCAAGCCGATTTCGCATTTCACGCGGCCGTTTTTCCAATGCATGTTAAGTGGCACCAGCGTGAAGCCTTTTTGCTCCACCTTGGCCAGCAAGCGTTTGATTTCGTCCTTGTGCATCAAGAGCTTCTTGGTGCGGATGGAGTCGGGCTGTACGTGTGTTGATGCGGTGCCCAGCGGATTGATCTGGCAGCCAATGATGAACAGCTCGCCGTTGCGGATGACCACGTAGCCGTCGGTCAACTGCACTTTGCCTTCGCGGACTGATTTGACTTCCCAGCCTTCCAGCACCATGCCGGCTTCAAAGCGTTCTTCAATGTGGTAGTTGTAAGTCGCTTTTTTGTTGTCGGCTATGCGAATAGCAGCGGCTGCCGCTTTCGGCGACAGATTGGCTGCTGGCTTGGCTGGCTTGCCTGAAGAGGCCGCTGCGGTTTTTTTGGAGGAGCTTGCTTCTTTGGTGGCCATGACTGAGAGGTGAGGGTGCTGGCGGCTAATACAATTGCCAACGCAACTGCATTGTATGAAAACCGTTCACAAGTCCGCCCTCCTCTGGTACAGCGCCGAAGAAATTTTTGCGCTCGTCACCGACGTTGCCCACTATCCGGCGTTTTTGCCGTGGTGCGACCAAGCCAGTGTGCTGTCAGAAGACAGTACAGGCATGGCCGCCAAAGTCGGTATTTCCTTTGCCGGCATCAAACAAGCTTTCACCACCCGCAACCGGCATGTGGACGGCCGCGAAGTGGCGATGGAGTTGGTCGACGGCCCGTTTTCCCAGCTTGATGGTCTATGGACCTTCACGCCCCTCGGCGAAGGTCAGCGAGCGTGCAAGGTCGAATTCACGCTGCGCTACAGTTTTGCCAACCGAACACTGGCTGCGCTGGTCGGGCCGGTCTTTGAAAAGATTGCTGGCAGCATGGTCGAAGCCTTTGTCAAGAGAGCCACGCAGGTCTACGGCGAATCTTGAGCTAGCCCTGCAGCCATTCATGAAAATTGTTGTGACCTACGCGCCCGCTCAACGCTTGGCAGATGAGTGGCTGGTCGATCTGCCTGTGGGCAGCACCGTGCAACTGGCGCTAGAGCTGTCAGGCGTGCAAACAGCGTTTTCAGACATCCCCGAACTTCTGGCCAGAGGCCATTTGAGTTTGGGTATTTGGGGCCGCAGCTGCCGTGCTGAACACGTGCTGACCGATCAAGACCGGGTCGAGATTTACCGGCCGCTGCGGGTGGACCCCAAGGTCGCACGCCGCGAGCGATTCAGAGGGCAGGGTGTGAAGCGCGCCGGCTTGTTCGCGAAAAAACGTGAAGGCGGAAAAGCCGGTTATTGAATCAGAAAACTCGTCGTCGGCACGGGTACAATCGCGTTTTTGGAGCTTTCCCTATGCGCCTACTCGGCAAAGCGCTGACCTTCGACGATGTCTTATTGGTCCCCGCATACTCCCAGGTCCTGCCCAAGGACACCTCACTTTCCACCCAGTTTTCGCGCAATATTCGCCTGAACCTGCCCTTGGTTTCGGCTGCCATGGACACCGTCACCGAGGCGCGGCTGGCGATTGCCATTGCCCAAGAGGGCGGCATCGGTATCGTTCACAAAAACCTAACCCCGCAAGAGCAAGCCGCGCATGTGGCCAAGGTCAAGCGTTATGAGTCCGGCGTGGTGCGTGACCCGGTCGTCATCACCCCCGAACACACGGTGCTGCAGGTGATGGAGCTGTCTGAGCAACTCGGTATTTCTGGTTTTCCGGTTTGCGACGGCGGCAAAGTCATTGGCATCGTCACCAGCCGTGACCTGCGCTTTGAAACCCGCTACGACGTCAAGGCGCACGAGATCATGACGCCGCGTGACAAGCTGATCACGGTCAAAGAAGGCACCTTGCCAGCCGAGGCCAAGGCCTTGCTCAACAAGCACAAACTTGAACGCCTGCTGGTGATCAACGACGACTTCGAGCTGAAGGGCCTGATCACCGTCAAAGACATCACCAAGCAAACCAATTTCCCCAATGCCGCCCGCGATGCCGCTGGCCGACTGCGCGTGGGCGCGGCGGTGGGTGTCGGTGCTGGCACCGAAGAACGCGTTGAAGCACTGGTTCGTGCGGGCGTTGACGCCATCGTGGTCGACACCGCGCACGGCCACAGCCACGGCGTCATCGAGCGCGTGCGTTGGGTCAAAAAGAACTATCCGCACATCGACGTGGTTGGCGGCAACATTGCCACCGGTGCGGCGGCTTTGGCGTTGGTCGAAGCCGGTGCTGACGCGGTCAAAGTCGGCATTGGCCCTGGCAGCATTTGCACCACGCGCATTGTGGCGGGCGTAGGCGTGCCACAAATCATGGCCATCGACAGCGTGGCCACAGCCCTGCGCGGTACTGGCGTCCCCTTGATCGGTGACGGCGGTATTCGCTACAGCGGCGACATTGCCAAAGCCATCGCAGCAGGCGCCGGCACCGTCATGATGGGCGGCATGTTTGCCGGCACTGAAGAGGCGCCCGGCGAAGTCATCTTGTTCCAAGGCCGCAGTTACAAAAGCTACCGCGGCATGGGCAGCATTGGCGCCATGCAGCAGGGCAGTGCAGACCGTTATTTTCAAGAAGCCACCACCGGCAACCCGAATGTCGACAAGTTGGTGCCTGAAGGCATTGAAGGTCGTGTGCCGTACAAAGGCTCGATGGTCTCGATCATTTACCAAATGGCCGGCGGTTTGCGCGCCAGCATGGGTTACTGCGGTTGCGCCACGATTGAAGACATGCAAAACCAAGCGGAGTTTGTCGAGATCACCTCGGCGGGTATCCGCGAGAGCCATGTGCATGACGTGCAGATCACCAAAGAAGCGCCGAACTATCGGGCTGAATAGTGCCCCCACGCTTGTCACTGCGTGTACTGCGCTGCCCCCCGAGGGGGCTGGCCTTGCTTGGGGCGGCCCGGCGCGGCGGCCTTTTCCCTAATAACTTTCAGCATGGCGGCTCTGGCTTAGCCCTTCATTTTTGATGCTTCACCAAAAAATCCTCATCCTCGACTTCGGCTCCCAAGTCACTCAGCTCATTGCCCGCCGTGTGCGTGAGGCGCATGTTTTTTGTGAAGTTCATCCTTGCGATGTGACCGATGAGTGGATTCGGAAGTACGCCAAAGACGGCAATCTGAAGGGCGTGATTTTGTCGGGCAGCCATGCCAGCGTCTACGAAGAATCGACGGACAAAGCCCCTCAGGCAGTCTTCGATCTGGGCATTCCAGTGCTGGGTATTTGCTATGGCATGCAGACCATGGCGCAGCAGCTTGGCGGCAAAGTTGAAGGTGGAACGACCCGTGAGTTTGGCTACGCCGAAGTGCGTGCCCGTGGCCACACGGCGCTACTCAAAGACATCGCTGACTTCACCACGCCAGAAGGTCAGGGCATGCTCAAGGTCTGGATGAGCCACGGCGACAAAGTTACCGAGATGCCGCCCGGTTTCAAGCTCATGGCCTCGACCGAGTCGTGCCCGATCGCCGGCATGGCTGACGAAGACCGGAAGTACTACGCCGTGCAGTTTCACCCGGAAGTCACGCACACCGTGCAAGGTCAAGCCCTGTTAAACCGCTTCGTGCTCGACATCTGCGGCACGCGGCCTGACTGGGTCATGGGCGATTACATCGAAGAGGCGGTTGCCAACATTCGCGCGCAAGTCGGCGATGAAGAAGTCATCCTCGGCCTGTCAGGCGGCGTTGATTCATCGGTAGCGGCTGCGCTGATTCACCGCGCCATTGGCGACCAGTTGACCTGCGTCTTTGTGGACCACGGCTTGCTTCGCCTGAACGAAGGCGACATGGTCATGGACATGTTCGTCGGCAAACTGCACGCTAAGGTGATTCGCGTGGACGCAGCCGCACAGTTTCTCGGCCATCTGGCGGGTGTCAGTGAACCTGAAGCCAAGCGCAAGATCATCGGTCGTGAGTTCGTTGAAGTGTTCAAGGCCGAGGCCGCCAAACTCAAAGCCGCTGATGCATCCTCTAACGGTGCCAAGTGGCTGGCCCAAGGCACGATTTACCCTGACGTGATCGAGTCCGGTGGTGGCAAAAACAAAAAAGCCGTGACCATCAAGAGCCACCATAACGTCGGTGGCTTGCCAGAACAACTCGGCCTGAAACTGCTGGAACCCTTGCGCGAATTATTCAAAGACGAAGTCCGCGAACTCGGCGTCGCCTTGGGCCTGCCGCACGACATGGTTTACCGCCATCCGTTTCCTGGCCCAGGCCTCGGCGTGCGTATCTTGGGCGAAGTCAAACAAGAATTTGCCGACCTGCTACGCCGTGCGGACGCCATTTTCATTGAAGAGTTGCGCAACTTCAAAGACGCCGACAGCGGCAAAAACTGGTACGAACTCACCAGCCAAGCCTTCACCGTCTTTTTGCCGGTGAAAAGCGTGGGTGTCATGGGCGACGGCCGTACGTATGAATACGTGGTGGCCCTGCGCGCCGTGCAAACCAGCGACTTCATGACCGCCGACTGGGCCGAGTTACCCTACGCCCTGCTCAAGAAGGTATCTGGGCGCATCATCAACGAAGTACGCGGCATCAACCGCGTCACCTACGACGTGAGTTCCAAACCACCGGCGACGATTGAGTGGGAATAATCACTTAACGCGTTACAACGCACCATCTTCAAGGGACCAAACACATGACCACGACTCTTAAAATTGACTTTGTCTCAGATGTGTCTTGTCCTTGGTGCGTGATTGGCCTGAGAGCGCTCGATCAAGCGTTGGCTCGGGTCAGCCCCGAGGTCACGGCTGAGCTTCACTTTCAGCCGTTTGAGTTGAACCCAGCCATGGCGGCTGAAGGTCAAGACATCACTGAGCACATCACTGAGAAATATGGTATTTCGGCTGAGCAGGCTGAAGGCAACCGCGAGGCCATTCGCCAACGCGGCGCCGCACTGGGCTTTACATTCAGCGGCAGCAACGCTGCGGGGGGTGGGCGCAGCCGCATCTACAACACTTTTGATGCACACCGACTGTTGCATTGGGCCGAATCACAAGGTGAGGGACAGCAGCGGGCTTTGAAGGAAGGGCTTTTCAAAGCCTACTTCACAGATGGTGAAAGTCCGGGGTGTCATGCCGTTTTGTTAAAGCTGGTGGCCGAAATCGGTTTGGACGCGGTTCGAGCCGCAGATATTTTGAGCTCGGATGACTACGCCGTCGAGGTCCGAGAACGCGCACAGTTTTACCAGTCCCAGGGTATTCATTCAGTCCCGGCGATTATCATCAATGACCAACACCTGATCTCCGGCGGTCAGCCGGTCGAAGTCTTTGAGCAAGCTTTGCGACAGATTGCCGCGCAGGGCTGACCAAGCGGTCTTGGCTTATCCTCTCACCCATGTATTTACCGACCCACTTTAAGGGTGAGTGGACTGAGCACGCAGCGCCTCTGATACGGGCTGATCCGTTTGCCAGTCTGATCAGCACCGACGACACGGGCTTGCCCTTTGTGACCCACTTGCCACTGCTGTTAGAGGACGATCCGTCGTCTGAAGTCGGCGACGCGCCCGTGCTGCTGGGTCATGTCGCGCGCGGCAACCCCCATTGGCGTTACTTGCAGGCTCGGCCTCAAGCGGTGGTGACTTTTTTGGGTGCGCATGCATATTTGTCGCCTCAGGTGTACCCCGACTTGGCGCGCGTACCGACTTGGAATTACCTGGCCGTGCACTGCACGGTTGAGGCCGTGTTGATTGACGACCCTGACGCCAAAGACGCCTTGCTGAAAAAACTCATTGGCGACCATGAACCGGCCTACGCGGGTCAATGGCGTTCGCTGGACGCTGACTATCAACGCAAGATGTTGGCCGGCATCGTCGGGTTCGAGATGCGCGTGACGGCTTTTGAATGCAAGCTCAAGCTCAATCAACACCGACCCGAAGCGTATGACGCCACGCTGCGCATGTACGCGTCCGGCAGCAGCCATCAGCGCACATTGGCCGACTGGATGATCCGCCTGAAGAACAGCAAAATATGAGTGCAACAGACGAGCGTGACTACGAGATGATGCAAGCTGCTTTGGCTGAAGCCCGAGCCGCCATGGCCGCCGGTGAAGTGCCGGTGGGTGCAGTGCTGGTCAAGGACGGGCAGATCATCGCCAGCGGACGCAACTCACCAATCGATGCACACGACCCGACGGCGCACGCGGAAATCGTCGCCCTGCGCGCGGCAGCCAAGGTGCTGGGCAATTACCGACTCGATGACTGCGAGTTGTATGTGACCTTAGAGCCCTGCGCCATGTGCAGTGGTGCGATGCTACAGGCACGGCTCAAGCGGGTGGTGTTTGGGGCTGTCGAGTCTAAAACGGGCGCTGCGGGGTCCGTTCTAAACCTGTTTGCCGAAGCCCGTATCAACCACCAGACGATTGTTCAAGGCGGTGTCATGGCGGAAGAAAGCGCGGCCTTGCTGCAGTCTTTTTTTGCTGAAAGGCGGGCTGTGCGGCGTCAAGAGGCACGGCAGAACCATCCGCTGCAAGATATCGCACTGCGCACGCCAGATACCGCTTTTAACGGCTTGCCGGACTATCCTTGGCGGCCTAATTACATCAGCGACTTGCCGGCATTGGCGGGTCTGCGCATGCATTACCTGGACGAGCAGGGCGTGCATGACGTGACTTCTGCGTTGACGTTTCTTTGCCTGCACGACAGCCCGAGTTGGAGCTATCTTTTTCGCAAGATGATTCCGGTGTTTCTGGCGGCCGGCCACCGCGTGGTCGCACCGGACCTGATCGGTTTTGGGAAAAGCGACAAGCCCAAGAAAGACAGCTTCCATCAGTTCGATTTTCATCGCCAGTCGCTGCTAGAACTGGTTGAACGGCTCGATCTGAAGAACGTGGTGTTGGTGCTGCAAGACGGCGGTGGCTCGGTTGGCCGCAGCTTGCCGATGGCTGCGACGCAGCGCTACAGCGGTTTGCTGACCTTGCGCACCTTGCCAGCCACCAGCGACGAAGAATCCGCTGCCTATAACGCGCCTTTTGCCGACAACGGACACCGCGCTGCACTGCGAGGTTTTCCACGCATGATGCAGGAAATGCATGACCTTGAAGGCGCTGAGGGCACGTTGTTAGCCCAGCAGGCCCAGCAGGCGCGAGAATTTTGGGCCAATCAATGGACTGGCCAAACCCTGTTGGCTGTTGACGAGGCCTATCAAGGTGACGGTATTGCATCCGAGGCCGTTCGATTTTTCAGCCTTTGCTGATGTCTGCGCCCGTCAGTGCGCTAAACGGCCAATGGGATAATTGCCTTCGTGAAAAAACATATTTACATCTACTCCCCCTCCAGCGCTGTGCGCGACAAAGCCAGCTTCAAACGCGGCATCGCGCGGCTGAAAACCTTGGGCCATGAGGTCGAAGTGGATGAGTCCGCCTTGGCCGGTCACCAGCGCTTTGCAGGTGATGACGACACCCGGTTGGCGGCCATTCACCGGGCGGCGGCCAGTGGTGCAGACATCGCGCTCATTTCCCGGGGTGGTTACGGCTTGACGCGCATCTTGCCTGGCATCAACTACAAGGCAGTGGCCAAGGCGGTCAACAACGGCACGCAGTTTGTCGGCCTGAGTGACTTCACCGCGTTTCAATCGGCGTTGCTGGCCAAGACCGGTGCTGTCAGTTGGGCCGGTCCGGCGCTCGGTGAAGACTTCGGCGTCGACGGCACGCCCGACGACATCATGGAAGCCTGCTTTGACGACTTGGTGAGCGGGCAGGGCGAAGGCGCGGGTTGGCAGTTGCCTAAACCTACGGCAGCAGCGGTTGCGGTTCCGGCTGCAACGGCTCAGTCAACAGATTTCAAAATCAACAACGCCGTGCTTTGGGGCGGTAATTTATCGGTCTTGTCGTCACTGGTCGGCACGCCTTATCTGCCGTCCATCAAGGGTGGCATTTTATTTTTGGAAGACGTGCATGAGCACCCTTACCGGATCGAACGCATGCTCACGCAATTGTTGTATGCGGGTGTGTTGGCGCAGCAAAAAGCCATTGTTTTTGGGCAGTTCAACCATTTCAAACTGGTGCCGCATGACAAAGGCTTCAAGCTGGCAACGGTCGTCCAATGGCTGCAATCAAAAGTCAAAGCGCGCGTGTTGACGGGCTTGCCGTTTGGCCACGTACCGACCAAAGTGCTGTTGCCAGTGGGTGCACCGGTGAGCCTGGTGGCAGAGGGCCGCGACGCCTTTTTACTCTGGGGCCATGCGCACTGAACAGCCGCTTCAGGGCGCTTGACGCCGGTGCGGAATCCGGTTTAATGCGGTCCAAGTACCGGCGTTGGTGGTTCGGGACAAAGACGATGTTGCTTAACCGGCCTGTGATTCGATCTCTTGCCTGACATGTTGCACATGCAATGAGCCAGCGGCTTCGGCCTCGTCTTGCCGTCCTGTTTTGACTGCGGTTGCAATTTTGGTGTAGTCGCGCAGGCGAATTTTTTGCAGCGCAGGCAGTCTGTATTGCGCATAAACGATCGGCATTTGAATCGTCGGAAAAAGGCGTTGGAGTTCGCGGTTGCCACCCATGTCCAGCAAACAACGGTAGAAGCGTCGGCGTGCGCTGGTGAAGGCTGCCAACTCGTTGGCGGCGTCTGCTGCTTTCAAGGCTTTGAGGCTGTCGCTGAGGATGGCTTTCAGGCCCGAGGTCGCCGCGCCCCTGGCTGCTGCACGGGCCAACAAACCCATCATGCGCTCGGCCACTTCCAGCACGTCAAGCGTTTCCTGCATCGACAGCGATCGAATCACGGCGCCTTTGTGGCGGTGCAACTCCACCATGCCTTCAGCCGCCAAACGCTGCAGGGCTTCGCGCACCGAGTTTCGGCCGACCCCAAACTGCTCGGCCAAGTCAATCTCCACCAGTCGCTGCGCTGGAACAAACTTTTGCAATTCCAAACCGTTCACAATGCCAAAGAACACCAGTCCAGAGGCACTGGTCTGCGGTTTGTCGATAGCTTGATTTTTCGAATTGGCGGCGCCTGTCGTCATTTTTCCCTTAAGCGTTTTGAGGATAGGTTGATGGGCCGCAGCAGGGGACTCCATGACGCTGATTGTCAACCCATTGAGCCCCCTTTATTTGTCTATCAAATTGTCCTACAATATTTTGATGAAAATCAAGCAACAGACTTCAACATGATGGCTCAGTCAACTCCACTATCGGCGCTACTGTCTGGTAAGCGTGCGCTGGTCACTGGTGCCTCCAGCGGCTTGGGTGCGCATTTTGCACAATTGCTGGCCAGCCAAGGCGCCGACGTGGTTCTGGTGGCCAGGCGTCTCGAGGCCTTGGACGCTGTCGCAGACAAAGTTCGGCGCCACGGGCATTCGGTTGCCACCATTGCCCTTGATGTGACTGACAGCGCGTCGCGCGCTCGACTGGCCAGTGCCGCCGGCCCTGTCGACATTCTCATCAACAATGCCGGCGTTGTCCGTGAGGGCGCTGCGCTGACCCACACGGAGAACGACTGGGACACGGTGCTCGACACCAACCTCAAGGCGATGTTTTTTGTGGCACAGGCTTTGGCGCCTGGCATGAAGGAGCGCGGTGGTGCTTGTATCGTCAACGTGGCCTCGATTTTGGGTCTCAGGCAAGCGGGTGGCGTGGTTTCCTATGCGGTGTCCAAGGCGGGTGTGATTCAGCTGACCAAGTCACTCGCACTGGAATGGGCGCGCCACGGCATCCGCGTCAACGCGATTGCACCCGGCTACGTCGAGACCGAATTGAACCAAGAATTTTGGCTCACCGATGCCGGCAAAGCCCTGATCAAACGGATTCCACAACGCCGCCTTGGGCAGCTGTCTGATCTTGACGGCCCAATGCTTTTGTTGGCCTCAGAGGCCTCGCGCTACATGACCGGCGCCGTGCTAGCGGTTGACGGCGGCCATCTCGTCAGCAGTTTGTGACGGTACAGACTCGCTCTACTCATTGATACATCAAGGACACACCATGCACACGCCCAGCCCCACTGAACGCAGCCGACTTTTGGCTGACCGCGTTGAAGCCTTCGTCCGCGACGTTGTCATTCCTTACGAAAGTGACGCCCGTTGTACAGCGCATGGTCCAACTGAAGAGTTGGTCTTGGAGCTGCGCACCAAAGCACGCGCTGCCGGCTTGATGACACCGCACATCTTGACCGATGGCGGGCATCTGACACAGCTTGAAACGGCTGCAGTCCTGAAGCGTTCAGGCTTGTCACCGCTGGGCCCGGTGGCCGTCAACACCATGGCGCCCGACGAGGGCAATATGTTCTTGCTGGGCAAGATTGGCACGGCACAGCAGAAACAGCATTTTTTGGAGCCGCTGATTCGAGGCGAAGCCCGTTCGGCCTTTTTCATGACCGAGCCGGCCTCCGAGGGCGGTGCAGGGTCTGATCCGTCCATGCTGCAAACCACGGCCGTGCAAGACGGTAACGATTGGCTGATCAACGGTCGCAAGATGTTCATCACCGGAGCGAAGGGCGCGTCGGTCGGCATAGTGATGGCGCGTACCGGCACTGGTGACAAAGCGCAAGCCACGATGTTTTTGATTGACTTGCCGAATCCGGCTGTGCGTATTGAGCGCGTGCTTGACACCATGGACAACTCCATGCCGGGCGGCCATGCGCAGGTTATTTTTGACCAACTGCGGGTGCCTGACAGCCAGGTGCTGGGCGCTGCCCACGAAGGTTTTCGCTACGCCCAAATTCGCCTGTCGCCAGCGCGCTTGTCGCACTGCATGCGTTGGCACGGCGCAACCACACGGGCGCACGAAATCGCCGTGCAATACGCGACCACCCGCAAAGCCTTTGGCAAACTGCTGGTCGACCACGAAGGTGTCGGCTTCATGCTGGCTGATAACTTGATCGACCTGCAGCAATCAGCCCTGATGATTGACTGGTGCGCGGGTGTTTTAGATGGCGGATCGCAAGCCACGACTGAAAGCTCGATGGCCAAAGTAGCCGTGTCGGATGCCTTGTTCCGCGTGGCTGACCGCTGCGTTCAGGTGATGGGCGGCAGCGGAGTTTCTCGCGACAGCATTGTTGAACAAGTCTTCCGTGAAATCCGCGCTTTCCGAATTTACGACGGCCCGACCGAAGTCCACAAATGGTCGCTCGCCAAGAAAATCAAACGCGAGGCATTGTCAAAGGTGAACGCATGAGCTCGCCTGTTGATTCCGCCGACACCATACCGGTCCGTGAGCAACACCAGATTGACGAGGTGGCGCTGACCCACTGGATGAAAGACAATGTCGCTGGATTTGAAGGCCCGTTGTTGGTCGACCAGTTCAAAGGCGGCCAGTCGAATCCGACTTACCGGTTGCGAACACCCCAACGCTCTTACGTTCTGCGCCGAAAACCACCGGGTGTATTGCTCAAAGGCGCACACGCCGTGGAGCGCGAGGCGAGGGTGATGGCCGCGCTTGGCACGGTTGGTTTCCCGGCACCTAAAATTCATGGCCTGTGCATGGACGACACTGTTTTGGGTAGTTGGTTCTTTGTGATGGACATGGTGCAAGGCCGAATCTTTTGGGACGCCAGTTTTATGGACGTGCCGCAAGCAAAGCGGGCCGACTACCTGGATGCGATGAATGCCACGCTGGCCAAGCTGCACTCCATTTCTCCTGCCGCCATTGGTCTTGCCGACTATGGTCGCAGCGGTGGGTATGTGGCTAGGCAGATTGCGCGTTGGTCGCAACAGTACCTTGACGATGAACTCGCTGGCCGACACCCCGCCATGGACCAACTGGTTGCTTGGTTGCCGGCGCATATTCCAACGGACGATGAAACCGCCATCACCCACGGTGATTTTCGTGCGGACAACATGATTTTCCATCCGACTGAGCCGCGTGTGCTGGCAGTGCTCGACTGGGAGTTGTCGACGCTGGGCCATCCTTTGGCCGACTTTGCCTACAACGCCATGATGTACCGGATGCCACCGGACATTTTGGGCGGTATCCGCGGCCTTGATCTGAAAGCGCAAGGCCTGCAAGATGAAGCCGACTATGTGGCCGCTTATTGCCGCCGCACCGGCCGCAGCGGTATGCCCGACCTTGACTTTTACATCGCCTTCAACATGTTCCGTTTCGCGGCGATTCTTCACGGCATTCGTGGTCGGGTGAAGCGCGGCACGGCCTCGAGTGCTGATGCACAAGCCATGGGCGAGCGCTACATGCGCGTGGCAGATATCGCCTGGGAGCAAGTTGAGGCCATCAAGGGACGCTGATCGACTGATCAGCCCGAACTCGAAGTCATTGATTGCCGTGCATGCAAAGACAAGCCCGTGCAGATTCGTCTGATCTTCTATTTAACATAATATACATCGTGGAATGTATTTATGTGTGTTGCTGTGTGTCAACTGGCCTCCTCAAGAGCCGAACAGCGTCTGCGCCTGTGGTCACCGTCCAAGACGTTCGCTGGCGACTGATCACCACCGGCCGGCTGGTTGCCGTTGCTGTGGCTTGACGGCTGGTTGGGACAGGAAGTTGATGGCATCGGGCCGGCTGCCGCGTTGCGCAAAGTCGAGCGCAGTCAAGCCTTGTTGGTTTTTCTGCATGGCTTGAGCGCCTTCATCCAACAGCAGTTTCACCGCAGCACCATTGCCGTACTGCGCCGCCATCATCAGTGGCGTGGTGCCGTTGGGTGATTCGGCGTCGACAAAGGCGCTGCTATCCAGCAGCAAACGCATGACCTCGACATGGCCCTTGGTGGCGGCGTAATGCAGCGGCGTCCAACCGGTTTTGTTGACGTCTGCATCTTTCTCAATCAGCTTTTTAGCCAAGGCCAAATGACCGTTCAAGGCGGCGTACATCAGCGGACTCTCGTCCTGCGCATTCAGAAAATTGACGTCGATGCCAGGCGCCTCTAGCAAGGCTTCAGCAGCATTTAAAGCTGAGTCAGCCAAGGCCATGGTCAGACCGTGGCGAGCTTGTGGGTCGATGGTGTTGGGGTCAAAGCCGCGCTGAAGCAAGGCCGTGATAGCGCGCGAATTGTCACGTTCGATTGCCGTGAAAAAGTCATCATAAGAGCCTGCATTGGCCGTATAAAATACAGCAAAAACAAGGCTTATCAGCGATAACTTAAAGTAACTTATGAAGTTTTTATAGGCGCTACTGTGCATGATTTATGCGGTCATGACACCGGTGAACAGGCGTTCAAAGTTACGGCTGGTGGCCTCAGCAACGGCTTCAACACGCAAGCCACGGACCTGGGCAATTTGCTGTGCCACCAAAGGCACATACGACGGATTGTTGGTTTTTCCGCGGTGCGGCATGGGCGCCAAGTAAGGGCTGTCGGTCTCGATCAGCATCCGATCCATGGGCACAAAGGCCGCGACATCACGCAGATCAGCAGCCGTCTTGAAAGTCAAAATACCCGAAAAGGAGATGTAAAAACCCAGGTCAAGCGCGGCCCGTGCCACTGCTTGGCTTTCTGTGAAACAGTGAAAGACGCCGCCGGCACTGCCCAAACTGGCGTCTTCGCCCTCTTCCTTCAAAATGGCCAGCGTGTCGTCGGAAGCGTTGCGGGTGTGAATGATCAGCGGTTTGCCAGTTTGCTGCGCGGCTTGAATGTGCACCCGAAAACGCGCACGCTGCCAGGCCATGTCAGCCACTGTGCGCTCACCCAAACGGAAATAGTCCAGCCCGGTTTCACCGATGCCGACAACTTTAGGCCGGGTTGCACGGACTAACAGATCATCCAGACTGGGTTCAGTCACGCCTTCGTTGTCAGGATGAACACCGACGCTGCACCAAAAATTGTCGTAGCCAACAGCCAATGCATGGACGTCGTCAAACTCTTCCAACGTGGTGCATATGACGAGTGCACGATCAACCTGAGCCGCTTGCATGGCTTCACGGATGTGCGGCAGATTGTCCTTGAGCTCTGGGTAAACGAGGTGGCAGTGGGAGTCGGTGAACATGGGAATCAGGTGTAAAAAGGGAGGGAATTAACGCGTCGTCAGCGCCTGCTTAGCCCGGCTGACCAAGGCTTCGAGCATGAGGCCGGGGTTGTAAGGGTGCTCGACCGTGCGGGCGCTGGTTGCCAGCTCTTTAGACCAAGCCGACAAAGCAAATATGCTGGCCGGACTGCCAAGGTTTTGAGTTTCGACCGATGCCGGTTGACGCGCCGGCAAAGGCAGATCACTCAGGGTAAAAAAGCGCGGTTGAGCGCCGACTTTGACAGCCCAGACATCGTGGCAAATCTTTTGCAGCGCATCGACTACCAACGCGGGTGCCCAGCCAGTCAAAGCACCAACATCACCGCGTGCCATCGCTTTCGGCAGCGCCTGCCAGTCGCGGGCCGCTTCATCTGGCGCGCCGCCTTGAACCCAAGTCAGCGCATCCGCCGGCCGGCCGCCGGCCGCTGCGAGCAAAACCCGCAAGTCTTCTAGCCTCGGCGGCGGCGACTTGGCGCGACCGGTTTTCGCGCTTTCATTCATGGCACTTTGGCTCTGCAACCAAGCCAGACTTTCTTCAAACGCCGGCCAGCGCATGGTGTGGCTCTGACAGCGGCTGCGAATGGTCGGCAGCAACTGCTGCGCTGCCTCGGTGGCCAAAATGAACTTGACCTCGCCCGGCGGCTCTTCCAGGGTCTTCAGCAAGGTGTTGGCGGTGATGCCATTCATGCGCTCGGCCGGGAACACCAAGACCACTTTGGTAGGGCCACGCGAACGCGTGAGCTGGGAGAAGGTCACCACCTGGCGCGCTGCATCGACCTTGATTTCTTTGCTGGGTTTGCGCTTTTTGTTGTCCAATTCTTCCTGTGTTTTTTGGTCCAGCGGCCAGCCCAGGCTGAGCGACAACGTTTCTGGAATCAACATGCGCAAATCAGCGTGGGTATGCACGTCCACGGCGTGGCAACTGCCGCAATGGCCGCAAGCGCCCTGCGGGGTGGGCGCTTCGCACAACCAAGCCCGCGCCAGCGCCAGCGCCAAGTCAAATTGACCCAAACCGGAAGGGCCGCTCAACAGCCAGGCGTGACCGCGTTGGCTCAGCAGGTTTTCGAGCTGGACTTGCAGCCAAGGTGCGAGTTGGCTGCGCTCGGACAAGGTGTTGCTGTCACTCATGTTGTGATCGCTCATGCCAGCCAGCCTTTGGCTACGAAAATAGCGTGTACGTCGTGCCAAACGGCCGGCTGCGGTTGCCCGCCGCTGATGCGCGCAAAGCGCCCTGGTTCACCGGTCAATCGGCGGGCGTAGCCAGCAGCGACACGGCGAAAGAACTCAACCGGTTGTGACTCGAATTTGTCCGGCACGCGCGCACCAGCGAGACGCTTGGCGGCCTCTTCGGGGGCGAGTTCAAACCAAACGGTGAGGTCGGGCTGAATCAGCTGCGTTCCGTCCATATCGGCAGTGCCTTGCACCATGGTTTCAAGCTGCTTGAGCACCGCCTCGTCAAAGCCACGGCCGCCGCCCTGGTAGGCAAAGGTAGCGTCGGTGAAGCGGTCACACAAGACCACGTCACCGCGCGCCAGCGCCGGCAGGATCACGCAAGTCAAGTGATCACGGCGTGCGGCAAACATCAACAGCGCCTCGGTCAGCGGGTCCATCGCGTCATTCAGCACCAGTGTGCGCAGCGTTTCGGCCAGCGGCGTGCCGCCCGGTTCGCGGGTCAGCGTGACGGCCCTGCCCTGCGCTTTGAAGGCGGCGGCCAAGGCGCCAATATGGGTTGATTTGCCAGCCCCATCGATGCCTTCAAAGCTGATGAAAAGTCCAGGCCATTGTTTGGTTGTCAAAAGTCAGCGCCCCCGAATGTATGTGTTGACGGCACGGTTGTGTTCGTCCAGCGTCGCGCTGAACTGGCTGCTGCCGTCGCCTCGCGAGACAAAGTACATCGCGTTTGTCTTGGCCGGTTGCACCGCGGCCAGCAGAGCGGCGCGGCCGGGCATGGCAATCGGCGTCGGCGGCAAACCCGCGCGGGTGTAGGTGTTGTAGGGCGTGTCAGCGCGCAAGTGGCTGAGACGCAGGTTGCCGTCAAACTCAGCGCCCATGCCGTAGATCACCGTCGGGTCGGTCTGCAGCAACATGCGGATGCGCAAACGATTGGTGAAGACCCCGCTGATCGTGGCGCGATCTGCAGGCTTGCCGGTTTCTTTTTCGATGATGCTGGCCAAAATCAGCGCCTCGTCCGGGCTTTTCAAAGGCGTGTCGGGCTGGCGCACCGCCCAGGCGGCGTCCAGCCGTTTGTCCATGGCACGGGCGGCGCGTTGGAGCAGGGCCAAGTCGCTGCTGCCCTTGGCGTAGGTGTAGGTGTCCGGGAAAAACCGGCCTTCAGGGTGAACGCCCGGTTTGCCTATTTTCGCCATGATGTCCTCTGGCGTCATGCCGCGCGCATCAGGTCTGAGGTTGTCCGCCGTTTGCAGCGCCGCCATGACTTGCTTGAAAGTCCAACCTTCAGGCAGCATGACGCTTTTCAAGGCTTCTTCACCGCGCACCAGCATGCTGAGCAGTTTGCGTGGCGTGGTGCCGGGGCTGATTTCATAGCTGCCGGCCCGAATCAGGCGTGAGTCCCCTGAGGCGCGAAACCACAGGTAAAGCCAACTGGCTTCGGTTCTGGCACCGCTTGCCACCGCAGCCTCGGCAACACCTTTGGCCGAGGTGCCGGGCTCGATTTCCAGGTCCAGTACGTTGCTGCCAGGCTGTGCTTGCAGGGTCAAGGGTTCGTGCAGCCACCACAGAGCCGCACCGACAAACAGCAAGGTGCCGGTCAAAACCAGCGTCAACAAACTTGAAAAAACACGACGCACCAGTGAGCCACCTTGAGCAAAGCCATCATTAAAACCCAATGGCTATGATAATTCAGGGATGCACACTTCAACCCCATCAACGTCGACGGTCGCGCCGTCCGGCCAGGTCGTCCTTCCACACATGGGCGTGATCCGCGCCATCGGTGAAGATGCCGTCAACTTTTTGCAGGGCCAATTGACGCAAGATGTCGCCCTGCTCGGCTTGTCTGAGGCGCGGCTGGCCGCATTTTGCAATCCCAAGGGCCGCATGCAGGCCAGTTTTGTGGTTTTTAAACGCAGCGCTAACGAGATTCTGATGGTCTGCAGTCGGGATATTTTGCCCGCCACCCTGAAGCGCTTGTCGATGTTTGTGATGCGCGCGAAAGCCAAACTCAGCGACGCCAGCGACGAGTTCATGCTGCACGGTTTGACGGGCGACGCGGTGACGCGTCAAGGCGGCGACGCCAATCGTGTTTGGTCAAAGACCGATGACGCCTCTGCCAGCTTGGTGGTGTTGCCGTCGGCAGGCAACATTGCCCGGGCGTTATGGTGCGCGTCAGTCGGCACGCCAACACCCGCTGTACCCGCGATTGAACTCGACCAATGGCAGTGGCTGAGCGTGCGCTCCGGTATTGCCATGATCACGCAGCCGATTTTTGAGGCCTTCGTGCCGCAAATGCTGAATTACGAATCCGTCGGCGGCGTTAACTTCAAAAAAGGCTGCTACCCCGGTCAAGAAATCGTCGCTCGCAGCCAGTTTCGCGGCACGCTCAAGCGCCGCGCCTACATCGTTCATGCGAGTGTCCCGCTGAATGTGGGTCAAGAAGTGTTCCACAGCAGCGACGCCGAACAGCCTTGTGGCTTGGTCGCGGCGGTCGCACCCTTACCCGGACTTGGCGGCGGATGTGACGCCATCGTGTCGATTCAAACCGCCGCCGCCAGCGACGGCAGCCTGACGGCGGTGTCCGCCAGTGGCCCGACGTTGACACTCTTGCCGCTGCCCTACCCGCTGCTCGAAGACCTCTGACATGTGCCTGCTGGCCATCGCTCTTGGCGCATCGGCGCGCTGGCCGCTGGTGATCGCCTCCAATCGCGATGAATACCGCGACCGGCCGACGCTGCCCTTGGCTGTCTGGACCACGCCCGGCGACGTCACAGTGATCTCAGGCCGTGATTTACGTGCCGGCGGCACCTGGATGGGCAGCACAAGCGCTGGCCGCATCGCGCTGCTGACCAATGTGCGGGAGCCCGATGCCGCGGCGGCAGCTTTGTCACGTGGTGATTTGCCTTTGCGCTGGCTTGAAGGGAACATGAATGTCGCTCAATTTCTGGTCGAGACTGTTGCCATGGCATATGGCGCTTGCAATCTGGTCCTCGGCGACTTTTTAAGCGGCAAATGGGCTTGGGCCAGCAACCGCTCAAACCTTGGCATGCTGCCACTGAACAGCGTGCGGACGGCCTCAGGCTGGCACACGCTGCCGCTCACACCCGGTGTTTATGGTCTGTCGAATGCTTTGCTCGACACACCTTGGCCCAAAACGCTGGCCCTGAAAGCGGCCATGACAACAGCCTTGGTTCAGGCTGATGCCGTGGGGGATGCCGCCGTGTTGGGCAACATCTTGTGGCCCGCTTTAGGCAACCCGGAGCGCGCAGCCTTGCATGATCTGCCGAACACCGGCGTGGCAACAGACTTTGAGCAAGCGCTGTCAAGCGCTCTGATCGACATACCTGAACGCGGTGAGCGCGGCTACGGTACGCGTTGCAGCACCCTCCTGTGGCTGGCGGCAGGGCCGACTTCAGGCGCGTTCAGCGCAACAGTCTGGGAGAAAACGATCAGTGCTGAGTCGCCTCAGGTTGGTGGTTCCAACCAGCCGATGGTGCGGCTGACGTGGCCGCTGCGGGCCTGAGCAGAGCGCTGCGCTCACAGCATCAGAAACATCTCGATGTGCGGCATGCCGACCTCGTCAAATATGTCGCCGCGTGCCTTGAATCCAAGGCGCTCATAAAACCCCTGGGCACTGATCTGCGCATGCAAGGCCACCTCGTGGTCACCCCTGCGTGTCGCCTCAGCTTGCAACGCAGCCAACACCGCCGCACCCTGGCCGGCCCCTCTGAGCACCCGCTTGACAGCCATCCGACCAATCCGCCCTTGGCCCTGATGGCCGACGAGCAAGCGACCCGTGGCCACCGCCTGGCCGATGCCGTTGTAGCCGACAGCATGAAAAGCGGTTTCATCCTCAGCGTCGTTCTCCAGTTCTAAGGGAATCAGCTGTTCGTCAACGAAGACCTCAATGCGCACTTCCATCGCGTCCCAGCCGAGGGCTCCCCATCCGCCTGTTTTCAGCAGCAACACCGGTTCGCCAGCTTCAAAATTTTCAAGCACTTGGCGCAGTGCAGCAGGCACTGGACAAGAGCGCTGGTTGCTTGGATCGGCAAAGACATAAATCAGCTCGCACGTCACGAGCAACGCGTCACCCCGGTGAATAGCGCCCTGAAACACGATCGACGAATTGCCGATTTTTTGACACCGTACGACCACGTCGAGTTGGTCGTCAAAGCGTGCCGATGCGTGATGCTCCATGCTCGACTTCTTCACGTACAGTTCGCCACCCAATTGCCGCATGGCTTCTTCATAGGGCAAAGCCATGGCACGCCAGTAGTCGGTCATGGCGGTGTCGAAATACATCAGATAGTGGGCATTGAAGACAATTTTTTGCATGTCCACTTCAGCCCAGCGGACACGAAGTCGATGCGAGAAACGGAAATTCTCTGATGGCGGGTTCGGTGTGCAGAGCTCTTTCATGGCGTTTCGCTTCCCTTTCTCTTTACTTTTTTGCTTTTGTTTTTTGGTTGGTGTGGATCTGGATTCAAGGCCGCAAGCGCTGCCCAGCGGCGAAGGCCTTGCGCAAGGCCTTCGCCGCGGCGGCGTGCGCTTGCAAGGCTTCAGGAATAGCACGGCCCATTTTGATGAACTCGTGCGTCACGCCGCGGTAGATCTCCAAATCCACCACGACGCCTGCCGCGCGCAATTTGTCAGCGTAGAGCAAGCCCTCGTCGATCAGCGGATCACATTCGGCCAAGCCCAGCCAAGCGGCTGCCACACCCTCGACGTCGGCTGCGTTCAAAGGCGCAAAGCGCCAGTCATCACGGTCTGCCGGGGTTCGGATGTATTGCTTGAAAAACCAACTGATGCTGGGTTCGTCCAAGATAAAACCGTGCGCAAAGGTCTGGTGTGAAGGGCTGTCTTGGTGTGCCGCGCAGCCGGGGTAAAACAGCACTTGCAGCGCGATTGGCAAACCAACGTCACGCGCCATGACGGCGCAGACGGCCGCCAAAGTGCCGCCGGCACTGTCGCCGCCTACCGCTAGGCGGCTGCCATCCAGCCCCCAGCTGTCAGCGACTGCGACCAGCGCTTGTAGCGCGTCCCAAGCATCGTGCGCAGCGGTTGGGAATGGATGCTCTGGGGCCAACCTGTAGTCCAACGAGACCACCGCACAGTCGGCCGCATGACTCAGTTCACGGCACAACACGTCATGGGTGGCAATACTGCCGATGGTGAAACCGCCGCCATGAAAATACAGCAAGGTTGGCCAAGGCCGCTCGCCTACTTCGGCTGCGCGCGGCAGGTAAAGACGGGCTGGCAAAGCCGCACCGTCGCGGGCTGGCAGTGTGAAGTCTTGCACCTGTGCCAACGCTCGCAACGGCAACTCCAACACCCCGGCACCGGCGGCATAAGCCTGCCTTGCTTGCAGCGCTGTCAAGCTGCAAAAAGGTGGCCTTTTGGCGCGCGCTATAGCTGACACAACACTGCGCATGGCGGGGGTCAACAGGCGTTCAGGCTTGGCGGGCTTCATGGCGTCAAATACACGTGTCAAGACGTCAGCGTCAGGTTTTAGAAGCTTCGGCTATGGGTCAGTTTTCTACGCTACTGCTTGACTTATGGCTTAAATTGTTATCTTTTGTATTAAATATTAAATACTGGGGCCAAGTCAAAGCAGATCATATGCGCCCGACGCAATTAAATTCGTGCAAGATGAGCCTCGCGGTTAAAGTTATTCAAACAATTGACACACAGGGGCAAAGACAAACCATGGCATTCATTTATTACGTCACCCAAATCCAGTTTGAATTTGGGGCGGTCAAGCGGCTGCGGCAAGAATGCGAACGCGTTGGCATTCATCGCCCGCTGATCGTCACAGACGCAGGGGTGAAGGCGGCCGGTGTGTTGCAAAAAGCGCTGGACGCACTGACCGGCCTGCCCGTCAGCGTCTTCGACCAAACACCCTCCAACCCGACCGAAGCGGCCGTTCGGGCGGCTGCAGCGCTGTACGCCGCGGGCCAATGCGATGGCCTGATTGCCGTGGGCGGCGGCAGCGCCATCGATTGCGCCAAAGGTGTGGCGATTGCGGCCACCCACCCCGGCCCGCTCAAAAACTACGCCACGATCGAAGGCGGCGCGGCCAAGATCACCGAGCGCGTGGCGCCCATCATTGCCGTGCCGACCACCAGCGGCACCGGCAGCGAAGTCGCCCGCGGGGCGATTCTCATTGTCGACGACCACCGCAAGCTGGGCTTTCATTCTTGGGCTTTGGTGCCCAAGACCGCTATTTGCGACCCTGATCTCACGCTCGGTCTGCCGCCGCTGCTCACCGCGGCCACCGGCATGGACGCCATCGCGCACTGCATGGAAACCTTCATGGCGCCATCTTTCAATCCGCCGGCTGATGGCATTGGCCTCGACGGCTTAGAGCGCGGCTGGGCGAACATTGCGCAAGCCACCAACCATGGCCAAGACCGTGACGCCCGACTCAACATGATGAGCGCCGCCATGCAAGGCGCCTTGGCATTTCAAAAAGGCTTGGGTTGCGTCCACTCACTCAGCCACAGCCTAGGCGGTGTTGACCCGCGCTTGCACCACGGCACGCTGAACGCGATGTTTTTACCGGCGGTGGTTCGCTTCAATGCCGCGGCTGAATCCATGCAAAAAGACCGCCGTCTTGAACGCATGGCGCAGGCCATGCATTTAGCATCTGACAGCGATATCCCAGAGGCTATTCAAAACATGAGCGCCCGCCTCGGCCTGCCCAGCGGCTTGGCCGCGATGGGCGTCACGCCGGCGCTGTTCGACAAAGTGATTGAAGGCGCCCTGGCCGACCACTGCCACCTGACCAATCCGCGCATCGCCACAGCAGAAGACTATCGGCAGATGCTGCAAGCATCGATGTAGTGAGTTGTCGAGCTCAGCTCTTCGCGTCGACCGTCTTTGCGGACTTCAGACGTTTGGAGCGAGCGCGGATGTTCAGCGCCTCGACTGCCAGTGAAAAAGCCATGGCGGCATAGATGTAGCCTTTGGGCACATGCTGCTCAAAGGCTTCAGCGGTCAGCGCCATGCCAACCATGATGAGAAAGGCCAGCGCCAACACTTTGACCGAGGGGTGACTGTCAACGAAATCGCCAATCGGTTTGGCCGCCACCAACATCACGCCTACCGATGCAACAACCGCCGCGACCATGATGCTGATCTCATCGACCATGCCGACCGCCGTGATCACCGAGTCGAGTGAAAACACGATGTCGATGATCGCAATTTGGCCGATGATGCCCCAAAAGAGCTTTTGACCCGTTGCTTTGAGCAGCACGGCATCGGTCTCGGGTGGCACATGTTGTTCGCGGGCTTCGACCTCCACAAAGATCTCATGCGAAGCCTTGTAGAGCAGGAACACGCCACCGAACAACAGCACCAAATCACGTCCGCTGATGCCCTGGCCCAATGCGTTGAAGAGATCTGCCGTCAGTCCCATGACCCAGGTCAGCGTGAACAACAGCAACAAGCGCGAAATCATCGCAAAACCAATCCCCAGCCGCCTGGCCTTGTCGCGCATGTGCGGCGGCAAGCGGCCCACCAAAATCGAAATGAAGATGATGTTGTCGATGCCCAGAACGATTTCCAAGGCGGCCAGCATCGCAAAGGCGATCCAGACATTCGGGTCGACTAGAAGTTCCATAGGGAAAGAGCTTTCTAAAAGAAGTCGCTTGGAGTGGGCCGATGTCGCTGATTATGGGGGTGATTGCCCGGGTAAAACCGCCACTGTTGCACCGGTCTTGCCGGCCGCATCTGAACAACCGCGCTGCAGCACCCTGAGCAGCAATTGCGTCTGACTGGCGAGCCCCCAATCCTGGCTTTCCAAAACTGACGCTGCTGCCGAGTGGCTGTCGCCTGGCCCCGAAACGGCCACGTTGAAGGTGTTGTCCGTCGGGTCACGGGCGATCTGAATGACAGAGCCCAACAGCGCCACCTCTGACGCAGGACCCGGTCCCAGCTCGCCGTCGATATCGATCTGCAACACGCAACCTGGCAATAGCGCGTAGCTCCAGCTGCGTTGTGTATGGGCGTCATCGCCGATGCTGTTCATCGCCTGCAGCCGCTGCGTCTGGGTCATGTTGAACGGATTCACGATGAGCGCGTCTTGTCTCGGGTAGCCGTCCATGCAGGCGGCCCCCATGAGCAACGCGCAGCACGCGAAGCCCAAGCGCCAACGAAGCGTCGGTAAAAATAGGCTTTCGGCTGGTTTCATTTTTTCAAGCTTTGCAGCTTGGCAAAGGCTGACGCCATGGCGCTGCCCTGCCCGGCTGGCTCGTTCCGGCTGGCAAAATTTTGGCCCTGCGGCTGCCGTGCGCCACGCGCTGCGCCTTCAAACTTGTTGTCGCGCGGGGCGTCACGGCGTGCGGGGGCGACGTCGAGCTTCATGGTCAAGCCGATGCGTTTGCGGGCGACGTCGATTTCGGTCACTCGGACCTTGACGATGTCACCGGTCTTGACGACTTCACGCGCGTCGGTGACGAACTTGTTGGCCAGCTGGCTCACATGCACCAGCCCGTCTTGGTGAACGCCGATGTCGACAAAGGCGCCAAAGGCCGCCACGTTGCTCACGGTGCCTTCCAGCGTCATGCCTTCAACCAAGTCTTTGATGTCTTCGACCCCGTCGTTGAAGCGGGCCACCTTGAAGTCAGGCCGCGGGTCCCGGCCCGGTTTTTCGAGCTCGGCCAAAATGTCTTTGACCGTGATGACGCCGAATTTGTCATTGGCAAACAGCTCAGGCCGCAGCGTCTTGAGCATCTCGGCGCGGCCCATGAGTTCGGCCACCGGCTTGCCGGTGTGGGCGATGATTTTTTCGACCACCGGGTAGGTTTCAGGGTGAACGCCGGTCATGTCCAAGGGATTGCTGCTGGCGTGCAAACGCAAAAATCCGGCGCTTTGCTCAAAGGTCTTGGCGCCCAAGCCGGTGACCTTCAAGAGGTCGGCGCGGCAGGTGAACGCGCCGTTGGCATCACGCCAACGCACCACCGACTTGGCCACCGTTTGGCTCAGGCCAGAGACGCGCGCCAACAAGGGCACGCTGGCGGTGTTCAGGTCCACGCCCACGCTGTTGACGCAGTCCTCGACCACGGTGTCCAAGCTGCGCGCCAGCTCGCTTTGGTTGACGTCGTGCTGGTACTGACCAACACCGATGGATTTCGGGTCGATCTTGACCAGCTCTGCCAGCGGGTCTTGCAAGCGCCGGGCAATGCTGGCGGCGCCGCGCAAGCTGACGTCAACATCGGGCATTTCTTGCGAGGCGAACTCACTGGCGGAATAAACCGAGGCACCGGCTTCGCTGACCACGACTTTGTCAATCAGCCAAGCCGTGCCGCTTGATTCCGCGTGTTGCGTGATGCGCTTGATCAGGTCGGCGGCCAACTTGTCGGTTTCGCGGCTGGCTGTGCCGTTGCCGATGGCGATCAGATTGACGCCGTGCTTTTCGCTGAGCTTGGCCAGTGTGTGCAGCGAACCTTCCCAGTCTTTGCGCGGCTCGTGCGGAAACACCGTGGCGGTTTCCACCAGTTTGCCGGTGGCGTCGACCACCGCCACTTTGACGCCGGTGCGGATGCCGGGGTCGAGTCCCATCACCACGCGTGGGCCCGCCGGTGCGGCCAGCAGCAGGTCTCGCAGGTTGTCGGCAAAGACCTTGATGGCGACTTTTTCAGCATCTTCACGCAGCCGCGTGAACAGGTCGCGCTCAATCGACAAACTCAGTTTGACGCGCCAGGTCCAGCTGACGCATTTGCGCAGCAAGTCATCGGCTGGCCGAGCCTTGTGGCTCCAGCCCAAATGCAGCGCGATCTTGCCTTCGGCCACCGACACCGTCGGTGCGGCCTTGGCGCCCACGGGCGTGACATTCACTGGCGGCTCGGGCAGCACCAGCTTGGCATCCAGAATCTCCAGCCCGCGGCCACGAAAAACCGCCAGTGCCCGGTGCGACGGCACGCGGCCAATCGGCTCGTCGTAAGCAAAGTAATCGCGAAACTTGGCGTTGTCCGGCTGGTTTTCGTCTTTGCCAGACACCAGCTTCGAGGCGAAAAGTCCTTCGCTCCACAACCAAGCCCGCAGCGACTGCACCAGCGGCGCGTCCTCGGCCCAGCGTTCACTCAAGATGTCGCGTACGCCGTCGAGCACCGCTTGCACGGTGGTGAAGTCGTCACCACTCTCGTTCTTCTCGGCTTTGACGTAGGGCGCCGCAGCGTCTTGCGGCAGCAGCATCGGGTCGGCAAACAGCGCGTTGGCCAGTGGCTCAATGCCTGACTCGCGGGCAATTTGGCCCTTGGTGCGGCGGCGCGGTTTGAAGGGCAAGTACAAGTCTTCCAGGTCTTGCTTGGTGGCGGCGGCATCAATTGCGCGGCGCAGCTCTGGGGTCAACTTGCCCTGCTCGTCGATGCTTTTGAGCACCGTTTCCCGGCGGTGTTCCAACTCTCGCAAATAGCCCAGCCGGGATTCCAACTCTCGCAACTGAATGTCGTCAAGTCCCCCCGTGACCTCTTTGCGGTAGCGGGCAATGAACGGCACGGTCGCGCCGCCATCTAGCAGTTCCACGGCGACCCGAATCTGTTGCTCTTGGACTCTGATTTCTGCGGCGATTTGCCGGATGATTTTCTGCATGTAGGAGGGTTTGGTGACTGGCGAAAAATTTGTTTCTTCATTTTCCCACAGGCGATTTTCTAAGCGCTGCGTATGATGCAGATTTCACGGGAGCTTTGATGAGGATACGGTCTACTTTGCTGATATTGGGCATCGTCTTGACGACAGCCTTCGTGGCTTTGAACCTCGAAGAGTTCAACCGGCTCAGCACGCTCAGCCTTGGTTTCACCAACGTGCAAGCGCCTTTGGCGATGCTCATGCTGATTGGCTTGGTGGTCGTGTTGGTGGTTTTTCTGCTTTTCAGCGCCTACGCCAAAAGCGCGTATTTGATTGAGAACCGGCGCACCGCGCGTCAACTCCAAGCGCAACGCGAACTGGCTGACAAAGCCGAAACCTCGCGCTTCACCGAGTTGCAGCAGTACCTGACTGCTGAGAGCCATGCGATGGCCGAGCGTGTAGCCCAAGACAAGCTGCGACTTGACGAGCGCTTGGCCGATTTGCAAGCAGATTTGAAGTCTCGCATTGAGCAGTCGGGCAACACGCTGGCAGCCTACATCGGTGAGCTGGAAGACCGCTTAGAGCGGTCTGCGGGGAAGTCGGTGATCGATGCTGAAAGCAACCGCCTGCGTTGATATTTCGACATAGCGAGCGCAGCGACGGTCATTGTTCGCCTGAATCAGTTCAATCGGTCGACAGTTGTTGCGCTGGCAAACCAGCCCGTGCGGTATTGGTGTCGGGCCGCTTGACATATTTAAACGTACCCGTCGAATGGGCGCACATATTGCCCTGGCTGTCGTAGAGCTTGGCCTCGACATAGGCCATCGAGCCGGTGCGCTGCATCAGCACGCCGCGACCGGTCAAGGTGCTGCCGTCGCCTGGGGTGGGCCGCATGAAACTGGTCTTCATCTCGATGGTGACGACGCCCATCTCGGGCACCACACTGCGCGCAGCGCTGGCCATGGTGACATCCAGCAGCGTCATGATGGCGCCGCCGTGCGCCACCCCGAATGAATTTTGGTGCTCCGGCCTGGAGGTAAATTGAAGGGTTGACTCGCCATCTTGAAAGTGGATGAGCTCAAAACCGAGGTGGGTGACAAAAGGGATTTCGACGCCGAACTTCATTTTTGTCCATCCGCCTTCAAACGCGAGCGAACATAAATCAGCACAACGCCAAGCAACGCGAAGCCACCGCCGCCGACCACCATCGGCCAACCTGTCGCATCGTCAGTTCGCTCCATCGAGAGACCTAGCACCAGCGTCAGCAAACCGCCATAAATAAAGACCCAGATGAGTGCCTGCAACCGTTTCAGGTTGTGAAGAGTTGTCATTCAAAGAACCTCGAAAATAGCGGCGGCACCCATGCCGCCACCAATGCACATAGTGACACAAACCAGCTTGGCAGCCCGGCGCCGACCTTCGATCAACGCATGGCCAGTCAGCCGTTGGCCCGTCACGCCGTAAGGGTGGCCGACGGCAATCGCGCCGCCGTTGACGTTCAGGCGCTCCATCGGAATGCCCAGCTTGTCAGCGCAATACAGCACCTGCACGGCAAAGGCTTCGTTGAGCTCCCACAGATCAATGTCGCTGACTTTGAGACCCAGCTTGGCCAGCACCTTAGGGATGGCAAAGACGGGGCCGATGCCCATTTCATCCGGCTCGCAACCTGCCACGGCAAAGCCCAGAAAACGCCCCAGCGGCTTCAACCCTTTGCGCTCGGCCACGGCTTCATGCATCACCACGACAGCCCCCGCACCGTCTGAAAACTGGCTGGCATTGCCCGCGCTGACGACACCGCCTGGCATGGCCGGCTTGATGCCGCTGATGCCTTCTTGTGTTGTGCCTTCGCGGATGCCTTCGTCACGGCTGACGGTGACTTTTTTCGTCATCAAACCCATCACAGGATCAAGCACACCGGCGATGACCGTGATCGGCGCCATCTCGGCTTCAAACAGTCCGGCGGCCTGCGCGGCGGCGGCTCGTTGCTGGCTGCGGGCGCCGTATTCGTCCATGCGCTCACGTGAAATGCCGTAACGCTTGGCAACCATCTCGGCGGTTTGCAGCATGTTCCAGTAAATGTCGGGTTTGTTCTTGGCAAGCCAGCTGTCTTGCAACATGTGCTGGTTCATTTCTTGTTGAACACATGAAATGCTCTCGACCCCACCAGCGACAAAAATATCCGCTTCGCCCGCGATCACGCGCTGCGCGGCGAGTGCAATCGATTGCAGACCCGACGAGCAAAAGCGGTTCACCGTCATGCCCGACACGCTGACCGGGCAAGCAGCGCGCAGCGCGATCTGCCGCGCGATGTTGGCACCCGTGGCGCCTTCGGGCGTGGCGCAACCGATGATCACGTCCTCGACTTCAGCCGGCTCAATACCGGCCCGCTGCAAGGCGTGTTCGACGGCATGGCCGCCCAAGGTGGCGCCGTGGGTCATGTTGAAAGAGCCCTTCCAGCTTTTGGCCAGAGGGGTGCGGGCAGTTGAAACAATCACAGCTGATGACATGGAATTCTCCGGATTCGGTGGATGGGGTTCAGTTGAAGGTCTTGCCTTCAGCGACGAGCCTTGCCAGCAGCGGCGCAGGCTGCCAGAACTGCGCGTCATCCAGTGGGTTCAAGGCAAAACGCTGCATGCTTTGCACCACGTTGAACAGCCCAACTTGATCGGCATACAACATGGGGCCACCGCAATGCGCCGGAAAGCCATAACCAAACACATAGGCGATGTCGATGTCGCTGGCTTTGGCGGCAATGCCTTCTTCCAGAATATGGGCGGCTTCGTTGACCAAGCTGAAGACCAGCCGCTGCACAATTTCTTCGTCTGCAATCTTGCGCGGCGTGATGCCCAGCGACTGGCGGTGCGCCGCCACCATGGCGACGACGTCGGCATTCGGAATCGCGTCGCGTTTGCCAGCCACGTAGTCGTACCAGCCAGCGCCGGTTTTTTGGCCAAAACGGCCTTTCTCGCACAGCAAATCGGCCGTCTGGCTGTACTTCATTTCAGGTTTTTCGCTGTAGCGGCGCTTGCGAATCGCCCAGCTGATGTCGTTGCCGGCCAAGTCACTCATGCGAAACGGTCCCATCGCAAAACCAAGCTTCTCAACGGCCTTGTCAACCTGTGCCGGGGTGCAGCCCTCGTCCAATAAAAAGCCCGCTTGACGTGCGTACTGCTCGATCATCCGGTTGCCGATGAAGCCATCACAGACACCCGACACCACCGCTGTTTTGCGGATTTTTTTGGCCAGTGCCATGACGGTCGCCATGACGTCTTTGGCAGTCTTGTCGGCGCGCACCACTTCCAGCAGCTTCATGACATTGGCAGGGCTGAAAAAATGCAAGCCGACCACGTCTTGCGGACGCTGGGTGAAGCTGGCAATGGTGTTGACGTCCAGCGTCGAGGTGTTGGTCGCCAAAATCGCGCCCGGCTTCATGACCCGGTCCAATTCTTTGAAGACTTTTTCTTTCACGCCCATCTCTTCAAACACAGCTTCAATCACCATGTCGGCGTCAGTTAAGTCGTCGTAGCTCAGCGTGCTGCTGAGCAGGCTCATGCGTTGCTCGTATTTGTCTTGTTTGAGCTTGCCTTTTTTGACCTGCGCCTCGTAGTTTTTGCGCAGTGTGGCGATGCCGCGGTCCAACGCGTCTTGCTTCATCTCCAACAACTTGACGGGCAGGCCCGCGTTGAGAAAGTTCATGGCGATGCCGCCGCCCATGGTGCCGGCGCCAATCACGGCCACGGACTTGATCTCGCGCAGTAGCGTGTCAGCCGGCACATCTTTGATTTTGGAGGCGGCACGCTCAGCCATG
The DNA here is from genome assembly GCA_041442125.1 of Polaromonas sp. Lineage (GTDB taxonomy): Bacteria > Pseudomonadota > Gammaproteobacteria > Burkholderiales > Burkholderiaceae_C > Polaromonas. Next base: position 20,751 of record JASDRC010000039.1, on the reverse strand, counting down.
AACAGGTGCCGCAGCGCCCGGCTTTCCGGCGACAACATCAAATTAACGAAGAGCTCACGCTCCATCAAAAGGCCATCATCAAAACTTTTCTGTGTGGCGGACTGCACAGCATCGACACATTTCAAGGGTGCCGGGAAATTTTTGGCCATGCCCTTGACCATGTTGCGGGCAAACTGAAAATAACCGTCGCCTTGCGGATGCTTGCAGGGCAAGTCGCGCACCCGCGGCAAAGGCCGGGCATCTGCAACGTCGGCGGCCAAGCTCAGTGCTTCTGCCGCTAGCGAGTCTGCAGACGCGCTGAGTCTGTTGAACAGCTTTTGCCCCGGCAGCATCGCCAGCAGCTCGCTTTTGACCGGCTCGCCGCTGACGATCATGTTCAGCGCGGGCTCCACACCCAAAGCGCGCGGCAAGCGTTGGGTGCCGCCAGCACCCGGCAACAAACCAAGCTTGACTTCAGGCAGTGCCATGCTGCAGCCGGGCGCGGCAATCCGGTAATGGCAACCCAGCGCCAGCTCCAGTCCGCCGCCCATGCAGACCGAATGTATCGCGGCAACCACCGGTTTGCTTGAATTTTCAACCGCCAAAATCACGCTGCGTAAATTCGGCTCAAGCGTGGCTTTGTCGGTGCCAAACTCCTTGATGTCAGCACCGCCCGAAAAGGCCTTGCCAGCGCCGGTGATGACGATCGCCTTGATGTTGCTGTCAGCTTGCGCCTGCTGCAAACCATCGGTGATGGCGCGGCGGGTGAGCATGCCCAGGCCATTGACAGGCGGGTTGTCAAGCGTGATAACCGCCACGTTGCCGTGAACTGTGTAGTGCGCTGTCATGGAAGTTTCTTTCGGGGTGATGTCTAAAGAAGTAGGGTTGTCTTTTTTCATTGTACGAACGATGAAGCGTTGAGAAAACGCTTCTGTGCGGGGATCGGCGGAAGCAGTGCCTGGCAAGCACAAGTCGGTGCACTGAACGCTTTTTAAGGTTCGCGTCAGAGGCGCCCACTTCAGCTGGGATCTGGAGCACGATTAACCGACGGATCAGCTCGGCAGCTTGTAGTCCTTCAGCACCTCCCGCAGCCGGGTTTTGAGCATCTTGCCGGTGGCGCCCATCGGGATCGTATCGACAAACACCACGTCGTCGGGGATCTGCCACTTGGCGGTTTTGCCGTCGTAAAAGCGCAGCAGTTCTTCCCGCGTGACCTCAGCCCCTGGCTTCTTGACGACAGCGATGATCGGGCGCTCGTCCCATTTGGGATGCGCCACGCCGATGCAGGCGGCCATCGCCACCGCCGGGTGCGCCACGGCAATGTTTTCAATGTCGATCGAGCTGATCCACTCGCCGCCGGACTTGATCACGTCTTTGCTGCGATCGGTGATTTGCATGTAGCCGTCGGCGTCAATGGTGGCGACGTCGCCGGTCGGAAACCAGCCGTCGACCAAGGGCGCAGTGCCCTCCCCTTTGTAATAGTCCCGGACAATCCACTGCCCTTTGACTAGCAGGTCGCCATAGGTTTTGCCGTCCCACGGCAGTTCATCGCCACGGTCATCGACGATTTTCATGTCAACGCCAAAAATCGCCCGCCCCTGCTTCAGGCGAATCTTCATTTTGTCTTCCGCCGGCAAACCTTGGTGTTTGTTCTTCAGGCTGCACAGCGTGCCCAGCGGGCTCAACTCGGTCATGCCCCAAGCGTGCAAGACCTCCACGCCGTAGTCGTCATGGAAGGCGGTGATCATCGCCGGGGGGCAGGCCGAACCACCAATCACCGTGCGCTTGAGACTTGAAAACTGCAGACCCGCCGGTTTCATGTGGGTCAGCAGCATTTGCCAGACGGTCGGCACACCGGCCGCGTAGGTGACCTGCTCGGCTTCAATCAATTCGTAAACCGATTTGCCGTCCAGCGCGGGCCCCGGAAACACCAGCTTGGCGCCAGTCAGCGACGCTGAATACGGAATGCCCCAGGCGTTGACGTGAAACATCGGCACCACCGGCAACACCGCGTCGCGCGCCGACAAGCCCATGACGTCTGGCAAGGCGGCGGCGTAGGCGTGCAAAGTGGTCGAGCGGTGGCTGTACAGCGCGGCCTTGGGGTGGCCAGTGGTGCCGCTGGTGTAGCACATGCTCGACGCCGAATTCTCGTCAAACGTTGGCCAGCGGTAGGTCGTCGGCTGCGGCGCAATCCAGGCTTCGTAGCTGATGAGCCCGGGGATGCCGCTGTCAGTCGGCAGTTTGTCGGCGTCACACAGCGCCACATACTGCCGAATGGTTTTGCACTGGCTGTGCACGGCTTGCACCAGTGGCAAAAAATTCATGTCAAAGCACAGCACCTGGTCTTCGGCGTGGTTGGCAATCCAGGCAATTTGGTCCGGGTGCAAGCGCGGGTTGATGGTGTGCAGCACCCGGCCCGAACCGCTGACGCCGTAGTAGAGCTCGAAGTGGCGGTAGCCATTCCAGGCCAGCGTGGCGACCCGGTCACTGAACTGCAGCACCATGCTGTCAAGCGCATGGGCCACCTGACGCGAGCGCTGCGCTGCGTCTTTGTAGGTGTAGCGGTGAATGTCGCCCTCAACCCGGCGCGAGACGATTTCGACGTCGGCGTGATGGCGCTCGGCAAAATCAATCAGGTTTGAAATCAGCAGCGGTTGGTCTTGCATTAAGCCGAGCATCTTGAATCGTCCTCTTTTCATTTATGCGCATGATCGCGTACTCAGTTTGTACCACTGACATCCCCCCCGTAAGCGACCAGCACGCTGATGCGGGATTGCCCGCACGCTGGGTGTTTTTTTAGCAAGTCAGAGACAATCTGTGCATGACCTTGCAAATGCCTTCAACCCAGCCTTTAGCTGCTCCGGCCACGCCGCTGGCGACCACTGCGCTGACATGGCGAAACCGCTTTGCCCGGCTGGGCAGCGATTTCTCGACACCGCAACCCTTGCGCCCACTCAGTGAGCCATATTGGGTTAGCCGCAACGCGGCACTGGCCCGTGAACTCGGCCTCGACGCGTCATGGCTGGCCTCGCAAGAGGCGCTGGAGGCCTTCACCGGCAACCGCGTCTTGCCGGGCTCCGAGCCCTTGGCCAGCGTTTACAGCGGCCACCAATTTGGCCAGTGGGCTGGGCAATTAGGCGACGGTCGGGCCACGCTGCTGGGAGAGTTGCAAACGCCGCAGGGTGGCATGGAGTTGCAACTCAAGGGGGCCGGCCTGACGCCCTACTCGCGTGGCGGCGATGGCCGTGCGGTGTTGCGCAGCTCGATCCGCGAATACCTGTGCTCAGAAGCCATGCACGGCTTGGGCATTCCGACTACGCGCGCGCTGTGCATCACCGGCTCTGACGACCGCGTGCGCCGCGAAGAAATTGAAACCGCTGCCGTGGTGGCGCGTACATCCCCCAGCTTCATCCGCTTCGGGCATTTCGAACATTTCAGCCACGCCAATCAGCACGACCAACTGAAAACACTCGCCGACTTTGTCATCGAGCACCATTACCCGGCCTGCCGCGATGCAGCCCAGCCCTATGCCGCCTTGCTGCAAGCCGTCAGTGAACGGACGGCAGAGTTGATGGCCGCGTGGCAAGCGGTGGGCTTTTGCCATGGCGTGATGAACACCGACAACATGAGCATCCTCGGGCTGACGATTGACTACGGCCCATTCCAGTTTTTGGACACCTTCGACCCCGGCCATGTTTGCAACCATTCGGACAACCAAGGCCGCTACGCCTACAACAAGCAGCCGAACATCGCCTACTGGAATCTTTTTTGCTTGGGCCAGGCCCTGCTGCCCTTGATTGAAAACCAGGAGCACGCGCTGGCGGCACTGGAGTCGTACAAAACCGTATTCCCCATCGCCTTGGAAAAACGCATGTGTGCCAAGCTCGGTTTGACGGGCGATGCTGCTCAAAACGACGACAAACCACTGATAGAAAGCATGCTGAAGTCACTGGCGGCGCAGCGCATTGACCACACCATTTTTTGGCGTCGGCTGTGCAGCTTTGCAACACCTGCAGGACGCGAGTCCGTGCGTGACCTGTTTCTGGACCGCACGGCTTTTGAAGCTTGGGCCGCGCCTTATGCTGCTCGGTTGGCACAGCAAGACCCGCATGCCAGTCAAGCACTGATGCGCCGCAGCAACCCAAAATTTGTCTTGCGCAACCACCTTGGCGAGCAGGCGATTCGCGCTGCGGGTGTTCAAGACTACTCAGAAGTTGAGAAACTCCTTCTCGTGCTTCAATCCCCGTTTGAAGAACATGAAGACATCGCTGGCCACCAAACCTTGGCTGACTTTCCGCCCGATTGGGCCGCTGGCATTGAGATCAGCTGCAGTTCGTAAAATCACTTTCAAAGAGGAATTCTCATGACCTACAAAATTGAAAAAACCGATGCCGAATGGAAGGCTCTGTTGGCCGAAAAAGGCGCAGAACCTGCCGCTTTTGACATCACGCGGCACGAATCAACCGAGCGCGCCTACAGCGGAAAATACGAAGGCAACAAAGCCGAAGGTATCTACGCTTGCATTTGCTGTGGCAAAGCGCTGTTTGACGCCGCCACCAAATACGAATCAGGCTCTGGTTGGCCCAGTTACTTTGCGCCGCTGGACAGCGGCGCTGTTGCAACCAAAATCGACCGCTCGCTGTTTGGTCAACGTGTAGAAGTCCATTGCCCAGATTGCGGCTCACACCTTGGCCATGTGTTCGAAGACGGCCCGGCACCGACAGGCCTGCGTTACTGCATGAACTCGGCTTCCTTGGATTTCACGCCGAAGTAAAAACGCCCAGTTCGCCACGCCATAATCACGCCATGAAAATTTTGTTCGACTTTTTGCCGATTGCCCTGTTCTTTGGCATGTTCAAGTACGCCGAGGGCAACCGTGACTGGGCCGCCGGCACAGCAACCGACTGGCTCGGCTTCATGGTCGCTGGCGGCGTGGTCGGTCCAAGCGAGGCCCCGGTGCTGTTGGCCACGGTGGTGGTCATTGTGGCCACCATGCTGCAAATTCTCTGGCTCAAAATCGCTGGCAAAAAAGTTGACACCATGCTTTGGGTCAGCCTCGGGCTGGTCACTTTGCTGGGTGGTGCGACGATTTACTTTCACAGCGAAAGCTTCATCAAATGGAAGCCAACCGTTCTGTATTGGGTCATGGGCGGGGCTTTGCTGATCGGCCAGTTGGTCTTTAAAAAGAACGGCATTCAGAAATTGATGGGCGCACAAATGAGCCTGCCCGATGCCGTCTGGCAGCGCGTCAATCTGAGTTGGGTCGGCTTCTTTGCCTTGATGGGGGTTGTCAATTTGTGGGTGGCATTCAACTTCTCGACCAGCGCTTGGGTGAACTTCAAGCTCTTCGGCGGCATTGGTCTGATGTTTGCCTTTGTAGCGGTGCAAGCGGTGTATTTGAACAAGTACATCAAACCGGATTCAGCCCCATGAGCACCGCGTCTTTGCTGCCAACGGTGGCCGCCATTGAAGCTCAGCTGCGGACTGATTTGCAGCCCACCGAGTTGTACGTCATTGACGAAAGTGCCGACCATGCTGGCCATATGGGCGCTAACGCAGAAGGTTATGGCACGCATTTCCGTGTCCGTATTGCGAGTGGGTTTTTTGCCGGCAAGAACCGCGTTTCCCGGCACCGGCTTGTGTATGATTCATTGCAAAATTTCATCGACCAAGGATTACACGCTTTGGCCATAGAGATCATCGACAAACCCTGATTCACCGTGGCAAGCTTGAGTTTGACGCGTTTGATGCTGTCTGGTGTTCAGCTTTTCAACCCGCCTTTCCTTTTCTCTTATTTCCTCTTTCACGATCGCAAGGATTCCGCATGAAAAAAAATCTTCTGGTTGCTACCGCTCTGACCTGTCTGATGAGCCTTGGCGCTTCAGCGGTGCTGGCCCAAAACGTCGCCATCGTCAATGGCAAAGCGGTGCCTAAAGCGCGCCTTGACTCGCTGGCTCAGCAAATTGAAAGCAGCGGTCGTCCGATCACGCCTGAGATGCAAGGCCAATTACGCGAAGAAGTGATTGCCCGCGAAGTCTTCATGCAAGAGGCTGAAAAGCTGGGTTTGTCAGCCACCGATGACTTCAAAGTACAAATGGAATTGGCGCGCCAGACGATTTTGATTCGTCAACTCTTCAGTGACTACCAAAAGAAAAATCCAATCACCGACAGCGACCTGAAGGCTGAGTACGATAAGTTTGCTGCAGCCAACGGCGGCAAAGAATACAAAGCACACCACATTCTGGTTGACAAAGAAGCCGAGGCCAAAGCCATCATCGCCAGCCTGAAAAAAGGTGGCAAGTTTGCAGACATCGCCAAGAAGCAGTCGAAAGACACCGGCTCTGGCGCCAATGGCGGTGATCTTGATTGGGCCAACCCCAGCAGCTACGTGCCAGAGTTCAGCGCCGCCTTGCTCAAGCTGAACAAAGGTCAACTCAGCACCGAGCCGGTCAAAACTCAATTCGGCTACCACGTCATCCGTGTCGATGACGTGCGTGACGTCAAGCTGCCGGCTTTCGAAGAAGTCAAGCCGCAAATTTCTAAGCAAATGCAGCAAGAAAAACTAGGCGCTTTCCAGCAAAATCTGCGCACAAAAGCCAAGGTCGAGTAAGACACTTGCTTCTGCCGAAGATCACAGCGCTTGTTCATGCAAGGCACAGCGCCTTGCAGATCAGCGCCATTCACACATGCACTGACGACGAAATTTCCATAATTCTTGAGCCGTTTTTGCAGCTGCAAGTCAACTTGGCGGCGGCTGATGTTGCCGCCGGTCTACAGGTCAGCCTACGCTGTGTGCCCATGTGGCGTGGAACCCGGGTCTGGAAAACGCCCGGCACGCGGTGGACGTGTCCAATGCGGGTTGGCTAAACTTCATCAGCATTGGAGCGGAGAATGCTGGGCCAGAGGTGTTCCACCTGCAAGCAGGTGAAAACCAAGCCCTGACGCAGCACTTGCGCGTGACGATTATTTTTTAGCGTCGGGCTTCTTCTCTTCCATCTTCATGCAAGCGGCTTTGGTCTTGTCATCCATTTTTTTCGCGTCCATCTTGCAATCAACTTTGTGATCGTCTTTCATCGCACCACCGTGGGAAGCGGCAAAAGCGCCAACTGAAGCGGTTGCAAACGAAGCTGCCATCAAGATCGATAAAAATTTGTTCATAATTAAACTCGCTAATTTAGTTTTCAAAGGTACTCAATATGGAGCACTCTAATTACTTTACTTCAAATTTGAAGTGACGTCTTTGCCAGGGAAATCACCCGTCAAAGCCCGTTTGAAATTCAAACATGGTTGTCGGGTTTCACTCAAAAAATATGCATGTCTGCGAAACGGAAGCGATTCGTAGCGACAATTGCTCCATGGGAATCCTTTACCTTGTGCGCCACGGCCAGGCCTCGTTTGGTGCTGAAAACTATGATGTTCTCAGTGAGCTCGGCTACCGCCAGGCCGTACGGCTTGGTGAATACTTTGAATACAAGGGCGTTGTGTTCGATGCGGCCCTGACAGGCACATTAAGCCGCCAGAAGCAGACCTTTGCGGCCATCTGTGAAGGCATGGGCACCACGCCTGGCGGCACGCTGCAGGCGCTCGAATGGCCCGGTCTCAACGAGTACGACAGCGAAGCCGTCATAGCCGCGATCCACCCGCATAAACTGGAGAGGCCAACATCGCCCGAGATGTACCGCAGTCACTTCCGCCTGCTCAAGGACGGGCTGGCGCAATGGATGGCCGGCGTCACCAGCCCTCGCGGCATGCCTAGTTATAACGATTTTGTAGCCGGTATCACCAGCGCCCTCGACCATGTCCGCAAGAACCATGAAGGCAGCGTGCTACTGGTTTCCAGTGGCGGCCCGATAGCCACAGCCGTCGGCCACGTGCTCGGCACCAGCGCCGAAACGACTATCGAGCTGAACCTGCGGATACGCAATGCATCGGTAACCGAGTTCGCTTTCACGCCCAAGCGCCACATGCTGGTGACCTACAACACCCTGCCGCATCTGGATGCGCCCGAGCATGCGGAGTGGGTTACGTATTCGTGAATGTCTGGGCTGCAGCAGTCGAAGTCTCTAACCAGCCTGCATTGCTCCGCTGCTGTCGACCCGGCCAGACAGGGTCCGCGTACCTCGCGCGGGCGGGGCGGTCAGGGCGTCTGCACTGAAGACTTCAAACAGTTAAAACGCCAAGTTGCTTCAGTCAATTGGCGCTTCATTCATGGAAAACCCGCCTTTACGCTCAAGAAGATTCCCGCTACTATCAGCGCAGTTTTGGAATTTAGTTCTGCATAGCAGTTTATTACTTCAAAACATTCCAAATTTAACCCAAGACGGAGATGCACCATGAACCCGGTGGACTACGATTTGCACGGCACTGTGGCCGTGCTCACGCTCAACAACCCACCCGTCAACGGCCTGGGCCACGCGCTGCGTAATGGCATCCTGGCCGGACTGGACCGCGCCCTGACCGATCCGGCCGTGATCGCCATCGTGCTCACCGGCGGGGAAAAAATCTTCTCGGGCGGCGCCGACATCAAAGAGTTCGGCACACCCAAATCGGCCACCGCGCCGAACCTGCCGGACGTCATCCGTGCGCTGGAAAGCGCAACGAAACCGGTGGTGGCCGCCATCGCCGGTCACGCCCTCGGCGGCGGGCTCGAACTCGCCCTGGGCTGCCATTTCAGAGTGGCGAAAAATGACGCCACCCTGGGCCTGCCGGAAGTGAAGCTCGGCCTGCTGCCGGGCGCCGGGGGCACGCAGCGCCTGCCCCGTGCGATTGGCCTGGAAGCCGCACTCAACATGATCGTTTCGGGTGCGCCGCAAAAGGCCACGTCGTTTGCCGGAACCGCGTTGGTCGATGAACTGGTGGACGCCGACGTGGTCGCCGCTGCGGTGGCCTTTGCCCAGCGCGCCGTCAAAGACAAATGGGCCCTGCGCCGCCTGCGCGATGTGAAAGTACCCACCGCCGGTGCCGATGCCTTCTTGCAGTTCGCTCGTAACAGCGTCAAGGCGGCCGCCAAAGGCCTGCCCGCGCCGCTGCAATGCGTGGAATGCGTGGCCGACGCGGTGACGCAACCGTTCGACGAAGGCTTGAAGCGCGAACGTGCTGCCTTCTTTGCACTCATGGCCACGCCTGAATCGCGCGCGGCGCGCCACGTGTTCGCGGCCGAACGCGCCGCAGGCAAATTGCCCGACATCCCGGCCGACACGCCGCTGCGCCCGATCAAGACCGTCGGCATCATTGGCGCGGGCACGATGGGTGGCGGCATCAGCATGAACTTCCTCAACATCGGCACGCCAGTGCTGCTGCTGGAAACCACGCAAGAGGCGCTGGACCGGGGCCTGACCACCATCCGCCGCAACTACGAGAACAGCGCCAAGCGCGGCAAGATCACGCAGGCGCAGGTCGAGCAGCGGATGGCCCTGATCACGCCCACGCTGGACTACGCAGCCTTCAAAGACGTTGATCTGGTGATAGAAGCCGTGTTCGAGCAGATGGACGTCAAAGAAAAGGTGTTCACGCAACTCGACGCGGTGTGCAAACCCGGCGCCATCCTGGCGTCCAACACCTCCTACCTCGACATCAACAAGATCGCCAGCTTTACCCAGCGCCCGCAAGACGTGGTGGGTCTGCACTTCTTCAGCCCGGCCAACATCATGAAGTTGCTGGAAATCGTGCGCGGCGAAAAAACCGCCCTCGATGTGATGGCCACGGCCCTCGCGCTGGGCAAACAGATCAAAAAGGTGGCGGTGGTCTCTGGCGTCTGCGACGGCTTCATCGGCAACCGCATGTTGGCGCGCTACGGCGCAGCCGCCAACGCATTGGTGGTCGCGGGCGCCGCTCCCCAGCAAATCGACAAGGCCATGGAGCGCTTTGGCTACGCCATGGGCCCGTTTCGCGTGGGCGATCTCGCCGGACTGGATATCGGCTGGGCCACGCGCAAGCGCAAGGCGGCCGAAGCCGGTGTGCCGCACGAGCCCACCCTGGCCGACAAACTGTGTGAGCTGGGCCGGTTCGGCCAGAAAACCGGCTCGGGCTGGTACCGCTACGAGCCCGGTGTGCGGGCGCCGCAAGCCGAGGCCCTGGTTGATCAGCTGATCACCAACTACCGCGCTGCCAAAGGCGTGACGCCGCGCAAGATGAGTGACGAAGAAGTGGTCGAGCGCTGCATCTATGCGTTGGTCAATGAAGCGGCCCGCATTTTGGCCGAAGGTATCGCCGTTCGCGCCTCCGATGTCGATCTGGTTTACCTGAATGGCTACGGCTTCCCGGCCCATCGCGGTGGCCCTATGTGCCATGCCAACGAGATCGGCCTGGCCAACGTGGTGAGCGTCCTGCGCCGCTTTGCCGCCGAGCCTGGGGCCGACGCGTCGTGGTTGCCCGCACCGCTGCTGGTGCAGCTGGCCGAAGAAGGCAAATCCTTCACTTAACGCATAGATTTGGAGAACAACATGATCGACGCAGTGATCGTTTCGACCGCCCGCACCGGCCTGGCCAAGAGCTGGAAAGGCGCTTTCAACATGACCTATGGCGCCACGCTCGGCGGCCACGCGGTACAACACGCCGTCGCCCGCTCGGGCATTGATCCCAACGAGATCGAGGACTGCATCATGGGTGGGACCTTCGGCGAGGGCACGACCGGCGGCAACATCGCTCGCGCCATAGCGTTGCGCGCGGGCCTGCCAGTGACGGTCGGTGGTGTGAGCGTGAACCGCTTCTGCGCCTCGGGCCTGCAAACCATCGCCATGGCCGCGCAGCGCGTGATACTCGAAGGCTGCCCCGCCATCGTGGCCGGCGGTGTAGAGAGCATCAGCTGCGTGCAAAACGAGGCCAACACCCACATGCGGCGCGACCCCTGGCTGGTTGCGCACAAACCTGAGCTGTACTGGAGCATGCTGCAAACCGCTGAAATGGTGTCGTCGCGCTACAAAATCAGCAAAGAAGCGCAAGACGCGTACGGCGTGCGCAGCCAGCTGCGCGCCGCTGCGGGTCAGGCCGCCGGCAAATTCAGAGATGAAATCGTGCCAATGACCACCACCATGGGGGTGGTAGACAAGGCCACGGGCCGTCTCACCACGCGCGAAGTCACCATCGATGCCGACGAAGGCATCCGCCCCGACACCACGATCGAAGCCGTGTCGAAAATCCGCGCGGCCCTGCCAGGCGGCGTGGTCACGGCCGGCAACGCCAGCCAGTTCAGCGATGGCGCTTCGGCCTGCGTGGTGATGAACGGCAAACGCGCTGAGCAGCTCGGCATTCAGCCGCTCGGTATCTTCCGTGGCTTTGCGGTCGCGGGTTGTGAACCCGACGAAATGGGCATCGGTCCGGTGTTTGCCGTACCGCGACTGCTGCAACGCGCGGGCCTCAAGGTGGAAGACATCGGCCTGTGGGAGCTGAACGAAGCCTTTGCCTGCCAGGTGCTGTACAGCCGCGACAAGCTGGGCATTCCCGACGAGTTGCTCAACGTGAACGGCGGCGCTATCGCGGTGGGTCACCCCTACGGCGTGAGCGGCGCGCGCCTGACGGGCCACGCGCTGATCGAAGGCAAGCGGCGTGGCGCGAAATACGTGGTGGTCACCATGTGCATCGGCGGCGGCCAGGGTGCCGCAGGCCTGTTCGAAGTCTGCTGATTTCAAAAAACACCAAGGAGACTAATGCATGAGCGTCAAACAACTTTTCCAGCTCGACGGCCAAGTGGCGTTGATCACCGGCGGTTCTCGCGGCCTGGGCCTGCAAATGGCCGAAGCCTTGGGCGAGATGGGGTGCAAGGTGGCCATCAGTGCCCGTAAGGCCGACGAACTCGTCGAGGCCAAGAAGCACCTGGAGAGCAAAGGCATCACGGTGCTGACCATCGTGAACGACCTTCAGAAAACCGACCGCATTCCCGCGCTGGTCGATGAAGTGATCCGCGGTCTCGGGCCCATCGATATTTTGGTCAACAACGCCGGCGCCACCTGGGGCGCACCCGCCGCAGACTACCCCGATGAGGCCTGGCACAAGGTGATGAATCTGAACGTGAACGCGCCGTTTTTTCTAGCGCGTGAGGTCGGCAAACGCTGCATGATCCCGCGCCAGAAAGGCAAGATCATTACCATCGCTTCCGTTGCGGGCCTCAAGGGTATGGGTGCAGGCGTGACCACCGTGGCCTACAACACCTCCAAGGCGGCGGCCATCAACCTCACGCGCGCGCTGGCGGGCGAATGGGGACAATACAACATCAATGTGAACGCCATCTGCCCCGGCTTCTTTCCCTCCAAAATGTCGGCTGGCCTGCTCAGCACCATTGGCGAAGCCGTGATCGCACGCTCGCCTCTTAAGCGCCTGGGAGGCGAAGAAGATCTGATGGGCGCGGTGGTGTTCCTGGCCAGCGAAGCCTCGCGCCACATCACCGGTCAGTACATCGCGGTCGATGGCGGCAGCTCGGCCATATGAGCGACCAACCCCCGGGCGACGCTCCAGTGAGCGAGACGCCATCGCAGTTCACCGGCACCCAACCGGTGGCCCCAGACAACGCCTTCGACGAAGCCCGCCTCGCAAGCTGGATGGTGGATAAGGTGTCGGGTTTCCAGGGCCCGATGTCGGTGGCCCAGTTCAAGGGCGGTCAGTCCAACCCGACGTTCTTGCTCACCGCCGGTGGCCATCGTTATGTGCTTCGCTGCAAACCGATGGGCAACTTGCTGCCGTCGGCCCACGCGGTAGACCGCGAGTTCCGCGTGATCCGCGCGCTGGCCCATACCGAAGTGCCCGTGGCGCAGGCGCATGCCCTGTGCGAAGACAGCAGCGTTATGGGTTCGATGTTCTACGTGATGGACCATGTCGAGGGCCGCATCCTCTGGGATCCCACCCTGCCCGGCATGACACCCGCAGAACGCGGCGCGCACTACAACGAAATGAACCGCGTGATAACCACGCTGCATCGCCTCGATCCCACCACGACAGGCCTCGCCGACCACGGCCGCCCGGGCGCCTACCTGGAACGCCAGGTGGCGCGCTGGACGCGCCAGTACAAGGCGGCAGAAACCGAGTCCATAGCCGCCGCCGACCGGCTGATGGACTGGTTGCCGCGCCACATGCCTGCCGAGGGTGAAAGCCGCATCGTGCACGGCGACTACCGGCTCGACAACGTGATTTTCCACCCCACCGAGCCGCGCATTGTGGCCGTGTTGGACTGGGAGCTCTCCACCCTGGGGGACCCCTTGGTGGACTTCGCGTACCACTGCATGACCTGGCGCATGACCGCCGGGCGTTCGCGTGGTCTGGGCGATGCCGACCTGACCGCGCTCGGCATTCCGTCCGAAGCGGACTACCGTGGGCAGTACATGCGACACACCGGCCGCAGCACGCCGGTACCTGAAGCCGAGTGGACCTACTACTTGGTGTTCAACATGTTCCGCCTGGTCGGCATCCTGCAAGGTATCGCCAAGCGCGCCGAGCAGGGCAATGCAGCCAACGCCAGTGCCGTGGAAACCGGCAAACGCGCACGACCGTTGGCCGAGCAGGCCTGGGCGTTGGCCCAAACGCTCTGAACCCTTCATCACCTCAACTACTGGAGACTCCATGGATTTCGAACACTCATCTAAAGTACAAGACCTGCAAGCCCGCGTCAAGGCGTTCATGGCCGAACACGTCTACCCTGCTGAGCCGCGGTTTGCTGACGAGATGAACGTCTTTCGAGCGGCGGGCAACCCATGGCAAGAGCCACAGGTCATGGAAGAGCTGAAGAGCCAAGCCAAGACCGCAGGCCTGTGGAACCTTTTCCTGCCTGAGTCCCCTCTCGGTGCCGGCCTCACCAACCTCGAATACGCGCCGCTGGCCGAGATCATGGGTCGATCGGCCATCGGTTCCGAGCCATTCAACTGCTCGGCGCCCGACACCGGCAACATGGAGACCATCGTGCGCTACGGCACGCCCGCCCAGCAGGAACAATGGCTCAAGCCTCTGTTGGCCGGCACCATCCGCTCCGCTTTCGCCATGACCGAGCCCGCCGTGGCCTCCAGCGACGCGACCAATATCGAAGCGCGTATCCAGCGCGATGGCGATGACTACGTGATCAACGGCCGCAAGTGGTGGACCTCGGGCGCCAACGATCCGCGCTGCAAGATTCTGATCTTCATGGGCAAGACAGACCCCGATGCAGCGCGCCATTCACAACAGTCCATGATCCTGGTGCCGATGGACACGCCCGGCGTGAAAGTCTTGCGCCACCTGCCGGTGTTCGGCTACGACGACGCACCGCATGGCCACGCCGAGGTCGATTTCACCAACGTGCGCGTACCGGCGAGCAACATGCTGCTGGGTGAAGGTCGGGGGTTCGAGATCGCACAAGGCCGCCTTGGCCCCGGGCGCATTCACCATTGCATGCGCATCATCGGCCGCGCCGAACGCGCGCTAGAAGACATGTGCAAACGCGCCACGCAGCGCACCGCTTTTGGCAAACGCCTGGCCGATCAAGGGGTGACGCGCGAACGGATCGCGCAGTCGCGCATCCTGATAGACCAATCGCGTTTCCTCGTATTGCACACCGCCTGGAAGATGGACAAGGTAGGCAACAAACAAGCGCGCCAGGAAATCGCCATGATCAAGGTGGCGGCACCGGCCATGGCATTGCAGGTGATCGACTGGGCCATGCAGTTGCACGGTGGCGCGGGCGTCAGCGACGACTTCGGTCTGGCCAAGGCGTACGCCAACGCGCGCACCCTTCGTTTCGCCGACGGCCCCGATGAGGTCCACCGCAACGCAATTGCCAAAGAAGAGCTGGCGCGCTACACCTCGAAGTCCTGAATCCCTGCGAACTGCACCCATGCCACCGCCTCACGACACTCACTGGCCGAAAGGCCTTTCTCGACAACTGACGCTGCCCGAGACCAGCCTGTTCTACAACGCCGAAGTCTCAGCCCGGCGCTTTCCCACCAAGCCCTACCTGATCTACTACGGCGCCACGCTGAGCTTTGCTGACTTCCACGAAGAAGCCACGCGTCTGGCCGGGCATCTGGAGAAAGTGTGTGGCGTGAAAGCGGGCGACCACGTGTTGCTGTACCTGCAAAACAGCCCCCAGTGGGTGTTGGGCTACTACGCCATCCTGCGCGCCAACGCGGTGGTGGTGCCGGTCAACCCAATGAACATGAGCGACGAGCTGGCGCACTACGTGGCCGACAGCGGCGCGCGCGTGGCCATCGCCGCACAAAACCTGCTGCCCCAGTTGCAAGCGCATCTGCAGCCGGATGAAAACCACCAACCCGCGCTGCACCATGTGGTGGTGGCCTGCTACCGCGACCATCTGCCCGACCAAGCAGAGCCCAACGGTCTGCGCCTGCCCGACTTCGTGGTCGCACCGCGTGAGCCCCTCAGCGGCACCGGCCTGCATGCGTGGAGCCAAGCCATCGCCGCCAACTACGCGCCCGGTCCGCTCACCACCGGTCCCGATGACCTGTGCGTCTTGCCCCACACCTCCGGCACCACCGGCCATCCGAAGGGTTGCATGCACACACACCGCAACGTGTTGTGCACGGCCATTGGCGGCATGCACTGGTTTGCGAGCACGCAAGACTCAGTGATGCTCTCCGTCTTGCCGTTCTTTCACGTGACCGGCATGGCCGGCGGCATGAACGGCCCGCTGTACCTGGGTTCCACCGTCGTGGTCATGTCGCGTTGGGACCGCGAAACCGCCGCCGAACTGATGCAGCGTCACCGCGTAACCAGCTGGCAAGCCATCTCGACCATGGTGGTTGATTTTCTGGCTAACCCGCGCATTGGGGACTACGACCTGTCTGCCCTCAACGGCATTCGCGGCGGTGGCGCAGCCATGCCGGAAGCCGTGGCCCAGAAGCTCAAGAGCCTGCTCGGGCTGGACTATGTGGAGGGCTACGGCATGAGTGAAACCATGGCCGCCACCCACATCAATCCACCCCACCGCCCCAAGCCCCAATGCTTGGGCATTCCGGTGTACGACGTAGACGCGCGCATCATTGACCCCACCACATTGAGCGAACTGACGCAGGGCGAAATCGGCGAAATCGTGGTGCACGCGCCGCAGGTCATGCAGGGCTACTGGCGCAACGAGGCGGCCAACGCTCAAACCTTCATCCATATGGACGGCAAGCGCTTTCTGCGCACCGGCGACCTCGCCCGCATCGACGAAGACGGCTACTTCTTCATGATGGACCGGCTCAAGCGCATGATCAACGCCTCGGGCTTCAAGGTATGGCCCGCCGAGGTGGAGGCCTTGATGTGCAAGCACCCCGCGATTCATGAAGTCTGCGTGATCGGCGCGATGGACCTCAAGCGTGGCGAAACCGTGAAGGCCTTTGTGGTGCTCAAGCCTGAGCTTGAAGGCCAGGTGAACGAGCAAGACATCGCCACTTGGGCGCACGACCACATGGGCGCCTACAAGACCCCGCGTTTGGTTGAGTTCGTCAGCAGTTTGCCCAAATCTGGCACTGGAAAAATTTTGTGGCGTGAATTGCAGAAGCGCCAGGCAGAGCAAAACCCGCAAGGGGGAACGTCAACCAGACCATGACAACCGCCCAACGAAAGGCCAAACTCTCCAGCAGATAGGCCAGCGAGACATCGTCATATTTCAAAAGCTGCCACAGCCTGGTGAGGCGGCGGCAGCCTGAACCTTCAAAACGCTTACTTGGCGAGTTCGCTCAGCTTGACCTGCTTGACCTTGCCACCCTCGATCACGCCCACGCGGGTGTCGATGAGCGAGCCGCCGTTGGCATCAATGCCTTCGTAGTTGGCCAGGTTTTGAGCTTCAGGCAACGCCTTGATGGCCGCATCGAGCTTGCCGCGAATAGCGGTGGCATCGGTGGTGGTGCCGGCCAGCTTCATGGCGTTGGCGGTGGCTATCATGGCGGTGTAGTTGTAGGTGGCTTCCGAGCCCGGCTCGCGGCCGGGGTACACCTTCATCCAGCGCGTCACGAAGGCTTTGACAGCCGGCTGTGGATCGTCCACCACAGGCAACACGCCGATGGCGCCTTCGAGCGGGCCGTAGCCGCCGACGATGGGCTTCATCTCGTTCATCTTGGCCTGGTCCAGAATGATGAAGCCACCTTTGAAGCCGAGTTCACGGGCTTGCTTGGCCACCAGACCGGTGGGCTCCGAAGCACCGCCGATGAACAGCACATCGGGCTTTTCGGCCAGGGCTTTGCTCACGCCGCTGTAGAAGTCGGTGGACTTGTTGTAGCTCATCGGGTTGTCGCTCACGATGGTGCCGCCAGCGGCTTCCCAGGCTGGTTTGAACAGGGCCGTCCAGGCCTTGGCGTAGTCGTGGTCGGCGTTGGCAATCGCAACCTTCTTGCCGTACTTGCTCATCGCGTGGCTGACAAAAGGCTTGATGTAGGTGGAGAAGTCAGGCGGGATGCGGAAGGTCAACTTGTTGCCGCTCTGGGTGATTTTCGGCACGCTGGTGTACGACAACAACAAGGTGTTGAGACGCTCGTTGCTGGTCTGCACGGCATAGCCACCACCGGAGTGAGGCACCATCACGACTGGGGTTTTGCTCTGCTGCACCAGGCGCTGGAAGTTGATCGCAGTTTCGCTTGGGTTGTACTTATCGTCCAGAGCAATGACTTCAAACTTCACCTTCTTGCCGGCGACTACAAAGCCGGTGGCATTGAGTTCGTCGATAGCGAACTTCAGGCCGTCAAGTGTGTTCTTGCCATACTGGGCGGCGCCGCCGCTCAAGGGGCCAGAAAAACCGATGTTGACGACTTGCTGCGCGAAGGCTGGCGCCGACACGAGCATGCCGCCGAGCGCGAGGGCGCTGGCGATTTGGGTGAATTTTCTTCTGATGATCATGGTTGACTCCTGGGTTTCGGGGGAAAGGTCGAGGGGGGATAAATCGAAGGGAACAGCTTTCGGCCTGCGCGTCAGGCGCCGATATAAGCGCGGCGAACGGCGTCGTTGTTCATCAGGCTCTCGCGGTCGCCTTCGAGCACGATACGCCCACGCTCCATCACATAGGCGCGGTTCGCGATCTTGAGGGCTGCGTAAGCGTTTTGCTCGGCCAGCAACACGGTGGTGCCAGCCTTGTTGATGCGCTGAATGACTTCAAACACCTGCTTGACCACCAGCGGCGCCAGACCCAGCGAAGGCTCGTCAAGCAACAAGACTTTGGGGCGGCCCATCATGGCGCGGCCAATGGCGACCATTTGTTGCTGACCACCGCTGAGCGAGCCCGCCGCGTCGTCTTTCTTTTCATCGAGGATGGGGAACAGCGCCATCACTTCTTCGAGGCGCTTGCGGTTGCCTGGTTTATCGCCCCGGTGCACATAGGCGCCGAGCATCAGGTTTTTCAAGACCGACATTTGCGGAAACAGTTTGCGGCCTTCTGGGCACTGCACCAGACCGTTAGAGACGATCTGCGAAGGCTTGCGGCCCACGAGCTCAGTGTCGTGAAAGCGTATGCTGCCGCCGGCGGCTTTGTGGATGCCGCTGGCGGTCAGGAAAAGGGAGCTCTTGCCAGCGCCGTTGGCGCCCAGCAGCACCACCAGCTCGCCGGCCTCGGCATGCATGGTCACACCGTCGAGCGCGCGAAAGCTGCCATAAGACAGCGAAATGTTGTCAAAGGTCAGCATGATCGCTCCCCAAATAGGCATCGATCACGGCCGGGTTGGCGCGCACCTCGGCGGGTGTACCTTCAGCAATCTTTTCGCCGTAGCTGAGCACCAAAATCTTGTCAGCCAGACTCATGATCATGTCCATCTTGTGTTCGATCAGGCAGACTGTCAGGCCGTGTTTGACCATCTTTTTGATCAACTCTGCCAGGCCCAGCGTTTCGTCGGGATTCACCCCGCCGGCGGGTTCGTCGAGCAGCAGCAACTTGGGCTCTGTGGCCAGCGCCAGCGCAAAAGCCACGCGCTTACGTTCTTCTTGCGTGATGTCGCCGGCCACGCGCATCTCGAGGTGCGCCAGGCCCACAAAGTCGAGCGCCTCGCGCGCCTTCTCGCGGCACACGCGCTCTTCTTCTTTCAGGCGGGCCGAGCCGAAGATCACATCCAGCAGGCCCGATCGCGTACGCAAGCGGTGGCCAACGATCAGGTTGTCGAGCACGGAGGCCGTGTCGAACAGCGTGGTGGATTGAAAAGTGCGAGCGATGCCTAGGCGCGCCACCTCGTCGGTGCGCAGCGTGGTGATGTCGCGCCCCTCGAAAGTGATCGTGCCTTCGCTGGATTGATGCACCCCGCTGATGAGGTTGAAGAAAGTCGTTTTGCCAGCGCCGTTGGGACCGATGATGGCGTTGATCTTGCCCTTCTCGATGCTGGTGCTGACGCTGTTGACCGCGGTGTTGCCACCAAAGCGTTTCGTGAGGTGTTCGATCTCAAGCACGGGCTGACTCCTTCTTGGCTGCGTCGCTCTTGGCGGGCTCTTGCTTGACCAGAGCGGCGTCAGAGGCCTGACGGGCGCGCCGCGCCACCCAGGTGCCGACGATGCCGTTGGGCACGAAGATCACCAGGAAGATGAGCACCGGTCCAAAGATCAGAAAACGATACTCTTGCAGGGACTGCAGGTACTGGGTCAACCACGGCACCATCAGCGCGCCCAGCAGCGGCCCCAGCACCGTGCCCAGGCCACCGATGACCATGTACATGGTCATGTCGAACGCGTGGGCAACGCCCGCCAGATCGGGGCCGAGAAAGCGCACGAAGCCTGCATACAAGGCCCCTGCCAAGCCGGCGTAAAGCACCGACAACAGGAAAGCGATGAGCTTGTTGCGCATCAGGTTGACGCCCAGCGCCTGGGCCAGCTCGTCGCCGTTGCGAATGGCCATGAAGGTGCGGCCCATCAGCGAATCAACGATGCGGCGCATCACCCATACACCCAACACCAGGAAGAAAAAAACGAGGTAATAGATCGAGCGCGGGGTGTCGAAGCTAAGCGGGCCGATCGCCGTTGGCGCGGGGATACCCATGATGCCGACGGTGCCGTGGGTCAAGCTTTCCCACTTTTCAATCACCAAAAACATGATGGTGCCCACGCACAGGGTGAAGATCGAGAAGTAGTGACCGCGCAGGCGAAGCGACACCCAGCCCAATGGCAGGCCGACCAGAACGGTGACCACGCCGGCGAGCACAAATGCCAACCAGAACGAGACGCCGTAATCCACGGTCAGGATGCCCAGCGTGTAGGCACCCACCGCCATGAAGCCCGCGTGGGCCAAATTGAACTGGCCGGTGTAGCCGGTGATCAGATTCAGGCCCAGGGTGGCGATGGCGAAAATATAGGCGGTAGACATCACCGTCAAGTGGTAATCGTTGCCCACTATGAAGGGAAAGAGCAGACCGGCGACCAACAGCAGCCCCCACCCCCATTTGCCTTCGAGTAATTTGATCATGGTCTCAGCGCGCTCCGTTGGTAAAAAGGCCTTGAGGCCGCAGCGAAAGGATCACCACCAGCAAGGCAAAGGAGATGATGTCTTTGTAGTCGGTGGAAATGTAATAGGCACCGAACGATTCGGCAAAACCGATGATCAGACCGCCGACGATGGCGCCAGGCACGCTGCCCATGCCACCCAGAATAATGATCACGAAGGCTTTGGTGATCACCAGATGACCCATGGCCGGATACACCAGATTAATCGGGGCGTAAAGCGTGGCGGCCACCGCAGCCAGGGCACCGGAGATGGCGAAGGTGAGCATGGCGACGCGGTTGGCATCGATGCCAACCAGCGAAGCGCCATCGCGGTTTTGCGCCATGGCGACGATGGTCGACCCGGCCACGGTGCGGGTAAGGAAGATTTGCAGCACGGCCATCAACGTGAAGGCCCCGGCAATGATCATC
>JASDRC010000038.1:0-24403 GCA_041442125.1 Polaromonas sp. | reverse complement strand
CTTTGTTCAACGTCTTTCAGGCCGATATCGTTGTCAGGGTTTTGCAGAGATTCCCCAAATGATGTGGTTAAAGTATTTCAGAGCTTTGACGCCAAAAAATCCAAAACAAGCTTCTGCAATTTTTTTCTTGTATCCGCTGATGCACCGTGCGATCGATAAAACATCCGACCACCTGAAAGCTGCCTGGAGGACGAAGAGAAGTCAGCAAACATCATTCCATGGCCTCCACCTTCAATCAATTCAAGGCGAACGTCTTGCCCTTTGGTCTTGAGGATTTCGTACCAACCTAACGGAGATGGCATGGGATTAGCCGAGTTGCTTGAGCGGTTACATCTCTGCGCAAAGCCTTCGGGTGCCATTGGATAGTGATCGTTGAACCCGCAGGGCATGGCTCGCAGGTGCATCAAATCATCCTGGCGCAAGCCACCATAGTTGTCCGCTGTGCCATAAAGCAACAGAACCGGCACCTTGATGTCATCAGGAAAGCCAATGCCTGCGGAAGGCCCACCCTCAGCAATGACGCCACGAACGTGAGCACTATCGACAGCACTTGCCATGTTGAGCGCCACAGCGGCACCATTGGACAGCCCCTGAATGAAGATTTTGTTGGTATCGACTTTTTCGTTTTTCATCGCCCACCGGTAGGCACCTAGAGTCGCCTTAAAGATCATCCTTTGACGACCACCATTACTCATGAAATAGAGCAGCAGATCAGACCCGGGTGTCAAGCCATTCATTTCGAATGCATCAAAAATTAGCGTTGCATAGCCTTGTTGATTCATCAACTTGGCGAAGTCTCGTTCATAACCACCCAAGCCGCCCCCACCATGAGCAATGATCACCAGTGGCGGCTTTTCTCCCCTTTTGGGTGCAAAGAATGAGGGCGTATCCAGCCTGACGGATTTGTGGCAAGGATCAAACTGTGCCAAGGGCCCGATCACGGTTTTGACGGGTCCACGATCCACAACTTTTGTATCTTCTGGAGAAGATGGATTGCAATCACTTTGGCCCCACGCTGAGCTGCAAAGCAAAGCACCAAAAATAATAAGTGTTTTCAGTATCGTCATAGTGGTTGAGAACTTAATTTAAAGCATTTGGCATTCACAAATGGTAGTGCCGTATGGGTGAGGGCACCAGCGACGTGATCGGCGCACTCAAACCCACCCCTGCCGCCAAACACTGTTGTCTTGTAACTCACGCCAAGCGATGACTTGCGTGGCCTTGGAAAACACGGCTTCGATTTCCACCGATTCAACCGGGTCGGTAGGTAATTCGGGTTCGATCACCCGGCTGACCAGGAAGTGCTTTTGTTTCGCGATGGGTTCGACAGCAGTCCACTTGGTCCGCAATAGCTTTTTGGGATTCAGTGGGTTCATTGGCTGCGGTAATCAAGGGCGGTTTTTCATTTCCCGCGCCACGGCCTGACCCAGCTCAATCACCGCCATGGCGTAGTAGCTGCTCCAGTTGTAGCGGGTGATGGCGTAAAAGTTCTCGGTGCCGGCGACGTAGCTGGCGGGGTCTGGCCCGTTGAGCAGTTCAACCAGCGCTAACGGGCCCGGGTGTTGCAGCGCCGAGCCGTCTAGCACCGCGCCTTTGGCGCTGAAGCTGGCGACGCTGAAGGTCGGCAAAATGTCGGGTGCCATCAAGGCGTCGAGATCGAGTTTGGCGCTGTCAAAACGCACCGGGTAATGCGTCGGCATGCCGGGCTGCCAGCCAAAAGCTTTGAAGTAGTTGGCGACCGAGCCGATGGCGTCGGCCGGGCTGTGCCAGAGATCAATCTTGGCGTCGCCGTCAAAGTCCACCGCAAAGCGCGCCCAGCTGGACGGCAAGAACTGCGGCAGGCCCATGGCACCGGCGTAGCTGCCCAGCGGCAACAGCGGGTCGGCGTCCATGCGGCTTTGCAAGCTCAAAAATTGTTCAATTTCGCTTTTGAAAAACTCGGCGCGTTCGGCGGCCCGCGGGTGCGAGGCCGGAAAGTCAAAGGCCAGTGTGGTGATCGCATCAATGACGCGAAAGCTGCCGGTGTTGCGGCCATAGATCGACTCGACACCGATGATGCCAACGATGATCTCACTCGGCACGCCAAATTCTTTTTCAGCCCGCGCCAGCGTGGCTTGGTTGTCTTGCCAAAATTGAACGCCAGCCTCAATCCGGGTGGCGTCAATGAAGCGGCCGCGGTAGGTCGTCCAGTTTTTGACAAAAGGCTGGGTTGACGGTTGCATCAGTCGCACCACGGAAGGCACCAGCGTGGCTTGGCCGATGGCCCGGCGCACCCACTGCGGGTTTAAGCCGCGCCGCGCGGCTAGTTCATCGGCAAAACGCATGACCTCGGGCCGTGTCGCGTAAGCCGGGCCGACGTTGGCGGCAGGGCGTACCTTGCTCGGTCGTTTGTGTTTGTTGACGTGGCTGCGTTTGGCTGCTGTGACGGCCTTGTCGGACTTGGCTTTGACAGCGATCGCCTTGCTTTTCACGGCGTCGGATGGCCCGGCATTCTCTGCGGCATGAACCGCCAGCGCCGCCCCCGTGAAGGCCAGCGCACCTGCTAAAAGTTGATGCCGCAGTCTGCGCCAAGCCGGGTTCGCTGGGAGGGGGCTCATTTGCAATGCGATGGAGTGTGTCAAAAAGGGGTCCTGCTGACGGCGTTGTTGAAAGACAAGCAACGGCGAGTTGATCTTTCAATTTTAGGCCTGTCTGCGGCAGATTTTGCGATCCGGAAAGAAGCTTTGTGCGTCGGCAGACTCGGCCGTTGGAGGCTTGTGCGCGTGGTAAGCTGATTTGCTAAAAATAGTGTCTTCAACCCAACCTGACCGCCGAAGCTGATGAACAAGACTGGCTATTTCACCCACGCAGACTGTCGCAAACACGAAATGGGTCCCGGTCACCCGGAATGCCCTGAACGGCTGGACGCCATTGAAGACCGTTTGCTGATCACCGGTGTCGCCGACGTGCTGGACCGGCGCGAGGCGCCGCTGGCACCGTTGGGTGATATCGAGTTGGCGCATGACCACATGCTGGTGGCGGCGCTGCACGGTCTGTCGAGCGAGCTGGCGGACGAGATCAAGGCCGGCGGTCCGTCTTACGTGCAGCTAGACCCCGACACCGCCATGAATGCGCACACCTGGAACGCTGTGCTGCGCGCCGCCGGTGCCACGTTGGCGGCGACCGACGCGGTCATGGCGGGCGAGCTTGAAAACGCTTTTTGTGCCGTGCGGCCACCCGGCCACCATGCGTGCCGCAGCCGATCCATGGGCTTTTGTTTCATCAACAGCGTGGCGGTGGCGGCCAAATATGCGCTGGCGCGCCATGGTCTTGAGCGCGTCGCCATCATTGACTTTGATGTGCACCATGGCAATGGCACCGAAGACATCGTCACCGGCGACGAGCGGATTTTGATGGTGAGTTTTTTTCAGCACCCGCTGTACCCGAACAGCGGCGCTGACAGCGATGAGCCCAACATGGTTAACCTGCCGATTCCGCCGTACAGCAAAGGCCCGTACATCCGTGACTTGATCGAGAAAACGTGGCTGCCGCGGCTTGAGGAATTCAAGCCGCAGATGGTTTTCATCAGCGCCGGTTTTGACGCGCACCGTGATGACGACCTTGGCCAGCTGGGTCTGGTAGAGCAAGACTACGCGTGGATCACGCAGCGCATCAAAGAGCTGGCCAAACGCCATGCCAAGGGCCGCATCGTGTCGTCGCTGGAAGGCGGCTACAACCTGAATGTGCTGGCGCGCAGCGTTGAAGCCCACGTTCGGGTGCTGGCCGAGCTGTGAGCACCCCCCTGCACATCGACAAGCTGCAAGCTTGGTTCTTGGCGCTGGCCCAGCAGGCCGCCTTGATTGAGTTGGTGGTGCTGGCTGTCTGCATGGGCTTGGCTTGGTTTTTGACTTCGCTGCTGCGCCGTGCCGTCGGCACCAAGGAAGACCAACCGTTTCTCTTTGGCTGGAAAATTCTGGACAGCGTGATGTTTCCCGTGCTGCTGCTGTGCCTGGGTTACGCCGCGCGAGCGATGCTGGCGGCGTCGCTGCCGATCACCGTCTTCACGGTGGCCATGCCGGTGCTGGTGGCACTGGTCGCCATACGTTTGGGTGTGAAGGTTTTACAAGTGGCCTTCAAAGACGCGCCGCTGGTGCGTGCGCTTGAACGCACGATCTCTTGGTTGGTTTGGCTCGGCCTGGTGCTGTGGATCAGCGGGCTGCTGCCGCTGATCCTGGCAGAGCTTGACACCATCCACTGGCGCGTCGGCGCCAGTTCGATGTCGGTGCGTACGCTGATTGAGGGCACGTTGACGGCGGGCGTGGTGCTGATTGTGGCGCTGTGGATTTCGTCGGCGATTGAAACGCGTTTGCTGCGGTCGGCGGTGGGCAATGACCTGTCCTTGCGCAAGGCCGTCAGCAATGCAACGCGGGCTTTGCTGGTTTTTGTCGGCTTGTTGGTGGCCTTGTCAGCGGTCGGCATTGACCTGACGGCGCTGTCGGTGCTGGGCGGGGCGATTGGTGTCGGCATCGGTTTTGGTTTGCAAAAACTGGCGGCCAGCTACGTCAGCGGTTTTGTGATTCTGGCCGAGCACAGCGTGCGGATTGGTGACATGGTTCGGGTCGACGGTTTTGAGGGTCGCATCACCAACATCAACGCCCGCTACACCGTGGTACGGGCGCTGACGGGTCGCGAGTCGATCGTGCCGAACGAGATATTCATCAGCAGCCGGATTGAAAACCTGTCGTTGGCCGACAGCCGGGTGATGCTGTCGACGGTGGTGTCGGTGGGCTACGACAGCGATGTCGACTTGGTCTTGCGCTTGTTGAGCAACGCCGCCTCAAGCCAAACCCGTGTGCTGAAAGACCCCGACCCCGTACCATCAGTGAACCTTACCAACTTGGGCGTTGACGGGCTGGAGTTTACCGTCAACTTTTGGGTGGTGGACCCTGAAAACGGCCAGCAAAACATCCGCTCGCTTGTCAATGTGGCGATTCTCAAGTCGCTCAAAGAGCATGGCATTCAGATCCCTTATCCCCAGCGCGTGGTGCATCTTGCAAGCGCTGTTGTACCGGTGTCGCTGGGCGGCATAGAATGATTAGCTTACGTTAACGTCAATTCAATATGCTTGGAGATTTCCGATGAAGGTTTTGGTACCCGTCAAACGCGTGGTGGATTACAACGTCAAGGTGCGCGTCAAGTCGGATGGCACCGGTGTGGACATCGCCAATGTCAAGATGAGCATGAACCCGTTCGACGAAATCGCGGTCGAAGAAGCCACCCGCCTGAAAGAAAAAGGCGCTGTGACTGAAGTCATCGCCGTCAGCTGTGGTGTCACGCAATGTCAAGAAACCCTGCGCACCGCCATGGCGATTGGTGCTGACCGCGCCATTTTGGTCGACACCACGGAAGAGTTGCAGCCGCTGGCCGTTGCCAAGCTGCTGAAAGCCTTGGTTGACAAAGAGCAGCCTCAGTTGGTGATTTTGGGCAAGCAAGCGATTGACGACGACTGTAACCAAACCGGCCAGATGTTAGCTGCTTTGCTGGGCTGGCCACAGGCCACCTTCGCCTCTAAAGTCGAAGTGGCTGATGGCAAGGTCACAGTCAGTCGCGAAGTCGATGGCGGCTCTGAAACTCTGTCGCTGACGCTGCCCGCCATCATTACGACTGATTTGCGCTTG
The DNA here is from genome assembly GCA_041442125.1 of Polaromonas sp. Taxonomy (GTDB): domain Bacteria; phylum Pseudomonadota; class Gammaproteobacteria; order Burkholderiales; family Burkholderiaceae_C; genus Polaromonas. Next base: position 18,746 of record JASDRC010000038.1, on the reverse strand, counting down.
AACGAGCCGCGCTACGTGACGCTGCCGAACATCATGAAGGCGAAGAAAAAGCAGATGGACACCTACAAGCCAGACGAGCTGGGTGTTGACGTCACGCCGCGCCTCAGAACCCTCAAAGTCAGCGAGCCGCCCAAGCGCAGCGCTGGCGTCAAAGTCGCCGACGTGGCGGCACTCGTCGACAAACTCAAAAACGAAGCAAAGGTGATCTGACATGACTTCTCTGGTAATTGCTGAACACAACAACGCGGACATCAAGCCCGCCACCCTCAACACCGTGACTGCCGCCGCTCAGTGCGGTGGCGACGTTCACGTGCTGGTGGCTGGCTTCAACGCCGCCGCTGCTGCCCAAGCGGCCAGCCAGATCGCTGGCGTGAGCAAAGTGATTCACGTCGATGGCGCGCACTTTGAGCACGGCTTGGCTGAAAACATGGCTGCCCAAGTGGTCGGTATGGCGTCGGCTTATTCGCACATTCTGTTTCCGTCCACGGCCTCGGGCAAAAACATCGCTCCGCGCGTCGCTGCCGCGCTTGACGTGGGCCAGATCTCCGACATCACCCAAGTCGACAGCCCCGACACGTTTGAGCGTCCGATCTACGCCGGCAACGCTATCGCGACCGTGCAAAGTCTGGATGCTGTCAAGGTGATCACCGTGCGTACCACCGGTTTTGACCCGGCCGCGGCGACGGGCGGCTCGGCCGTGGTGGACGTGGTGGCTGGCGTGGCTGACAGTGGCAAGTCGACTTTCATGGGCAGCGAAATCGCCAAGAGCGACCGCCCTGAACTGACCGCCGCCAAGATCATCGTCAGTGGTGGTCGGGCGCTCGGCAGTGCTGAAAAGTTTGACGAAGTCATGACGCCGCTGGCCGACAAGCTCGGCGCGGCACTGGGCGCTTCGCGCGCTGCGGTGGACGCCGGCTACGCGCCGAACGACTGGCAAGTTGGCCAAACCGGCAAAATCGTTGCGCCGCAGCTGTACATCGCGGCCGGTATTTCAGGGGCGATTCAGCACTTGGCCGGCATGAAAGACAGCAAAGTCATCGTCGCCATCAACAAAGACGCCGAGGCGCCGATTTTCAGCGTGGCTGATTACAGTCTCGAAGCCGACTTGTTTGTCGCCCTGCCAGAACTGATCGCAGCACTTTAGCCATGAGCTACACCGCCCCCGTCACAGACATGTTGTTCAACATCCAGCACTTGGCTGCGATCGACGAGCTGGCCAAGCTACCGGCCTTTGCCGATGCCGGTTTTGAGACGGCGCAGGCGGTGTTGGAAGAATCAGCCAAGTTCAGCGAGGGCGTGCTGGCGCCGCTGAACTGGGAGGGCGACAAACACCCCTCCAGTTGGCAACAAGGCGTGGTCAGCACCACGCCCGGTTTTAAAGAAGCCTTTCGGCAGTACGCTGAAGGCGGCTGGCAAGGCTTGCAACACCCGCTGGATTTTGGCGGCCAGGGCTTGCCTAAAACCATTGGCGCGGCCTGCGGTGAAATGCTCAACTCGGCCAATATGAGTTTTGCCTTGTGCCCGATGTTGACCGACGGCGCGATTGAAGCGCTGCTGACCGCAGGCTCGGACGAGCTCAACGCGACTTACCTTGAGAAAATGGTCAGCGGTCAATGGACCGGCACCATGAACCTGACCGAGCCGCAAGCCGGCTCGGATCTGGCTGCCGTGCGCAGCCACGCAGAGCCACAAGCAGACGGCAGCTACAAGGTCTTTGGCACCAAGATCTACATCACCTATGGTGAGCACGACATGGCCGAGAACATCGTTCATTTGGTGCTGGCCCGCGTCACCGGCGCACCAGAAGGTGTCAAGGGCATCAGCCTGTTTGTGGTGCCTAAATTCATGGCCAAGGCCGATGGGTCATTGGGTGCGCGCAACGACGTGCATTGCGTCAGCATCGAACACAAGCTCGGCATCAAGGCCAGCCCGACGGCGGTGCTGCAGTATGGCGACCATGGCGGCGCTGTCGGTTATTTGGTCGGTCAAGAAAACCGCGGCCTCGAGTACATGTTCATCATGATGAACTCGGCCCGTTTCGCGGTCGGTGTGCAGGGCATTGCGATGGCTGAACGCGCTACCCAAAAGGCGGTGCAGTTTGCCAAAGACCGCGTGCAAAGTCGGCCGGTCGATGGCTCTTTGCCCAGCAGCGGACCGATCATTCATCACCCTGATGTCAGGCGCATGCTGATGACTATGCGCGCCTACACTGAAGGTTGCCGCGCCATGGCGACGGTGGCCGCCGCGGCTTATGACGCCTCGCATCACCATCCTGATGCCGATGTCAGAAAACAGAACTTGGTGTTTTATGAGTTTTTGGTGCCGCTGGTTAAAGGCTTCAGCACTGAGATGAGTTTGGAGGTCACTTCGCTTGGCGTGCAAGTCCATGGCGGCATGGGTTTCATTGAAGAAACCGGTGCGGCGCAGTACTTCCGCGACGCCCGAATTTTGACCATCTACGAAGGCACCACCGCGATTCAGGCGAATGATCTGGTCGGTCGCAAAACCGCCCGTGACGGCGGCCAGATGGTCAAGGCCATCGTGGCAAAAATCGAGAGCACCGAGGCCGAATTACGCCAACAGGGCGGTGCGAATGCACTGGCCGTGGCGAAGCGTTTGCAGGCTGCACGGCTGGCCTTGCTGGATGTTATCGATTTTGTGGCCAGCCACACCAAGTCATCGCCCAATGCGGTTTTTGCCGGCAGCGTGCCTTACCTGATGTTGGCGGGCAAGGTCATGGCCGGCTGGCAAATGGCCCGCGGTTTGTTGGCCGCAGAGCAAGCCTTGGCGACTGCGGAGATGGGCATCTTCAGTGCTGACTTCATGCGCGCCAAGATCACCACAACGCGCTTTTACGCTGATCATGTGCTGACCCAAGCGACGGGTTTGCGTGACAGCATTGTCGAAGGTGCTGACAGTGTCACAGCGTTGGCGCTAGACGCTTTCTAAGAAAATATCATGGCAAAATTACCCGGTGCCTTGAGTCGTCTGCCGCTGCCGATCATCGGCTCGCCCTTGTTCATCATCAGCAACCCGAAGCTGGTGATCGCCCAATGCATCGCCGGTGTCGTCGGCGCCATGCCGGCACTGAACGCCAGACCGGCTTCACAGTTGGACGACTGGCTGGCCGAGATCACTGAAACGCTGGCGGCACATGACCGTGCGCATCCAGACCGACCGGCGGCACCCTTCGCCATGAACCAGATCGTCCACAAGTCGAACGAGCGCTTAGAGAGCGATATGGAGATGTGCGTGAAGTACAAGGTGCCGATTTACATCACCTCGCTCGGCGCACGCGAAGACATCAACGAGGCGGCTCACAGTTACGGCGCGGTGGTGCTGCACGACATCATCAACAACAAGTTTGCCCACAAAGCGATTGAAAAAGGCGCTGACGGCTTGGTTGCCGTGGCCGCTGGCGCCGGTGGTCATGCGGGCGTTAAAAGCCCGTTCGCCTTGATGCAAGAAATCCGCCAATGGTTTGATGGCCCAGTGGCGTTGTCTGGCGCCATTTCTAACGGCGCAGCGGTGTTGGCCGCGCAAGCCATGGGCGCAGACTTCGCCTACATCGGCTCAGCCTTCATCGCCACCGAAGAAGCTCGCGCTGCAGACGACTACAAGCAGGCCATCGTCGATAGCAATTCAGACGACATCGTCTACAGCAACCTGTTCACGGGTGTGCACGGCAACTACCTGGCCGCGTCTATCCGCGCCGCCGGCATGGATCCGGCGCAGCTGCCCGAGAGCGATGCCAGCAAGATGGACTTTGGTGGTAACCGGACCAAGGCCTGGAAAGACATTTGGGGCTGCGGCCAAGGCATCGGCGTGGTCACCCAAGTGCAAAGCACGGCTGATTATGTGGCGCAGCTGCAGCGTGAATACGCACAGGCGCGCAGTCGATTGTTGGGCTAAAGGGCTTGTGACATGATGCAAAGCTGCTTGGTCTAACTTAGCAAGCCCATCAGCTTCGCACCGACACAGGTGCCACCCAACTCGAAGGACGGTGAGATGAGTGAACTCCGTTACGAAATGCCGACGACCGCTGAAGCGGCAGTGGCATTGCTGGCAGTCGCCACAGGCCCGGCCAAAGTGCTGTCAGGCGGCACTGATCTGATCATCCAAATGCGATCTCGGCAGCACATGCCGTCGCTCTTGGTCGATGTCAAAAATATCGCTGAGATGACTTCGATTTCTGCTGAGAACGGCGGCTACCTTGTTGGCGCCGCCGTCCCCTGTATGCGGTTGACCGAAGATGCGGCGTTTGCCAAAGCTTGGCCTGGCGTGATCGATGCTGTCAACTTGGTTGGCTCGGTTCAGGTCCGTGGCCGCGCAACGATTGGTGGCAATGTGTGCAACGCATCGCCGGCAGCGGACAGTGTGCCGGCCATGATTGCGGCAGGTGCGATCGCCAATATCTTGGGGCCTGAGGGTCGGCGTGCCGTGCCGGTCGAGCAGATTGCGGCAGGGCCTGGCAAAACATCGTTGGCCATAGGCGAGATGGTGACGTCGTTTCTCTTGCCCCCACGCGCACCGCGATCTGGCGATGCCTACTTGCGCTTCACCCCGCGCTCGGAGATGGACATCGCCGTCGTCGGCGTTGGCATCAACTTGACGCTGGATGAGAGCGGCGTTTGCACACACGCTCGGGTCAGTCTGGGGGCTGTTGCTGCGCGTGCGCTGTTGGTGCCAGAGGCGGCCGCCGCGCTGATCGGTACACGCGTTGACGCAGCGGCACTGGAGCGACTGGCCGCCGCGGCCAGTGCGGCGGCTCAACCGATTGACGACAAGCGCGGAACCAAATCATTCCGCATCAAGGTCTCAGGCGTGCTGGCCAAGCGCGCTGCCATCATTGCGCTCGACAGAGCGATGGGAAATCATTGACATGCCAAAGCACCATGTAACCACCACCATCAACGGCGATGCGCGCGAGTTTCTGTGTGACACCCAGCAGACGTTGCTGACGGTCCTGCGGGACGAATTGGGCATGACCGGCACCAAAGAAGGTTGCGGCACCGGCGATTGTGGTGCCTGCAGCGTGACACTGGACGGACGCTTGGTCTGCGCCTGTCTGGTGCTCGGCGTTGAAGCGCAGGGCAAGGCCATTCAAACCATCGAGGGCATGGCCGAAGGTGAAAGCCTGCATGTGCTGCAACGTAAATTTTTAGAGCACGCGGCACTGCAATGCGGCATTTGCACGCCCGGGTTTTTGATCGCTGCCCGCGCACTGCTCGAACGCAACCCGGACCCGACTGAAGAAGAGGTTCGCTTTTGGCTGGCGGGCAACTTGTGTCGCTGCACGGGCTACAACAACATCATCGAAGCGGTACTCGATGCCGCACGCGAACTGCGGGGCACCACCACATGCTGATGAAAACAAAACCCACCGAACGCGCGCTGAAGGTGATCGGCACCAGCCCGGTACGGCCAGATGGCGTGCCCAAGGTCACCGGCGCAGCCCAATACGGCGCCGACTACGCACTGCCTGGCATGCTCTGGGCCAGCACCTTGCGGTCGCCCCATGCACACGCCCATATCCGCTCGATCGACTTGTCCAAGGCGCGTGCGCTGCCGGGCGTCAAATGCGTGATCATCGGCAGCGACCTGCCTGAACAAAAATTTGAATACGTCGGCCCGGAGCGTGTGGCGGTCAACTACTGGCACATGACGCGCAACGTGCTGGCGCGTGAAAAAGTGCTGTACGAGGGTCATGCACTGGCCGCTGTTGCCGCCACGACTCAGGCTATCGCTGAGGCGGCCTTGCGGCTGATCGAGGTTGAGTACGAGGTTTTGCCCCATGTCATTGACGTCGATGAGGCGATGAAACCTGACGCTCCCTTGCTGTTTTCAGACATGCTGACACGCGGCGTTGAACCGGCGCCCAACCGTCCCTCTAATATTTCCAAGCGGGCCGAGTTCAAGATTGGAAATCTGGATGCAGGTTTTGCCTCGGCCGATGAAGTTGTCGAGATGAGCTTCAAAACCGCGCCCGTGCACCAGGGCTACATCGAGCCGCACGCCTGCCTCGCGCGCTTTGGTGCAGATGGTCAGGCTGAGCTGTGGTCATCGAGTCAAGGGCACTTCTTTGTGCGGGCTTACACGGCCAAACTGCTTGGCATGGCGATCGGCGATCTGCTGGTGCATCCGGCTGAAATCGGTGGTGGTTTCGGCGGAAAAACGGTCGTCTATGTTGAGCCGATTGCTGCACTGCTGTCGCGCAAGACCGGTCATCCTGTCAAGATCATGATGAGCCGCGAAGACGTTTTCAGGGCCACAGGGCCAACCTCCGGCTCGTCCATGACCGTCAAGCTGGGCGTCAAAAAAGACGGCACCCTCGTGGCCGCGGACGGCTTGTTCAAGTTTCAAGCAGGCGCTTTCCCCAGTTCACCCGTCATGAACGCCGCCTTGTGCGCGTTTGCGCCGTACGTCATTCAAAACGTGCGTACGGTCGGCTTTGACGTTGTCAGCAACCGACCCAAGGTCGCGGCGTACCGAGCCCCGGGCTCGCCGATCTCTGCGTTTGCCGTCGAAAGTGTTCTTGACGTCTTGGCGGCCAAGATCGGCATGGACCCGCTGAAGCTCAGGCTCAAGAATGCGGTCAAAACCGGCTCGCCGACAGTGCAGGGCACCCCGCACACGCACGATGGTTTTGCCGAGACGATTCAGGCCTTGGTCGATCATCCCGGTTACCGCGCACCGTTGGGCAAGAACCAAGGCCGCGGCGTTGCCTCCGGCTTTTGGTTCAACGGTGGCGGCGAATCGAGTGCCACCGTGCACATCAACGAAGACGGCTCGGTTTCTTTGGCCACCGGCAGCATGGACGTCGGTGGCTCGCGCGCGTCGATGGCCTTGATGGCGGCCGAGACACTGGGCGTGCCTTATGACAAAGTCCGCTCCATCGTGGCCGACACCGCCTCGATCGGTTACAACCACGTCACCGGTGGTTCACGCGTCACTTTTGCAACCGGTATCGCCGTGGTCGATGCCTGCAACAAGATCATTGGGAACCTGCGCCACCGCGCTGCTGCGATGTGGAAAATTGACATTGACAAGGTGGTGTGGGAAGACGGCTATGCCAAGGTCCGGGACAGCAGCGTCGGCGACTTTGAGCCGTTGTCGCTCAAAGCCATCGCCGCCCAGCGGGCGCTCACCGGCGGCCCGATTGCGACCGAAGCAGCGGTCAATGCAACTGGTCAGGCACCGGGCTTTTCAACGCAGTTTTGCGATGTCGAAGTCGACCCCGAAACCGGTGCGGTCAAGATCTTGCGTTTTGTCGCCGCGCAAGACGTGGGACGCGCCATCCACCGAAGCTATGTCGAAGGTCAAATTCATGGTGGCGTGGTGCAGGGGATTGGCTGGGCCTTGAATGAAGAGTACATCTACAACTCGGACGGGCGCCTGGCCAATGCGGGCTTCCTGGACTACCGCATTCCTGTGGCTTCAGACTTACCCATGATTGAAGCCGTGATCGTCGAAGTGCCCAACCCCAACCATCCCTTCGGCGTGAAGGGGGCTGGCGAGGTCAGCATTGTGCCGGCGATGGCTGCCATTGCCAATGCAATTGCAGCTGCCGTCGGCAGGCGCATGACCGAGCTGCCGATGTCGCCGCCCAAAGTGTTGGCGGCGATCGACGCGCCTTAAAACAGTACAACGCCGCGAATCGACTCGCCGCTTTTCATCAACTCAAAGCCTTTGTTGATGTCTTCCAGCGGCATGGTGTGGGTGATCAAATCGTCGATGTTGATCTTGCCTTCCATGTACCAGTCGACAATTTTCGGCACGTCAGTCCGGCCGCGGGCGCCGCCAAAGGCTGAGCCTTCCCATTTGCGGCCCGTCACCAATTGGAACGGACGGGTTGAGATCTCGGCGCCGGCTTCGGCCACGCCGATGATGATGCTGCGGCCCCAGCCTTTGTGCGTGCATTCCAGCGCCTGACGCATGACTTTGGTGTTGCCGATGCACTCGAAGCTGTAGTCCGCGCCGCCGTCGGTCAGCTGCACGATGGCGTCGACCAAGTTACCGCCAGCCGCTTCAATGGCTTTTGGGTTCAAGAAGTGGGTCATGCCGAATTTGCGGGCCATGGCCTCGCGCTCGGGGTTCAGGTCAACGCCGATGATCTTGTCGGCGCCCACCATCTTGGCACCCTGAATCACGTTCAGGCCAATGCCGCCCAGACCAAAGACCACCACGTTGGCGCCGGCTTCGACCTTGGCTGTGAACAGCACGGCACCAATGCCGGTGGTGACGCCGCAGCCGATGTAGCAGACCTTGTCAAAAGGCGCGTCCTTGCGGATTTTGGCGAGTGAGATTTCAGGCGCGACGGTGTAATTGCTGAAGGTCGAGGTGCCCATGTAATGGAAGATCGGCTGACCGTCCATGCTGAAGCGGCTGGTGGCGTCGGGCATCAAGCCCTTGCCCTGGGTGCCGCGAATCAGCTGGCACAAATTGGTCTTGCGCGACAGGCAGTATTTGCACTGGCGGCACTCGGGGGTGTAGAGCGGAATGACGTGGTCGCCTTTTTGCAGCGACGTCACGCCAGGACCAACGTCGACCACAATGCCGGCGCCTTCATGGCCCAAAATGGCGGGGAAGATGCCTTCCGGGTCAGCGCCTGAGAGTGTGTAGTAGTCGGTATGGCAAATGCCCGTGGCCTTGATCTCGATCAGCACCTCGCCAAATTTTGGCCCTTGCAGGTCCACGGTTTCAATGGTCAGGGGTTGGCCAGACTTCCAGGCGACGGCAGCTTTTGTTTTCATGGGGATCGGGTGCGTTAGAGAGAAAGTTCCAGACTATAGGGCAGACTTCAGTCCGGCGCAGCAGCTACTCAGCGCGGCAACTGACTTGCCAAGGTCTTTCGCAGCGTGACGGATATGATCACCAACCTAGCCCGAGCTATTGCTTTGCACGCCGCCCTGTTCAATCATCCAAAGGAAACCTTCCATGTTTGTACCCGACTTTCGTACCCTTCGTATGACGCTGCTGGCGGCGACTGCCGTTGTTGCCGTGGCGGCCGCGGCCCAGTCCACCGAGCCGGTGAAGATTGGCCTGCTGAGCACGCTGTCGGGTCCTGGCGCAGGCTTGGGCGTGGACATTCGTGACGGTTTTCAGTTGGCCGTCAAACTGGCGGGCAACAAGCTGGGTGGCAGGCCTGCTGAGATCATCATTGCTGACGACCAAGGCAGCCCAGATGTGGGTCGCCAGACGGCTGACCGCCTGATCAAGCGCGACAAGGTGGACTTCATGACCGGTGTGGTGTTTTCCAATGTCATGTTGGCTGTTGGCGCGCCAACCTTTGCGTCGAAGACCTTCTATGTCAGCGCCAATGCCGGCCCCTCGCAATATGCCGGGGAGCAATGCAATCCCTACTTTTTCAGCGCCTCTTGGCAAAACGACAACTTGCACGAAGCCGTTGGCCAAGTTGTGCAAGAAAAAGGCTTCAAGCGCGTCGCTGTGATTGCCCCCAACTATCCCGCAGGCAAAGACGCGATCAGCGGCTTCAAGCGTTACTACAAGGGCGAAATTGCCTCTGAGACCTTGCCCGCACTGAACCAGCTGAACTTCGGCACCGAAATCTCACAGCTGCGCGCCTCTAAAGCGGATGCGGTCTATATCTTTCTGCCGGGCGGCATGGGCATCAACTTCATCAAGCAGTTTGTGGCGGCAGGCTTGTCTAAGGACATGACGCTGTTTGCGCCTGGTTTTTCAGGTGACGAGGACGTGATCAAGGCTGTTGGTGAGTCCATGCTGGGCATGTTCAACACCAGCCAATGGGGCCACGACATGAACAACCCTGCCAACAAACGCTTTGTGGCCGAATTTGAAAAAGAATATGGCCGCCTGCCGTCGCTTTACGCCTCGCAGGGCTATGACGCGGCGCTGCTGATCGACGCGGCCGTGCGCGACAGCAAAGGCCAACTCAGCGACAAGGCCGCCGTGCGCAAGGCGCTGCAAGCAGCTAATTTTGCGTCGGTGCGTGGCCCCTTCAAATTCAACAAGAACCAGTTCCCGATTCAAGACTATTACCTGCGCGTGATCGTCAAGGACGCCAAAGGCCGCGTGACCAACCGGACCATGGGTGTCGTGCTGAAAAACCACGCTGATGCCTACGTCGGTAGCTGCAAAATGCCGGCTGGCGTTTGAACCACATCTTGCTGCTAGAGCAAGCCTTGAACGGCTTGCAGTTCGGCCTCATGCTTTTTTTGCTGGCCGCTGGTTTGACGCTGGTGTTCGGCATCATGGACATGATCAATCTGGCCCATGGTTCGCTCTACATGGTGGGGGCTTATCTGATCGCCAGCATCACGGCGGCGACGGGTAACTATTGGTGGGGTTTGCTGTTGGGTGTGATGGGCGCTGCCGCCTTTGGCGCACTGCTGGAGCTGACCATTCTGCGACGCTTTTACCAGCGCGATCATTTGTCGCAGGTGCTGGGCACCTTCGCGATTTTGCTGATTTGTAATGAGGGCGTGCGTCTGATCTGGGGCTCGCAACCCGTGGCTCTGAGTACGCCGGCCAGCCTGTCGGGTCCGGTGGAAATCTTCAGCGGTTTTTATTACGCCTCCTTCAGTTTGTTCATCATCGGCGTCGGCCTGCTGGTGGCGCTGTTGATGTACTGGGTGATCACGCGCACACGGCTGGGTATGCAGGTGCGCGCAGGGGCTGCCAACCGCGAGATGGCGATGGCCATGGGCGTGGATGTTCCCAAACTTTTTACCGCTGTGTTTGCTGCGGGTGCTGCTTTGTGCGGCGTGGCTGGCGGCATGCTGGGCCCGGTGATGGCGGTGCAAGTGGGCATGGGCGAAAGCATCTTGATCGTGGCGTTTCTGGTCGTCGTGATTGGCGGCATTGGCTCCATTCGCGGGGCTTTTTTGGGCGCGTTGTTTGTCGGCATCATTGACACGGCAGGCCGCACCTTTATGCCGATGTTGTTTGCCCAGCTGATGTCGCCGTCGGCGGCGGCCAATGCCGCGCCGGCCGTTGCATCGGTGCTGATTTACCTGTTGATGGCGACGGTTCTTTTCTTCAAGCCGCGTGGCCTGTTCCCGACCCATGGATAAAGCCGCTAGCATTTTGGACCATCCGCTGCATTGGCGTTGGGCTTTGCCAGCGCTGTTGCTGTTGTTGACTTTTCCGCTGTTGGCCAGTGCCGCAGACGCCGAGTTTTATGTCACGCTGGCCAGCCGCATGTTGATCTTTGCGCTGGCTGCGACCAGCTTGAATTTGATTCTGGGTTTTGGCGGCATGGTCAGCTTTGGTCACGCGGCCTTCATCGGCGTTGGTGCTTATGCCGTGGCCATTGCCATGCAGCACGGTCTGGGCAATGCCTGGATTGTTTGGCCGCTGGCGATGGGCGTGAGTGCGCTGTTTGCGCTCGTCATAGGTGCCATCAGCCTGCGCACGCAAGGTGTTTATTTCATCATGATCACGCTGGCGTTTGCCCAGATGCTGTATTTTTTGGCGGTCTCAATCAAGACCTACGGTGGCGATGACGGACTGCAGATGCTGGCCCGCTCAACACTTGGCGGCGGAGTGGATCTGACGCGTGATCGAGACTTTTATTACGTCACCTTGTTGCTGGTCGTGCTGTCGATCTATGCCGTGGCACGGCTGCTGAATGCCCGCTTCGGTCATGTGCTGCAAGCTATCCGTGAAAACGAAATCCGCATGACGGCGATTGGTTTTCCGGTTTACCGTTACAAGTTGGTGGCCTTCACGCTGGCCGGTGCGATGGCCGGACTGTCGGGCGTCTTGTTAGCCAATCTGGGTGGCTTTGTCAGCCCGTCCATCATGCAGTGGAGCCAGTCTGGCATGTTGATGGTGATGGTGATTTTGGGTGGCGTGGGTTACCTCTACGGCGGTTTTCTGGGGGCGGTTTTTTTCTTGTTGCTTGAAGAGCTGTTGAGCCACCACACTATCCACTGGCAACTCGGTCTGGGTGTGGTGCTGCTGGTGGTGGTGTTGGCCGCACCGAATGGACTGGCCAGTCTGCTCAAGCTGCGGAAGGCACGCGATGTCTGATTCTCTGCTGCACGTTGACCGGCTGGTCAAGCGCTTCGGCGGTTTTGCGGCCACCGACCAGGCGAGCCTGTATGTGAAGTCGGGGGCGCTGCACGCCTTGATCGGCCCTAACGGCGCCGGAAAAACCACCTTGATTCACCAGATTTCCGGCGCGCTCAAGTCCGATGCCGGCAGCGTGTACTTTGCCGGACAAGACATCACGGCGATGCCCATGCATGAGCGCGCTTTGCGCGGTTTGCTGCGCTCCTACCAGATAACCCGTATTTTCAATAAGCTCTCGGTGCTCGACAACATCGCCCTAGCGGTGCAAGCCCGCAGCGGGAGCAGCATGCGCTTTTGGGCTTCTGCGCGCAGTGAATCGGCGCGTTATGCCGAAGCTGCTGCGGTGGCCGAGCGGGTCGGACTGGGGCTATGGCTGAACACGCTGTCAGGCCTGCTGTCGCATGGCCAGCAGCGCCAGTTGGAGCTCGGTTTGGTGCTGGCCGCCAAACCGCACTTGCTGTTGCTCGACGAACCCATGGCGGGGATGGGTCCTGACGAGTCTGAAAGCATGGTGGTTTTGCTGCAAAGCCTGCGCGGTGACGTCACGATTTTGCTGGTGGAGCACGACATGGACGCGGTGTTCCGGCTGGCTGATACGATTTCTGTTCTGGTTGCCGGTCAAGTGATCGCCACCGGCTCAGCCCAAGCCATACGCGACAATCCCGAGGTCAGGCGCGCCTACCTGGGTGACGATGAGGCCGTGGCTTGACATGACCCAATTGCTTGAAATCGAAAACCTGCAGACGGCTTACGGTAGCAGCCAAGTGTTGTTTGGCATTGGCTTGTCTATGCGCGCCGGTGAGGCCGCTACGCTGCTGGGACGCAACGGCATGGGCAAGACCACGACGGTGCGCTCCATCATGGGTTTGAGCCAAGCGAGCGGTGGCACTGTTCGTTTCTTAGGGGAACGCATCGAGCACCTGAGCACGGATAAAATCGCCCGCATGGGCATGGCGCTGGTGCCTGAAGGCCGCATGATTTTTGCCACTTTGTCAGTCCAAGAAAACCTGCTGGCCTTTGCCGCCAACCGCTGCCACAGCACCGAGCCCTGGACGTTGGAGCGCGTCTACCATCTGTTTCCCCGGCTCAAGGAGCGGGCGCGCAACATGGGCAACCAGCTGTCCGGTGGCGAGCAGCAGATGCTGGCGATTGGCCGGGCCTTGATGACCAATCCGCACTTGCTGATTTTGGACGAGGCCACCGAGGGGCTGGCGCCGCTGGTGCGTGAAGTCATCTGGCGCTGTTTGGCGACGCTGAAGAATGCCGGTCAAAGCATTCTGGTCATCGACAAGTATGTGCAAAAGCTGATCGGCTTGGCCGACCAGCACACCATCATCGAGCGGGGCAGGGTGGTCTGGCAGGGCAGCTCAGCAGCGCTGAGCGCTCAGCCCGATGTTTGGCGCCGCTACATCGGTGTTTGATCAAGCGTTGAAGAAGTTCTTCAGCTTGTCAGTCCAGCCTTCTTCCGTGGGAGAGTGCTTGGCACCGCCTTTTTTTAGCGACTCTTCAAACTCCTTCAGCAGCTTGCGCTGGTGCTCGGTCAACTTTACCGGTGTCTCGACGGCGATGTGGCAGTAGAGATCACCCGGGTAGCTGGAGCGCACGCCTTTGATGCCCTTGCCGCGCAGACGGAACTGCTTGCCAGCTTGCGTGCCTTCAGGAATGTCGATGGCGGCTTTGCCTGAGAGTGTTGGCACTTCAATCTCTCCGCCGAGCGAGGCGCGCGGAAAGCTGATGGGGACCACGCAATGCAAGTCGTCGCCTTCGCGTTCAAAAATGTCGTGCTTTTTGATTCGAATTTCAATGTACAGGTCGCCGGGTGGTCCGCCATTGGTGCCAGGCTCGCCGTTGCCGGTGGAGCGAATACGCATGCCGTCGTCAATGCCGCCTGGAATTTTGACTTCGAGGGTCTTGTTGGTTTTGGTCTTGCCAACGCCGTGGCAAGCCACGCACGGTTCTGGAATGAGTTTGCCGCTGCCTTTGCACTGGGGGCAGTTTTGCTGGACGCTGAAAAAACCTTGGCGCATTTGCACCACGCCGTGGCCGTGGCAGGTGGTGCAAGTGGCGACTTTGGTGCCGGGTTTGGCGCCGCTGCCTTGGCAGGTGCGGCAGTCGTCCCAGCTGGGAATGCGAATTTGCGCATCTTTACCGTTGGAAGCTTCTTCGAGGGTGACTTCCATCGCGTAGCTGAGATCGCCGCCGCGAAAAGCCTGACGACCACCGCGCTGCTGGTTGCGGCCACCCATCACATCGCCAAAGATATCGCCAAAGGCCTCGGCAAAACCGCCAAAACCTTCCGGTCCACCGCCTGCGCCGCCACCGCCCCGGTTAGGGTCGACGCCGGCATGGCCATACTGGTCGTAGGCCCCACGTTTATTGGCGTCCGACAGCATCTCGTAGGCTTCTTTGCCTTCTTTGAATTTTTCTTCAGCTGCCTTAGACCCATCACCCTGATTGCGGTCCGGGTGATGCTTCATCGCCAGCTTGCGATAGGCTTTTTTGATGTCTTCTTCGCTGGCGTTTTTGGGTACGCCCAGTGTGTCGTAATAATCTTTTTTGGCCATGAAACTGCGTCTTCAGTGAAAATAATTCGGGGTATCCGGAAGCAGGAAAGCGGAATCAAGGGCTGCGCCCGGATTCCGCTTTGAGGCAACGGGCCGAGGCCCGAAGAAAGGCTTAACCCTTTTTGACTTCTTTGACCTCAGCATCAACGACATTATCGTCGGCTGCCTTGGCATCGTTGCCAGCCGTGCCACTCGGGCCGGCCGCTGCGGTTTGCTCCGCTTGGCTGGCTTGCATGTCGGCGTACATTTTCTCGCCCAGCTTCTGGCTGGCTTCCATCAGCGCGGTGTTTTTACTTTCAATGGCGACTTTGTCTTCGCCTTTGAGTGCCTCTTCCATCTCGCTGATGGCGGTTTCGATTTTCTCTTTCTCGCCCGCATCCAGCTTGTCGCCGTACTCGCCGAGGGACTTGCGCACGCTGTGCACCATCGCCTCTGCGTTGTTCTTGGCTTGAACGAACTCGACTTTTTCTTTGTCGGACGCGGCATTGAGCTCAGCGTCTTTCACCATCTGCTGGATCTCAGCTTCGGTCAAACCTGAGTTGGCCTTGATGGTGATCTTGTTTTCTTTGCCCGTGCCTTTGTCTTTGGCGCCGACGTGCAAGATGCCGTTGGCGTCGATGTCAAACGACACTTCAATCTGTGGCGTGCCACGCGATGCTGGTGGGATGCCTTCGAGGTTGAATTCGCCAAGGCCTTTGTTGCCGGAAGCGATCTCGCGCTCACCCTGAAACACCTTGATCGTCACGGCCGGCTGGTTGTCTTCAGCGGTCGAGAAGGTCTGCGCAAACTTGGTTGGGATGGTCGTGTTCTTCTTGATCATCTTGGTCATGACGCCACCCATGGTTTCGATACCCAAGGACAACGGTGTCACGTCCAACAGCAAGACGTCGGTGCGATCACCTGACAGCACTTGGCCCTGAATGGCAGCGCCAACGGCGACGGCCTCGTCGGGGTTGACGTCTTTGCGTGGCTCACGGCCGAAGAATTCTTTGA
This sequence comes from Polaromonas sp., assembly GCA_041442125.1. GTDB lineage: Bacteria > Pseudomonadota > Gammaproteobacteria > Burkholderiales > Burkholderiaceae_C > Polaromonas. The sequence goes on along the minus strand of JASDRC010000038.1, from coordinate 3,132 downwards.
CCTTCTCTTGGACCTTGGGCATCCGAGTCATGCCGCCAACCAGAATCACGTCGTGAATAGCGCTGACATCAATGCCGGCGTCTTTGACGGCCATGCGGCAAGGGGCGATCGTGCGCTCAATCAACTCGTCGACCAGGCTTTCCAGCTTGGCGCGGGTCATTTTGATGTTCAGGTGTTTAGGGCCCGATGCGTCAGCTGTGATGTAAGGCAGGTTGATGTCGGTTTGGGCGCTGCTCGACAGTTCGATCTTGGCTTTTTCAGCGGCTTCTTTCAGGCGCTGCAGAGCCAGTACGTCGCTCTTCAGGTTGACGCCAGATTCTTTCTTAAACTCATCGATGATGAAGTCGATGATGCGTTGGTCGAAGTCTTCGCCGCCCAAGAATGTGTCGCCGTTGGTCGACAGCACTTCAAATTGTTTTTCACCGTCGACGTCGGCAATTTCGATGATGGAAATGTCGAAGGTCCCGCCGCCCAAGTCATACACAGCGATCTTGCGATCGCCTTTTTCTTGCTTGTCCAGACCAAAGGCCAAGGCGGCTGCGGTTGGCTCGTTGATGATGCGTTTGACATCTAAACCGGCAATGCGGCCCGCGTCTTTGGTGGCTTGTCGCTGGGCGTCATTGAAGTAAGCCGGCACGGTGATGACGGCTTCTGTGACGGCTTCACCCAGATAGTCTTCGGCGGTTTTCTTCATTTTGCGCAAGATGTCGGCGCTGACCTGTTGAGCCGAGAGTTGCTTGTCGTGCACTTGTACCCAAGCGTCACCGTTGTCGGCGGCGACAATTTTGTAAGGCATCAAGTCGATGTCTTTTTGCACTTCTTTTTCGGCAAATTTGCGACCGATCAGACGCTTCACCGCGTACAAAGTGTTGCGCGGGTTGGTGACCGCTTGGCGTTTGGCTGAAGCGCCCACCAGCACGTCGCCGCCCTCTTGGTAGGCGACGATGGACGGCGTTGTGCGTGCGCCTTCAGAGTTTTCAATGACGCGGGGCGTGTTGCCCTCCATGACGGAAACGCAGCTGTTGGTGGTTCCGAGGTCAATGCCGATGATTCTTCCCATGATGCTCAACTCCTGTTTTTTTAATGAATGCTGCCGAAAGAAGACCCTGATGTTGGAGTCTGCTCTTCTGGCGAATTAACTGCTTGTTTGATGTTACGAAGCTGACTTAAGGTTAAGTGCTGAAACTTCAAGACCTAGTGAATTGCTTATTTGGGCGCGGCGACGGTGACCAGCGCCGGGCGCAGCACACGGTCAGCGATGAGATAGCCCTTTTGCAAGACCATGACCACGGTGTTGGCCTCTTGCGTAGACTCAGCGGGCAACGGCACCATGCTGATGGCTTGGTGCTGGTGCGGATCGAACTTGGTGCCAGCAGCAGGGTCGATGGCCATCACGCGGTTGCGCTCCAGTGCGCTCTTGAGCTGCTTCAGAGTAGCTTCTGTGCCTTCGCGAATTTGCTCGGCATTGGCTTCTTTGAGCTGCAGACCGGCTTCTAGGCTGTCGGTGACCGGCAGCAGACTCTCTGCAAAGCTCTCAAGGGCAAACTTGCGCGCCTTCGAGATTTCTTCGTCAGCCCGGCGCCTGGCGTTTTCCGCTTCAGCTTTGGCGCGCAAATAACTGTCGGCCAGTTCGGTATTTTTAGCTTGCAAAGCCAGAATTTCGGCCTGCAGGCCTGGCAGTGCCTCAATGGCATCGACTTCATTGGCCGCTTGCGCCGCTTCGAGTTCTTCCGGGCTGGGGGCGCCGGTCAGGTTTTGATTTTGGTCGGGTGAGTTTTTTTGTTGCATTGGAACTTGAGGAGAAATGCGATCAGAGAATGCGATCAAGGATGACATTTGGGGCTGCCAAGACCTTTTTCAAGACAAGGGATTGATAAAAGCCATTCGCTGGGTGCAGGCTCACTTGGCTGGTTTGACGAGGATGGCGGCTTTGGCCTGGTTGGCCGACCACTTGTTGGCAAAGGCCGGCAATTCGTTCAGGCGTTTCAGCAGATCAGCGCCCAAGGTGGTCACGACATAGCCGTCGCCGTCGTGGTGCAGAAGACCGGCCGCACGCAGCTCTTTGATGCGAGTGTTCAAGGTGTTGGGGGTGATCTGGCCAACGCTGTCTTGAAGCAAGCGAAAAGTCTGCGGATGACCGTTCTTCAGAGCCCACAAAACACGCAGTGCATAACGTGATTCCAGCAGCTCCAGCAGTTGGCCGACCGCCGCGTTTTCCTTCGCACTCATTGAGCTCGTCCTCTAACCGTCTTATTTTTGAATCTCTACCCAAGCGATCAAGAGCTTGCGTTACCCACATAAATATAACGCAGTTTGCCGGATTGGCACAATGCGCGCTCCTTTTTTCGTAGCTTACAGCTGAATGACCGGGCTCTCTTCAGTGAATTCTCGCTTGACAAGGTGTCAGGGCTGCATCGTGTGCAGCTTGTGGCCTTTTTGCAGGCGCTCGCGGCTGTTCGAGTAGGCCATCAGGTCGGCGAAGTGGCTCATGGTTTCAGTTTCAGAGGTCAGTTGGGTGCCAAGCTGCTGTTGGTGCTTGCAAGGGTTTGTAGGGGGATCATCAATGAAGAATTGATATTAAAGTTTGAAAATTGACACTTTAAGCCAAACAACACATGACCAATGTATTGGCTCGAGACGACTTTACCCGCCCCGGGTCACTCTTTTTTTCAACCTCAAGCGATCAAGCCTGCCCATGACACAAGCTGTGCCTTATCAATCATTCCCCAACAGCTTCAAACGCGATTTGCTGGCCGGCAAAAAACTCATCGGTTGCTGGTCGTCGTTGGCCAGCCCGATCACGGCCGAAGTGCTGGGTTTGGCCGGTTTTGATTGGATTTTGCTGGACGGTGAACACTCACCCAACGACGTCAACACCTTTATTCCGCAGCTCATGGCGCTGAAAGACAGCCCAACCGCGCCGATCGTGCGGCCGTCGTGCAATAGCGCGGTTGAAATCAAACGACTGCTGGACGCGGGTTTTTACAACTTCTTGGTGCCCTTTGTTGAAAGTGCTGAAGAGGCGCGCCGTGCGGTGTCTGCCACACGCTACCCGCCGCAAGGTATTCGCGGCGTGGCTGTGTCGCAGCGCAGCAATCGTTACGGCTCTGTTCCCGACTATCTCGAGCACAT
>JASDRC010000037.1:40729-72912 GCA_041442125.1 Polaromonas sp. | reverse complement strand
ACTGGGGTGGCTGATGGGGCTCGAACCCACGACAACAGGAATCACAATCCTGGACTCTACCAACTGAGCTACAGCCACCGAAGCACAAAATTATAACGGTAAGTTGGGCCCCAAATTACATTGTTGCTGCTTGAGTTGCATTTGCTTGTGTCATGCCTTGGCTGGAGGCTGGTTTTGGCGCGCGAATCTCGACCTTGTAGCGCTCTTGCATGAGCTTGTAATAAGCCAAGCTTTCGGCGGCTGTCCACCACTGCGCGTACTGGGCGCGCTCTTGCTGGGTCACGGTGGCGTCACGTGGGTCACGTGGCAACACGCCGGTGACCTTGAGCACGACGTAGCCTTGCCTGCCCAGGTCAACGCCGATGAAGGCCGGCAAGGCGGCAGGGTCGGCGCGCAAGGCTGCCTCCAGCACCGAGCCGGGCAGGTTTTTAGCGTCAGCCCGTGAGATCACGAATGATTCAGGCAGTGTGGCGGCTGCGGCGTTGGCTTTCCAGTCGGCCAGCTTGGCACTGCCTTCTTTACGGGCTTCTTCTGCGCTGCGGGCAGCGAGCCAGCGCACGCGAACGTTTTCTTTGACGTCAGCCAAAGGCCGCGTCCGGGCCGGCGTGTATTGCACCACGCGGCCAGCGGCCAACTGGTTCGGGCCGACTTCAATGGCTTCTGTGTTGCGTTTGTTCTCAAGAGCGTCGGCTGAAAAAAGTGCCGTGAGAAATTTCGGATTGGCCAACGGCCCGGTCGCATTGGGCACCGGCTCGCGACCGAGATTGCTGGCGCTGCGGATGTCGAGCTTCAAGCGTTCGGCCACTGATTTCAGGTTGTCAGGCTGCTCGTACACCGCGTTGGTAAAGACCTCTGCGGACTCGGCAAACTTCTGCTGAACCTGCTGTTTTTTCAACTCGACTTCGAGCGACGGCCGCATCTCTTCAAAGCTGCGTTGCTCGGGCGACTTGATGTCGGTCAAGCGAATGATGTGGTAGCCGAAGTCAGACTCGACCAAGTCGCTGATCTCGTCTTTTTTCAGGCTGAAGGCTGCATCTTCAAACGGCTTGACCATGGCGCCGCGCGAGAAAAAATCGAGGTCGCCGCCTTGCGCTGCAGAACCGGTGTCTTGTGAATTCTTGCGGGCGATTTCGGCAAAAGTCGCTGGCGCTTTGCGCACCTGCGCCAACAGCTCGGTGGCTTTGGCCTTGGCCACCTCACGATCTACAGCGGGTGCAGTTTTAGCCGCATTGATCAAGATATGGCTGGCACGGCGCTCTTCGGCCCCGCTCAGTCGCTCGATGTTTTGATCGTAATAAGTCTTCAAATCTTGCGGGTTGACGGCGATGGTCTTGCTGACAGCCTCAGCGTCCAGCAACACGTACTCGATGCTGGCTTGCTCGGCCGCCCGAAAAAGCGGCTGGTTGGCTTGGTAGTACTGCTCTAAATCGGCATCGGTCGGTTTGAGTTTGGCGGCATAGCTGGCCGGGCTGAAACGGGCCAGTTGCAATTCGCGCTTTTCGAAGTAAGCGTTCAGCGCTGAGTCGGCCACGCCAGCTGACGAAAAACCGGTGGCGGTCACACCCGTCATGACTTGCCGGGTCGACAGGTCGGCACGCACGCTGGCTTCAAACATGTCGGGCGTCATGCCCTGTGCGCTGAGCAGCTGACGGTAGCGATCCATGTCGAGCGAGCCGTCCGGCTTACGCAACGCGGCAATTTGCGGGTTGCCCTGCAGTTCACGCGCCAGCCGTTGGTCGCTGGTGGTCAACAAAGACTTGGCCGCTGCTGCCGCCAGCACGCGGTCGCGCACCATGCGCTCCAGCGTGGCGTAACGGGCCTCTGGCGAGTCCAGCAGTTTGACGTCGATGGTGGGCATGGCCACACGAATTTTGTCCACCTCAGCACGGTGAGCCGCGTCCCAGTCGGCCTGCGTGATATTTTGACCATCGACGCGGGCCACCGACCCACTGCTGTCAGATGTCCGGCTGTGGTCGTTCATGCCGAGCAAAACAAAGGACGGCACGATCAGTAAAAACAGCAACCCCATAGTGACTTTGGTGTGCTTGCGAATGAAATCAAACATCTGAAAATTCCTGTGTGACAGCCCAAGGATTGTGCGCAATCAAAGTACCGCGATGAGCCTAGAAGCCAAGCTGCAATTATGCCTCTGCCGCCAGGGCGCGGATGGGGGCCAGCGCAGTGCCTCATCGACAGACTGTGTGGTTATTGCCGCATTTGTTACGCTGACAAACTAGACTATTTCCCCTCTCATCCAAAACCAGCCCATAACCCAATAGAAATGAGCGTCCCCTATCACTGCCAAACTTGAACTCATGACCGACTACCTCGTGCAATACGGTATCAGTGTGGCGGGGGCGATCGCCACGCTGATTGCGGGTTACCTGATCGCTGGCTGGCTCTGCCGTTTGGTCGATGGCGCCATGCGCAAGGCGAGCCGAATTGACCCGGTATTTCACTATTTGCCGGGAAAAATAGTCCGCGTCATGGTCTTGATTTTCACGCTGATTGCCGTGTTGAACCGGTTCGGCGTTCAGACCACCAGCCTGATTGCGCTGCTTGGCGCTGCTGGTCTGGCCATCGGCTTGGCCTTGCAGGGCACGTTGAGCAACGTAGCCGCTGGGGTGATGATTTTGGTTTTTCGGCCGTTCAAGATTGGCGATGCCGTGCAACTTGAGGGTCAGGTCTACATCATTGACGCTCTTGGTTTCTTCATCTGCAAGGGACATTTGCCAGATGGCCCGGTCGTCTTCATGCCAAACTCAAAAATATGGGGGCAAACCATCGTCAATTTGTCTGTGACAGACAACGACATTCGCCGCATTGACGAGTCCTATGGCATATCTTATGGAGACAACATCAACAACGCGCTGGCTATTTTGGGCCAGATTGCGGCCAACGAGCCACGCGTCCTGACCGACCCGGCGCCACTGATCAAGGTGACGAGTCTGGGCGACAACGCGGTCAACATCTTGTTTCGCGTCTGGACAGCCCGCGAAGACTGGTGGAACACCAAGCTGGACTTGGTTCAACGCTGCAAAGAAGGCTTAGAACAAGGCGGCTGCACAATTCCGTTTCCACAACGCGAGGTGCATGTTATTCATGAAGCCGAGATCAAACCCGGCGCGTAAGCAAGCATTTTCCTTGGTTTGCGCCGATAACTTGGTGGTTATCGCCCATAAGCGCAGACTGTTTTAAGGGCAGTTGCACCAGCCGTACTCGGCGGAATTGCGGTCCAACCGGCGGGATCTTCACCGAGTCTGCGGATGACTTGACCACCAATCATGGCCCCGGCATGCAGGGTCACGGCCAGAATCCTCTGGCGCTTTGCTTTGCAATCGAATTCCAATCTAACAAGGCTGGACATCACGTCGTATTCCTCGCGCCGTTTCAAGTCCAGAATCTGCGAAATTTGACGCAGGTTCCCATTCGTGCTGATGGTCTGAAAGTCTATATAAAAGGTGATTTCGTTTGATTCGCCGACACGCGTCCACTCAGCCGCAGCAGGTGCAGCGCTGGCAGCCAACAGGCAAGCAAAGATGACATTCTTCATGGACGTCCTAACAAATAGCTGTTGGTCTTTTTAGAGTCCTGCACGCGTGGGCTGATGCTGACCAGCAGTGCCTATAACCAGCACAAAAAAAAGGGGCTTACATCGCTGTAAGTCCCTTTTTTATTGGTGAAGTTGGTGGTGGGTGCTGACGGGCTCGAACCGCCGACCTACGCCGTGTAAGGGCGCTGCTCTACCAACTGAGCTAAGCACCCAACTTCTTAATTCGTCTGTTTCAGTTCAGTGCGTCTTTGAGGGCTTTGCCTGGACGGAACTTTGGAACTTTGGCTTCTTTGATTTTAATCTCATCGCCAGTGCGTGGATTGCGACCGGTGCGAGCAGCGCGAACGCCAACAGCGAAAGTACCAAAACCAACCAATGCCACGGCATCGCCGGCTTTCAAAGTCTCGGTGATCGCGCCGATGGTGGCTTCCAGCGCGCGCGCAGCAGATGCTTTGGAAATATCAGCTTGCTCGGCGATGTGTTCGATCAATTCAGTTTTGTTCACGGGTTGTCCTCGGTGATGTCAAAAAATAATTTGGCTTGAAGCTGTAACGGCTTCAGCCAAATACCCGCTTAAGCGCCAACAGCAGAATAAACGGGAACGGGTTGGGTGCAACAAGTGTCAAAAGCTGCTTGGAGCGAAAATGATAAGGCGCCCGTCAAAGACGCCAGCACCATCACAATAATAGTCGCAACGCCTCACTTGCTTTATTTCGCAGGTGAGGGGCGGATTCTAGACTGTTTTACAAGTGCTTCACACCAACGTTAACGCTCGCCTCAGACGGCGGCTGCAATCGCCTTGCCAACATCGGCTGTACCAGCCGTGCCGCCGAGGTCGGGTGTGCGTGGTGCGCCGCTGCCGGGTGCCAGCGTCTTTTCAATGGCGCTGAGAATCGCGTCGTGCGCTTCTTTGTGACCGAGAAACTCCAGCATCATGGCGCCGCACCAGATCTGACCAATCGGGTTGGCCAAGTTGCGGCCGGCGATGTCGGGAGCCGATCCGTGCACCGGCTCAAACAAGGACGGGAACTTGCGCTCCGGGTTGAGGTTGGCACTGGGCGCAATGGCAATGGTGCCTGTGCAAGCAGGGCCCAAGTCACTCAAAATATCACCGAACAAGTTGCTGGCAACGACCACGTCAAAAAAGTCCGGCCGCTGCACAAAGTGCGCGGTCAAGATGTCGATGTGAAACTTGTCCAAACGCAGGTCAGGGTAGCCTTTGGCCATGGCTTCAACGCGCTCATCCCAGTAAGGCATGGAGATTGAAATGCCGTTCGACTTGGTCGCGCTGGTCAGGTGCTTTTTAGGGCGCGACTGGGCCAGTTCAAAGGCGAACTTGAGCACGCGGTCCACCCCAATGCGCGTGAACACAGACTCTTGCAATACAAACTCGCGCTCGGTGCCCGGAAAGGCTCGGCCACCGATGCTGGAGTACTCGCCTTCGGTGTTTTCGCGGACGATGTAAAAGTCAATTTCGCCAGGCGCGCGGGCGCTGCCATCACGCCGCACCACCGGCGCGATGATGCCGGGCATCAGGCGGGCTGGGCGCAAGTTGATGTACTGGTCAAACTCGCGCCTGAAGAGCAGCAAGGAGCCCCACAAAGACACGTGATCGGCAATTTTTTCAGGCCAGCCAACCGCGCCGAAATAAATCGCATCATGGCCGCCGACCAAGTCTTTCCAGTTGTCCGGCATCATCTGGCCGTGCTTCTCGTAGTAGTCCCAGCTGGCGAAGTCAAAGTGGTCAAACTGCAAGTCAATGCCGAACTTGGTCGCGGCGGCTTCCAGCACGCGCACGCCTTCAGGGATGGTTTCCTTGCCGATGCCGTCGCCGGCGATCACAGCGATTCTTTTTTTACCGATATTCGTGGCCATGTGTGTCCTTGATTCGAAATTTGTTCAGGGTTTGAAAAACAGAAAAGCCTCTTCGAGCAGCTGCTCGGGCGCTTCTTCAGCGATGTAATGGCCACAGGACAAACCCCGACCCGACACGTCTTGAGCGCGTTCCGACCAAAGACCCAGGATGTCAAAGCACTTGCCGACAACACCCTGCTCACCCCACAAGACGCGCAGGGGTTGCGTGAGTTTGCGACCGGCAGCCACATCAGCCCGGTCATGCACCAGGTCAATGGTGGCCGAGGCACGGTAGTCTTCGCAAAGGCTGGTGGCGGTACCAGGAATCTGTGCACAACGCTCGTATTCGGCCATCGCCTCAGGTGAAAATGCAGCCAGTCCGGCATGCCGATGACCCATCAAGTGGCGCAAATAGCGCACCGGATCGGACTCGATCAAGACTTCTGGCAGCGGCGGTGGCTGGATCAGAAAAAACCAGTGCCAATAAGCCCGCGCAAAAGCGTCCGACGTGTTGTCGTACATGCCCAGCGTGGGCGCGATGTCGAGCAGCATCAGGCGCTCTACTTTGTCGGTATGGTCTTGCGCCAGACGGTGTGCCACGCGCGCGCCGCGGTCGTGGGCCAAGACCTGAAAGCGATCAAAGCCATAGTGACGCATCACGGCCACGGCGTCTTGCGCCATGGCGCGCTTGGCATAAGGCGTGTGCTCGGCGTCGCTGGCCACGCGGGCAGAGTCGCCGTAACCGCGCAAGTCCATCATGACCACCGTGAACGACTGGCTCAACGCGCCCGCCACGCGGTGCCACATGGCTTGCGTTTGAGGATGGCCGTGCAACAACAGCAAAGGCGCGCCACGGCCGCCCATGCTGGTGCGCAAGCTGCCCGCCGGGCCGATCACATCGATCGTTTTAAAACCGTTGAATAGCACAGGAGTGTCCTTGTTTTTTGGAATTCTCTGCCGACCTCACATGAAACTCGGCAAGCTGTATTTTGAAGCAGTATCGAGGCCTATTCAAGCAATAATCCAGCAATCGATTATTTCTTTTAAAGCATCAATCAACGACCTTGGCAGACAGTAAATGGACCGCAGTGATCTGAAATTAGTCCTCGCCGTGCGCGAGCAGGGCAGCTTGGCCGGCGCCGCGCTGAGTCTGGACGTGACGCCGCCCGTCGTCACCAAGCGCTTGGCCGCGCTTGAAGCCAGCCTCGGCCAAAAGCTGTTTCAGCGCACCACGCGACGCGTGAGTGCGACCGCTGAAGGCGAAACCCTGTGCGAGCGCGCCATCGTGCTGCTGCATGGCTTTGAAGCCCTGGAGGCCGAGCTGCAAGAACGCAAGGCCGAACCGACCGGTTTGATCCGTCTGGCCGCGACCTTTGGCTTTGGCCGCTTGTGGCTGGGGCCAGCGCTGGCCAGTTTTCAGGCGCAGTACCCGCGCATCGAGATTCAATTGCAGCTGACCGAGCAATTGCCCGACTTGGCCGCCGACGGTTATGACGGTGCTATCTGGCTCTGGTCGGTTGACAGCCGGCAAGCCGCGCAATGGGTTTCGCGGCGGCTAGCGCGCAACCAGCGCGTGCTGGTCGCCGCGCCGGCTTATCTGAAGCAACACGGGCTGCCCGCCAACCCGGAAGCACTGACAGACCACGCCTGCTTGATCGTCCGCGAAAACGGCAACGCAGCCGGTCAACGCTTTGATGTCTGGACTTTGCTAAAGGAACGCGCCAAGCTGCCGATTCGGGTTCGCGTCAACGGCCCGCTCTCCAGCAACTCCGGCGAATTGGTCCGCGATTGGTGCACGGCCGGACACGGCATCATGCTGCGCAGCCTGTGGGACATAGCGCCGCAATTGGCCACCGGTGAGTTGGTCCGCGTGCTGCCCGCCTACGCCATGCCGGACGCCGACATTCACTGGCTGGCACCTTACCGAGCGAATGCGCCACAGCGGATGCGACTGCTGATTGATTTCTTGGTGACGCAGTTTGCGGCCGCCCCTTGGGAGACTAAGCTGTCCCCTTCGGTAGTGGCGACGAGCGCACCACCAAGCTGACGCCCAGCGCCGTCAGCGCGGTGCCGATGATGGTGGCGGCGGTGATGTGCTCGCCAAACAAGGCCCAAGCCATCAAGGCCGTGGTCGGCGGCACCAGGTAAAACAAGCTGGTCACCTTCATAGCGGCACCGCGCTGCAGCAGTAAATACAACAAAGAGCTACCGCCCAAGGTCAGCACCAGCACCGACCAAGCCATTGCCCCGACGAACGACGCATTCCAGTTGATGGCTTCGGTTTCAAACAACATCAGCGGCAGCGTGACCAGCAGCGCAGCCAGCAGCTGAATCACACTGGCGGTGCGCACATCGTTGGCTTTCACAAACTGCTTTTGGTACAAAGTACCGGCCGTGATGCTCAGCAAAGCAAACACGGCTGCGGCCATCGTGAAGCCACTCACTTCCGCGCCAACCCCCAGCTTGCGCCAAACCACCAACAGCAAGCCGGCCAAGCCGAGCGTCAGGCCCAGCCATTGCCGGCGACTGATCTGCAGGCCCGCCCACTGTGAAATCCACACCGCGGTGATCACCGGTTGCAGCCCAACGATCAAGGCCACCAAGCCAGAACCCATGCCCGCTTTCACGGCGACCCAGACACCGCCCAAGTAACCGGCGTGCATGAACAAACCGGTGACTGCGAGGTGACCCCACTGGCGGCGGCAGGTCGGCCAAGCGGCACGCGACAGCTGAATCCAGAGCAAAAAACAAAGAATGGAAAGAACATACCGCATGACCAAAAAGGTCAATGGCGGGGCATAAGGCAGCCCGAACTTGGCGACGATGAAGCCGGTGCTCCAAATCAACACAAAAACCACCGGCATGGCGCGCAGCCAAACGCTGTTGGTCGAGTTGACGCCGCTCATTTAGCGCGAGCGCGAATTTCCGGAATGGCTTTTTTCAGGTAATAGACCATCGACCAGACTGTCAGCACGGCCGACAGCCAAATCAGCCACGTGCCCCACAGATGCGTGTCGACGGTGCCGAACAAGGTGCCGTGGTAGAGCAAGAACGGGATGGCCGTCATCTGGACCACGGTTTTGAGCTTGCCAATCATGTGCACGGCCACGCTTTTGGTCGCGCCGATCGTGGCCATCCATTCACGCAAGGCCGAAATCGCAATTTCGCGACCGATGATGATCAGCGCGACGAACACATCCGCGCGCTGCAAATGCACCAGCACCAGCAAAGAGGCGCAGACCAAAAATTTGTCGGCCACCGGGTCGAGAAACGCGCCGAACGAAGACATCTGGTTCAGCTTACGCGCCAAAAAGCCATCCAGCCAGTCGGTCGCGGCGAAAACGACAAACATCACGGTGGCGATCAGGTTCTGATTGGCCGGCGAAATATCAAGGTAAAAAATACCCACAATCAACGGAATCGCCACGATGCGAGTCCAGGTCAAAAGCGTGGGGATGGTTAAAAACATGAGCGGATTTTGGCACGAGCGGCGCTGAAATTTGAGCGGATCAATGCAAGGCCCGATAAATTTCCTCGGACAACTCCTTCGAAATGCCCTCCACCGTCGCAATATCTTCCGCGCTGGCTGAGGTCACACCGCGAATCCCGCCGAAGCGCTGCAACAAACTCGCGCGTTTTTTAGGGCCGATGCCAGCGATGTCTTCCAGCTTGCTGCCACCGACCCGCACCTTGGCCCGCCGTGCCCGCATGCCGGTGATGGCAAAGCGGTGCGCCTCGTCGCGAATCTGCGCAATCAGCATCAAGGCGGCTGAATCTTTGCCGAGGTAAACCTTCTCGCGGCCATCGGCAAAGACCAGTTCTTCCAAACCGACTTTGCGGCCTTCGCCTTTTTCCACGCCGGCGATCAGACCCAAGTCGAGACCCAATTCTTCAAACACCTCACGCGCCATCGAGACCTGGCCTTTGCCGCCGTCGATCAGCACCAAGTCAGGCAGTTTGGCGTCGTTGTTGCGCGCGGCCTCGGCCAACTTGGTGTAGCGGCGCAGCAGCACTTGGCGCATGGCGGCGTAGTCGTCGCCCGGCGTGATGCCATCAATGTTGTAACGCCGGTATTCGGCACTTTGCATCTTGTGATCATGGAACACCACGCACGACGCTTGCGTCGCCTCGCCCGCCGTGTGCGACACATCAAAGCACTCAATGCGCAGCACATCAAGTTTGTCCGTCGGCAGTTCAAGCGCTTCGGCCAGCGCCCGCGTGCGCGCCTGCTGCGAACCCTGCTCGGCCAACAAACGGGCCAGCTGCAAGTCGGCATTTTTCTGCGCCATCTCAAGCCAAATGCGGCGCTGCTCACGCGGCTGATGAACGGCACTGATGCGCACCCCCGTCTGCGCCGAAAGTGCCCGGATCAGGTCTTTGTCGACCGGTGCGCAGCAGACAAGCGTCGGCGGCACCAGCACCTCAATGTAGTGCTGGGCGATGAAGGCTTCGAGGATCAGGGACTCGACCGACTTCGGCGCTTTGAGCTTTAGCTCCGCCGTCATAGCTTCCGGCAATTCGACATCTAGCGCTGCCATGTCGGTGGCGTCTTGCACATGGCTGGGGAAGTACGGTCGGTCACCCAAGTGACGACCACCGCGCACCATCGCCAAGTTGACGCAGGCTTTGCCGCCTTGCACCTTGACGGCCAAGATATCCACGTCTTTGTCGCCACCGGTTTCCATTGCCTGCTGGTGCAGGATATTCGACAGCGCCGCAATCTGGTTGCGCAACTCGGCGGCCTGCTCAAATTCCAGCAGCTCAGCGTGGTGTTGCATTTTTCGCTCTAGATCAGTCACGATGTCCTGCGTCTGACCGCGCAAAAACCGCGCCGCATTGGCACTGTCCAAGGCATATTGTTCGGCGCTGATGTGGCCTACGCAAGGGGCGGTGCAGCGTTTGATCTGGTACAGCAAACAAGGCCGGGTGCGGTTGTTGAAAACCGTGTCTTCACAGGTACGCAAACGGAACACTTTTTGCAGCAACAAGATGCTTTCTTTCACCGCCCAGGCGCTCGGGTACGGGCCAAAGTAGTGGTGTTTTTTTTCAATCGCACCGCGGTAGTAAGCCATGCGCGGGAAAGCCACCGCGGGGAGTTGTGTTGAACTCTTGTCAGCACTGCGCACCGGAATGTGTGCCGCCGTCAGCTTCAGATACGGGTAGCTTTTATCGTCCCTGAACAGGATGTTGAAGCGCGGATTCAGCGTCTTGATCAGGTTGTTTTCAAGCAGCAGCGCTTCGGCCTCAGAGCGCACCACCGTGGTTTCCATGCGGACGATGCGCGTGACCATCAGGCCAATCCGCGTGCCACCGTGGTTTTTTTGAAAATAACTGGTGACGCGTTTTTTCAAGTTGCGCGCCTTGCCCACGTAGAGCACGCCACCTTCCGCGTCAAAGTAACGGTACACGCCTGGCATGGCAGGCAGTGCCGCCACTTCGCTGAGCAGTTGAGGGTCAAATTCGTGAGGCTGGGTCATGGTGTGAGAAAGAGCAGTCAGTTAGCGGCAGCGCTGCTGTATTGTGGACAATCCTTGCATGAATCGCCACCGCCAATGGGACATTTTTTGCAAAGTCATCGACAACTTTGGGGACATTGGCGTCTGCTGGCGGCTCAGCGCCGATTTGGCCGCGCGCGGTGAACAGGTGCGCTTGTGGGTTGATGACGCCTCGGCGCTGAGCTGGATGGCACCGTTGGGTGCGACGGGTGTCGAGGTGCTGCCGTGGGCGCAGTCGGTGAAGTCCACGGCGGTGAGCGCCCTCCTCGTCAAGCAGCCCGGCGACGTGTTGATCGAAGCTTTTGGCTGCGATATTCCACCTGAATTTCTGGCGCTCTGGGTGGCGCAAGCGGCACCCAGTCAGCCCCCGCGCTGCTGGTTGAATCTTGAATACCTGTCGGCGGAAAGCTATGTCGAACGCTGCCACGCCCTGCCGTCGCTGGTCAGCCACGGGCCAGCGGCGGGCTGGACCAAATGGTTTTTTTACCCCGGTTTCACGCCGCAAACAGGCGGCTTGCTGCGCGAACCTGGGCTGCTCCAACGCATGACTTTTGTTGAATTGGAAAACGCGCAACTCCGTGACCCCTCTCGGCTGCGTGTCTCGCTGTTTTGTTACGAACCGCCGGCCCTCGCCGCTTTGCTGGCCAAATGGTCGTGTCGTGGCTTGGCAGGACAGCCGGTCGAACTGCTGGTGACAGCGGGTCGCAGCGCGCAGGCGGTCAAGGCGGTGCTCAGCCAGTGGACAGCCGACCCAGAAAGAGCCAAGCCAACACTGCTCCACATCACTTGGCTGCCATGGCTGAGCCAGGCCGAGTTTGACCAACTGCTCTGGCGTTGCGACTTGAATGTCGTGCGCGGCGAAGATTCGGTACTGCGCGCCCTGTGGGCCGGTAAACCTTGGGTTTGGAGCATTTACCCGCAGGACGATGGCGCACACCAGCCCAAATTAGAGGCTTTTTTGCAGCAACTGGCGGCACCCGCTTCGCTCAAAGCCTTTCACCGGGAATGGAACTCGGCGGGGGAAAAGCTATCCGCCCCAACCGCGGCCGACTTGGCCGACTGGCGCCAGCACGCCCAAGCAGCACGGGCGGCGCAGCTTGGGCAAGATGACATGACAAATCGCCTGCTTCAGTTTGTGGCCAAAAACCGCTAAAATTAAAGACTTTAGGGGAATTAGCGGTCTGGACTTCCAGCTTCTTTGCGCCCCGCCAACTCACCGCATCACGCCAGCACCAACGTGCTTTGGCCGCGGCCTTACCTTCACAGTCCTATGAAAATCGCTCAAGAAATCCGCGCCGGCAACGTCATCATGCACGGCAAGGACCCGATGGTCGTGCTGAAAACCGAATACAGCCGCGGCGGTCGTAACTCGGCCACGGTGCGCATGAAGCTGAAAAGCCTGATCGCCAACTTCAACACCGAACAAGTCTTCAAGGCCGACGACAAAGTTGACCAAGTCATTCTCGACAAGAAAGACTGCACCTATTCCTACTTTGCCGACCCGATGTACATCTGCATGGACGCCGAGTACAACCAGTACGAAGTCGAAGCCGAAAACATGGGCGACGCCCTGCACTACCTGCAAGACGGCATGGAACTCGAAGTTGTGTTTTACGACGGCAAGGCCATTTCGGTTGAAGTGCCGACCAGCGTGCAACGCGAAATCACTTGGACCGAGCCAGCCGTCAAAGGCGACACCTCCGGCAAAGTACTGAAGCCTGCCAAGATCGCCACTGGATTTGACCTCGGCGTGCCGATCTTCGTGGCGCAAGGTGATGTTGTCGAGATCGACACCCGCACCGGCGAATACCGCAAGCGCGTTTAAGGTTTCAGTCCGACTGGCGGTGCAACGCCGCCAGGGCGCAGACAATGGTGAGATGAAATCCACTCAACACCTGTCCGACAGTCCGCTCGCCGACGCCTGGGCTGAACTCCAAGCGTATTCCAACCAAGGTTATGCGCTGCAACCGGACGCCTATCGGCAAGCATTTGCCGACCCAGAATTTTTACTGCGCCGCGAAACCCGTGGTTTGCGCATGCAACTTGAAATGCTCAAACCCGAATCTGAGCAGCAAGCGCAAGGCGTTGAAAACACCATCGTGGTGTTTGGCAGCGCACGTTTTCCCGCACCAGAGCAAGCCAACGCAGCCCTCACAGCGGCTCAAAAAACGGGTGACGCTGCGGCCATCGTGCTGGCTGAGCGGCACGTCCGAAATTCAAAATACTACGACCAAGCGCGTCTTTTCGGCCGACTCGTGGCGGCCCACAGCAAAGCCAGTTCACCCGAAGAGCAGTTGTTCATCTGCACTGGCGGTGGCCCCGGCATCATGGAAGCGGCGAATCGCGGCGCGCATGAACTGGGCATGCTGAACGTCGGCTTGAACATTGCCTTGCCGCATGAGCAAAATGCCAACCCATATGTCTCGCCGTCGCTGAACTTCAAGTTTCATTACTTCGCCCTGCGCAAAATGCACTTCATGATGCGCGCCAAAGCACTGGTGGCTTTTCCGGGTGGCTTCGGCACGCTCGATGAGTTGTTTGAAGTCATCACACTGGTGCAAACCAAAAAAGCCAAACCAGTGCCGATTGTGTTGTTTGGCAGCAGCTACTGGAAACGTCTGCTGAACTTTGACGTGCTCATTGAAGAAGGCGCCATCTCACCGGAAGACCTGGAGCTGTTGACTTACGTCGACGATCCGCAAGACGCTTGGGACGCTATCAAGGCTTTTTACGATCTGTGAATTCGGGGAACTATGGCCTTTTCAGGTCGTTCGGGCCGTGCGGGCTGGCAGGCAAACGGTCTTTCAGCAGCCATGCCGCACGGGCACCTGCCCCCACCACCGTGCCGATGATCCAGAACACGCCAGCCACGCCAATGATGGCGCCGGCCGTGCCAAACAACAAAGGCATGATCACGCTAGAAGCGTTGATCGCCATCAAGCGCAAGCCCAGCGCTTCACCATGGCGCGCCTCGGGCGTGAGCTGGTGCAGCAGACTCATCACCATCGGCTGCACCATGCCCAGCGTCACGCCCAGCAAGACCGAGCAGACAGCCATCGCCAGCGCGGTGCTCGTCAGCGGATAAACACCGAACAGCAGCGCCGTGATCAGCATCGCCGTGCACAAAACCGCCCATTCACGCACGCGGTTGGCGATCAAGGGCAAGAGCATGCGCACCGCTGCAGCAGCGACGGCGAAGGCACCCAGAATCGTGCCAATCACCGAGGCTGGTATGCCGCGCTCAAAACCCAGCACCGGTACCACGAAGGTGTGCACATCCCAACATGACGACAAAAACCAGTTGACCAACATGAGTTGCCTGAATTTCGGATCGCGCAGCAAGTCCCAAGTCTTTGGCGCTGCACTGCCCAGAACAGCGATGATAGGCGGCAATTCCTGCACCCGTCTGAGCAGCCACCAGCTGGCCAACGGCAGTATCGCCATCATCAAAAAAGCCGCCCGGTAGCCCGACAAACTGCCCGGGTCCGTGCCGACATGGTCGATCAAAATACCCGCTGAAAACGGACCGATGAAATTTGAAATCGCAGGTCCGATCGCCAGCCAGCTGAAGACCTGGCGCAGCTGCAAGGCCCCGTGGGCGGCACGGCCGACATGGCGCTGCAGCGCGATCACCGCCGCACCTGTCGAGCCCCCCGTCAACAAGGCGGCCAAGCACAGCACCGGAAAAATTGGAAAAAGTACCGCCGCGCCGGCACCCGTCGTAGCCGCGATCATGCTGAAAATCATCGGTTTACGCAGACCGTGGCGGTCGGCATAACGGCCTGCCGGCAATGCCAGAAAAACCTGCGTCAAGGCGAACAGGGCCAACAACACACCCACCGCCGCCGGGCTGTAACCCTCGCGCAAAGCCAGCAGCGGCGCGGCCATGCGTGTGCCCGCCATGCAGGCGTGCAGACAAATCTGAGCCAAGATGATGCGGGCCAGCTCTCTTGTCATGTCTGGCGGCTTATCAGGTGCGTACGGTGTGAGGCGGTCGGTTAATCCGCGTCACGGTCCAGCGGATCGAGGGGGATCAGCCGGGCAGACTCGGCTTCTGGCAAAGCCTCCACCTGTCGCAGCGCCTTGCCCATGACGCGGCTGCGCTGTTCGGCGCTGTTCAAGGTGTTCAGCACCGTCTCAGTTTGCGACTTGACTTTGGCCAGCACGTCACCGAACTTGCCGAATTCGGTTTTGACCGCGCCCAGCACTTGCCAGACCTCGCTCGAGCGCTTCTCCAGCGCCAAGGTTCTGAAACCCATTTGCAGGGAATTGAGCATGGCCAACAAAGTGGTTGGGCCTGCCAGCACAACGCGGTGGTCGCGCTGCAGCGACTCCATCAAACCCGGACGCCGCAGCACTTCGGCGTAAAGGCCTTCCGTCGGCAAAAACAAAATCGCAAAGTCGGTGGTGTACGGCGGCTCGATGTATTTGTCGCTGATGGATTTAGCTTCTAAGCGAATGCGCACCTCGAGTGCCTTGCCCGCCACCTCGGCGCCAGCGGCATCAGCGCGCTGCTGGGCGTCCAGCAAGCGCTCGTAATCTTCATTCGGAAATTTCGCATCAATCGGCAACCACAGCGGCTCGCCGGAGTCACTCCGGCCGGGCAACTTGATGGCGAAATCCACCGTGTTCTTACCGCCAGGACGGGTGGCAATTTGCGCGGCGTACTGGTCGACCGTGAAGACTTGTTCGAGCAAGGCAGCCAGCTGCGCTTCGCCAAAAATACCGCGTGTTTTGACGTTGGTCAACAGGTGCTTGAGGTCGCCCACGCCCTGCGCCAAGCTTTGCATTTCGCCCAAGCCTTTGTGCACTTGCTCCAGCCGGTCAGCGACTTGCTTGAAGCTTTCGCCGAGCCGGGTTTCAAGGGTGGCTTGCAGTTTTTCGTCCACCGTGGCGCGCATTTGGTCGAGCTTTTTCTCATTGCCTTCTTGCAAGGCGGTGAGCCGCTGCTCAACCACCAAACGCACTTCGCCAAGCTTGCGTTCGTTGCCTTCAGAGACCAAGCGCAACTGCTCGTTCAAGCCCTCAGAAAAGCGCTGCAGCGCTTCAGACACCTGCTGCTGCATGGCGCTGAGTTGCATTCGAAAAGAGTCCATCTGTTCGTTTTGCGTGCGCGCCACATCGCCAGACTGGGCCAACAGCGCTTGCTGAAACAGCGACAAGCCCTGCGTCTGATCCGCCCGAATAGCGCGTGCGCTGGACTGCACTTCCGCGCGCAATTCGCGCTCCAGCCGCTCGTTGGCCGCAGCCAATTTGCTCAGCTCGTTCAAGACTTTTTGCGGGTCTTCAGGCCGCGCGCGTTGCTGAGCGACCAGCAAAGCCAACAGCAGCAACACACTGACAGCGGCCAGCACCAACAACAACCACGCAAACACATCCGACATGAAGACCTTTTTTGAACTGCTGAACTACTGAACCGATGCGACGCTCTAGATTATTGGCGCTCCAGCACCGCTGGATTGAGTGGCGTGAGGGGTGGCTTGCCGCCGAAAAAGGCGACCAAGTTGTCAGCCGCCAAAGCCGCCATGGCGAGCCGTGTCGGCATCGTTGCGCTGGCGATGTGCGGCGTCAGCACCACGTTCGGCACCTCCAGCAGACCAGGATGCACCGTGGGCTCGCCTTCAAATACATCCAGCCCCGCCGCCGCGATGACTTTGTTTTTCAGCGCTTGAGCCAAAGCCGCGTCGTCCACAATGCCGCCCCGCGCGATGTTGACCAGGGTCGCCGTGGGCTTCATCAAGGCCAGCTCAGTCGCGCCAATGGTGTGGTGCGATGCCGCCGAATAAGGCAGCACCAAAACGACGTGGTCAGCGGTTTTCAACAGCTCTTCTTTGCTGACATAGCGCGCCTTGCAGTCCGCTTCAAGCGCTGCATCCAGGCGCGAACGGTTGTGATAAATCACCTTCATGCCGAAGCCGTGCGCACCGCGCTTGGCAATGCCTTGGCCAATCCGGCCCATGCCCAAAATACCGAGCGTCGAGCCATGAATGTCAGAGCCGGCAAACATGTCGTAGCGCCACTTGGTCCACTGGCCAGCGCGCAAATAATGCTCGCTTTCAGTGATGCGACGGGCCGTCGCCATCAGCAACGCAAAACCAAAGTCAGCGGTGGTTTCGGTCAACACGTCGGGCGCATTGGTGGCCAACACACCGGCGGCGGTCATGGCGTCGATGTCAAAGTTGTTATAACCGACGGCCATGTTGGCGCAGATTTTGAGGTCGGGACAAGCCGCCAATACCTCGGCGTCAATCCGGTCGCCACCAGTTGTGAAAGCGCCCTGCTTGCCTTTCAGCCGCTCGATCAAATCAGCCTTCGACCAAGCCGCGTCAGCTTGATTCGATTCGACCTCAAAATGCTGCGACAAGCGCTCGATGATTTCAGGAAAAACGGCGCGTGCGACCAGAATTTTAGGTTGACTCATGAGAATGTCCTTGGTGTTTGCGTTGAAGGGAATTTAAAAAATGGCTTTGAAAACACAACCTTGGCAGCCATCCACAGTGATCACTCGATCTCAAAAACTTGCCGCAAATAGGCCAAGTACTTGACGTCGTCGCACATGTTTTTGGACGGCGTGTCCGACACCTTCGCCACCGGCTGTCCGTTGCACTGAACCATCTTGATGACAATCTGCAATGGCTGATAGCCGAGGTCATTGGTCAAATTGGTGCCAATGCCAAAGGCCAGTTGGCAGCGTCCTTTGAACTGGCGGTACAGCTCAATGGTTTTAGGCACGGTCAGGCCGTCGCTGAAGATCAGAACCTTGGTACGCGGGTCAACCCGGTTGATGCGGTAATGCTGAATCAAGCGCTCGCCCCAAGCAAACGGGTCGCCGCTGTCATGCCGGGCGCCGTCAAAGAGCTTGCAAAAGTACATGTCGAAGTCGCGCAAAAAGGCGCTCATGCCGTAGACGTCGCTCAGCGCAATACCCAAGTCGCCGCGGTACTCTTTGGCCCAGGACTCAAAGGCAAACACTTGACTGTCGCGCAAGCGTGGGCCAAGCGCCTGACAGGCCTGCAAAAACTCATGCGCCATGGTGCCCAGCGGCGTCAAGCCCAGCTTCATGGCAAACAGCACGTTGCTGGTGCCGGCAATCTGCCCGGCTGTGCCTGCGCCCAGCCGCGCGGTCAGTGTCCGCAACACTTCTTCATGCCAGGCCCGGCTGAAGCGCCTGCGGGTGCCGTAGTCGGCGATCTTCAGTGCACTCAGGCCTTCGACTTTGAGCTGCTCGATCTTGACGTCCAAGCGACGCCGGCCCTCCATGACGTCGGGCAGCTTCTGGGTGTTTCGAAAGTACACCTCATTGATGATGGCGAGTATCGGAATCTCAAACGGGATAGTGTGCAACCACGGGCCTTTGATCGACACCTCGATCTCGCCCGACGCCAAAGCCGTGACCGTGACGTATTTTTCATTCAGCCGGAACAGCCCCAGAAAATCCACGAAGTCGCTCTTGATGAAGCGCATCGATTGCAGATAAACCAACTCGGCGTCTTGAAAGCGCAGCGTGCACAAGGCCCGAATTTCCTCACGGATTTCGTTGACCATCGGCGCCAGCGGGCTGACGCCCGGGCTGGCAGCATTGCGGCACTGAAAACGGTATTCAACCTGAGCGCCTGGAAATTGGTGCAGCACCACCTGCATCATGGTGAATTTGTACAGATCGGTGTCGAGCAGGCTGGTGATGATCATGGCTGGGGCAAGACCGCGGGTGAGCGCGGCTGGGTCTGCAAAAGTGAGCCGGGGGAAGTGCCTTGCTGAAAAGATCAGCCGAGGAAGTCGACTTCGAACAGCAGGGTGGCGTTCGGTGGAATCACGCCGCCCGCACCGCGCGCGCCGTAGCCCAACTCAGACGGAATGACCAGGCGGCGCGTGCCACCGACCGACATGCCTTGCACGCCTTCGTCCCAGCCGCGAATGACTTGACCGGCGCCGAGCGAAAACCCAAAGGGCTGGCCACGGTCTTTGCTGGAGTCGAACTTAGCGCCCTGCACGCCGTCGTTGAACAACCAACCGGTGTAATGCACGCTGACCTCTTGGCCGGCCTTGGCGATCGCGCCGGTGCCGAGCACGGTGTCTTCATATTGGAGGCCAGAAGGGGTGGTGGTCATGGTCATGAAAAACGCTTTCAAAGAAAAATAAAAAAACAACCCTGACTTTACCCGCAACCAGCCGCCATCACGGCGCTCAGTGATGACTTACTTGACCCAAGTGGTGAAGTCTGCTGCGCTGACGCGGGGCGTGCAGAGCGTGTTTACCAGGGCCGACTCGTCGGCATAGCCCAGCGCCATGCCACAAACCAGTACTTCGTCTGGGCCCGCGCCAATGTGAGGCAGGATGATGCTAGAAAAACCATTCC
Source organism: Polaromonas sp. (assembly GCA_041442125.1). Lineage (GTDB taxonomy): Bacteria > Pseudomonadota > Gammaproteobacteria > Burkholderiales > Burkholderiaceae_C > Polaromonas. The sequence continues at coordinate 53,654 of JASDRC010000037.1, read as the reverse complement.
AGGCGGCTTGCGGGCAGGTGTGCAAGCCATGGCCACGGGCAGCCACCATGATGCTTTGCAAAAACATGCCGTAGTCGACCATGCTGCCGCGGTTCAAAACGCGGTCGATCGTGAACATCAGGCCCACTGGCGCATCAAAAAAGCGGTAGTTGCGCTGGTGTTGGTCATGCATTTTGTCTTTGTCGGCCTTGCCGATGCCGAGCAAGCCGTACAGGCTCCAGCCGTTTTCACGGCGCCGGTCGATGTAGGGCGAGACCCACTTTTCGGGATAGTAAGCGTACTCTTCTTTGTACTGTGCGCCGAGCTCCGGATTGGCACGAACGGCATCGTGTGCAGTGCAGACCTTATCAACCAGCGTGTCGCGGGTTGGCCCTTGCAAAACGTAAACCTTCCAAGGCTGGGTGTTGGTGCCCGACGGCGCGCGACTGGCGACCTCCAGCAAATGCATCAGGGTGGACCGGTCAACGGCGTGGGGCAAAAACGCCCGCGTCGACATGCGGCTGGTGATGGCTTGGTCGACTGGGTTCACGGCATTCGCCGTGTTCACCATATTTGCAGGGCTGGTATTCATCGTCATCACTTGAGGCTGTCCAATCTTGGTGGCTTGATTTAATGCGAACTTCAGCGTTTAGCGCAAACGGATTTCCATGATCTCGAACGCCAGTGCGTCCCGGTAGGTCCGCAGTTCTCGCTGCGCCAGATACAACAGAATTTTCGGCGCATGCGCTTTGACCACCCGGGGCAGCAAGAAACCGATGGCGATCAGCGGCAAGCCGGCCCAGCTGTAGCCCGACCAACTCAGCGCAGTGCCAAGGCCGATGATAGGCAGCGCAATACCGACGACGAACAGCCGGTGTTTGATGTATTTTTGCGCCTTCTCCGGGTTCACAATCAGATGAAAGAGGCCGGCTGGCAGACCCGCACAAAACTCGGCGTGCGAAACCTCCACCTGACAACCGGATTCAGAGGCGGTTTCAAAGGACAGATCGGACATGTTGGCGTTTGTCTCCATGGCTTTATATTTTCAGGCACTTCGGCTCTTTCGGCATTTCTAACGTGCCGTTTGACTGGCGCCATCTTAGGCGGTGCAGCCTTGCCACTTTTCCCAGTACGCCAATGCGACGCGATATGTGTTGATTTGCACCTGCACGGTGTCATCGATATGAACGCCGTAGCCGCCGGCCATCGCCATGACCAGTGGAATCCGCCGCTGCCAGGCCCAGTCAAACACGCGCCGGTCGCGCGCCTCCAGACCGGCGTAGCTCAAACTCAAACGGCCTAGGCGATCGCCCTCGAACGGATCGGCCCCCGCCAGATAAATCACCAGCCCCGGCTGAAAGCGCCGTTCCATCTCGTCCAGCGCATGCGCCAGCGCCAGCAGGTAATCGGCATCCTTGCAGCCGTCCGGCAGGTCGACATCCAGATCACTGGCTTCCTTGCGAAAAGGAAAATTATGTTGGCCGTGCATCGACAACGTGAAAACGCTGGCATCAGCGCGAAAGATGCTGGCCGTGCCATTGCCTTGGTGCACGTCCAGGTCAATCACCGCCACGCGCAGGGCCGGTTGCTGGCAGCCGTGACGACGGGCCCATTCCGCTTGCATCAAGCGGGCCGCCACCGCCGCGTCATTGAAAACGCAAAAGCCGCCGCCTTTGTCTGCGCTGGCGTGGTGCGTGCCGCCGGCCATGTTGGCGGCCACACCGGCCGGCGTGGCATTCGGGCCACCCTGCAGACCTAGCGCCAGCCGAGCCGCCGCGATGGTGGCACCGGCCGACCGGCGCGAGCGTTCGACCATCTCAACGCTCCACGGAAAACCGATCTCGCGCAAGGCGACAGCTGGTAATTCGCCGCGGCTGACTGCGCTGATGTACCCAGGCTGGTGCGCCATTGCCAATTCACCATCCGTGGCACTCGGCGCCTCGACCAGGCGCACCGCCGGCAACTCAGTCTCTACGCGTTGGCGCAGGCGGGCGTATTTCTCCATCGGAAAGCGGTGCCCCGCAGGCAGTGGCAAGACAAAGTGATCAGCGTAAAAGGCTTGCAAGATAAATAAGGGGTGAAAAACTGTGCGCCAAGCTCAACATTGTGACCTGAATGTATCTCCCCAACTCCACTTGCATCGGTCGTCAAGCTCCAAAACCACGTGTTCATGCGGCCTAGAGGCGCACATCTAAAATGCTGCAGCGCAACAAAATAGGCTTGCAATCAGCCCGACAACACCTATACTGATACTTATGTTGCAGCGCAGCAATTGTTGGTTCAAACCATCATCTGGTTCCGCTAAACAAGTATTTTTTAACTCACCGGAGATTTGAATATGTTGACCGCTGAACAAGTTATGGCCTCGCAAAAAGCCACCATGGAAACCCTTTTCGGTCTGACCAACAAAGCTTTTGAAGGCATTGAAAAACTGGTTGAACTGAACGTCCAAGCTTCGAAAGCTGCTTTGGCCGACACCGCCCACCAGACGCAAGCGCTGATGAGCGTGAAAGACGCGCAAGAACTGCTGGCCATGCAAGCCGGCCTGATGCAGCCACTGGCTGAAAAATCCGCCGCTTACAGCCGCCATCTGTACGACATCGCGACCGGCACCAGCGCCGAGTTCAGCAAAGCCCTGGAAGGCCAAACCACCGAAGCACAAGCCCAGTTCATGGGCTTGGTCGACGGCGCCACTAAAAATGCACCGGCCGGTTCAGAAACTGCCGTGGCAGTGATGAAAAGCGCTGTCGCTGCGGCCAACAGCGCTTTCGAGTCGGTCCAAAAAGCCGTCAAACAAGCCACCGACATGGCTGAAGCCAACTTCGTTAGCGTCAGCAACACCGCGGTCAACGCGGTCAACGCAGTCAAAGCACCGGCTGCCAAAAAGCGCTGATTTTCATTGCATTGTCTCCTCGGGTCTCCGGCGAACCTCGCGTTTCCAGACCCATTCAAAGCCCGCCTTGTGCGGGCTTTTTTTGGGCTTATTTGCGGGCCTATCGCAGCGCTACAGAAGCCGCTTCCAGCTTCAGCCGGAGCGCCGGCAGCGCTGCGAGCATGGCCGTTCGGCCCGCCTCAATGGCTTTGAGTCGAGCTGAAAAATCAGCGCTTTTGAGCCCCACCAAAGAGGGCCGAATGATGATGTCAGCGTCCTTGAGTTCGTGCTGGTTGATGCTTCTGCCCATGATGGAAAAGGTCTGCAGCAAAATCTGCAAGGTGTCGTTGGCGGTGTTCTCTTCGGGCACCGTCGAGATGTCGACCGCAATCACCAGCTCGGCCCCCATCTGCCGGGTAAAACGCACCGGCACGGGTGCCACCAAGCCGCCATCGACGTAATCCCGGCCGCTGATCCGCACCGGCACAAAAACACCCGGCACGGCACTCGACGCACGCACGGCGGTGCCGGTGTCACCGCGCTGAAACAACATTGCTTGGCCATTGCCAAGGTCAGTCGCCACGACACCCAGCGGAATGCTCATTTGATCCAGCAAACGGCCGCCCACCGCCTCATTCACATAGCGGCCCAGCGCGTCGCCGCGAAACATGCCGCGGCCGACCAAGGGCAACATCCAGTCGGTGATGGCGACCTCTTCAATCGCCAAGGCGGCTTTTTGCAATTCAGCACTCGACTTGCCGCTGGCATACAGCGCGGCCACCAAGCTGCCCGCCGAGGTGCCGACAACGTAGGACGGGCGCAATCCAGCCTCTTCCAAAACAGCAATCACGCCGACATGCGCAAAGCCTTTGGCGGCGCCGCCGCCCAAGGCCAAGCCAATGCGCGGCAGGCGTTTGGCCGCCGTAATGGGGACCTCTGGCAAGGCCTCGGAAGGTGCAGGCGCTTGGCCCAAGTTCGCACAACCCGCGAGCAGCAGCGGGCCCAGCATGCCGAGCATTGACCACCGGCCAAGGCGCCCCTTCGGGCCTGTGCCGGCACATCTGCTTTCTTTTTTATTCTTAAAGTTATTAAGAATTATTCGCGTTTGCATTACACTAAATACCGTCATAACTTTCACACATCCATCACATGTCTAAAAAACCGATCATTGCCAGCCTCATCACCGCAGCCCTGCTGGGCGCAGCGGGTGGCGCGTTAGCGCAAGAGCAAGTACTGAACCTGTATTCTGCCCGTCACTACCAAACAGATGAAGCGCTTTACGGTAATTTCACCAAAGCCACCGGCATCAAAATCAACCGCGTGGATTCCGACGACGCCGGTATTTTGGCCCGCCTGACGGCTGAAGGCGCCGCCTCACCAGCCGATGTGGTCTTGTTGGTCGACGCCGCCCGGCTCGGCAAAGCTGACACAGACGGCCTCTTTCGCCCCATCAAATCAGCCGTGCTGGAGGCTGCCATTCCCGTCCGACTGCGCGCCAAGTCCAGCGCTGAGGGCACCACCTGGTTCGGCTTTTCCACTCGTGCCCGCATCGTCGTTTACAACAAAATGAAGGTCAAAAAGGCCGACGTTGAAACTTATGAAGCGCTGGCCGACCCGAAAAACAAAGGTCTGTTGTGCACCCGTTCGGGCTCGCACCCTTACAACCTGTCGCTGTTCGGTGCTGTCACCGAGCACCTCGGCGAGGCCAATACCGAGGCTTGGCTGAAAGGCTTGGTCGCCAACATGGCGCGTGCGCCCAGAGGCGGCGACACCGACCAGATCAAGGGTGTGGCCAGCGGCGAATGCGGCGTGGCTTTGACCAACAGCTATTACTTGGCGCGCATGATGCGCTCGACAGACCCTCAAGACAAGGCCGCCGTCGAGAAAATCGGCGTGGTCTTTCCAAACCAGCAAACTTGGGGCACGCACGTCAACGTGGCAGGCGCAGGCGTGGCCAAACATGCCAAGAATCTGCCCAATGCCGTGAAGTTCATGGAATACCTCGCCAGCCCGGCAGCGCAAAACTACTTTGCCGACGGCAACAACGAATGGCCAGCCGTGGCCGGCGTCAAGGTCAACAACCCGGCCTTGCAAGCCATGACCGGCGGCAGCTTCAAGTCGGAAACCATCCCGATCAGCGCTGTGGCCAACAACCAGACCAAGGTGCAGCAAATGCTGGACCGCGTCGGCTACAAGTAAATACCTGCCGCAAGCTCAACAGCCCAGTCTCTGCAAGGAGGTTGGGCTTTTTTTGCGTTGTGGAGCCCAGCCAATGCGCGATAATTGACCTTACGTTAACGTCAATTAAAGGATCACCCATGGACATCGCAGGCAAGGTTTTCATCGTCACAGGCGGCGCATCAGGACTCGGCGAAGGCACCGCACGCATGCTGGCCGCCAACGGCGCCACGGTGGTGATTGCCGACATGCAGCTTGAAAAAGGCGAGGCCATCGCCAAAGACATTGGCGGTGCGTTTGTGCCTTGCGATGTGAGCCAAGAAGCCGACGGCCAAGCGGTCATCGCCAAGGCCGTTTCGCTCGGCAAGTTGATGGGGCTGATCAATTGCGCTGGCATTGCACCGGCCGAAAAAACGGTTGGCAAAAACGGCGCTCACTCACTGGCTTTGTTCAGCAAAACCATCACCGTCAACCTGATCGGCAGCTTCAACATGATCCGCTTAGCGGCCGAAGCCATGAGCCAGAACGAGCCAGAATCCACCGGCGAGCGTGGCGTGATCATCTCGACCGCATCGGTCGCGGCCTACGACGGCCAAATTGGCCAAGCCGCCTACAGCGCGTCCAAAGGCGGCGTGGTCGGCATGACCTTGCCGATTGCCCGCGACTTGGCACGCAACGGCATCCGCAACATGACCATCGCACCCGGCATTTTTGGCACGCCCATGATGTTTGGCATGCCGCAAGAAGTGCAAGACTCGTTGGCCGCCAGCGTGCCTTTTCCATCGCGCTTGGGCACGCCGCAAGACTACGCCAAACTGGCCCGCCACATCATCGAAAACGAAATGCTCAACGGCGAAGTGATTCGGCTGGACGGCGCTATCCGCTTGGCACCGCGCTAAGCCACTCTGTCACCACTCAGCCACTGAAACATGTGTCAACGCCTGTGAGGTTTCTGGTCGCAGCAGGGCTCACCGCCCTGCTGACAGCTTGTTCCATATCAACGGCCAAGCAAGGCGAACTTCAAACTGCACCCCTGCAGCCTGAAGCGGCGTCGGCTCACACCGAAAAACCCGGCTGGGCGACCCGTCACTTTGCTGTGGCTGCCGCCCATCCGCTCGCCACCGATGCGGGTTACCAGATCCTCAAAGCGGGCGGCTCGGCAGTGGATGCAGCGGTTGCCGTGCAGATGGTGCTGACGCTGGTCGAGCCGCAATCGAGCGGCATCGGCGGCGGTTCTTTCTTGTTGCACCACGACGGCCAACGCCAACTGACCGAGGCCTTTGACGGCCGCGAGACCGCGCCAGCCGCCGCCAACGAAAATCTTTTCTTGAACACCGACGGCAAGCCGCTGGCCTTTTTTGACGGCGTTGTCGGTGGCCGCGCCGTCGGCGTGCCAGGCACCGTACAGATGCTGGAAGTTGCACATCGCCAGCACGGAAAACTGCCATGGGCACAACTTTTCGCCCCGGCCATTGCGCTCGCCGAGCAAGGTTTCAAAGTGAGTGAACGCCTGCACAGCTTGCTGGTCAGCGACGTTTATCTCAAAAAAGACCCGGTTGCCGCGGCGTATTTTTATGACGCGGCAGGTCAGCCGTGGCCGGTCGGTCATCTGTTGAAAAACCCGGAACTGGCGAGCGTTCTCAAGCGCATCGCGACAGATGGCGCGCAGGCGCTGATGACTGGCGAGATCGCCCAAGCCATCGTCGACAAGGTGCGGCAGCACCCGACGAATCCCGGGCAACTGGTGTTGACAGATCTGGCCGCGTACCGAGCCATCCAACGGCAACCGCTGTGTCACGACTACAAAGCAATTGCCCGCGATTACCGCATTTGCGGCATGCCGCCGCCCAGCTCCGGTGCGGTGGCTGTCGGCCAGATCTTGGGCCTGCTAAGCCACACACCAGCGACGGCGATGCCCTTGGTCAATGGCCTGCCAGACGCGCGCTGGTTGCACCTGTACACCGAAGCCTCGCGACTGGCCTTCGCCGATCGCGACCAATACATCGCCGACCCAGACTTTGTGCAAGCGCCAAGCGGCAGCTGGATGAGTCTGCTTGAGCCCCGCTACTTGGCTGAGCGGGCGCGGCTGATCGGCCCGGTGCGCATGACAACAGCGGCGGCCGGAACACCCGGCGCGGTCAAAACAAGTTACGCACCGATGGCCGAGCAGCCTGAACATGGCACCAGCCACATCAGCATCGTCGACGCCGACGGCAACGCGCTGGCGATGACCAGTACCATCGAAAACGCGTTTGGCTCGCGCCAGATGGTCAAGGGCTTTTTGCTCAACAACGAGCTCACCGACTTCAGCTTTGCGCCCAGAGACGCCGAAGACCGACCGGTTGCCAACCGCGTCGAGCCGGGCAAGCGGCCGCGCTCGTCGATGGCGCCCACACTGGTGTTTGACAAGGCCAGCGGCGAGTTGCTGATGAGCGGCGGCAGCCCGGGCGGCGCGCTCATCATTCATTACACCGCCAAGCTGCTGTATGGCACGCTCAACTGGGAACTGGATGCGCAACAAGCCATCAACCTGCCGAACTTTGCCAGCCTCAACGGCATGACGTTGCTGGAGCACCAGCGCTTTCCAGCCGCCACCCTGCAATCGCTGAAAAAAACAGGGGCGTCAGTGCGCGAAGTCAGCCTGACCAGCGGCTTGCAGGCGATTCAAAGAACGCCGTCGGGTTGGTTCGGCGGCGCCGATCCGCGCCGCGAGGGTGTCGTCCAAGGCGACTGACCAAGCGCCTAGCAACCGCAGCGTCAAGGCTTACGATTAAAATCAGCCCTCGACTTTTGCACCCATGGCCATCCCTCAATCATTCATTCAAGAGCTCCTGTCCCGCACTGACGTGGTGGACATCGTTGGGCGCTTCGTTCAGCTGAAAAAAGGCGGCGCCAACTTCATGGGGCTGTGCCCTTTCCACGGCGAAAAGTCACCCTCCTTCTCCGTCAGCCCGGCCAAACAGTTTTATCACTGCTTTGGTTGCGGCAAAAATGGCAACGCCATCAGCTTCCTGATGGAACATGCCGGCATGACCTTCGTCGAAGCGGTGAAAGACTTGGCGCAGCAATACGGCCTGCAAGTCCCTGAAGACGACGTCAGCCCGCAAGACCGGGCCCGGGCGGCACAGGTGCGCGAACAGCAAGCCACACTCACCAGCGTGCTTGAAAAAGCCGCAGCGGCCTACGCCAAGCAATTGAAAATCTCACCGCGCGCCGTCGACTACTTCAAAGGTCGGGGTTTGTCGGGCGAAATCGCCAAAGCCTTTGGCCTCGGCTACGCCCCCGAAGGCTGGCGCAGTTTGGCGAGTATTTTTGCCGACTACAACGACCCGCTGCTGGTCGACAGCGGCCTGGTCATCACCGGCGAGCCGGGCGAAGAAAACCAAGCAGGCGAAGCCAAACGCTACGACCGTTTCCGCGACCGCGTCATGTTCCCGATCCGCAACGTCAAGGGCGAATGCATCGGCTTTGGCGGCCGCGTGCTGGGGGACGACAAACCCAAATACCTGAACTCGCCAGAGACGCCAGTGTTCAGCAAAGGGCGCGAGCTCTACGGCCTGTTTGAAGCCCGCACCGCCTTGCGCGAACACGGTTTTGCCTTGGTCACCGAAGGCTACATGGATGTCGTGGCCCTGGCGCAACTTGGCTTCGCCAACACCGTGGCCACATTGGGTACGGCCTGCACCGCCGACCACATTCAAAAGTTGTTTCGCTTCACCGACGCCGTGGTCTTCAGCTTTGACGGCGACAGCGCCGGACGCCGTGCCGCACGCAAAGCGTTAGAGGCCGCACTGCCCTTTGCCAGCGATGTGCGCAGCGTGAAGTTCCTGTTTTTGCCGGCCGAACACGATCCCGACAGCTACATCCGTGCGCACGGCCAGGAAGGCTTTGCGACCATGGTCAAGCAAGCCGTGCCGCTCAGCCGCTTCATGGTCGAAGCCGCCAGTGACGCCTGCGACATGAGCACCGCCGAAGGGCGCGCCCACATGGCCAGCAATGCGCGCGGGCTGTGGAGCCTGCTGCCCGACGGCGCGCTGAAGCGCCAGTTGCTGGCCGAAATCGCCGACCAAGTGCAAATCGACAGCCGCGAATTGCTGCAACTCTGGCAACCCGCCGCCCCGTACCAAAGCGGCCAACGCCAGAGCAGCTCAAAAACCAACGCCAATGGCAAAAGCTTCAAAGTCGGCGCTAAAAATACGACCGACCGGGCACCGCAACCCGAAGCGCCAGACTACAGCTATGCCTATGGCCCGGCGGGCGACGACGCCGACTACAACAACTCGGAACCTGAATCCTATAGCTCGAACGATTCACACGGCGCCAGCAGTCTCAGCAACTCAACCTTCCAATCCTCTGACGGCCAATTTTCCAGCCGCTTCCCCAGCAAAAAAAGCAGCGCATCGGGCGCCTACAACCCTTACAGCGAGCGGGCGTCAGCAGCGCGCACGCGCCGCATCGCTGGCCGCATTTTGTCGGCCAGCCGCGAAGACCGCGTGCTACGCGCCTTGCTGACCGAATCTCAAGCTTGGGACAAGCTCAACCACGCCGAGCATGCTTTGCTCTCAGGCCTGCCAGCGCCGCACGGCCCGCTCTTTGTCTGGCTCGAGGGTCAGTTGCACGAGCATGGGCCGCAGTCTTGGGCGGCCCTGCGCGAAGGTCTGCGCGAGCATGCGCATGAGAATTACGCGCTCAACCAACTGGCGCAAATTCCGGAAGGCATTGAGTCCGACTGGAGCGAGGTGCGCAGCATTCTGGACCAACTGAGCCGGCTGGCGCGACAAGCCGAAATGCAGGACTTGGCCCTGCGTGCCAACACCGACCCGGCCGCCTTGGCACGTTATCGCGAACTGGCGGCACTGCAAAAACCCGTCTGAGAGCGTGGTTTCGGGGGTTTTAAGTTGCCTGAAAAATAAGCATCTGGGTATAATCCGTTCTTACGTTACGGCAAGCGCGACAGCAGCACCTCCGGCACCGGCTCCCCGCACAACGGGACTTCTGAGTTACAGAGCCATTTTCCCGCAAGGACTGCATTCCAAATGTTCGCCCAAACAACTTGCCATCATGCCCAGCCATCCGGTTTGGGCATTTTTTGCGCCCGCATGGAATCCTGCTCAATTTCAATACATCTTTGCTGATGCGCTCGAAAATTTTGCAGCGTTTGTCGTCAGGCGCTTTGTTGTGAAAAAGTTTTTTAAGACACCTGGAGCTCGCCATGCCTGTTCAAAAGTCCAAGAAGCCCGTCAAGCCTGTCGCCTCAGCGGCTGCCAAAAAAGCTGCTGCCAAACCAGCCGCCAAGGCAGTGGTCAAAGCAGCGGCGAGTTCAACCAAGCCCAGCGCCAAGGTTGAAATCTCCAAAAAGGCCGTCGTATCCAACAAAGTAACTGGCCGACCTGCCCCTGCGGCCAAAGCGTCCGTCAAATCCGACAAGATCCTGAAGAAAGAACCGACCGTGCCGTCCAAGACCAGCCCTACAGACAAACCCGTCGCCGTCAGAGTGACCGCCAAAGACGCCGCCCTCAAGGCCGCGCCCGTTTCCGCCGTTGCCGAAGCACCGACCAAGAAAAAACCAGGCCGCCCGCCGAAGAACCCTGCCGCCGAAGGCGACTCGCCAGCTGCAGGCGCCAAGCGCGGCCGCAAGCCAAAGACTTCCCTCAAAGGTGATGGCGACGAAGACATGTCGGACATCGAAGACGACTTGGTCGGTGAACCCGTGGTCGAGACGACCGAGAAGGTCAAGCCGCTGCGGATGAAGATCAGCAAGTCCAAAGAACGCGCTCTGATGAAAGAGTTCGGTCTCGACGAAGCCGTGCTGTCTGAAGAAGACATGCTCAAGCGTCGCCAGCGCCTGAAAATTCTCATCAAGCTCGGCAAGACGCGCGGTTACCTGACGCACGGCGAGATTTCCGATCACCTGCCCGACAAACTGGTCGACGCTGAAACGCTTGAAGTCGTTGTCAACATGCTCAGCGACATGGACGTTGCCGTGTTCGAGCAAGCGCCTGACGCCGAAACCTTGCTGCTGAACAACACCGGTTCAACCGTCGCCACCGAAGAAGAAGCTGAAGAGCAAGCCGAAGCCGCGCTCTCCACCGTCGACAGCGAGTTTGGCCGCACCACCGACCCGGTCCGCATGTACATGCGCGAAATGGGCACGGTCGAGTTGCTGACCCGTGAAGGCGAGATTGAGATTGCCAAGCGCATCGAGGGCGGCCTCATGCGCATGATGGAAGCCATCTCGGAAAGCCCGGCCACGATTGCAGAAATCTTGCGCTTGGCCGAAGAAATTCGCGAAGGCAAGATCGTCATCTCCACCGTGGTCGACGGTTTTTCGAACCCCAACGAAGCCGACGATTACGTGGCCGAGGAAGACTTCGACGAGTTCGATGAAGAAGACGATGACGACGGCAAGGGCGGCTCCAAAGCGCTGACCAAAAAACTCGAAGAGCTGAAAAAAGAAGCCCTCAGCCGCTTCGACAAAATTGCCCAGCACTTTGAAAAGGTTCACAAGACCTATGACAAAGAAGGCTACGGCACGCCGACCTACTTGAAGTCGCAGAAAGCCCTCAGCGATGAGCTGATGACGGTTCGCTTCACGGCCAAGTCGATTGAAAAATTGTGCGATCTGCTGCGCGGCCAAGTGCTCGACGTTCGCAAAAAAGAACGTGAACTGCGCCGCATCATTGTCGACAAGTGCGGCATGCCGCAAGAAACCTTCGTCAAGGATTTCCCGCCTAACTTGCTCAATCTGAAATGGGTTGAAAAACAAGTCGCCGCGAACAAGCCTTGGTCGGTCGTGATGGCTCGGAACATCCCACCGATTCAAGAGCTGCAAACCAACCTCGCTGAGTTGCAGTCGCGCGTAGTCGTGCCGTTGACGCATCTCAAAGACATCAACAAGCGCATGAACGAAGGCGAGACCAACTCGCGTGATGCCAAGAAAGAAATGATCGAGGCCAACTTGCGGCTGGTCATCTCGATCGCCAAGAAATACACCAACCGTGGTCTGCAGTTCTTGGACTTGATCCAAGAGGGCAACATCGGTTTGATGAAAGCGGTCGACAAGTTCGAATACCGCCGCGGCTACAAATTCTCGACCTACGCCACTTGGTGGATTCGCCAGGCCATCACACGTTCGATCGCCGATCAGGCCCGCACCATCCGGATTCCGGTGCACATGATCGAGACCATCAACAAGATGAACCGCCTGTCGCGCCAGCACTTGCAAGAGTTCGGCTTTGAGCCAGACGCCAGCGTGTTGGCCGAGAAGATGGAGATTCCTGAAGAGAAAATCCGCAAGATCATGAAGATCGCCAAAGAGCCGATCTCGATGGAAACCCCGATCGGTGACGACGACGACTCCCATCTGGGTGACTTCATCGAGGACGGCGCCAACACCGCTCCGCTGGAAGCGGCGATGCAAGCCGGTCTGCGCGATGTGGTCAAAGACATTCTCGACAGCCTGACGCCGCGTGAAGCCAAAGTGCTGCGCATGCGTTTCGGCATTGAGATGTCGACCGACCACACGCTGGAAGAAGTCGGCAAGCAGTTCGACGTGACGCGCGAGCGGATTCGCCAGATTGAAGCCAAAGCTTTGCGCAAGCTCAAGCACCCGAGCCGCAGCGACAAACTGCGCAGCTTCATCGACACCATGTAACTTGCCTCCGCCTTTAAAAAGCCTGCTACTTAAAAAGTAACAGGCTTTTTTTGGGCTCAATTTCCATGCATTGGTGAAAGCAAGCCGAACCCGCGTTGGTAGCGATAAGCAGCGCCACCTTATAAATGTTCCATGCCCTCTGCCAGCGCAGCCGGGGCTGCAGTCAACTGTTGCGCCGCAGCCACCAGTTGCGTGATGCGCGAATGATGGGAATGATGGGAATGATGGGAATGATGGGAATG
>JASDRC010000037.1:9225-40629 GCA_041442125.1 Polaromonas sp. | reverse complement strand
GAATGATGGGAATGATGGGAATGATGGGAATGATGGGAATGGTCAGCAGTGTTCGCATTTTCTAAATTTGCGCCTAGAATTTTTACCAAACAATGACAGAAACAGAAGTTTTTTATTGGTACGGACTGCCATGAATTTTTGACATGCATCAACCCAACTGCACAGCGGCAGAACGGGCAGCTAAAATTTAAATGGCACCCTTTGCCTTTGGAGAATTAACTGTGTCCACTGCTGCTTCTGGATCCTTGCTGAGCACCCCGCTGCACGCCTTGCATGCCGAGCTCGGCTCCCGCATGGTACCGTTTGCCGGTTACAGCATGCCGGTGCAATACCCGGCCGGACTGATGGCCGAGCACCTGCACACGCGCAGCGCTGCCGGTCTGTTTGACGTCTCTCACATGGGCCAACTGCGTCTGGTCGGCGCGGATGCAGCGGCCGCTTTAGAGAGCCTGATGCCGATGGATGTGATGAGCTTGGCAGTTGGCAAACAACGCTACGGACTGTTGTTGAACGACGCGGGCGGCATCATCGACGACCTGATGTTTGTCAACCGCGGCGTGGCTCACGGCGGCGACCTGTTCCTGATCGTCAATGGCGCTTGCAAGCTTGGCGACATCGCACATGTTCAGCAAACAATCGGCCAGCGCTGCGAAGTCATCCCCATGCCAGAGATGGCGCTGCTGGCCTTGCAAGGGCCGCTGGCTGTGAGCGCTTTGGCGCGGCTGGCCCCTGGCGTGACCTCACTGGTGTTCATGAGTGGCGGCGCCTTCCTGTTGGCGGGCTGCGACTGCTTCATCACCCGCAGCGGCTACACCGGCGAAGACGGTTTTGAAATTTCGGTGCCGGCCGTGCAGGCTGACAGCTTGGCCCGCGCCTTGCTGGCCCAACCCGAAGTCAAGCCGGTTGGTTTGGGCGCACGCAACTCGCTGCGCTTAGAAGCCGGGCTCTGCCTGTATGGCAACGACCTTGACAACACCACTACACCGGTTGAGGCCAACCTGAACTGGGCGATCCAAAAAATTCGGCGCCTCGGCGGTGAACGCGCTGGCGGCTTTCCGGGTGCAAACACCGTGCTGGCGCAATTGGCCGACCCCACGCTGCTGACCCGCCAACGCGTTGGCCTGGTGGCGCTGGAACGCGTGCCAGTTCGCGAACACACCGAGCTGCAAACGCTTAGCGGCGAACACGCCGGCGCAGTCAGCAGCGGACTGCTTGGCCCGAGCCTCAACCAAGCCATTGCCATGGCCTACGTGGCGCCAGCCCATGCTGCGCCCGGCACGCGCCTGAATGCCATCGTGCGCGGCAAACCGGTGCCCATGCAAGTGACTCCCCTGCCCTTTGTGGCGAGCCGCTACCACCGCGGCTGAGCTTTGGCCACGCAGCAGCCTTGCCCACATCGTTCACAATGAACCTCATATTTTCTGACAGAAAGACCCCCATGATCAAGTACACCGAAGACCACGAATGGCTCAAGATTGAAGGCGACATCGCCATCGTCGGCATCACCGTCCACGCGCAAGACGCGCTGGGCGACGTGGTCTTTGTCGACCTGCCCGAAGTCGGCGCCACCATGGTCCAAAAAGCCACCGCCGGCGTGGTCGAGTCGGTCAAGGCCGCGGCTGACGTCTACATGCCCGTCACGGGTGAAGTGCTTGAAGTCAATGAAGCCCTGCGCGATGACCCGTCGCTGGCCAACAGCGACCCGCTGGGCGCTGGCTGGTTTTTCAAGGTCAAGCTGGCCGACATTTCTCAGCTCGATGCGCTGATGGACGAGACCGCGTACGGCGCTTTTTCTGCCGGTTGAGCCACTTACCCAAGGAAGTCCTCTGTTGATGCCCTTCACCTTATCTGCCAAGCCTCTGCGTGAACTTGAAAACGCCAACGAGTTCGTTGCGCGCCACATCGGCATCAGCGCCGCCGATGAAACGCTGATGCTCAGCGCCATCGGTGCCGCCTCGCGGCGCACGATGATCGACGGCATCGTGCCGGCATCGATTGCACGCCGCAGCGCCATGGCGATTCCGGCGGCCATCACCGAGGCCGCCGCGCTGGCAGAACTCAAGACCCTGGCCAGCAAAAACAAAGTCTTCAAGAGCTTCATCGGTCAAGGCTATTACGACACCCACACGCCCGGCGTGATCTTGCGCAACATCCTTGAAAACCCGGCTTGGTACACCGCCTACACGCCGTATCAAGCGGAGATTTCGCAAGGCCGGATGGAAGCGCTGATCAACTTCCAAACTATGGTTTGCGACCTGACCGGCATGGCTGTGGCCAACGCCTCCATGCTTGACGAAGCCACCGCCGCGGCTGAAGCCATGACACTGGCCAAGCGCAGCGTCAAAAGCAAAAGCCATGTTTTTTTGGTCTCCGGCGACTGCCACCCGCAGACGATTGAAGTCATCCAAACGCGCGCCAAGCCGCTCGGCATTGAGGTCAAAGTCAGCACTTGGGCAGAGCCCTTGCCGCAGCTCATGTCCAGCGGCGACTACTTCGGCGTGCTGGCGCAATACCCGGCTACCAACGGCATGATCCATGACCTGCGGCCGCTGGCTGGCCATGCCGCACTCAAGGGCGCGGCCTTTTGCGTGGCAGCTGATCTATTGGCGCTGACACTGCTCGCGCCACCCGGCGAATGGGGCGCTGACATCGTGCTGGGCACCACGCAGCGCTTTGGCATGCCCATGGGCAACGGCGGTCCCCACGCCGCTTACTTGGCCTGCCGGGACGAGTTCAAGCGCTCATTGCCAGGCCGTTTGGTCGGTGTCAGCATCGATGTACACGGCCAGCCGACCTACCGGTTGGCCCTTCAAACACGCGAGCAACATATTCGCCGTGAAAAAGCCACCTCCAACATCTGTACAGCGCAGGTGTTGCCGGCCGTGGTCGCCAGCATGTACGCGGTTTACCACGGGCCGCAAGGCTTGCGTCGCATCGCCGAGCGGGTGGCAGCATTCACCGCAATTCTGGCGCGTGGCCTGCAGCAAATGGGCTACGTGGTGGTTAACGACTGCGCCTTCGACTCGCTCACCATCAAGACCGGCGACGCCACCGCCCAGATTGCCGCCAAAGCCCGGCAGTCTCAGGCCAATTTGCGCAGCCGGCTGAACAACCACCTGGGTATGTCGCTCGACGAAACCACTACCCGCAGCGACATCGAAATGCTCTGGTCTTTCTTCGTCAAAGAAGGCGAGCCGATGCCGCGTCTGAGCGACTTTGAAAACGGCATTGAACCCCTGATTCCCCTTGAACTGCGCCGCAGCACGCCATTCATGACGCACCCGGTGTTCAACACGCATCACTCAGAGACCAGCCTGCTGCGCTACATCCGCGCACTCAGCGATAAAGACTTGGCGCTGGACCGCAGCATGATTCCACTCGGCAGTTGCACCATGAAACTCAACGCCAGCAGCGAAATGATGCCGATCAGTTGGCCCGAGTTTGCGGGTCTGCATCCGTTTGCCCCGCACGACCAACTGGAAGGCTACGCCCAGCTCGACCGCCAGCTGCGCGACTGGCTGTGTGAAGCCACCGGCTACGCCGGCATCAGCCTACAACCCAACGCCGGCTCGCAGGGCGAGTACGCCGGCCTGCTGGTCATCAAAGCCTACTTAGACGCCAACGGCCAAGGCCATCGCAACATCTGCTTGATCCCGTCGTCGGCCCACGGCACCAACCCAGCCAGCGCGCAGATGGCAGGTTTGAGCGTGGTGGTCACCGCCTGCGACGCCGACGGCAATGTCGACATGGCCGACCTGCAAGCCAAGTGCGAGCAGCACAGCGCCAACTTGGCGGCGGTGATGATCACCTACCCTAGCACCCACGGCGTGTTTGAAACACAGGTCAAGGAACTCTGCCAGTTGGTGCATGCGCACGGTGGCCGTGTGTATGTCGACGGCGCCAACATGAATGCGCTGGTCGGCGTGGCCGCACCGGGCGAATTTGGCGGCGATGTGAGCCACCTCAATTTGCACAAAACCTTTTGTATCCCCCACGGTGGCGGCGGCCCAGGCGTTGGCCCGGTCTGCGTGGTCGCGGACCTCGTGCCTTACCTGCCCGGCCATGCCACGGCAGGTTATCCGGTCAACGGCGTTGGTGCTATTTCCGCAGCGCCTTTAGGCAATGCGGGCGTGCTGCCGATCAGCTGGATGTACTGCCGGATGATGGGCCCGGAAGGCCTGCAAGCCGCAACGGAAGTCGCCATCTTGAGCGCCAACTACATCAGCGCTCGCCTGAAAGACCATTACCCGACGCTCTACGCCAGTGCCAACGGCCGCGTCGCGCACGAATGCATCCTAGACCTGCGGCCTTTGAAAGAGAGCAGCGGCGTCAGCGCCGAAGACGTCGCCAAGCGCTTGATGGACTATGGCTTTCATGCGCCCACCTTGAGCTTTCCGGTCGCCGGCACCTTGATGGTGGAGCCGACCGAAAGCGAAAACCTGGCCGAAATTGACCGCTTCATCGCCGCCATGATCGCCATTCGGGATGAAATCCGCGTGATCGAAAACGGCGGCTGGCCACAAGACAACAACCCGCTCAAACACGCACCCCACACGGCCGCCAGCTTGCTGAGCGCTGAGTGGGACCGCCCTTATTCGCGCGAAGTCGGCGGCTTTCCGCTGGCCAGCCTGAAGCACACCAAGTACTGGCCACCCGTGGGCCGCGTTGACAATGTCTACGGTGACCGCAAGCTGTTTTGCAGCTGCGTGCCAGTGGCAGACTACGCTTAACCACCGACTGAACTCATTCATTTTTTCAAGCACTTTATGGACACAACTTTGACCTCACGCCTCGCTCCTATATTTGCCGTTTTGACCCTCGCCAGCGCCAGCGTCTTTGCCGCGGCCCCGGCCGAAACCCTGCCGTCCGGCGTCAAGGTGACGCACACCCAAGACGGCACCGGCGCCAACCCCAAGGCCTCGGATTCAGTCAAGGTGCATTACCGCGGCACACTGGCCAACGGCACCGAATTCGACAGCTCCTACAAGCGCGGCACGCCTGCCACTTTCCCACTGAGCCGGGTCGTGCCCTGCTGGACTGAAGGCATGCAAAAAATCAAAGTCGGCGGCAAAGCCACCTTGACATGCCCACCGGCAACCGCTTACGGCAGCAGCGGTGCGGGTGGCGTGGTGCCACCCAACGCCACACTGACTTTTGAGGTCGAGCTGCTGGCGATCGAAAAGTAATGGAGAAGTAAATCAGCCTTGCTGGAGTGGCTGGTTCAATAGGCCCAACACTTCCGCATTGAAAGCCTCAGCCTGCTCGAACTGCGCCCAATGGCCTGAGGCCTGAATTTCGCGCAGGGCCCTGAACTTGGGTGCGGCTTGCAGTGCCGCGGCATACAGCGCGACTTGCCCCTGATAAAAAGGGTCTTGGTCGCCATACAGCACATACAGTGGGCTTTGAATCGCGGGCAGTGCACGGGCTAGGATGTCGGTGCGTGACAAGCGCCGTCCGGGCATGCGGTCACGCGCCGCATTCGCAGCTTGCAGTTGACACACCAGCGGCGTGACAGCGGCAGGGTCGTGCAACATCAAGGCCAGCAGATTGTGGCGATGCGCAACGCATTGCTGAGATTCGCTGGGCAGATGGCGCCAGCCCTTGAGCTTGAACGGCACCAGCGGCTGAATACCAAAACCGGGCGCGCCGACCAGTATCAGCCGCAGTACCCGGGCTGGAAAGCGATGCGCCAGCAAACCGGCCGTCATGCCGCCAAAAGAAAAGCCCATCAGGTCACAAGCGGTGTCGCCCAACAACAGCGCTAGCCCCGCCTCCAAGGGCTCCGGAACACTGTCAACATCAATGCCATTGACCGGCAAAGCCGAGTCACCAAAACCCGGCAGGTCTGGCACATAAACACGGCGCCCAGAGGCCGCCAGCGGCAGCAGATTGCGCAGCCAATGGCTCCAGCTGCCGCTGCCACCATGCAGCAGCACCAGCGGCGGCAAGGCCGGGTCAGCACCCTCTTCGCCCCAGACATGCCAGACCAGTTGACCACTGCCGCAGGGCGTGAGCACGCGGCGCGCAGCCTGCGAGATGTGGGCGTATTCGGCGTTTTGGGACAGTGGGGGTAACGGTGAGGGTTGAGAGGTTTCGGGGGAAGAGTCGGTTACAAATGTCATCCTACGTTTATACCCGCCTCAGTCTTGTACCTTGCCGCGTGAGCTTTTGATGCTGGATCTCTGGCTCTTGCCTTCCAGCCGCCGTTGCTTGGACCCATAGGTCGGTTTGGTGGCGCGCCGGGCTTTCGGCGGTACCGCCACGCTGTCGACCACCTCTTGCAGCCGAGCCAGTGCATCGCTGCGGTTCATCTCTTGCGTGCGGTGCTGCTGCGCTTTCAGCACCAGCACCCCATCTTGCGTGATGCGGCTGTCGCTCAGACACAGCAAGCGCTCCTTGATCTCGACGGGCAAGGATGACGCCGCAATGTCGAAGCGCAGATGCACCGCACTGGACACCTTGTTGACGTTTTGCCCGCCCGCGCCCTGCGCACGAATCGCACTGAGCTCGACTTCGCGTTCATCAACCAAGAAAAGGGATATGGTAGCCATGGGCTGAATTGTGAACGGCCTTGAGGCCGTGACAACGACCGACTACTTCACGCCATCCAAAAACGTTTCCAGCAAAGCCGAAAACTCTTGCGGCTGCTCGACCGCGCTCAAATGTGCCGCAGGCAAGGTCACGAGTTGGGCGCCGCTGATGCTGCTGGCAATCGCTTCCGACAGGGCCAGCGGCGTGGCTTCATCGCGGCTGCCGGCAATCACCAGTGTCGGGCACGTGATGCGCTGGTTGCTGATGCGAAAGTCAATGCCGGCCACCGCAGCGCAACTGGCGGCATAAGGCTCTGGGGCGATTTTTTCGAACTTCTGACGCAGTGCTGCGACGCGGGCGGCGCCGCCGCCCACCGTGTCGGCAATGAACTCTGGCGTGAACCAGCGCTGGATCGCGCTCTCGGCCACGGCAGCCACGCCCTGCTTGCGCACCGTGTCCATGCGGGCCTGCCACACGGCCGCAGCGGGCTCACCGTAAACCAGCGCGGCGTTGGCAATCGTGATGCTCTTGACGAGCTGCGGATGCCGAGCAGCCAGTGCCTGCGCCGTCATGCCGCCCATGCTCAGGCCGACGAAATGCACCGGGCCTGAGGCCTGCGCCGTGATGAACGCGGCCGCATCGTCGGCCAGCATCTCCATACTGTAAGGACCAGCCGGCGCTGTTGATTGGCCATGGCCACGGGCGTCATAACGAATAACCGTGAAGCGCTGGCTCAGGCGTTCCGCCACGGCGTCCCACATGCTGAGGTCGCAACCAAGTGCGTGGCAAAGCATCACCACCAGGCCTTGGCCTTCACGGACCCAATGGAGCTTTGGCGATGACGTCGACTCAGCGGATGGCAACCATCCTTTTTCACGCAAGATGAAGTCATTGACGTTGAGTAGCGATTTATCGACCCAAGCGTGGCCCAGCACGCGGCGGCGATTCAGCATGCCGTCGGCGTAGTCTTGCGCGTGCTTGTTTTTCGGGTCGGTCATGCTTTTACTTTCGTGTTGGTTTTAGAGGGCTCACCAAACTGCAGCAAATTGAACGCATTCAAGGCCGTTAGCGCCGAAGATGAATCTAGCTGTCCGCGTTCATCAAAGACCAGACCCGAGCCGGCGACAGCGGCATTTGCAGCAGCGGTGCTTTGGCCACCATGCCGGCGCGGGCCAGCGCATCAGCCACCGCATTGACCACCGCAGGGGTGGCGCCGATGGTGCCGAGCTCGCCCACGCCTTTGACGCCGAGTGCATTGTTTTGGCAAGGCACGGAGCTGTCCATCTCAGTCTTGAAGACCGGCGAGTCTTCAGCCCGCGGGGCAACGTAATCCATCAAGCTGCCGGTCAGCGGTTGGCCGGTTTCGCGGTCGTAGACCACTTGTTCGTAGAGCGCTTGGCCGATACCTTGCACCGCGCCGCCGTCCAGCTGACCGCGCACGATCATCGGGTTCACCACCCGGCCGACGTCGTTGACAGAGGCATAAGACACCACCGCCACATGGCCGGTCAGCGGGTCAATTTCGACCTCGCTGATGTGGCAACCGTTTGGCCAGCTCGGGCCGCTCGCGGCAGTGGTCGAATTCATGAAAATACGTTGCTCGGCTTGCCGGCCGGCCAGCGCAAAAATGTCGGTACTGAGGTCGGTTCCGATGACTTGCAGGCGGCCGTTGCGGTACTCGATATCCTGCACTGAAGCTTCAAACTCCAGCGCCGCCAGTCGCTTGGCTTCGGCGATGGTCTGGTCAGCGCCGACGCGCATGGCCGAGCCGCCGGTGAAGATCGAACGCGAACCCGCGCTGCCAAAACCGTCGCCGCGATCGGTGTCACCCAACACCACGCGGACTTGTTCAATCGGCACGCCAAAGGCGTCCACCACCAACTGCGCGAGCGAGGTCAAGATGCCTTGCCCCATGCCGTTGACAGCGGAAAAAACCTCGATCATGCCGTCGGCTTGCACCGCCACCGTGACAGTTTCTTCCAGCGCATTGCCGCCCGTCCACTCGAGGAACGTGGCGATGCCTTGGCCGCGCAACAAGCCGCGCTGGGCTGAATCTGCAGCCCGCTTTGCAAAGTCAGACCAGTCGGCCAGCACCAGCGCTTGGTCCATGATGGATTCAAACTGACCGCAGTCGTAGGTCTGACTCATCGGGTTTTTATACGGCATTTGCGCTGGCGCAATGAAGTTACGGCGGCGCAAGGCGATGCGGTCGATGCCGGTCTGCCGCGCGGCTTCGTCCATCAAGCGCTCCATGCTGAAGATCGCTTCAGGCCGGCCTGCACCCCGGTAAGCGCCGGTCGGCGAGGTGTTAGTCAGCACCGCCTTGAAATGAAAATCAATGGTCTGAATGTCGTATACGCTGGTCTGCACCCAGGGGCCGATCAACAGATGGATGGCCACACCGGTGCCGGTCGGGTAAGCGCCCACATTGGCCAGTGAGGCGACCCGCAGCGCCAGAATTTTGCCGCTGGCGTCGAGCGCCAATTCGGCTTGCGTCTGCAGGTCACGGCCATGCGTGGCGGAAATGAACTCTTCGCTGCGGTCGGCGACCCACTTGATCGGGCGTTGCAGGGCGCGGGCGCAAAAAGCAATCACCAAGTCTTCCGGGTAAACGCCGGTTTTCATACCAAAACCACCGCCGACATCACCGACCACCACGCGCACATCGGCACGCGCCAGCCCCAGCGCGTCGCAAACAGAATTGCGCACACCCGACGGCATTTGCGTGCTCATGCGGATCGTCAGCCGCCCGGTCGTCGGGTCGGGCTGGGCCAGCACCGTGCGCGGCTCCAGACTCAGCGCCGACAGCCGCTGGTTGACGAGGTCAAGCTTGACCACGTGGACAGCCTTGGCAAAAGCCTGCGCCGTGGCCTGCACGCTGCCGTAGCGCGTTTCACCGGCGATGTTGTCAAGCGCTTGGTCGCTCAGCACGGGCGCGCCGGCAGCCGTGGCATCGTTCAAGTTCACAACCATCGGCAGTTCTGCGTAGTCAACCTCCATCGCCTCGGCGGCGTCACGCGCTTGCTGCAGGCTGAGCGCCACCACGGCGGCCACCGCTTCGCCGACAAAGCGCACGCGCTCGTGGGCCAGCGCGCGGCGCAGCGGAGCGGCACAGGGCGAGGGGTCAATCCGCGGAAAAACCGAACCGGGAATCGGCTTGACGCCAGCGGCCACCAAGTCAGCGCCGGTGACGATGTGCAGCACCCCGGGCATGGCCAGCGCGGCCGTGCTGTCGAGCGAGACAATGCGGGCGTGCGGATAAGGCGAGCGCAAAAAGAAGATGTGAACTTGGTCGACCGGGCTGACGTCAGCCGTGAACTGGCCGGCCCCGACCAGCAGCTTGTCGTCTTCCAGTCGGCGCACCGACTGACCGCTGCCGAAGCGGGCGACTGATGTGCCAGAGGTGGCGAGGGCGGTATCCGCAGGGAATGGGGTGCTTGGCGTCAAGGCAATTCCAAAAGTTGTCACGGCAGCCGCGGTTACTTCGCCGCTGCCGGAAATAAAAAAAGTCCAGCCCCGCTGTAAGTAGAGCCAAACCCAGATATTGCCACACGCTCAAGCCGTGAGGCAGATCAACCCGCTGTGGTGACCTTGGCTTGTTTGATGACTTTGGCCCATTTGGTCTGCTCGATCTTGATGAACTCGGCAAAGCGCTCAGTTGAACCGCCGCCATCTTCAGCGCCGTATTGCTCAAAACGCTCCATCACGTCGAGCATCACCATGACGCGGTTGATGTCGTCGATCATGCGCTTGGCCATGGCCTGCGGCAGCTTGCCAGGCCCCACCAAACCATACCAAGTGGTGGCGTCAAACCCCGGAAACCCTGACTCATCCATGGTCGGCACGTTCGGGTGGCCTTTGGCGCGCTTGGTGCGGGTTTGGGCGATCGCTATCGCCTTGCCACTTTTGACATGCGGCGTGGCCGAGGTCATGGTTTCAAAGCAGTAATTCACCTGGCCACCGATCAGGTCAATCAAGGCCGGGCCCGAGCCTTTGTAGGGCACATGCAGCGCGTCAATGCCGGCGCGCAACTTGAACATTTCAAGCGCCAAGTGCTGAGCCGAACCCCCACCCGCCGAGGTAAAGCTGATGTTGCCGGGGTTCTTTTTACACAGTTCGACCAAGTCTTTGACGGTTTTGGCCGGCTGGGCTTCGTTGCAAATCAACAGGTTCGGCGTGACGCCGACCAGCGCGATCGGCACAAAGTCACGTTCGACCACGTAACCAAGCTTGGGCACCAGGCTGGGCGCCAGCGCATGGCTGTTGATGTGCGCCATCAGCAAGGTGTTGCCGTCGCTGGCTTGCTTGGCAACGTAGTCGGCTGCGATCACACCAGCGGCACCGGCTTTGTTCTCGATGATGACCGACAAACCCCACATGACCGCGAGCTTTTGCCCGACCACGCGGGCCAGCGCATCGGTGCCACCGCCCGGCGGAAAACCGACGACGATGCGGACCGGCCCGTTGGGCAGGGTTTGCGCCCTCAGCATGGGCGCGCCCACCAAGGCCGCACTGGCGACGGCGCTACTGACAAAAGTTCTGCGTTGCATGGCTTGTCTCCAAATGGTTTTTGATCTTCATGGGCGAGCGAAGCGCGGTTCGCCAGCGGCTCAAGCTGCCTGGCGAATCGGCACGGCCGCCGCATGACTGGAAAAGTAATCCATCGCCGCCTGCACGCCCGAGCTGGCGAGCTTGACGCCGGCCAGCTTCAAACCCATCTCGCATCCGGCCAGCGCCGCCAGCAGCGTCAGGTCGTTGCTGTCGCCCAAGTGGCCGATGCGGAACATCTTGCCCTTGAGCTTGCCGAGGCCGGTGCCCAAGGAGCAGTCAAAGCGCTCATAAATAATCTTACGGATAGCGTCGGCGTCAATGCCTTCCGGCGTCATCACGCCGGTCAAAATCGGCGAATACAGCGCCGCATCTGCACATTGAATCTGCAAGCCCCAAACCCGCACCGCCAAGCGCACGCCTTCAGCCCATCGCTGGTGGCGCGCAAACACCGCGTCCAGCCCGTGCTCAAGCAGCATGTCGCAAGCTTCGCTCAGGGCATAGAGCAAGTTGGTGTTCGGGGTGGTCGGCCAGTAGCCGGTCTTGTTCATCTCGATGATTTCGTCCCAGGCCCAGAAAGCTTTTGGCAGCGTGGCTTTCTGGCTGGCTTCGATAGCCTTGACTGAGAGCGCGTTGAAGCTGATGCCCGGCGGCAACATCAGGCCTTTTTGCGAACCGCTGATGCTGACGTCAACGCCCCAGTCGTCATGCCGGTAATCGGCAGAGGCCAAGCCCGAGATGGTGTCGACCAACAGCAGCGCCGGGTGTTTGGCCGCGTCGATGGCCTTGCGCACGGCAGCGATGTTGCTGGTGACGCCCGTCGAGGTTTCGTTGTGCACGACACAGACGGCCTTGATGCTGTGCGCTGTATCTGCCTTCAGCCGCGCTTCGATCAGGTCAGCACGCACGCCATGTCGCCAAGCGTCCGGGCCGGGCAAACCCATCACTTCGGTCTTCAGACCGAGCCGCACGGCCAGTTTGTTCCACAATGCCGCAAAGTGACCGGTTTCGTACATCAGCACATGGTCGCCGGCGCTCAAGGTGTTGACCAAGGCGGCCTCCCAGGCGCCGGTGCCAGAAGCCGGGTAAATGATCACTGGCTGCCGGGTTTTGAAGATGCTCTGCACATCGACCAACACCTTCAAGCCGAGCACCCCGAATTCAGGGCCGCGGTGGTCAATGGTTGGATAACTCATCGCACGCAACACGCGATCAGGAACCGGTGAAGGCCCAGGGATTTGCAAGAAGTGGCGGCCAGTGGGGTGAAAGTCAAGCGTCTGCATGTGGAAAAGCTCCGTGAATGAGTCTGTATTTTTTGCATACAAAAATGTTTTGTCAATAGGGTCGACGCCCGTTGATGACTCCAATGCACCTAAATATCAACTTCGATCAGATGCAATCTTTATTTGACACCCGCTAATTTTGCATACAAAATTTCAACATGAGCGCTGACATCATTTCAATCAATCCCTCACCTCGAGCCGCCCTGCATGAACAAGTGGCGCTGCGCCTGCGTGAAATGTTGGTCGAAAGCCGCATTGCCCCTGGCGCCAAACTCAACGAGCGCGAGCTTAGCGAGGTCCTCAACGTCTCGCGCACGCCCTTGCGCGAAGCCATCAAAATGCTGGCGGCTGAGGGCTTGGTCGAACTGCTACCGAACCGGGGCGCGATTGCCGTCGAACTGAGCCCCGCCAATGTGCTCAACACCTTTGAGGTGATGGCCGGACTTGAAGCGCAGTCTGGCGAACTGGCGGCTGAGCGCATCACCGACACCGAGATGGCCGAGATCCAAGCCATGCATTACGAAATGCTGGCCGCCTACACCCGGCGCGACTTGCCGGCTTATTACCGGCTCAACGCGGCGATTCACGCCGCCATCAATGCCGCCGCCAAAAACCCGGTGCTGAGCGCGACTTACCGGCAAGTCAATGCGCGGCTGCAAGCCCTGCGTTTTCGCTCCAACCAAGACGGCGAAAAATGGGCCGCCGCCATGAAAGAACACGAACAAATGATCGACGCCTTGACGCAACGCGACCCAGCCGCCATGCGCGCCGTGCTGCTCAGCCACTTGAACCACAAGCGCGACGTCGTGATGGCGCAATTGTTTCAGCAGCAGCAAAGCCGTGAAGCGACAAGCGGAGAACAGGCATGAACGCACCACTGCCCTTGAAAGTGGCTCAACAAGCGACGGCCCACGAAACAACTTACAACCAAGTTGCCCGCACCAGCAACGAAGTCGCCGGGCGACTGGCGGCACGGCTGTCTAGCGACACCCAAGGCGAAGTCTTGTTTTCAGCCGCCGACAAAGGCCGCTACGCCACCGACGCCTCGATCTACCAAAGCATGCCGACCGGTGTCTTTGTGCCTCGTAGCAGCGCCGACGTCGCGCTGGCGCTGGAGATTTGCCGCGACTTGGGCGTGCCCATCGTGGCGCGTGGCGGCGGCACCAGCCAATGTGGTCAGACTGTCGGCGCTGGGCTGGTCATCGACCATTCGAAATACGTTCGCAACATCTTGGCGGTGGACGTTGCCGAGCGCACGGCAGTGGTCGAACCCGGCCTGGTGCTCGACCACCTGAACGCGAACCTGAAAAAACACGGCCTGTGGTACCCGGTCGATGTCTCCACCAGCGCGCAAGCCACGCTGGGCGGCATGGCCGGCAACAACTCTTGCGGCAGCCGCTCCATTGCCTACGGCAACATGGTCCACAACGTGCGCGGCGCCCAGGCCTGGACGTCAGACGGCACGCTGCTGACGCTGGCTGACTACGCCAGCAGCAGCGGCAAGTCTCGTGAACTGGGCAACTGCGTGCGCGCCTTGGCCGAGCAACTCGCGCCCGACATCCACGCCCGCTGGCCCAAGGTCTTGCGCCGGGTCGGCGGCTACAACCTCGACATCTTTGACAACCAGAGCGAACGCCCCTACACCGCTGACGGTTCGGTCAATCTGGCGCACTTGCTGGTCGGCAGCGAAGGCACGCTGGCGCTGACCAAAAACCTGACCCTGCAACTGAGTGAACTGCCGCGCGCCAAGGTCTTGGGCGTGGTAAATTTCCCGACCTTTTACGCGGCCATGGATGCCGCACAGCACATCGTCAAACTCGGTGGTGGCCTGTCAGCGGTCGAGCTGGTGGACCGAACCATGATCGAGCTGTCGCTGCAAAACCCGGCCTTTGCACCGACGGTTCGCACCGCGCTGCTGGGTCAACCCGACGCGATTTTGTTGGTTGAGTTTTCAGGCGCCTCCAAGGCTGACCTCTTACCGAAAATGCGCCAGCTGGTTGAGCTGATGGGCGAGCTCGGCCTGCCCGGCTCAGTGGTCGAAATGACTGAAGACGCACCACAAAAAAACCTCTGGGAAGTGCGCAAAGCCGGCCTCAACATCATGATGAGCCTGAAGGGCGACGGCAAGCCGGTGAGCTTCATCGAAGACTGTGCGGTGCCTTTGGAACACTTGGCCGAGTACACCGACGCGCTGACCGAGGTCTTCCAACGCCACGGCAGCAAAGGCACTTGGTACGCCCACGCCTCGGTCGGCACGCTGCACGTGCGGCCGATTTTGGACATGCGCCGGGAAGGCGCCAGCAAGATGCGTGCGATTGCTGAAGAAGCGTCAGAACTGGTGCACAAATTCAAAGGCGCTTACAGTGGCGAGCACGGCGACGGCCTGTGCCGCGGCGAATGGATTTCTTGGCAGTTCGGGCCGCAGATCACGCAGGCGTTTGCCAGCATCAAAGAAGCCATGGACCCGCTGAATTTGCTCTGCCCGCAACGCATGATCAACCCGCCCAAAATGGACGACACGCGGCTGATGCGCTTTCCGCCCAGTTACAAAGTCATCCCGATTAAAACGGCGCTGGACTGGCGCGCCTGGGACGTGCAAAGCAATCCGCTGACCGAACAAACCAGCGCGCCCGGCAGCGGCGGCGACCCGGCCCAAGGTTTGGCCAAAGCCGTCGAGATGTGCAACAACAACGGCCACTGCCGCCAGTTCGACGCCGGCACCATGTGCCCCAGCTACCGCGTGACACGCGACGAAAAACACCTGACACGCGGCCGCGCCAACACGCTGCGCTTGGCGCTCTCGGGTCAGCTTCAAGGTGTCCAGCCTGAAGACGCTTTCACCAGTCAAGCAGTGCACGACGCGCTCGACTTGTGCGTTGGCTGCAAAGGCTGCAAACGCGACTGCCCGACCGGCGTCGATATGGCCAAGATGAAGGTCGAGTTCCTGCACCACTACAAAGCACGGCACGGCTACACGCTGAAAGACAAACTCATCGCCAGCCTGCCCGACTAGGCCCACTGGGCCAGCCGCTTCGCGCCGCTGCTGAACCTGCGCGACAAGCTGCCAGGGCTGGCCATGCTGAGCGAAAAAATCATCGGCTTTTCAGCCCGACGCACACTGCCGCAATGGCAACGCAAGACCTTCTGGCAACAGCTCTCAAATGCGGCATCACCACAACTCAAGACTGCTAGGCGTGAAGAAGTACTGACCGCCACAAAACCCGTGGTGCTGTTTGTCGACACCTTCAACGGCACCTTCGAGGCGGGCAATGCGCTGGCGGCACTGCAAGTGCTGCAAGCCGCCGGTTATACCGTGCACGTGGCCACCAAGGCCCAACCCGACGGCAAGCACCTGTGTTGCGGCCGCACCTACCTAGCCAACGGCATGATTGACCAAGCCAAAGTCAAAGCCGCTGAAGTGGTCGCCTCGCTCTTGCCCTTCGCCGAAAAAGGCATCGCCATCGTTGGCCTGGAACCCTCTTGCTTGCTGACCCTGCGCGATGAAATGCTGGTGATGGGCTTGGGCCCTGCCGCGCAAACCATCAGCGACCACGCCCTGCTGTTTGAAGAATTTCTGGCCCGTGAAGCGGCCACCGGTCAACTCGACATGCTCAAGTCAAAGCTCAAAGCCACTGACCAAGCCATCTTGCTGCACGGCCATTGTCACCAAAAAGCCTTTGGTGCGGTCAGCCCGATCATCGACGTGCTCAAGCTGATACCGGGTGCCAAACCCGAGCTGATCGAGTCGAGTTGTTGCGGCATGGCCGGCAGTTTTGGCTACGAGGCCAGCCACTACGAGGTGTCGATGCAGATGGCCGAACTCAGCTTGCTGCCGGCTGTGCGCAAACAACCCGACGCCATCGTCGTGGCTGACGGCACCAGCTGCCGCCACCAAATTAGCGACGGTGCCCAGCGCGATGCGATGCACGTGGCGGCCTTGCTGGCGCGGCAGTTGAAAAGTTGAGGGGCTTCTAATGAATCTGAACCGCAGCGTTAGGACTTATGTATAAATTTATTATTTTTTTGGTATTTATCGCAACGTCCCCATCTGTGTTGGCCGAATGGCAAAGACTTGCTGACGACAAGAAGAATGAAATCGTATTTATAGATTTGGAGACAGTCATGCAGACCGGGCCGATGGCCATTTACCGCCGAGTCAATGTTTTGATCCAGGCCGCAGAAATTGGAAAAATTTTATCTAAGCTTGCAGTGCATGAATAAGACTGCATGAATACCAAGATGAGAATTTTGGAAACATCAGGCTTTAGCGGTAAGTGGGCTGATGGTGAAAAAATGACGTTACCACCTGAAGCAACCGAGTTGAAGGAATGGCACAAATTACCATCAACTTCACTTGGACAAAAGACTTTTAATATTCTTTGCCCAGGTGGAGAAAATAGTTGAAAACTTAATCAGTTTACTCTGCAGGCTTTAAAGATAAAATTAATTCAGCCATGGCCTTGGCATCTGCGTCTGACACCTGTGGCTGCGGTGGCATCATGTCCTCACCCCAGACACCTGAGCCACCAGATTTTATCTTTTTTGCTAAAGTTGACACTGCGGTATTGTCACTCTTGTATTTTTCGCCTATTTTATTGAACTGAGGCCCATATTTAGGCTTGTCAATCATGTGGCACGCCATGCAATTATTGACTAGCATGAGAGTTTTTAATTGACTGGTCTCTGCATGCGCGTGCTTGGAAAATAAAAGTGTGCCGAATAAAAATATCAAACAAGAAATACAAATATAAATATCAGGCTGAAATTTTAATTTAAACTTATACATGGTCATAATTTAATATTAAAGGTTATTACTTAAAATCAAAAGTTATTAATTTATAAGCTGATTACTACAGAAAAAAAACGCCCTGCATAAATGCAGAGCGTTCCGGAAGTTTTAACTAACTAAATTATTTAACAGGATTCACGCGGTAAATGTTGCCAGTGGATTCATCAGCCACATACAAAGCGCCATCAGGTCCGGCAGAAACATGACGGAAGCGGCCAGCAAAGGTTGGCCATTGCAATTCTTCACGCTTGGCAGACAAACCATCTTGAGGGATGTCAAGAATATCGATACGGTTACCAGTGGGGGTGCCATGGATGCCAATACCGGCGTAACCCACAGCCAGACGTCCTTCCCATTCTTTCCACTGCTTGCCCTGCAACCAAACGCTGCCACACATACCTTGTGACAAGCCGTTGTTGTTAAAGGCTGGCTTCATGGCATTGGGGTAGGCCTTGAGGTCTGTCATCGGCATAAAACCTGCCCACTCTGCAGGTGGTAAGGCTCCCATCTGGTTAGGCGAGTAACCACAGTATTGGTCAGGGCACTCGCCGCGACCGTTGATCTTGTCACGCGGATCCCAACCGCCGTTTCCGCCGTTGACAATTTTGGTTACTTCATCACTGTGCCATGGACCGTTTTCAGAAATGTAAACGTCATTGCTGCCAGGGCGAAACGAGATGCCTTGTGGATTGCGGAAACCGTAGGCAAAAATCCGCTTGTCAAAGCCAGCGGGCGGATTGTTGCCTGCGGCAGCTTTGCCATCACGGTCTACACGCAATACTTTGCCGCGAATTTGTGTAGGGCTTTGTGGGCCTTGATCATTGTGATTATCCCCGGTAGTCACATACAAAAATCCGTCAGCTGGGTTGAATCGCAAACGACCACCATTGTGGGCTCCAGGCCCACCAAAAGGGTGATTTGACTTCAGCGGCTTGTAGCCAATGTCATTGATAATTTCTACGATATCGGACACACCATGAAGAGATGCATTGACTTTCATGCGCATCACAATATTGTTGTATCCGCCGTAAGTCCGATTAGCACCTTTAGAGCTGGAATAAAGATAGACGAATCCGTTTTTGGAAAAATCGGGGTCAATCGCGACGCCCTGTACGCCGGCTTGTCCGCTGCAAAACAAATCACTTTTGACAGCAGAGTAGTCCGTGGTGTTACTTAAACCGAGCAACTTATTCACACTGCCTGACGGCAAACGAACAGATAAGCCTTTGCACTTTTCAGTAAAAAACATAGTGTTGTTTGGCAAAAATGCCATATCCCAGGGGCTCTCGCTTTCCTGGAAAACCTCTGCGGTCACCGCAAGGGCCAATGCAGTCTGCGAAGCCATCAGACCTGATGCTGCAATGCCTACAGCGACCACTCCCGACTTAAGCGTTGATGTTAATTTCATGAAATCTCCGTATTGTTTAAATAATTTTAAAACTAAAAATCAGCGTTGCTTTGAAATCAAATGTAGCTCTAATCTAATTTCAAATTCACTATGCACTGCAAATGCTGGTTGATCAATGGTCAATGTGCTCACCTGTTGAATAAGCAGGCAGCAGGGTTCAACCATTAACCCAAAGCGCGCCCGCCCGCTTGTCAAGAAGCCCAATATTGGCCAGCGCAAAGCCGTGCTTCTTTTTGGTTTCGCCCTCGTCATCTGTCTGTTAGCCGCGCAAAACGGCGTTGTTTGCAGGGTTGCGAGCGCAGCGCGGCAATCCTTTCCTTTCTGAGCACGCCACGCCCAGTAGACTGGCCAGCAACTAACTATGGTGCTTCCAGATAGTTTTTTTGAAAGTGCCAGGTTGAGGAATAGTGCTAAATTTATAAGCTCAGCGATCAGCTCGCCAAGCCGAGTCGAGCGTCATCGAGCCAACCAAATGCGACAGGCAAGCGCAGACACGGCGATTCTCCTGCTCGACATGTGCGCTCAGAAAATATCGTGGCATTTCGACGCGAAACGCTTGCGCTGGGCAGGCTGCCTTGGCTAGGTCGCCAGGTCAGACCCAGACAAAGCGGTGTTTTTCAACGGCCGGGGGGGAAGGGCTGATGGATTCAGCGTTTGCTGGCTCGGCATGTGTGTGCAACGACCCTGTGCGTTGCAGAGCAGCCGGTGCGGCGTTCTTCATGAAAACGCGGTGTGCACATTCGCCCTTTATTTAAAGCAAACTCCCCGTAAAAGCCGCTATCCTTGCAGGTCACACAAGCGCGATCTGGAAACCAACATGCCTTTGCCCCAACAGCCGACACGTCCCCTGACCAACACCAAGAGCGCGCAAGCCGATAAGGAGTTGCTCTTCAAGGCCATCATGTGCGCGCTGATTGGTCTGGGCGTGCTGATCTCGCCTTATTTCATCCAATCGCCCGGCATGCAGGGCATCGTCGCGCAGTCGTCTTTGGTCGGCTGGTTTGCGCTGGCGCTGGGCATCGGTTTTGGCATCGCCTACGCCCGCCGCGTGATGCGGGCACGGCACTGAGACGGCTTTAAAACGGGATTCAGGCTCAATCGCCGCGTCGGTCCTCTTTGGCCGGGCGCGGCACTTTTTTGAGCTTGATCAGCCGCTTTAGCTCCATGTCGTCTTTCTTGACTTGACGCTCGGCGTCGAGCTGTTGGCCGGCGGCCAGCCACAACTGAAACTCGCTCGGCGTTTCCAGCGTGACGCGGCCTAGCGTGGCTTGGCGGAATTCATAAATCACGATTTCGGCGGCTTTTTGCAGGTTGATGCGGCCTTTGGACAGCACCGCGCCCCGTTTGCGACCGATGTCTTCGAGCAACAACTCATCCGTGGTGCCAGCCGGCAGCTCGACCTTGTAGCGGGCCTTCAAGAGCTCGGGGTAATGCGGGATCAAATAATCCAGCAACTCCAGCGCGACTTCTTCTTCATTGAAGGCATTGCGACCGATCGCACCGCTGGCCGCCAAGTTGTAGCCACTCTTGGCCACAATGATGCGCGGCCACAGCATGCCCGGCGTGTCGAACAGGTAAAAACCATCGGCCAGCACAATGCGCTGCTCCAGCTTGGTGACGCCGGCCTCGTCGCCGGTTTTGGTGGCGCGCTTGCCGGTGAGCGTGTTGATCAGCGTCGACTTGCCGACGTTGGGGATGCCGCAGATCAGCACGCGCATCGGCTTGACCATGCTGCCGCGCGTCGGCGCCAACACATGGCAGGCCTCAATCAGGGCTTTGGCGGGTGTGCTCATGCTGGCATCCAGACCAATCGCACGGGTGCCCGGCTGGCTGTTGTAGTAGTCGAGCCAGAGCGGCGTGCGCGTCGGGTCGGCCAAGTCTTGCTTGTTCAGCACTTTCAGTGCGGGCTTGCCCTCTGTGAGCTCGGCCAACATGGGGTTGGCGCTGGAGCCCGGCAGGCGAGCGTCCAGCAGCTCGATCACGACATCAATTTCCTTGATCCGCTCGCTGATGGCTTTTTTGGTCAAGTGCATGTGACCGGGAAACCATTGAATAGCCATCTGTGCGTGTTCTTTCTTTGAAAGGTCAGATTGTGAACGGTCTCGCGGCCCTGCCCGCCAACTTATGCGGTTTTAGCTGGCCGCAGTCTGCATCCGCAAGCGCCGCGCCGCGTCTTCGGCCCGGGCGTCGTCAATCTCGCGCATCACGGCTTGCATGTCGACATCGCCTTCGACCCGCTGGTAGCGGCCTGAAAGCGGCGTGTCATTGCTCAGCAAACCACTTTGGTACAGGCTCCACAACTCGGGTCCGTACTGGGTCTTCAGCAATTCGGGGGCAAACTGACCGAAGAAATCGCGCAGGTTGGCGACGTCGCGCATCAGCATGCGCTGGGCGTGGTTGTTGCCAGCAGCGTCGACTGCCTGCGGCAGGTCAATGATCACCGGCACATCTTCGCCCTCAGAGCCATCTTCACCATAGCCATCCGCATGAACGTGCGCCAGCAAGATGTTGAACTCCGACAAGTCCCCATGCACCACCCCCGCGCAGAGCATGCGCACCACCTCGCTGATCAGCGTGGCGTGGTGCTTCAAAGCTTGTTCGCGGCTGAAAGCTACATCGTTGAGGCGTGGGGCTGCGTCGCCGTGGGCGTCGGTCACCAGCTCCATCAACAGCACGCCATCGTGAAAGTTGTAGGGCTGCGGCACGCGCACGCCAGCAGCGGCCAGTCGGTAAAGGGCGTCGACCTCGGCACTTTGCCAAGCGGCTTCTTGGGCTTGACGGCCAAACTTGCTGCCTTTTGCCATGGCTCGCGCCTGCCTAGAGTTTTTGACCTTGCGGTTCTCGGTGTAGTCAACAGCTTGGCGAAAGCTTCGGTGGGTGGCCTCTTTGTAGATCTTGGCGCAGCGCGTCTCGTCGCCGCAGCGAACCACGTAAACCATCGCCTCTTTGCCGCTCATGAGCTGGCGCACAACCGTGTCGATCAGGCCCTCTTCAACGAGGGATTGCAGTCTGGGGGGAGCTTTCATTCAGCAATTTTTTGCCGATTAGCGGCCGACCACCGACCAACCGGCTTTAATGTCGACCTTGTTGTTTTCGTACTCCCACCCGGTGCCGCAGCGGTCACAGCGGTACTTGGTGATGGTGACCAAGCCGTGTGAGCGCTTTTCTTGGCGGTGCTCGCCTTGCTCGAGCTCGGCATGGCCGGGGGCGCGGCGCCAGTTGCGCTGGATGCCGGCGCAGGAGTCGCACAGCTCCATCTTTTTCAGTTCTTTTTTACGGTTCAGGTCGTCAGTCATAGGGCTTTTATCAAGATAGCGGAAGGAGCGTATTTTGCGCTTTCGGCAGCGTCTCAATCCGGATACCCATGCGCTCTGCCCGCTTGGCCCACATTTGCCGAGCCAGTTGCTGCATGTCTTCGACCTTGTCGCCCTCGTCCAAAATCTCAATGCCGAGCAGTGTCTCCACCACATCTTCCAGCGTGACGACGCCCTTGGTGTCGCCATACTCGCCCACCACAACAGCGATGTGCTGCCGCTGCTCTAACAAGGTTTCCAATAGTTTCGACAGCGGTGTGCTGCAGATGACCGCCATGATGTCGCGCCGGAACTCCGAAACTTTCACATCGCCACGGCCTTGGTTTTGAGCCACCAAAAGGTCTTCGCGGAGCACAAAACCGGCAATGCTGTCCAAGCCTGTGGCGTGGATCGGCATGCGTGAAAAAGCCATCATGTCAGGTGCCACCAAGGCCTCGCTCACCGTCAGATTCTTTTGCAAAGCAGAGACCACGATGCGCGGCGTCATGATGGCGCTGGCCTGCACCGACTTGAACAGAAACAGGTTGCGGATGATCTTCGATTCGCGGTCGTTGATATGGCCTTGCTCTTGACCAATGCCGGCCATGGCGACGAATTCATCGCGGCTGAAGTCGTTGTAGTTCTTGCCGCCAGAAATCAGTTTGGTCAGCTTTTCAGAGACCAAAATCAAGGGGTACATGGCTTTGATGAGGAAGTTCACGTAAGCAGCCGTGAGCCCGGCGAGTTGCCGCCAGTACACCGCGCCAAGCGTCTTCGGCACAATTTCAGACAAAAACAAAATCAACAGCGTCATGACGGCCGAGAAGACCCCAAACCAAGCGCTGCCAAAAACCGCTGTCGCTTTAGACCCGGCACCAATAGCGCCGACGGTGTGGGCGATGGTGTTGACGGTAAGAATAGCCGCCAAAGATTGATCGATCTCCTCCTTCAGCCGCCGCAGGATTTCTGCCTTCTTAGGATTGGACTGTTTCAGACCGGCAATATAAGACGGCGTGATGCTGAGCAAGGCAGCCTCCGCTACAGAGCACATGAAAGAAAAAAGCAAAGCCAGCGTCACATAGAGCACCAGCAAAAAAACATCGCCCCCCAGCGACACATCGGGCAAAACGCTCAGGGGGTTGGTCAATACAGTCGGCAGGTCCATAGAAATGCAAATAGTCCACCGGACTTCGGTGCGGCACCGCAAGAAGTACGATGTTCGAAGCAACTGACCTGCATGGCCTGCTGCTGTGTTGTGGGCCTTTATTGTTACATGACGGCTGCCACTGCCAGCCAGTTGGTTAGACTCCCAACCCATGAGTCCACTAACAAACGCCACCGTGAAACGCCTGTATCAATATTTTTTTCGTGGGCTGATGGCTGTTTTGCCGATGGCGCTCACGGTGTACCTGCTGTTCCTGTTCGTCTCGTGGATAGAAAGCGTCACGATGCAAGTTGTGCGGCCCTTGATGGGCGGCTTTTACCTGCCTGGCCAAGGGATTCTCTTGGGTATTTTGGCCATTTTGGGGCTGGGATACTTGATTTCACAACCCTTCACGGCCAAGATGTTTTCATGGATTGAGCTGCCCATGACCAACTTGCCGGTGGTCAAAAGCATTTACAACTCACTGAAGAATTTTGCCGACTACTTCTCGCCGCAGAAATCCAATCCACAGCAAGTGGTCGCTTTGCGTATGCCGGGCCACGCCTTGGCGATTGTTGGGCTCATCACACGGCCCAACACCCACGGTTTACCCGCTGGGCTGGACTTTCCCGACCAAGTGGCGGTGTATTTGCCGATGGGCTACATGATCGGTGGTTACACCGTGTTTGTGCCACGCAGTTGGGTCACGCCGCTGAACATGTCCGTTGAAGAGGCGATGCGCTCGTCGCTGATCGCCTGGATGGCGTCGAATCGAAACAACGCCGAGCAAAACGACGCGCCGCCCGCCCCTTGAGGCTCAGACCAGCAGGGTGACGATGACCACAATCAGCACGCCCAAACTCAGGTTCACCGCCACCCAAGTGCGGATAGAGGCCAGAGCGGCAGCACCGGCGGCCCAGTCGGTGGCCTGAACGGCACGACTCAAACGCTTGAACAAGGCAAAGCGGATGTGGGCAAAGATCAGCATCATCAAAATGCCCAAACCCGCCATCAGCGTCCAGCTCAGGGGCATCGAAAAACTACCGCCGCTTTGAACCAGTTGCTTGGCGACGCGGCCAATCATCCAGAGCCCGGTCGCCAGCGTCACCAGCACAGCGACAGACACCGCGTTGAAAAACCGCCGCAGCACCTCGTGCATCACACGGACACGCTCAGGCATTTCTAAACTCATCACGGCTGGGCGCAAAAAGAAGTGCGCGAAGACCATGCCGCCAATCCAAACAATGATGGCTAGGACGTGGGCGAGTTTGAGCGTGGCATAAATCATGGGCATTCTTTCGGTTGACAAAGTAGGCAGCCATCCTAACAAACCGTGACGAAAGCCACGTCTTTGTGCACCCATCAGACGACCTCCTCGCCAGCGCAACCAACAAAGTCAATACACCCCCGAAAGTAAGGGGTTTTCACCATAGCGCCTAATAACTATTAATTAATTTTAATCCATTATTCGCCACTTAAATTAACGCTTAAGTAAAAATTATCTACTGCACCGAGTTTTAAGCTCAGCCGCGCCACTTTTCCGAACACCCATAGGACGCCCAACCACATGATCACGCTTGATATCAACAACCGAAAAGTCAATGTCGACGTCCCCCCGGACATGCCGCTGCTGTGGGCACTGCGCGACGAACTCGGCATGATGGGCACCAAATTTAGCTGCGGCGCCGGTCTCTGCGGCGCCTGCACCGTCCACCTGGGCGGCGAAGCCGTGCGCTCTTGCGTTCTGCCAGTGTCTGCCGCGGTAGGCCTGCCCATCATCACCATTGAGCACTTGGAATCGGACCCGCTGGGTGCCGCCGTTCAGGCCGCGTGGATGGCGGCCAATGTGCCGCAATGCGGCTATTGCCAAGGCGGTCAAGTGATGTCGGCCGTGGCCCTGCTCAAAAGCAAGCCCCAACCCACAGACACCGACATCGATGAGGCGATGAGTGGCAATATTTGTCGCTGCGGCACCTACACCCGCATCCGCACGGCCATCAAGCAGGTCTCTGCTCAACTGGGAGCCAAGTCATGAATAAAGTCCTCAACCTCGAAAACACGGCCCGTCGTACCTGGCTCAAAAGCATGGGCGCCGGTGGTTTGATTCTGGCCGTCGGCAACGCCGGCAACGTTTTTGCGCAGACCGCAGCAGCCGCCAAAGAAGTCAAGTACGGCGGCGACGGTATGCCGGGCGGCCTGGTGGACAACCCGCTGGTGTTTGTCTCGATTGATGCCGCCGGTGTGGTGTCCGTGGTCTGTCATCGCTCCGAGATGGGCCAAGGCGTACGCACCAGCTTCACCATGGTGGTGGCCGATGAACTCGAAGCCGATCTGACCCGCGTCAAGGTGGTGCAAGCCCTGGGCGACGAGGCCCGCTACGGCAACCAAAACACCGACGGCTCACGCAGTCTGCGCCACTCGATGGAGCCGCTGCGCCGCGTCGGTGCCGCTGCACGCGCCATGCTAGAGGCCGCTGCCGCCGCGCGCTGGAAGGTGCCAGCAAGCGAAGTGCAAGCCCGCATGCACGAACTGGTGCACCTGCCCAGCGGTCGCAAGCTCGGCTTCGGCGCGGTCGCTGTGGCCGCCGCCGCGCTGCCGGTGCCAGCCCGCGCCAACCTGGAGCTGAAAAAACCGGCGCAGTTTCGCTACATCGGCAAGGGCCACACGCCCTCCATCGACGGCGCCGACATCGTGCACGGTCGGGCTGTCTACGGCACCGACATCCGCCTTGACGGCATGGTCTTCGCCGTGGTGGCCCGCCCGCCGGTGTTGGGCGGCAAGCTCAAGCGTTTTGATGGCGCCAAGGCCTTGAAAGTGCCGGGCGTGTTACGCGTGATTGAACTCAAAAGCACACCGCTGCCGGCCAACCACTACCCGCTGGGCGGGGTCGCGGTGGTCGCCAGCAACACCTGGTCCGCCATCAAGGGCCGCGAGGCTTTGGTGCTTGAATGGGAAGACGGTGCGCACGGCAGTTACGACTCAGTGGCCTACAAGGCCACACTAGAAGCCGCCGCCCGCCAACCTGCCAAAGCCATGCGCAATGACGGCGACACGACCGCCGCACTGGCCAAAGCCACACACCGCGTGCAGGCCGAGTACTACCTGCCCCACCTGGCGCACGCCACGATGGAGCCGCCGGTGGCGACCGTCCGCATTGTTGACAAGCACTGCGAGATCTGGGCACCCACACAAGCACCACAAGGCGCACGGGATTTTGTCGCCAAAACCATCGGCTTCAAGCCCGAGCAAGTCAAGCTGAACGTGACCTTGTTGGGTGGCGGCTTCGGGCGCAAGTCAAAGTTCGACTTCATCGCTGAAGCGGCTCTGGTGTCGCAAGCCATGGGCGGCACACCGGTCAAGCTGCAATGGACACGCGAGGACGACATCCACCACGACTACTTCCACACCGTGGCAGTGGAACACCTAGAAAGCGCGCTGGATGCGAAGGGCAAACCCACCGCCTGGCTGCACCGCTCGGCGGCACCCTCCATCAGCTCGACCTTTGTGCTGGGTTCCAACACGCTGCAGCCCTTCGAAATGGGCATGACGGCGATCAACGTGCCTTTCCAGATTCCCAATGTCCGTATCGAAACGCCAGTCGCTGAAGCCCACACCCGCATCGGCTGGTTTCGCTCGGTCTACAACATTCCGCACGCCTTTGCCGTGCAAAGCTTCGTTAGCGAATTGGCGGCTGAGGCCAAGCGCGACCCGAAAGACTATCTGCTGGAGCTGATCGGGCCGGCCCGGCGCATTGACCCGCGCACCCTGTCGGACAACACCAACTATGGCGAGTCGCCAGAGATGTACCCGATCGACACTGGCCGCATGGCGCGCGTCGTTCGGTTGGCTGCAGCGGGCGCTAATTGGGGCCGCAAGCTGCCCGAAGGACGCGGACTGGGCATCGCCGTCGCCTACTCGTTCATGAGCTATGTCGCTACGGTTGTTGAGGTTGAAGTGGACGCCAAGGGAGCCCTGCGCATCATTGCGGTCGACTCCGCTGTCGACTGTGGTCCGCAGGTCAACACCGAGCGCATCCGCTCGCAGCTCGAAGGCGCCGTCATCATGGGATTGGGCCTGGCCAAGTACGGAGAAATCACATTCAAAGACGGCAAGGTCGTGCAAAGCAATTTTCACGACTACGCAATGCTGCGCCACAACGAAGCACCCCGGGAGATTCGCGTGCACTTTGCGCCTGCAGACTACAGCGTCGGTCCTGGTGGCATTAGCGAACCCGGTTTGCCGCCAATCGCCCCGGCGCTGTGCAATGCGATATTTGCAGCCACCGGCAAGCGCATTCGCCGGCTGCCGATTGGCGAGCAACTCACCGCGGCTTAAGCAGACTCAAGCGCAGATGCACCTCGTCTTCCAGGTCGATGGGCACCTGCTGTTTGGCCTGCAAATAATGGGTGGTGAACACATCTAAGTAAGCCTCCAGCGTCTGCGCTGCGAGGGACTCTCCAGCCAGCTCTAGGCACAGTGCGGCCACCTCGGAGGTACAGAAATGGTCTTCACGTTTAGATCGGCGCAGCCGGTAGCGTGAGA
Source organism: Polaromonas sp. (assembly GCA_041442125.1). Classification (GTDB taxonomy): domain Bacteria; phylum Pseudomonadota; class Gammaproteobacteria; order Burkholderiales; family Burkholderiaceae_C; genus Polaromonas. The sequence goes on along the minus strand of JASDRC010000037.1, from coordinate 13,091 downwards.
GCTGCTCGGGCTGTAAGCTGAGCACCGGCAAGTGGTTCAGATACGAACTTTTACGAAACATCTTCCGCGCTTCTGGCCAAGTGGCGTCAAGCAACACGAACAGCGGCCGCTTGCCGGCCTGGGTCGAGACCTCGGTCACCACACGCTCAGCCGCCACAAACTCTCCCGGAAACACCAGGTACGGCTGCCATTGCGGGTCAGCCAGCATGGCCAGCAGCGCAGGGTCGACTTCGGTTCGCGCCCAGCCAAAGGCGGCGGTGTCACGCATCACATCGGCAATCAGCCAGCCTGTGTTGCTGGGTTTCAATGGCTCGATGTCACACATGATCAAACACACACCGGCCTGCGTCGGCACCTCAGGGCGCAAGGCGCACAGGCAATGCGACAGGACAAGGCGGCAACCCGCGCAATGCGCCAAACGGGAACCGCCACGGGCGAGAAAGGGCTTGGAACTGCGCGCTAAACGGACGCTGCGCAGACGCGCTACGGCGTGCGGCTCTGGGAGAGCTTGGGGGGCTTTGAACTCGGTCATGGTGCAGCGCATTTTGCTGCAAAAAGAATTATGAAAGGGCCTAAGGCCCAGACGGCCGTCTATTGACGCATAATGTACGGGTGCAAGTAATAAATACTTGCGCTAGTTAGGTGACGGTCAGTTTCGCGCGCTACGGCGGTACTTCTCAGGTTAGTTGTGCTTTCGGGACCCCATCGCTTTTGTTTTTATGTATTTTTGAGGAGTCCCCATGGGCAATAAACTTTACGTCGGCAACCTGCCGTACACCGTTCGTGACGAAGATCTGCAACAGTCTTTCGGCGAATTTGGTTCTATCACCAGCGCAAAAGTCATGATGGAACGCGACACCGGTCGTTCTAAAGGTTTCGGCTTTGTCGAAATGGGCAGCGATGCTGAAGCTCAAGCCGCAATCGCTGGCATGAATGGTCAGTCACTCGGCGGCCGTAGCATCACTGTGAACGAAGCCCGTCCGATGGAGGCACGTCCTCCACGTACCGGCGGCTTCGGCGGCGGTGGTGGCGGTTACGGCGGTGGCGGCGATCGTTCCGGCGGTGGCGGTTACGGCGGTGGCGGCGATCGTTCCGGCGGTGGCGGCTACGGTGGTGGCGGCGGCGGTCGCGGCGGCTACTAAGCCCAGCCAACCCACTGACTCAGCCTTGCGCTGAGTCCAGCTCAAAAGGCTTCAAAACTTTGGTTTTGAAGCCTTTTTGTGTTGGCGCAATTAAAGAGCAACGCCTGTCAACAGCGTCACTCAGCCCACCGCAGCCAGTGCGCGCAGGGGCATGTCCAGCCTAGCGGCCGAGAGATACTGCTGGCGATACATTTCAAAAGGCAGGGTGTCAGCCGCTTCTATTTTTTTCTGATCTGCGACCGACTGAGCACTCATCTGCAGCAAGCGAGCTTGCTGCTCGGCGGACCAAGGCATGTCCAACAGCAAAGCCTGCGTCTTGATGGATTGAGCGCGGACGAACTGCAAGAACGAGTCGTCAAAGCCCTGCATGGCTTTCAGTACACGGGCTGACGCCAAGGTCTCGGGTTGCTGTAAAGCGGCACTGGCGGCTGCCAACGAGCGGCTGTAGCGGTCGGTGCCGTGCGTGGCGTCCAGCGTAGCGGCCAGCGGCGCGCAGGCCGCTACCAGCTCAGCGCCCCAGCCCACCAAGCTAACCTCTTGGCCATGGCGTTCGAGTTGCAGGCCGGGCTCACGCCCACGCGCGGCGGTGCGGTGTTGGTTGCGCGCCAGTTCGGCAATTTCGGCGGGTGAATCAGGCGGGCTGTCGGTCTGCAAGCAGTGCAACAAAAACACGTCCAGAAAATCCATGGTCTCGGCCTTGATGCCCACGGGCACGAAAGGGTCGAGGTCCATCAAACGCACTTCAATGTATTCAACGCCGCGTTCACGCAGCGCATGCAGCGGCCTCTCGCCCGGAAAGATCACGCGCTTTGGGCGGATGGTGCCGTAAAACTCATTCTCGATTTGCAGCAAGGTGTCGCCCAGCTGGTTGTAGTCGCCGCCCGGGTTGCGAACGCCAACACCTTCATAGGCGGGGTAAGGCCGAGTCAACGCGTCAGCCAGTGAGGCGGCATAGCCTTCCAAGCTGTTGTAGCTGACGGCCAGCGAGGCCTGCGCGTCGCTCTGATAGCCGAGCCGGCCCATGCGCAAGGACGTGCCATGCGGCATGTACATGGTGTTGCCAGACAACTGCTGTAGCTCATGCTGATGCCCAGCGACAAAGCTGGAACACACCACCGGCGACGCGCCAAACAGATACAACAGCAAAAACGCATGACGCCTGAAATTACGAATCAAGCCGAAATACGCTTCGCTCGACACACCAGGCAAAGACCAGTTGTAGTGGATGCCAGAGATCGTCTGCATGCGGCGGCCGTAGCGGTGGCTCAAGCCCATGCGGTAGACGCTTTTGGCGCGGCCCACATTGGACGAGCCAAAACGCGCGATCGGAATGGTTTCGTCGGTCGGCAGGCCACAAGGCATGCTCGACACCCAGAGCATCTCGTCGCCGGCTTTTTGCATCTCGCGGTAGGTGAACTGGTGCATCTCGGTCAACTCGGCCAGCGTGCTGGCGGCATCGGGGTGCACGCCGGTGACCAGCTCCAGCTGCGACTCACTGAAGTCTGTCGTGATGTGGGGATGCGTCAGGGCCGAGCCAAGGGCCGCCGGGTGCGGCGTCAGCGCTAGCGCACCACTGGCTTGGGAGCGCAGGCTTTCTTTTTCGACACCGCGTCGCATGCCTTTGAGCCGGGCGGGGGTCAGGTCTTTCAGCAAATTATCCGAAAGCTGTCCGGCTTGGGCCTGCAAGTGGGTCATAGTCTCAATTCCTCTGATTCTTATTTTTGTCGGGTGAGTGCACGCTATCACAGGCCAGTCAATCTTGCTGGCCAGCAGACAACGCAGGTTCACTCGTCGGCGGGGCTCAGGCCAGCACGCGCTGCAACCACTGCTCCATATCGGCGATTTCTTCTTGGCAGACTGAGTGTTCCATCGCGTACTCATGCCAATCCACCGTGTAGCCGAGCGATTCCAGATGGTCGCGCGAGGCGTTCGCGCGCGGCAAGATCACCACCGGGTCACGGTTGCCATGCGCCATGAAGATCGGCACATCTTGGTTGGCGGCGCTGCGCTCGGCAGCCGTCTTGTCGGCCAGCGGCAAGTAGCCCGACATGCCGATGATGCCGGCCAAACGGTCGCGGTGACGCAGACCCGTCATCAGCGCCATGGCGCAGCCCTGCGAAAAACCCGCCAGCACAATGCGATTGGACGGAATACCACGTGACTTCTCGCGCTCAATGAGCGAGTCGATGGCCAGCTGAGAATGCCGCATGCCCGCCTCGTCTTGGCGCTGCGTCAGGTCGGCGCCCAGAATGTCGTACCAAGCCGGCATTTGGTAGCCGCCATTGATGGTCACGGGCATCACCGGCGCATTGGGAAATATAAAACGGACCGGGCCAACAGCCGACAGGTCAAACTGCTCAGCCACTGGCACGAAATCACGGCCGTCAGCCCCCAAACCGTGCAGGATCAAGACAGTGGCGACCGGGTTTTCACCGGTCTGGGCTTCAATGACTTCGAGTGACATACGCAAACCTAACCAAGTCTTATCCGGTGTGGAAATTGGAATTAAACAAAGATGCCGCAGCTCAAGGCTGCCGACAAGCAGGCAACGGCCAAGAAAACCGTTAAGGCGAGATTTTAAGGGGCCTAAAGATTGACGCCGGGTCGTATCCGGATACCCTTATTGGGACGAACTGGTTCAAGCATCGTTGCGCGTCAGCCCTAAGAGCGCGTCAGAAGTTCGTCCAAGGCATCGGCAATGGCTTGGCCGTGCTCTGCGAGAGA
>JASDRC010000037.1:4064-9125 GCA_041442125.1 Polaromonas sp. | reverse complement strand
CGCGGAAGCTCAGTACGTGCCGATGTAATCGCGCTTACCGACGTCCACACCGTTGTGGCGCAGGATGTTGTAGGCCGTGGTGGTGTGAAAGAAGAAATGCGGCAGGCCGTAGTTGACCAAATACGACTGGCCGGTGAAGCGTTTTTCTTTGGGTGTGCCGGCTTGCGTGACGATCTCGCGGGTGGCGGCGCCTTCGAATCGCGCTGCGTCCAAGCCGTCCATCAAGCTCAGTACCGCGTCAATGCGGGCCTGCAAGTCGGCAAAGGTCAACTCGCTGTCTTCCATCTTTGGCACCTCGACGTCGGCCAGCCGGTGGGCCACGCCTTTGGCGAAGTCGGTGGCGACTTGCACTTGCTTCAACAGCGGAAACATGTCGGGGAACAGGCGTGCTTGCAGCAAGGCATTCGGGTCAATTTTTTTATCGATGGCGTGGGCTTCAGCCTTGGCCAAAACAACTTTCAAACCACCCAGTGTTTGCTTGAAGAGAGGGATGGAGCTGGCGTAGAGAGCGTGGGTCATGGGTGTCCTGAGATAAAAAAAGGGGCGTTGATGCCAATGTCGAAGCCATTGATTTTGCACCGCTTCATGACACCGCGATATCCAGCCGCACATGCCCTGTCATAATTTATTCGGCCATCCCGCCCGCTAGCCATGCCAGCCCTTGGGGCCGCCGCACACAAAGGTCTTTCGCCATGAACGCCCCACTGCCAACCGCTGTTTTGTTGCCCGTGCAAGCCGCCGACCTCGCCGCCTTGCCGCTGATTGAAAAATGGATTTCCTTCGCCTCGGTGTCACGCGACAGCAACCTGCCGATCATCGAGTGGACACAAAACTGGCTCGAAGCCCGCGGCGTTGAATGCACCCGCACCTATGACGACAGCGGCTTGAAAGCCAACCTGTGGGCCACCCTGCCCGCTGAAAACGGCGAAACCAAAATCGGCGGCTTGGTCTTGTCCGGCCACACCGATGTGGTGCCGGTCGACGGCCAGCCTTGGGAAACCGACCCTTTTGTCGCGCAGATCATCGGCGACCGCCTGTATGGACGCGGCGTGACAGACATGAAAAGCTACGGCGCCACCGCTTTGATGATGGTGCCCGAACTGCTCAAACGCAAACTCAAGCGCCCGGTGCATTTGGCCTTCAGTTACGACGAAGAAGTCGGTTGCATCGGTGTGCGCCGCCTGATCGCCGACATGGTCAAGTCTGGCTGCCAGCCCGCCGGTTGCATTGTGGGTGAGCCGACCGGCATGCAAGTGGTGGTGGCGCACAAAGGCAAGCACGCCTACAAAACCTCGGTGCGCGGCTTTGAGGCGCACTCTTCGCTGACGCCGCAAGGTGTCAACGCGGTCGAGATCGCTTGCGAGTTTGTCGCTAACCTCAAAGCCATGCACCGCCAGCTCGCCAAAGACGGCCCGTTCGACCCGGTCTACGACGTGCCCCACACGACCATCCACACCGGCGTGATTCACGGCGGCACGGCGCTGAACATCATTCCGCGTGACTGCGAAGTGACCTGGGAAATTCGCCACCACCACCTGAACTCGCCTGAAGCGCTGTTCGACCAAGCCAAGGCTTTTGCCGACAGCCTGATTCCCGCCATGCGGGCGGTGTCGGCAGACACGGGCATCACACACCACCTCAACTCGGTGCTGCCCGGTTTTGCCACCGAGGCCGGCAGCGAGATCGCCCAACTCTGCTTCGCCTGCGCGGGCACAGACAGCAGCATCGTGAACAACGGCGGAGGCAAAGTGTCTTTTGGCACAGAAGCTGCTTTGTTCCATCAAGCCGGCGTGCCGACCATCGTGTGCGGCCCCGGTCATATTGCGCAGGCACACCAACCCAACGAATGGGTTGAGCTTGCGCAGCTGGCTTGGTGTGAGCGCTTCATGCGCCGCTTGGCCGACCAAATTTGTGTGAACTGAAAGAAACCATGATCGATCGTAGGCACTTCATTGGCACCGGCTTGGCCCTGGCAGCAGGCACCAGCCTGGCGCAATCGCAACGCGTCGAACGCATCGTGGTGCCGTTTGCAGCCGGCGGCGTGCAAGACCAACTGGCCCGCGCAATCTCCAATGAACTGGCCATCGCCCTCGGCCAGCCGGTCATCGTTGAAAACCGGCCGGGCGCTGGCGGCACCGTCGGCACCGGCTATGTGGCCCGCGCCGCGGCTGACAGCAACACCATGGTCATGGCGGCAGCCAGCCACAACATCAGCGGCTCGCTGTACCCCAAGCTGGCCTATGACCCGCAAAAAGATTTCGCCCCGATGGCCCACATCGGCAACGCCGGTTATGTGCTGATGATCAACCCCGACGTGCCTGCCAAGAACGCCGCAGAGTTCATTCGCTACGCCAAAGCCAACCCCGGCAAGCTGAACTACGCCAGCGCCGGCGTTGGCAGCGCCACGCATTTGTCAATGGCTTACTTTTGCGGCTTGGCCGGCATTGACTTGGTGCACCTGCCGCTCAAAGCCACTGGCGAGGCCATCACCGAAGTGATTTCTGGCCGCGCACATGCTGTCATTGCCGCCAGTATTGGTGCGCTGGCCTTTGCCAAAGACAGTCGGCTGCGCCTGATCGGCGTGACCTCACCCAAGCGCTCTAAGTATTTGCCGGAGATTCCGACCATCGCTGAAAGCGGTTTGCCGGGCTACCAGTTTGACTCCTGGTTTGGCTTGCTCGGCCCAGTCGCCACACCTGCCACCGAGATCAACCGCGTGCACGCAGCCATCGGTAAATTACTGAAAGACCCAGTGGTGCTGGAGCGCCTCGACAAGCAAGGCATCGAGCCGGCCTTCATAAGCAACCCCGACTTCGCCAAGTTGCTGGCACTCGACTTCGAACGCATGGCCAAAGTCGTGAAAGCCTCAGGCGCGAAGATCGAATAAAGCTTTAGGCGGTTCTTGTTGCCGCGCCAACCAGTCACCCACCAAGACCGGATCGTTGATTGTCTTGAGCAGTTGATAGGCAGCCTCGGCCTCAGGGAAACGTCGACGCAAAAAATTCAGCCACTGCTTGAGTCGCCCAGCGCGGGATTTGGCGTCCAGCCGCGAACACACCAGCAGCCAAAATTCCGCGATATGCGGCAGCAACTGCGCCCATGTCAGCGGTGTCAAAACACTGCCTTGGATCGCTCGACCCAAGCCGGGGTCAGCCACCGCGCCACGGCCGATCATCAGCATGTCGCAGCCGCTCACCTCGCGGCAGCGTTGGGCGTCGGCCAGTGACCATATTTCACCATTGGCGACCACCGGCAAATGCACCACTTGGCGAATGTCGGCGATGCGTTCCCAGTACGCAGGCGGCCGGTAACCGTCGGCCTTGGTGCGGGCATGCACCACCAACTCACACGCACCCGCGCTGTCAATGGCTTGTGCGCACTCTTCGGCCAACGTATCGTCGTTGAATCCGAGGCGCATCTTGGCGGACACCGGCACACCCGCAGGCACGGCTCGGCGCACCGCCGCCACAATGCGGCCGACTGCTTCCGGGTCTTGCAGCAGCGCCGCGCCACCACCATGACGATTGACGATCTTGGCTGGACAACCAAAGTTGAGGTCAATGCCGGCAGAGCCCAGCTCGGCCAGCCGCGCGGCGTTGTCGGCCATGCAAGCCGCGTCTGAGCCCAGCAATTGCGCCCGCACCGGCACACCTGCAGGCGTGCGACTGCCGTTCAACAGCTCCGGCACGATGCGAATAAAGACCCGCTCAGGCAAGAGCTGGTCGGTGATGCGGATAAATTCCGAAACGCAACGGTCAATGCCGCCCACGCGCGTCAGGATGTCGCGCAACACGAAGTCGAGCAAGCCTTCCATGGGCGCGAGCAGCACCGTCATGGCGGCAAACGCTTAGCCCAGCGCCCGCTTCAGGCGAATTTCTTCCAGCCGGGCAATGCCGACCGGTACGGTTTTGAGCGAGGTCATTTCGCGCTTGAAGCCGGCATGCTCAAAAAAGCGCATGGCGCGCTCGTTGCGCACCGGCACCCAGACGCTGACGTTGTTGCAGCCTTCTTCTTTCAGGCCGTCATTGGCGGCGTCCCACAGGGCGACGCCTGCGCCTTGGCCGCATTCAGCGGGCAGCACGTAGAGCGACCAGATCTCGCCCATGGTCGACGGTGTGCCTTTGTCGCGCGAACGGTCAAAGCCGACAAAGCCAACGATCTCGTCGTCTTTGGTGACGACCTGCACTTGCGGCTCGCTGTACTCGATGGCTTCGCGCCAGTAGGCCTGGCGTTTTTCAACGCTGGGCGGGTTATTTTGATCGTCGGGTAACAAGCCCTTGTAAGCGGCTTGCGCGGCCGTGACGTGGATCTGGGCGATGGCTTTGGCATCGCGAATGGTGGCGGGTCTGACGAGGTAACTGGGCATTGAAAATTCGGAGTTGGAACCTGCAACTGGAAGCGCCGCAGGAATTTTTGAAAGAGCAGAATTGTCGCCGCAATTTACTTTGGCCGTTTTTGCCCGCCGTTGACGCGAATCTCAGAAACAAACAAAACCACCGAAAGGGCCAAAATTTCACCCAAACGTCATGCTATCGGAGTAGAGTGATCCTCATCAGTTGAGACATCTCAACGGAAACTGACGGTCACTCTTCAATCTTCTTATGTCGTTGTTGATTTTTTGCTGAAAGATGCTTCAAATGAGAACCATCTGTTTTGTGCTGGCTGCCAACTGCTTGGTTTTTCAATCTGCTCACGCTAATTCGACTTATCCGCTGGCGTATCAAAAAAGCCAAGCTGAAAGCCGTTACCTGAGTGCGTTTTGGCATGCAGCGCAAATCGACCAAGCCTTTGTGCGAGCTTTTTATGACGCCACACCCAAGCTGGTGATGGGTCTGTCGGCGGATGCCACACGCCTTGAAAACTTTCAAAACGCCAAAAACACCCATCACGACGCTGGCCAAACGGCCGTCATGGAACGCCCAGAGCGGACATCGATGCCTGCGAATCCAGGCTCCTAGACTGCTGCGCTGCGCTAGCAGTGCGGCCCAGCAGCAACCCCATTGACGCCTGGTCAATCGCTGGCTGTTACATTAAATTATTTTAGTGTTAATCATTAAATTA
>JASDRC010000037.1:0-3964 GCA_041442125.1 Polaromonas sp. | reverse complement strand
GACGCCGAACTGGCCAAAGCTGAATTTTTTGCCCAGACGCTAGCGACCAGCCCGCTGATTCCTAAGCGCGACTTTGCCGGCTTTCAAGCGCGGGCGCTGCAGCTGATGCAGGACGGCAACATCGAATTCAGTGTCAACCTGTACGACGCCACGGGTCAGCAGCTGGTCAACACCAACATGCTTTTTGGCCAACCCCTGAATAAAAGCGCTGACTTACGCCAAACTCAGGAAGTTTTTGCCACCCGCCAACCGTCCAAACAGCAACTCATCTTTCGCAAACTGGGTGGTCGCTCAGAGGTCGCCACTATGGTGCCGGTTTTTGTCGACAAAGAAGTGCTTTACACCTTGGCCGTGGGTTTCACAACAGACCGGCTCAACACCATTCTGAGCCAACTCGATTTAGACACCGGGTTGGTGGCCTCCATCATTGACGACAACGGCACTGTCGTTGCCCGCAGCTTGGGCGCCGACAAGCTGATTGGCCAGAAAAGCCACCCTGAAATATTGAAGTCAAAGGTGCTTGAAAACAAGCTCGAAGGCATTGTCAAAGCCCACTCGCAGGACGGCGTGCCGTTGTTTGTTGCCTACAGCAGCTCGCCGAGCTCGGGTTGGGGTGTGGTCATCGGCAATCCTCGTCAAACGCTGGAGTCACCGCTGCGCCACACTTTCATGGTGTTTGGCCTGAGCGTCGCGCTGGTGCTGCTTTTGAGCTTAACGTTGGCATGGCTGGTGGGCGAACGCATCGCCCGCTCGGTGCGCTCACTGCAAGCGGCGGCCTTGGCTTTTGGCAACGGTCAAGCGCCAGACCTACCCGCTGCGTCATTGGCAGAAACCGAAGAACTGCGCCAAACTTTGCAAATGTCTGCCAGCCGCTTGAAGCGCCGCACCCAGCAGCTTGAAGTCGCCAATGCCAACTTGTTAGAACGCAGCACCGAGCTGAGCGAAGCGCAGCACATCGCCCACATTGGCAACTGGAAGTGGGACGCTGGTACTGGCGTTTTCTTTGTGTCCGACGAGTTGCAGCGGCTGTACGGGCGAAAAGTCCTGCTGCCTTTTGCAGAACTGAAAGACAAGGTCTTTGCCGACGCAGCGTGGCAAGAACTGAGGTCTGCCGCCAAGGTCACGCTGCAAACCAAAGCGGGTTTCTCGTTGCTGTTGCTCACCTTGCTTGAAGACGACCGTCAAATCTGGACCCGCGTCAATGGCGAAGCCGTCTGCAACGCGGCGGGTGAAGTCATCGGCTTGCGCGGCACGCTGCAAAACGTTGACGCTTACGTCAAAGGAGAAATGGCGCTGCTAGAGAACGCCAAACGCTACCGCACCTTGTTTGACGAATCGCCAGAAGCGATCGTCGTGCACCTGAATGGGATCATTGCTTTTGCCAATGCGTCTGCGGTCAGCTTGTTTGAGGCGGCCACAGAGGCAGGCTTGGCAGGACTGTGCCTGACCAAGTTTGTGCACTTAGATTTTCAACAGGCCGTGGCGGCGCGCTTGGTCCTCATAGCCCAAGCTGGCAAGCCGTTGCCGCCGCTTGAGTTGAAGTTCATCACTCTGCAAGGACGCACGTTCAGTGCGCTAAGCCGAAGCACACAATTGCTTTTCGAAGGCCAGCGCTACATTCAAACCCATATTCACGACCTCACCGCGTCCAAGCGCCACGACGCCGACATGGCGCGTTTGCACACCGAAATGCGAGACATGCTGGTCTGGCAAGTGGCCCAGCACACCGTGGCGGCACTGGCGCACGAGGTCAACCAACCGCTGGCGAGCGTGTCTATTTTGTGCGAGGTCGCCAGCCGCATGTTGCAGACCGAGGGGATGTCCGAAGAAGCCGCGGCACAGCAAGCCCTGAAGTTCCAAAAAATGCTAGAAAACATAGCCGCAGAGACCATGCGGGCCGGCGTTGTGCTGCGAAATCTGGTGCATTCGGTGAGTCAGCCCAACATCACGCGAGCGCCCGCGCAAGCCGACGAACTGGTGACAGAGTCGGTTCGTATCGCGATCGAAGAAGGCGTTTTTGACTACCCGATCTTGATCGACTGCGCGGCTGACCTGCCCGCCGTTCAAGTGAATCATCTGCAAGTGGTCAAAGTGCTTTTGAACCTGCTGCACAACGGCGCGCAAGCCATGCACGCGGCACACATCACCAATGGCGGGTTGCACGTCAGCACCGCGCTGTCTGCCGACGGCAGCGAGGTTCGCGTCAGCATGCGCGACCAAGGCCCGGGCATCAGCGCCGATCTGCAGGCAGAGGTGTTTCAGCCTTTCATCACCACCAAGTTGCACGGCTTGGGCATGGGCCTGACCATCAGCCGCGCCTTGATCGAGGCCAACGGCGGTAAGCTCTGGCACACGCCAAACGACGGCCCGGGCGCCACCTTTCATTTCACCTTGCCTGTTTTGGGTTAAACGTATGACGACAGCCACCGTTTTTATTGTTGACGATGACGCGGGTATTCGCAGCAGCTTGGTGCTGCTGATGGAGACCGACCAACTGCCGTCGGCATGTTTTGCCAGCGCCGATGCGTTTTTAACCGCCTGCGGCCCGAACCCGACAGGCTGCTTGATTTTGGACGTGCGCATGCCGGGCTTGAGCGGCTTGCAACTACAAGACGAGCTGGCGCTGCGCCATATCAGCCTGCCCATTATTTTCTTGACCGGCTACGCTGATGTGCCGATGACGGTCGGGGCGATGCGCAAAGGTGCGGTTGACTTTCTGATCAAGCCGATCGACGGTGGCCAGCTGCTGGCGCTGGTGCACAGCGCCTTGGAAACCGATCGCCGACAGCGCGAGGCGGCAACGGCGCACTCACTACTCGAAGCGCGCTTGTTGAAGCTGACGCCGCGCGAGCGGGAGGTATTGGTGCTCGCCCTCTCCGGCCTGCCGAACAAAACGATTTCCAAAGAACTGAACATCAGCGTGCGCACCACTGAAGGCCACCGCGCGCAGATATTCCTCAAGCTCAGCGTCGATTCATTGATTGAGCTGGCGCAGCAGGCAGGCAGCGCTGGCATGCCACTGGCAGACATCGCTACGCTGCAGCCCAAGTAATGCGCTAAGAGGCGCGTGAATAGGCGCAAACAGGCTGACAAATTTACAACCACGTAGAACTACGCGGGTGCAAGCACTCGGGTGCTGGCGCGTATTTTAAAAGGGGGATAAAACTCGTCCAATAAGCATCTATGAATGCTTCTTGGCCACACACACAACTCAATTGCCAATCGCGCAATGAGTCAATGTGTCTGGCTGGTTCATGAACCGGGTTTACCGCCTGATTTGGAGCCACGTTGCAGGTGGCTGGGTCGCTGTTGCCGAATCAGCGCGTGGCCGAGGCAAAGGCGCCGCCCGTAAGATCATCGCGGCGGCCCTGTTGTTGGCGGCAGCTGGCGCCCAAGCAGCACCCGCAGGCGGCCAAGTGACTTCAGGCGTTGGCAGCGTTGCCCAGTCCGGCGTGACCACCACTATCAACCAGACCAGCCAGAACCTGTCGCTGAACTGGCAAAGTTTCAACGTCGGGTCGCAAGAGGCAGTGAACTTTGTGCAGCCATCGGCCAGTGCGATTGCGGTCAACCGTATTTTGGACACCAATGGCAGTCAGATTATGGGCCGTATCAACGCCAACGGCCAAGTTTTCCTGACCAACCCGAACGGTATTCTGTTTGGCAGCGGCTCCCAGGTCAATGTGGGTGGCTTGGTCGCATCTACTTTAAACATACAAGACGCCAGCTTGAACAGCAGCACCCGGGCCTTCAGCGGCAACGGGCCTGGCAGCATCGTGAACCTGGGCACCATCAACGCCGCCAGCGGTGGCTATGTGGCGCTGCTGGGAAACCAAGTCAGCAACCAGGGATCGATTGTGGCGGAGCTGGGCACTGTGGCGCTGGGTGGCGGTAGCGCCGTCACCTTGAACTTCAACGGCAACAGCCTGGTCAACATGGTCGTAGACCAGAGTGTCTTGAACAG
>JASDRC010000036.1:0-25318 GCA_041442125.1 Polaromonas sp. | reverse complement strand
GGGGTGGCTGATGGGGCTCGAACCCACAAGCACCTAAGCCGTTTATTTAAAACAACTTTTCTCACTTAATTGGCGGGATTAGCTTAAAAATTCATGACGCTGACCGGTGACACCCCCGCATGATTGAGTTCCGTTAAATACCAGAACACCAACATGCTTGGACTATCGTAGCCATGCTGATCGTTATCACTCGTCCCTCCAACGCCACCTTAGCAGGGGTGGCCAAACAAGACCAAAAGCATCGCAGGTGCGCTTGAGCCGCGACACTGCTTCGTTCGACTTGCCCACAGCAGCGTCACTGAAATGGGGTCAGGTATTGAAGCCGTACTGGCAAATAGCCATTCAAAGCTGGTGCGCTACGGTGCACCTCGAACGCGCCAGACGACGTTGCCCACATCATCTGCCACCAGCAGCGCACCAGAGTGGTCTAGTGTGACGCCTACCGGGCGACCATACGCAGTGCCCTCAGGAGACAAAAAGCCAGTTAGCACGTCAATGGGAGCGCCTGTCGGTTTGCCAGCAGCGAAGGGAACGAATATGACTTTGTAGCCGCTGTGAGGGCGCCGATTCCAAGAGCCATGCTGGCCGACGAACATGCCGTGAGAAAATACAGCCGGCAATGTCGTCCCCTCGGACGAAGTCAACCCTAACGACGCCGTGTGTGGGCCCAGTGCGTAGTCGGGCACTATGGCGCTGGCGACCAATGAAGGTTGTGGCGGCTGAACTCGGGCATCGACGTGAGATCCGTAATAGCTGTACGGCCAGCCGTAGAAGGCGCCGTCGCGCAGACCAGTCATGTAGTCGGGCACCAAGTCGCTACCAATTTCATCGCGCTCATTGACGGCGGTCCAAAGAGTGCCGCTGAAGGGCTCCCAGGCCAGGCCAACCGGATTACGCAAACCGGAGGCAAAGACACGGTGAGCGCCACTGCGCAAATCAATTTCCCAAACGGCGGCGCGGCCGGCCTCCACATCCATGCCGTTCTCGCCAACGTTGCTATTGGAGCCAACGGTAGCGTAAAGCCGCTTGCCATCTGGGCTTGCAATGATATTTTTCGTCCAATGGTGGTTGATAGGTCCGGCCGGGAGCTGTGCCACGACTTCACCTGGATGATCAATGCGTGTGCTGCCCGCTGCATAGGGAAACCTGACTATGGCATCCGTGTTGGCAACATAGAGGGAGTCCCCCACCAGCACCATACCAATAGGTGAATTCAAGCCGTCCAGCAACACGGTGCTTACGTCGGCAGTGCCGCTGCCATGTGTGTCCCTAAGCAGGGTAATGCGGTTGGCGCTGGCCGCACCGGCACCGGCCCTTTTCATAAAAATGCTTGCGACCCATGCCTTGAAGCTCCAAACCGCTGCCAGGTTGGCGGGTTTGTTGCTCTCGGCGACAAGGACGTCGCCATTGGGAAGAACGTAGAGCCAGCGAGGGTGATCCAGACCGCGCGCAAATGCCTGTACCTGGGTCCCCGCAGGGGACTGAGGCCCTTTACCCTGCGGCCAGCCCACGGCAGGCGCAATGTTCAGTGTGGGCAGAAGTGTGGGATGGGGTGCCGGCAGCACTGGTTCGGCCCCAGTTCCCGCTGAGACCGGCAATCTGGCCACTTCGGCGCAGGCGGACAGTAGCAATACGAAAATGCTTAAAAACAGGACGCGCGCGTGCATGTGTTGTAGTCCTAATATGGGTGCAACATGAAAACAGACAGTAGGCCATTGTTGACGCCCTGCGTTTATATTTGTGCAGCTGGCAGTTTAGGGCTAAATGAGAAAGCCCCTCAAAGAGACTTTCTTTTGACGGCGCTTCAGCTAAACCAACGAGGACATCTGAAAAGGTGACGCTACAACATGCAGGCCAAGTCCAAAGTAATCGCTGCCTTGTCGCCCATGTGAGCGTTTTTCGAAGTCAAAAAAGGACCTATTGGGCGCCTCGAGTTCAATGAAGATATCAAGGTAAATCTGTGTCAGGGTGAAATTGGCCATTGCGACCTTTGGTTAGTTAAAACTCAACCTCGAACCGTAGTCCACCACTAAACAAGAGACAAGTTTTAAGCTGTTGCCACTGGGGTGAATGTAAGGGGTGAAACTCAAAGCCCAGAAAGCAAAAAGCCCTTATAAATCAATGACTTATAAGGGCTTTGCATACTGGCGGAGCGGACGGGACTCGAACCCGCGACCCCCGGCGTGACAGGCCGGTATTCTAACCAACTGAACTACCACTCCTGGTAGACAACGTTCACTTCTTGCGAAGCCAAGTGCTGACGACTTGTTTGACCAACTTCACCGAAGTGAAACTGGTGACCCTAAGGGGATTCGAACCCCTGTAGCCACCGTGAAAGGGTGGTGTCCTAGGCCTCTAGACGATAGGGTCAAAACCTTAGGCTTCCGAAACAGATTTTGAAGAACCTGCCGAAAACTATCAAAATACATTACCGACTTTGGTGGAGGTAAGCGGGATCGAACCGCTGACCTCTTGCATGCCATGCAAGCGCTCTCCCAGCTGAGCTATACCCCCCAAGTAACCCAAGTTTCCCTGAATCTGTCGAGCTTCAAATTATAGCCCGGATTTTGAGACTTTTCAAACTCACGCACCATTTTTCAATCGAAGACAGACTTCTTCGCGTTGCATGAGCTCGATCACGGCGTCCAGCGACGGTGTTTGCGGCGTGCCCAGCAGCAACACGCGCACCGGCATGGCGAGTTGCGGCATCTTCAGGCCAGCGCCTGTGAGCACCTGCTTGATGGCGGCGGCGATCACCGGCTTGCTCCATTCGCACTCACTCAGGGCCTGGGCCAAGCTCGCCAACGCGGGCTGCACGGCGGGCGTCACGTGCGTGGCGAGGTCTTCAGCACTGGCTGTGGCGCCTTTGTCTATCAAGGCAATCCAGCCGGCCAATTCGACCAACGTGCTGCAGCGGTCTTTGAACAGGCCGCAAGCCTTGACGACACGCACAGCGTCCATCGACACGCCCTGCTGCTGCAGGAATGGCACCAGCAACTCAGCCAGCTTGTCATCGGCCGTGGCCTTGATGTGCTGGGCGTTGACCCAGCGCAGCTTGGCTTCGTCAAACTGCGCGGCGCTCTTGCCAAGGTGGTCCAGGCTGAACCACTGCAAAAATTGTTCGCGGCTGAAAATCTCGTCGTCGCCGTGGCTCCAGCCGAGGCGCGCTAGGTAGTTCACCATGGCGTCGGGCAAGTAGCCCTCCACGGCGTATTGCGTCACGGCTTTGGCACCGCTGCGCTTGCTCATTTTTTCGCCCTGCTCGTTCAGCACGGTTGGCAAATGGGCGTAGACCGGAACGTCTTTGCCGAGCGCCCGAAAAATATTGATCTGCCGCGGCGTGTTGTTGACGTGGTCGTCACCGCGAATCACGTGCGTGATGGCCATGTCCATGTCGTCCACCACGACGCAGAAGTTGTAGGTCGGTGTGCCATCTGGCCGAGCGATCACGAGGTCATCGAGTTCGTCGTTGCTGATTTCAATCCGGCCTTTGACTTTGTCGTCCCAGACCACCGCACCGCCTTGCAGATTTTTGAAACGCAGCACTGGCTGCACGCCAGCCGGCACCGGCGGCAGCACCTTGCCCGCTTCAGGACGCCAAGTGCCGTCGTAGCGTGGTTTTTGCTTGGCGGCCATTTGCTGCTCGCGCAGGGCGTGGAGTTCGGCCATGCTCATGTAGCAGGGGTAGACATGGCCGGCGGCCTGCAACTCGGCCAACACCACTTTGTAGCGGTCCATCCGCTGCATTTGGTAGAACGGGCCTTCGTTGTAGTCAAGCCCCAACCAACGCATGCCTTCGATGATCACGTCGACCGAGGCTTGGTTCGAGCGGTCGAGGTCAGTGTCTTCAATGCGCAAGATGAAATCACCACCGGTGGAGCGCGCAAAGGCCCACGGATACAGCGCAGATCGGATGTTGCCGAGGTGGATAAAGCCGGTCGGCGAAGGAGCGAAGCGGGTTCTTGTCTTTTGTGTCATCAGTGTCTTAGTCGATCAAGCCGAAGTGCTCAGGCCAATGCGTTCAAGCTGCGCAAACCTTTTTCGAGGTCGGCTTTCAAGTCGTCAATGTGTTCCAGCCCCACAGCCACGCGAATCAAGGCCTGCGAGATGCCGGCGGCTTGGCGCTGCGCTTCAGTCAAGCGGCCATGCGAGGTCGTCGCCGGGTGCGTGATGGTGGTTTTGGTGTCGCCCAAATTGGCGGTGATGCTGCACACCTCGGTCGCATCAATCACATGAAAGGCGTTCTTGCGAGTCGCCTCCGGGCCGGCACCTTTGACGTCAAACGACAGCACCGCGCCGCCCATGTCGGACTGCTGCTGCATGGCCAAGGCGTGTTGAGGATGCGACTTCAGGCCAGGGTAGTAAACGCGCGCCACGCCAGGCTGCGCTTCAAGCCAAGTCGCCAACGCCAGCGCGCTGGCGCTTTGCGCTTGCATGCGAATCGACAGCGTCTCCATGCCCTTGAGCACGACCCAGGCGTTAAAGGCCGACAGCGTCATGCCGGCGCTGCGCATCACGGGCACAAACTTTTCATCGATGAGTTTTTTCGTGGCACAGATAGCACCCGCAACCACCCGACCTTGACCGTCGAGGTATTTGGTGCCCGAATGGATGATCAGGTCAGCGCCCATGGCCGTCGGCTGCGACAAGGCTGGTGAACAAAAGCAGTTGTCCACCGCCAGCAGCGCACCAGCAGCGTGGGCCACATCGGCCAAGGCGCGTATGTCGCAGACTTCGGTCAGCGGGTTGGTCGGCGTTTCGGCAAACAACAGCCGCGTGTTGGGCTTGACAGCGGCTTGCCACTCGGCCACATCGGTCTGCGAGACAAAGCTGCTTTCAACCCCGAACTTGCCGAACTCGCTGCCAATCAGTTTGATGGTTGAGCCAAACACCGATTGCGAGCAAATCACGTGGTCGCCAGTCTTCAGCAAGCCCATGCACATCAGCATGATGGCGGCCATGCCGCTGGAGGTGCCGATGCAGGCTTCAGTGCCTTCGAGGGCGGCCAGCCGTTTTTCCATGCTGGTCACCGTCGGGTTGGTGAAGCGCGAGTACAAATAACCAGCTTCTTCACCCGCAAAACGGCGCATCGCGGTGGCCGCGTCAGGCTGCACAAAGCTGCTGGTCAAAAACAGCGCTTCGGAGTTTTCACCGAACTGGCTTTTGTCTTCGGCGACGCGCACGGCCAGCGTGTCGCGGTGCAAATTGGCGGGTAATTTTTTAGCGGTCATGGCGTTCTCTTCTTTTCAACTTCGCAACTCATCAAGCCTCTTGTGGATTGGGCAGCGCCAAGCGCGACACATCGACGTCGCCTTCTTCACTGCTGCTCTCACCACGGGCGGCGTTCATTTTGGCGATCGTCTCTGGCGTGATGTCGCCGGTGATGTAAACGCCGTCAAAGCAAGAGGCGTCAAAACCGTCGAGCTTCGGGTTGAGCGAACTGATGGCGCGCTTCATGCCTTCAATGTCTTGGTAGATGAGGGCGTCGCAACCGATGGCGACGCGAATTTCTTCGACGGTACGGTCATGCGCGACCAATTCGGTCGAAGTCGGCATGTCGATGCCATAGACGTTCGGAAAGCGTACCGGCGGCGCAGCACTGGCCAAGTACACCTTGCGGGCACCAGCATCACGTGCCATCTGGACAATTTCCCGGCTGGTGGTGCCGCGCACGATCGAGTCATCCACCAGCAGCACATTGCGGCCCTTGAATTCGCTGGCGATGACGTTGAGTTTTTGGCGGACAGATTTCTTGCGCACGCCTTGGCCGGGCATGATGAAGGTGCGACCGACGTAGCGATTTTTGACAAAGCCTTCGCGGTATGGAATGCCCAGCAAATGCGCCAGTTGCGTGGCGCTCGGACGGCTGGATTCAGGGATCGGGATGATCACGTCAATCTCGTTCGGCGGCACGGTGGAGACCACGCGCTTGGCCAGCGTTTCGCCCAAATTCAGACGTGCTTGGTAGACCGAAATACCGTCCAGCACCGAGTCCGGCCGGGCCAGATAAACGAATTCAAAAATGCACGGCTTGAGCTGCGTTCTCTCGGCGCATTGCTCAGCACTGACCTCGCCCTGCATGTTCACAAAGACGGCTTCGCCAGGGGCGATGTCGCGCTCAAATTGATGCGCCGTGCCTTCCAGCGCGACGGATTCGCTGGCCACCATGACGGTGCCGCCGTTTTCATTTTGACCGCGGCCCAAGCACAGCGGCCGTATGCCGTAAGGGTCCCGAAACGCCAGCAAACCATGGCCAGCGATCAGCGCCACCACGGCGTATGAGCCCTTGACGCGCTTGTGTACACCGCGCACGGCGGCGAACACATCGGCGGCTTTCAAAGGCAAGCCACGGGTGGTTTTTTCGAGCTCGTGGGCCAACACGTTGAGCAGCACTTCGGAGTCGCTGTCGGTGTTGATGTGGCGATGGTCGGTGTTGAACAGCTCGGCCTTGAGCTCGGCGGCGTTGGTCAAATTGCCGTTGTGCGACAGCACCAAACCAAACGGCGCGTTGACGTAAAACGGTTGCGCTTCGTCTTCGCTGAAGGCATTGCCAGCCGTCGGGTAACGCACCTGACCCAAGCCCACATTGCCCGGCAAGGCACGCATGTTGCGCGTGCGAAAGACATCGCGCACCATGCCCTTGGCTTTGTGCATGAAGAACTTTCGCCCTTGCTGGGTGACGATGCCCGCGGCATCTTGGCCGCGGTGCTGCAACAACAAGAGACCGTCATAAATCAGTTGATTGACTGGGGCGTTACTGACAACACCAACTATTCCGCACATGATGGACCGTTCATAAATTAATTCAAAAAGCGGGAAAACTGTTCCGGCAGCGCCGGCTTCAGCCCTTTCAAGGCCGCCGACAACATCGGCGCGCCTGTGGATTCTTGCCACCACGGGCTGTCTTTGAGCGGCGTCATGTCTATCGCCACGGCCACCGCCAGCAGCAACACCAGACCGCGCACCACGCCAAAGACCGCGCCGAGCAAGCGGTCGACCGGCCGCAAGCCCACCGCCGCCACCATTTTCCGCACGGTAGACGCCAGCAAACCGGCGACGAACACCGCCACGACAAAGGTCAGCACAAAGGCGGCCGCGTAGCGGGTCGGCTGGCTGAGCGACGCCATCGGCAGCCAAGCCGCGACATCAGGAGCGAACCATTGCGCCAGAAAAAACGCGGCAACCCAGCCCAACACCGACAACACCTCGAAGACCAAACCACGCCAAAGACCGACCAGCAGCGACAGCGCAAGCACCGCCAGCAAGGCCCAGTCGATGGCCGTGATGATGGCCAGGCTGGTGAAGGCAGGAGCGTCTGACAAATTCAGCCCTCAAGCTTACAAAGTGAGAATCGACACAGGCAAACCCAGCGACTTGATCTTGCCGGCAACTTGCTCAGCCTCGGCCCGGCTAGGGAACGGACCGACACGGACGCGGGTGCGTTGACCGTCTTGCGTGTTCACCACCTGGGTGTAGGTTTTGAAACCGGCTTTTTCGAGTTTGAGGCGGGCTTCGCGCACCTTGGCGGCATCGGCGTAAGCACCGACCTGAACCACCATGCGGACGTCCGCCGCGGCTGCAGACGACGGGGATTTACCCTCAAGCAAGGCTCGGGCGCGGGCACTGTCGTCCACTTGCGGGGCGACCGGCGCTACGGCAGCTGGTGCTGTCGGTAGGGCTGGGGCTGATTGAGTAGTCACAGGCTCTGCCTTGGGCGGCGTGCTGGGCACGGCTGCCACCGTCGCGGCTGGCGCGGTTTCGGCCTCCAGCGTCGAAGTCAGTCCCGGCTGTGGCTGCGGCATGATGAGCGGTCTGGTGGTGTTTTTGTTCGGGATTTCGACAGCAATGTCCACCGGCACAGGCCGCGGCTGCGAGTCAAACAGCAGCGGAAAACCGACCACGCCGATCAACACCAGCACGGCGGCGCCGATCAGCCGATGTTTAGCGCGCTTGCGAATGATGTCAACGCTTTCGGACGGTGCGTTCGAGCCGGCCTTGGCCTTGCTGGATTTGGAAGATTGACCGCCCCGGCGGAGGTTAAAAAACGACATGGTCGTGGTTGTGTCCGTTGGAGATCTGTTGAGAGGGCTGCTTTTTCAAATTGCGGCTGACGTTAACCGGCCATGTGCTGCGCCGTCAGGCGGGGCAATCCGTCCTTCAAAACACCGCCCACGGTGTAGAAAGAACCGAAAACAACGATTCTATCAGTGGGCTTGGCCGCGGTGACGGCTGCGTCCAGCGCCTGTCGTGGCGAGTCAAAGGTGGCGAAAATGACGTCAGCACGTTGCTGCACGGCTTGCCAGCGGGCCGCCAAGTCAGCGCCAGTGGCGGCGCGCGGCGTCGGTAAATTGGTGAAATACCACTTGTCCACCAAAGGGTCGAGTCGGGCCAGCATCGGGGCCAGGTCTTTGTCGGCCATGGCGCCAAAAACAGCGTGCGTGCAGGGGTAAAAACCCATGGCGTCGAGGTTTTCAGCCAGCGCCGCCACCGAATGCGGGTTGTGCGCCACGTCTAACACCAGCGTCGGCTGGCCCGGCACAATTTGAAAACGCCCCGGTAACTCAACCATCGACAAACCGACCCGCACCGCCTGCGCAGTCACCGGTAACAAGTCGCGCACGGCTGTCAGCGCAGCCAACACCCCAGCAGCGTTGACCAACTGGTTGGCACCGCGCAGCGCCGGGTAAGCCAGACCTGAATAACGCCTGCCGCGACCGGCCCAGCCCCACTGCAGCTTGTCGCCCGAAAAATTGAAGTCATGGCCGAAGCGCCACAGGTCAGCGCCCAAGTCGGCGGCGGCTTGCAGCACGCTGTGCGGCGGCACCGGGTCGCTCACCACGACCGGTTTGCCAGCCCGCATGATGCCGGCTTTTTCTCGGCCGATGGCTTCGCGGTCGTTGCCGAGCAACTCCATGTGGTCGAGGTCGATGCTGGTGATGACAGCGCAATCGGCGTCGATGATGTTGATGGCGTCGAGCCGGCCACCCAGACCGACTTCCAGAATCGCCACGTCCAAGCGGGCGTCGGCCAGCTGCTTCAAAAAGACCAGCGTGGTGAATTCAAAATAGCTCAGCGACACCACACCCGCCGCGTCAGCAGCGTCAGCTTGCAGGCGGGCACGCTCCACTGCCTCAAAATACGGCAACAAAGAAGCTGCACTGACGACATCCCCGCGAATGCGGCCACGCTCTTCAAAATGCACCAAATGCGGCGAGCTGTAAACGCCAGTGCGGTAACCCGCTTCCAGCAAAATCGCTTCCAGCATGGCGCAGGTTGAACCCTTGCCATTGGTGCCGGCGACCGTGATCACCGGGCACTTGAAAACCAAACCCAGCCGCTGTGCCACTTTGCGCACACGATCCAGCCCCATGTCGATGCCTTGGGGGTGAATTTGCTCGCAATAAGCCAGCCAGTCGTCGAGAGTTTTGAGATGTTCCATGTGATCCGCATTGTCGCGCAAGCTGCGAAAATAGCCGGATGATCATCCTCTATGGCCTCCCCAACTGCGACACCGTTAAAAAAGCCCGGGCTTGGCTGACTGCCCACGGGCTGGCACATGACTTTCACGATTTTAAAAAAGCCGGCGTGCCCGCTCACAGGCTGGCGGCTTGGGAATCTGCGCTGGGCTGGCAAAAGCTGCTGAACCGTCAAGGCACGACTTGGCGCAAGCTCGACGCGCAAGCACAAGCCGGCGCTGTCGACGCTGTCAGCGCGCAAGCCTTGATGCAGACGCATCCCAGCCTGATCAAACGGCCGGTGGTGGAATGGGGAAACCGCAGTACAGTCGGTTTTGACCCGCTGGCTTGGGCGGCTGAGCTTTGATCAGCAACGCTTTCACTGTTTAGCGCTGTCTTTACCGTTTATTTACCCGGCGGCTGTCCACCCAAACGCGTCTGCTTCGTTACATTGAAGCAGGCCACGCACTTATTTCAGACCGCGTGGTTTTTGTATGAGGACTTTGAACATGCGCAACACACCTAAAAAATCATTCGCTAAATCACTTGCTTTGCCGGTTTTACTCACTGTCGGCGTGCTGGGCGGCGTCAGTGCCCAAGCGCAAGAAATCCTTGCCCGCGTCATCACCAGCACGGCAGTGATTCAGCAAGTCGCTGTGCCGCGGCAGGTTTGCAACACGGCGGTGGTGGTCTCCGAAGCGCCCAAAAGCGGTGCCGGTGCGGCCATCGGCGCCATCGCTGGCGGTGCGATGGGCAATGCCGTCGGCAACGGCAGCGGACGCGCGCTGGCCACCATGATCGGCTTGGTCGGCGGCGCGGTGGTCGGTAACAACGTCGAAGGTTCTAAAAACCAGACGCAAAACGTGCAGCAGTGCAGCACCCAGACCAGCTACGAGAACCGCACCATGCACTACGACGTGGTTTACGAATATGCCGATAAGCGCTACAGCATTCAGATGCTCAACGACCCAGGGCAGTACGTGCGCCTGTCGGTGACGCCAGTCGGCGTCCTGCCGCCGCCTAACCGCACGCCGATGCAGCCGCAGTCGTCGTACCAGCAGTACCAGCAACCCACTCAGCAGACGGGAATCACCATGGGCGAGCCGCGCCAGAACCGGTATTGATCAGCACATTCTTTACAGGTGATTTACCCGGGGCCGTGCGCCAAGCTGCATGCGCTTCGCTACAGTTGATATCGGCTTGGCATTTGATTCAGACCGTACGGCCCTTCACAGAGGAGTTTTGACATGCGCAACACAGCGGCTAGAACCCAGGCGAGATCACTCGCCAAAATCGTCGCCAAGGTCATCGCTTTACCGGCGCTGGCGACTTTAGGCATGCTTTTCGGCGTCAGCGCCCAAGCGCAAGACATTCTTGCACGCGTCATATCCAGCACCCCGGTGATCCAGCAAGTGGCTGTGCCGCGTCAGGTTTGCAGCAATGCGGCCGTGGTAACGGAAGCGCCGAACAGCGGTGCGGGTGCCGTCATGGGCGCCATCGCTGGCGGCGCCATGGGCAATGCGGTCGGCAACGGCCGCGGACGCGCGCTGGCCACCATGATCGGCTTGGTGGGCGGCGCGCTGGTCGGCAACAACGTCGAAGGGCCTCGCAGTCAGCTGCAAAACGTGCAGCAGTGCAACACCCTGACCAGCTACGAAAACCGCACCCTGCACTACGATGTAGTCTATGAGTACGCCGACAAGCGCTACAACATTCAGATGCCGAATGACCCAGGCCAGTATGTGCGCCTGCAAATCAACCCGGTCGGCACCCTGCCGCCGCCAGTTCAAACTTCCCAGCAATACCAACAGTACCAACAGTACCAACAATACCAGCAGCCAGACGTCGTTTACAGCCAGCCGACCACGGTCTATGTACAACGCCCACCGACGGTGATTTACGCGCCGCCTTACTATCAGCAACCTTACTACGCACCGATCGGCATCTCTTTGGGCTTTGGTTACCGCGGTGGCTACGGTCACGGCGGCGGTTATGGCGGTTATGGCGGCTACCGCGGCGGTCACGGCCACTGGCGTTAAAACCTTGAAATCTTCAGACCAAGACTGACAACGTCTGTGCTCACTCAAAAGCCCTCGCCCGAGGGCTTTTTTCTTGCCCGCAAGCCAACCCGCGGCGTGCCCTAAAATCTATTTTTACAGTCCTTTCAGCCTTTATTTTTCAACACCCCATGACCACCGACACAATCGACAACATCAGCGTGACCACCCAAGCCAGCGTCTATTTCGACGGCAAGTGCGTCAGCCACGGCATCACCTTCGCTGACGGCACCAAAAAATCGGTCGGTGTGGTCCTGCCCGCGAACCTGACCTTCAACACCGGCGCACCGGAGATCATGGAATGCGTCGCTGGCAGCTGCGAGTACAAACTTCAGGGCAGCGAGGCTTGGGTCAAGTCAAGCCCTGGCGACACATTCAGCGTGCCCGGCAACTCGTCATTCGACATTCGCGTCACCGAGCCTTACCACTACATCTGCCACTTCGGCTGATCTGAACAGCACGCAACGGAACACGCCATGAGCACCATTCTCCAAAACCTCCCCATCGGCCAAAAAGTCGGCATCGCTTTTTCGGGCGGCCTCGACACCAGCGCGGCCCTGCACTGGATGAAACTGAAAGGCGCGATCCCCTACGCCTATACCGCCAACCTCGGCCAGCCCGACGAGCCGGACTACGAAGACATTCCGCGCAAAGCCATGCAGTACGGCGCTGAAAAAGCCCGCCTGATCGATTGCCGCCGCCAACTCGCCGCCGAAGGCATTGCCGCCCTGCAATGTGGCGCTTTTCATATTTCGACCGCGGGCGTGACCTACTTCAACACCACGCCACTCGGCCGCGCGGTGACCGGCACCATGTTGGTGGCGGCGATGAAACAAGACGACGTCAACATTTGGGGCGACGGCAGCACCTACAAAGGCAATGACATCGAGCGTTTTTACCGCTACGGCCTGCTGACCAACCCGGACCTGAAAATTTACAAGCCGTGGCTGGACCAGTTGTTCATTGACGAATTGGGGGGGCGCACCGAAATGTCAGCCTTCATGACCGAAGCTGGCTTTGGCTACAAAATGTCGGCCGAGAAAGCTTACTCGACCGACTCCAACATGCTCGGCGCCACGCACGAAGCCAAAGACCTCGAATTCCTGTCCAGCGGCATGCAAATCGTCAACCCGATCATGGGCGTGGCGTTCTGGAAAGACGAAGTCGACGTCAAGCGGGAACAAGTCACAGTGCGCTTTGAAGAAGGCCAACCCGTCGCGCTGAACGGCAAAAGCTTTGAAAGCCTGACCGAACTGATTTTGGAAGCGAACCGGATTGGTGGGCGTCACGGTCTGGGCATGAGCGACCAGATTGAAAACCGCATCATCGAAGCCAAGAGCCGCGGTATTTACGAAGCGCCGGGCTTGGCCCTGCTGTTCATCGCTTACGAACGGCTGATCTCCGGCATTCACAACGAAGACACCATCGAGCAATACCGCATGAACGGTCTTAAGCTCGGCCGCCTGCTGTACCAAGGCCGCTGGTTTGACCCGCAATCCATCATGCTGCGCGAAACCGCCCAGCGCTGGGTGGCACGCGCCATCACCGGTGAAGTCACGATAGAACTGCGCCGCGGCAACGATTACACGATCCTCAACACCGACTCGCCGAATCTGACCTACAAACCAGAACGCCTGAGCATGGAAAAAGTGGCGGGTGCATTCACACCACTCGACCGCATCGGCCAGCTGACGATGCGCAATTTGGACATCATCGACACCCGCGACAAGCTCGGCATCTACACCCGCAGCGGCCTGCTGTCATTGGGTGAAGACGGCGCGCTGCCGTCGTTGAGTAACGACAATAAATAAGGTCAAACCACAACCGGTTCAGGCTCCAGCAAAATCCCAAAGCGCTCGTACACGCTGGTCTGGATGGCTTTGGCGAGGGTCATCACCTCGCCGCCGGTCACCGGGTTCTGGCTGCCGCCCTTGTTCACCAAAATCAGCGCCTGCTTCTCGTAGACCGCCGCATTGCCGACGCTTTTGCCCTTCCAGCCGCAAGCGTCAATCAGCCAGCCGGCCGCCAGCTTGACCGAGCCATCGGCCATCGGGTAGTGCACGATCTTCGGTTCGCGCTCAATGATGTCGGCGCATTGTTCAATCGAAACAGTCGGGTTCTTGAAAAAGCTGCCAGCGTTGCCAATCACCGCCGGGTCGGGCAATTTGGCACGGCGAATGGCGCAGATCCATTCAAAAATCTGCTGCGGCGTGGTTGGCGCTGCACCCATTTGGGCGATTTTTCGGTCCAGGTCGGCGTAGCCCAAGACCGGCTTCCAAAGCTTGGGCAAGGCAAAGCGCAAGCGGGTGATCAGCGCCCGACCCGCCAAGCCAAAGCCGGGTCCGCCACCGGCGGCAGGGCTGCTGGCGTGCTTGAAGACCGAGTCGCGGTAGCCAAAAGCGCACTGCGCTGCGTTCAGCGTGAAGCTCTGGCCAGACTGCAAATCAATCGCGTCGAGTGACTCAAAGCGGTCTTGCAATTCGACACCGTAAGCGCCAATGTTTTGCACCGGAGAAGCGCCGACCGAGCCCGGAATCAATGCCAGGTTTTCGAGGCCCGGAAAGCCGTTGTCCAGCGTCCAAGCCACCAGTTCATGCCAGTTTTCACCGGCACCGGCCTCGACCACATAGGCCTTGGCGGTTTCACTGACCAGGCGCTTGCCCATGATCTCGACTTTGAGCACCAGCGGCTTGACGTCGCCGGTGATGACGATGTTGCTACCGCCGCCAAGGATGAATTTGGGCGCGGCCTGAAGCACCGGGTCGCTCAGCAGGGCGTTGACATCGGCTTCGCTGGTCAGGCGCACCAAGCTGAGGGCCTTGGCAACGATGCCAAAGGTATTGCAGGACTGGAGGGGAACGTTTTTCTCGACTAACATCTGAAGATTGTCGCACCCGATTTCAACGAAACCGAAACAACCATGCCCTCATTTGATACCGTGCTTGAAGCCGACCTGGTCAAGGTCAAAAATGCCATCGAAAACGCAGCCAAAGAAATCGCCACGCGCTTTGATTTCAAAGGTACGCCGGCCTCGATTGAACTGAAAGACAAAGAAATCACCTCGATCGGCGACAGTGATTTCCAGATCGATCAGATCAACGACATCCTGCGCGGCAAACTCGCCAAGGCTGGCGTCGACGCCCGTTTTCTGGACGTTGGTAAAGTCGAAAAAATCGGCGGCGACAAGGTCAAGCAGATCAGCAAGGTGCGCAACGGCATTGAAATCGAGCAATCGAAAAAGATCCAGCAGCTTCTGAAAGCCAGCAAGATCAAAGTGCAAGGCGCCATTCAGGGGGACGCGGTGCGGGTGACCGGCGCCAAGCGCGACGATCTGCAAGCGGCGATGGCGCTGATCAAGGCGGAGATCAGCGAATTTCCGCTGAGCTTCAACAACTTCAGGGATTGAAAACCTACCGGGCGCAGCCGAGTTTTCAAGCGCTCAGCCGCTGAAGTCTCAGAGTTTTCGCCCGCTGCCGATCTTTGATTCTTTGCCCTGCAGCAATTTGCCAATGTTCTCGCGGTGCCGGTAGATCAGCAGCGCGCTGGTGACAACCAGCATCATCAAGACGTATTTGTCGACATACCAAAGCGCGCGGTCACCCAGCAAATAGTAGAGCGGCACGGCCAAGGCGCACAGCAGCGCCGACAGCGACGAATAGCGCGAGAAATAAGCCACCAGCAACCACGTACCGACGCAGGCCAAGCCGAGCAGCCAGTGCACGCCAAACAGCAGACCCGCCGCCGTGGCCACGCCCTTGCCGCCCTTGAATTGAAAAAAGACCGGGTACAGATGGCCTAAAAATACGGCCAAGCCCACGGCCGCCATGGCGCCCTCGGCCAAGCCGTAG
Organism: Polaromonas sp.; assembly: GCA_041442125.1. Classification (GTDB taxonomy): domain Bacteria; phylum Pseudomonadota; class Gammaproteobacteria; order Burkholderiales; family Burkholderiaceae_C; genus Polaromonas. Next base: position 9,958 of record JASDRC010000036.1, on the reverse strand, counting down.
TCTGCCCCCTTCCACTGGATGAGCGCGAGCGGCACCCAGCCTTTGATGGCGTCCAACAGCAAGGTCGCCACGGCGGCCCCCTTGTTGCCGGAACGCAGCACATTGGTCGCGCCCGGATTTTTGCTGCCGTAGCTGCGCGGATCGTTCAGACCCAGCAAGCGGGTGACGATGACGGCAAATGACAAAGAACCGATGAGGTAAGCCGCGATCACAGCGCCGGTGAAATAAAGTGGCTGCACAAAGTCTCCTTTTTTATTCTTCTCAGACGGCTGGGTCGCGCATTTTCCAGCGCACGGCGTCAATCTCGGCCAGCAGTTCGACTGGCAAAGTGGTGCCGAAAGCGTCCACATCTTCGTTCAACTGGGCCAATGAGGTCACGCCAATGATGGTGCTGGCGACCTGCCATTTGGTGTAGCAAAAGGCCAAGGCCATCTGCGTTGGCGTCAGACCGTTTTGACGCGCCAGCGCGTTGTAACGTCGCGCTGCTTCGAGGGCATCGAGCCGGCCCCAGCGCTGCTTTTGCACTGATTCGTAAAGCGCAATACGGCCGTTGGGTGTGCCTTCGCCGGTGATGCCGCTGGCATCGTATTTACCGGAGAGCAGACCAAAACCGAGCGGCGAATAACCCAACAAAGAAACGCCCAAGCGGCAAAGGGTCTCGTCGAGCGCGTTCTCTACCGTGCGGTTGATCAGGCAGTACGGGTTTTGCACGCTGGCCACACGCGGCAGACCATGTTGCTCAGCCAAGCGAACAAATTCATGCACGCCATACGGTGTTTCGTTTGACAGGCCAATGGCGCGGACTTTGCCCGCCTTGACCAGCGTGCCCAGCGCCTCAAGCTGCTCATGAATAGACGTCACCGGCACGTCCTTGGCCGGGTCAAAGTACTGCACGCCAAAGGACGGCACGTGGCGCGCTGGCCAGTGAATTTGGTACAGGTCGATGACGTCGGTCCGCAGCCGTTGAAGGCTGGCGTTGCACGCGGCAACGATGTCAGCGCCAGTCAAATCGGGGCTGCCCTTGCGGACCCAAGCCATGCCGCGTGCCGGGCCGGCGACTTTGGTCGCTAGCACCATGCGCTGGCGCGCAGCCGGGTGCTTGGCGAACCAGTTACCGATGATGGTTTCAGTCAAGTTAAAGGTTTCCGCCCGCGCCGGCACCGAATACATCTCGGCGGTGTCCATGAAATTGATGCCCCGCTCCAAGGCACGGTCGAGGATGGCGTGCGCAGTGGCTTCGTCGACTTGCTCACCAAACGTCATGGTGCCCAGGCAGATGGGCGTCACCAGCAAGTCGCTGGAGCCGAGTTTGATTTTTTTCATGGGCGTTCTAAGTTCTTCTCAAGCAATGAGCGGCAGTCTTGGGCCCTCAAAGGCCAGCAAGGCCTTAGTTTAAAGCCAGCCTTTGCGGGCTTGAGAGAAAGACAGCGGCGGGTCGCCAAAAAGAGCCAACGTCCGACATCTTTCACCTCACCAGTGGGCTAGCATGGTTCGATATCCAAATAACTTCAGGACGCCGCATGACATCATCCCTCCCCAAATTTGCGCTCACTGCCCTCTTGGTGGCCGGCCTTGCAGGCTGCGCCAACATGAGCCAAACTCAACAGGACACGGGCAAAGGCGCCGGCATAGGCGCCCTGGCTGGGGTTTTGTTGGGCGCAGCCACCGGCGGCTCTGATGGCGCAAGACGTGGGGCGGTGATTGGTGGCGCTTTAGGCGCTGGCGGCGGCTATTTATGGTCGCAAAAAATGCAAGAGCAAAAGGCAGCCATGGAGCGCGCCACCGTCGGCACCGGCGTGGCCGTCAGCCAAACGGCGGACAATCGGCTGAAACTCGACATTCCAAGCGACGTGTCGTTTGCCTCCGGTCGCGCCGACATCAGCGCCAGCTTCGCACCGATCTTGAACCAGTTCGCCACCAGCCTGAACCAAAATCAGGTCACCAGTGTCAGCATCATCGGCCACACCGACAGCACCGGCAGCGACGCCATCAACAACCCGCTCTCGGTCGACCGTGCCAATGCCGCCCGTGACTATCTGGCGATGCGCGGCGTCGCACGCAACCGCATCATGACCGAAGGCCGCGGCTCCCGCGAACCGATTGCCGACAACAGCAACGCACAAACGCGCGCCAAAAACCGCCGGGTCGAAATTTATGTGGCGGAACCGGCGCAGCGTTAAGTCCGCGTCAGCTTGAAGCGCGCATCTTCCTGCAAGCGCAGCACGCGCCGCTGTACCTTGCCGGTGGTTGTCATCGGTAAGGCGTCGATGAATTCGATCTCCTTCGGGTATTCATAAGGCGCCAGCAAGCCTCTGACATGCGCTTGCAAGTCGGCCATCAGGTCGCGGTCGAACGCTTGAATCGCTTCAGGCGCGGCGCCAACTTCACGGGCTTGCGCTCTGCGCTGGCTAAATTCCGGCGACAGCACCACATACGCTTTGACCACCGCACCGCGCTCCAGGTCAGGCTTGGGCACCACCGCGACGTTGGCCACCGCCGGGTGTTTGACCAGACAATTCTCGATCTCGCCCGGGCCGATGCGGTAACCCGCCGCCTTGAAGACGTCGTCAGCCCGGCCTTCGTACCAAAGGTAGCCGTCGGCGTCGCGCTTGGCCATGTCGCCGGTGCAGCACCAGTCGCCGGTGAACTTGGCTGCGGTGGCGGCTGGGTTTTTCCAGTAACCCATGAAGAAAATCGGGTCGGGGTCGCCATGCACATCAAAGCGATTCACAGCCACATCGCCCGGCACACCGACGGCGCATTCCAGCCCCGCCTCATCAATCACTTGGACCTGATGCCCCGGATAAGCCTTGCCCATGCTGCCAGGTTTGGCCGGCCAACGCTGATGACAATTCCCGACCACGTAGTTGATCTCGGTCTGCCCGAACATCTCATTGATGGCAACACCCATCTCGTCACGGGCGTAAGCAAACACGGCGTCGCCGACCGCTTCGCCAGCACTCATGATGGCCTCTAACTCCAAGTTGAAATGCTCACGTGGACGCGGGTAAGCCTTCATCATGGCTTTGAGCGCGGTCGGGAACAAAAAGGTGTGGGTCACGCCTTGGGTCTGCATCAGCGAGAAAGCCAGTTCGGGGCTGAAGCGGCCGTTGTAAGCGACGATCGGCCGACCGAAATACAGCGTTGGCAGCAAGGCGTCCATCAGCCCGCCGGTCCAGGCCCAATCGGCCGGCGACCAAAACACCGCGTGTGAACCCGCATTGCTGTGGCCGTCAAAACCAAACCAGTTTTGACTGCAGACAAAACCCGGCAAGTTGCCAAGCAAGGCACTGTGCGCCAACAGCGCCCCTTTGGGTGGGCCGGTGGTGCCGCTGGTGTAAATCAAAATAGCGGCATCTGCGGCCTTGGTGCGGACGGCCGTGAAGTCGCTTTGCTGCGCCCCCAGCGCGCCGTCGTAGTCCACATCGCCCTGGCCTTTGGCGCTGCCGACGGCCATCACGGTGCGCAGCGCTGGGCATTGCCGGCGGATCAGTTGCAGGTTGGCGATTGAGCTGTCGTCGCCAATCGCCAACACGGCCTCGCTGTCGTGCAAGCGGTATTCCAACGCTTCGGGACCAAACAAAATCGACAGCGGCATGGCGACTGCGCCCATTTGCAGCACCGCCATGTACGCCACGGCGGTTTCAAACCGCTGCGGCATGACGATGGCCACCCGGTCACCGCGCCGCACACCGAGTGCCCGCAAGGCCAGACTCAGCGCATCGGCGGCTTGCTGCAGTTCGGCGTAGGAATAAAAAACGCTTTCGGCATCCGGATGGTGGGCGCGGATGGCGGTTCTGCGGATGGCTGGCGAATGACCATCTTTCGCTGGGATGTCATTGGCCCAGCGGCGGCAGCAGACATCGGCGATGTTGAAATAAGTGTCCACCTGCCAGCGAAAACCAGCGTGCAGTGCGGCGTAATCGTCTGGTGTTCCTGCGCTCAAATCGTTGTCTTGACTGTGTTTCAACCCGTCGCTCCTTATGATCTGATGAATGTACAAAGAAAAACGCCCATCCCACAGCGAGTTTGCCCCAATACGCGGCCTTATTTACCACGTTCAACGTTGGGGGCCGGCTTTGTCGTCTGCCAACACTGCGCCACCGCTGGTGTTGTTGCACGGCTGGATGGACGTCGCCGCGTCGTACCAGTTCATGGTCGACGCCTTCTCCAACGCCTTTGCCGAGGGTCGCAGCGTGATCGCGCCCGACTGGCGCGGTTTTGGTCAGACGGATGCCGGCGATGCCGACAGTTTTTGGTTTCCCGATTACCTGGCTGATCTCGATTTTTTGTTAGACCATTACTGCCCCGGCCAGCCGGTGGACTTGGTCGGTCACAGCATGGGCGGCAATGTCGCCATGATGTACGCCGGCGTGCGGCCCGAACGCATTCGGCGTTTGGTCAACCTCGAAGGGTTTGGGCTGGCGGCTTCGCAACCGAGTCAGGCGCCAGCCCGTTACGCCGAATGGATGGACGCGCTGAAAAGCCTGCAGCGCGGTGACACGGCGCTCAAAAGCTATGCCGACGCGAACGGCGTGGCAGCGCGCTTGATGAAAACCAACCCGCGTTTGTCCGCTGACAAAGCCGCTTGGTTGGCCGAGCGTTGGGCGCGACCTGACAAGACTGTTGGCGGCGCAGGTCAATGGAAAATTCAGGGTCACGCCGCGCACAAAGTCACCAGCGCGCAGATTTATCGGCTCGAAGAACTGCTGGAAATTTACCAGCGCATCACGGCGCCCCTGCTGGCCGTTGAAGCCGACAGCGATTCCATGGCGCAGTGGTGGAAAGGCGCGTACACGTTGGACGACTACCACCAGCGCCTGAAAAACGTGGCCGATGCGCGCATCGCCGTCATCACTGACGCTGGCCACATGCTGCACCACGACCAACCGGAACAATTGGCCTTGTTGATCGAAGACTTCTTGGCGTGAGAAAATACTCAGCTGCGGCAAGTCAGCCCCTTCACAAAACGCATCAAACACAACCCACTGGAACGCATCATGGAAGCAGAACGCATCAACCTCATCGACAACCAACTGATCGACCTGACCGCGCGCGTGCACGAGCTCAGGGGGTATCTTTGACTACCCTGCCAAAGAACGTAAATTAAGCGAAGTCAACGCCGCCTTAGAAGACCCGAAAGTCTGGGACAACCCAAAGCGCGCGCAAGAACTCGGCAAAGAGAAAAAATCCCTCGAAGACGTGGTGCTGGTGATTGACCGGCTGAGCCAAGAACTCACGGACAACGCTGAGTTGTTCGAGATGTCACGCGAAGAAGACGACGAGGCCGGCATGATCGGTATCGAAGGCGAAGTCGCCACGATGGCCAGCGAAGTCGAGAAGATGGAATTTCGCCGGATGTTCAACAACCCGGCCGACCCGCTGAATGCCTTTTTGGACATCCAAGCCGGCGCTGGCGGCACCGAAGCCTGCGACTGGGCCAGCATGTTGCTGCGCCAGTACCTGCGCTACGCTGAGCGCAAAGGTTTCAAAGCACAAATTGAAGACGAGTCGGCTGGCGACACCGCCGGCATCAAGGGCGCCACCATCAAGATCGAAGGCGAGTACGCTTTCGGTCTGCTGCGCACCGAAACCGGCGTGCACCGGCTGGTCCGCAAGTCACCGTTCGACTCCTCGGGCGGCCGCCACACCTCGTTTGCCTCGGTCTTTGTCTACCCAGAGATTGACGATTCGATCGAGATCGACATCAACCCGTCGGATGTGCGCGTCGACACCTTTCGCGCCAGTGGCGCGGGTGGCCAGCACATTAACAAGACCGACTCTGCGGTGCGCCTGACCCACTTGCCGACCGGCATTGTGGTGCAGTGTCAAGACGGTCGTTCGCAACACGGCAACCGTGACGTCGCCTGGAAACGCCTGCGCTCGCGCCTGTACGACTTCGAGATGCGCAAGCGTCAGGCCGAGCAGCAAAAGCTAGAAGACAGCAAGACCGATGTCGGCTGGGGTCACCAAATTCGCAGCTACGTGCTGGACCAAAGCCGCATCAAAGACCTGCGCACCAACTATGAAACCTCGGCCACGCAAAAAGTGCTCGACGGTGATCTGGACCCCTTTATTGAAGCGTCGCTGAAGCAAGGCGTCTGATGAACAAGCATTTTTTGAGGACTTCACATGCGTGACGGACAAGCCCAGGCCACGGCCATTCACCGCGCCGACTACACCGCGCCCGCTTACTGGATCGACACGGTGGACCTGTGTTTTGACCTAGACCCGGTCAAGACCCGCGTGCTCAACAAGATGCGCCTGCGCCGCAACCCTGACGTACCGGCACAGTCGCTCAAGCTGGACGGCGAAGAGCTGAACCTGGCGCGCGTGCTGGTCAACGGCCAAGGCACCTCGTTCAAGCTCGAAGGCAGTCAGCTGGTACTGGAAAACCTGCCCGAAGGCGAAGCGCCTTTTGAGCTGGAAATTTTCACCACCACCTGCCCGTCTAAAAATACCATGCTGATGGGCCTCTACGTCAGCAACGATTCTTTTTTCACGCAGTGCGAAGCCGAAGGCTTCCGGCGCATCACCTACTTTCTGGACCGGCCAGATGTGATGACGCATTTCACCGTCACGCTGCGCGCCGACAAGGCCAAGTACCCGGTGCTTCTGTCGAACGGCAACCTGGTCGAGCAGGGCGACTTGCAAGGCACGGGCAACGAAGGCCGGCACTTTGCCAAGTGGGTTGATCCGCACAAAAAACCGAGCTACCTGTTTGCTTTGGTGGCCGGCCAATTGGTCGCGCGCGAACAGCGCATCAAGGCCCGCAACGGGCAAGACCACCTGCTGCAGGTGTACGTGCGCCCGGGTGACTTGGACAAGACCGAGCACGCCATGAATTCCTTGATGGCTTCGGTCGTCTGGGACGAAGCGCGCTTTGGTTTGCCGCTGGATCTGGAGCGTTTCATGATCGTCGCCACCAGCGACTTCAACATGGGTGCAATGGAAAACAAGGGCCTGAACATCTTCAACACCAAGTACGTGTTGGCGAGCCAGGCCACCGCCACCGACACCGACTTCGGCAACATCGAAAGCGTGGTCGGCCACGAGTACTTTCACAACTGGACCGGCAACCGCGTGACCTGCCGCGACTGGTTTCAGCTGAGCCTGAAAGAAGGCCTGACGGTGTTTCGCGACCAAGAGTTCTCGCAAGACCTGTGCCGCGAAGCGTCAGCCCGCGCCGTCAAGCGCATTGAAGACGTGCGCGTGCTGCGCACAGCGCAGTTCCCCGAAGATGCCGGCCCGATGGCGCACCCGGTGCGCCCCGACAGCTACATCGAGATCAACAACTTTTACACCGTCACGATTTACGAAAAAGGCGCCGAAGTGGTTCGCATGATGCAGACCCTGGTGGGCCGCGACGGCTTTGCCAAAGGCATGACGCTCTACTTCGAACGCCACGACGGTCACGCCGTGACCTGCGACGACTTTGTGCAAGCCCTTGCCGATGCCAACCCCAACTCCAAACTGGCGCAGCTGCTGCCGCAGTTCAAGCGCTGGTACAGCCAGGCGGGCACACCGCGCGTGCAGGTTGAAGGCCGCTTTGATGCGGACGCACGCACCTACACACTGCAACTGTCGCAAAGCTGCGCCCCGACCACCGGCCAGAGCGTCAAAGAACCGTTTGTGATTCCGGTCGGCTTAGGTCTGCTCAGCGCCGACGGCGCCGACTTACCCCTGCAACTTGTCGGCGAAGAAAGCGCTGTGGCTGCACCGCGGACTTTTGTGCTGACACAGCCGAGCGAAAGCTTCACCTTTGTCAACATCGACGCCGAGCCCGTGCCGTCCATCTTGCGTGGTTTCACCGCGCCGGTGGTGCTGGCGTTTGACTACAGCAACGCGCAACTGCTGCACCTGCTGGCCAACGACAGCGACGCCTTCAACCGTTGGGAAGCCGGCCAACGGCTGGCCATTCGCTTGGCGATCCAGTCGATCAACGACACCGCCGATGCGGTCAGCCCGACGGCGCTCGACGACAGCTACGTCGCCGCCATGCGTGCCGTGCTGCGGCATCCCACGCTGGACGCTGCCTTCAAAGAGTTGGTGCTGACGCTTCCGTCTGAAACCTATCTGGCTGAGCAGCTTGACGTGGTTGACCCGCAGCGCATTCATGCGGTGCGCGAGTCCATGCGTCTGCAGCTGGCCGTGGCGCTGACGACGGACTGGGCTGTGGCTTACGAGAACTGCCACGACAACGGTGCCTACTCGCCAGACCCGCTGTCGGCCGGTCGCCGCGCACTCGCCGGCATGGCGCTGACGAACCTCTGCCTCGCGGCGCAAGCCTCTGGCGAGCAGACCTGGCCCGAACGCACGCTGCAAACCTTCACCGACGCCGGCAACATGACCGACCGTTTCAACGCGCTGTCAGCATTGACCGCCAGCGGTCATGCCTTGGCCAACGTCGCACTGACACGTTTTCATGCGCTGTTCAAAGACGAAGCGCTGGTGATTGACAAATGGTTCAGCCTGCAAGCCGGTGCCACCGACCGCGCTGGTAACGTGTTGCCCGCCGTGCGCCAGCTCATGAAGCACGCAGACTTCAGCCTGCGCAACCCGAACCGAGCCCGCAGTGTCATCAGCACCTTCTGCCAAGCCAACCCCGGCGCGTTTCACCGTGCCGACGCGGCAGGCTACGTGTTCTGGGCCGACCGCGTGATCGAGCTCGACGCCATGAACCCGCAAGTCGCGGCCCGCTTGGCACGCGCGCTGGATCGCTGGAAAAAACTCGTGGAACCCTACCGCAGCACCGCCCGCGAAGCCATCGCCCGCGTCGCCGCACGCGCAGACTTGAGCAACGACGTGCGCGAAGTGGTTTCGCGCGCCTTGGCTGATTGATCAGGACAAACATGACTTCCAAAATATCCCTCACCCGCTACCTCGTCGAACAACAACGCTCTGCCGGCCACATCCCCGCGCAGCTGCGCTTGCTGATTGAAGTCGTCGCGCGCGCCTGCAAAGGCATCAGCCAAGCCGTCAGCAAAGGCGCACTGGGCGGCGAAAACAGCGTCATGGGCTCCGCCGGCAGCGAGAACGTGCAAGGCGAAGTACAGAAAAAGCTCGACATCATCGCCAACGAAGTGCTGATCGAAGCCAACGAATGGGGCGGTCACTTGGCCGCCATGGCGTCTGAAGAAATGGACGACATCTACGTCGTGCCCAACCGCTACCCGCAAGGCGAATACCTGCTGCTGTTTGACCCACTCGACGGTTCCAGCAACATCGACATCAACGGCGGCATTGGCACCATCTTCAGCGTGCTCAAAAAGCCAGAAGGCAAGTCCGGCGTTGACCAACAAGACTTCTTGCAGCCGGGCCAGCAGCAAGTGGCAGCGGGCTACTGCCTCTACGGTCCACAAACCACCCTCGTGCTGACGGTAGGCGACGGCGTCGCCATGTTCACGCTCGACCGCGAGCAAGGCTCGTTTGTGCTGATCACAGAGAACGTGCAGATCCCGGAAGACACACAAGAATTTGCCATCAACATGAGCAACATGCGCCACTGGGACGAGCCCGTCAAGCGCTACATCGACGAATGCCTGCAAGGCAAAGTAGGCCCGCGCGGCAAAGACTTCAACATGCGTTGGGTCGCAGCGATGGTCGGCGACGTGCACCGCATCCTCACGCGCGGCGGCGTCTTTTTGTACCCATGGGACAAACGCGAACCCGACAAAGCCGGCAAACTGCGCCTGCTCTACGAAGCCAATCCCATGAGCTGGTTGGTCGAACAAGCCGGCGGCGCTGCGACCAACACCCAGCAACGGATTCTGGACATTCAACCCGACAAACTGCACCAACGCGTGAGCGTGGTGCTGGGTTCTAAGAACGAAGTCGAGCGAATCACAGCCTACCACGCCAAGCTATAATCCCATCTTAGTGCCGCTTTAGCTCAGTTGGTAGAGCAGCTCCTTCGTAAGGAGAAGGTCGTCAGTTCGACTCCGACAAGTGGCACCAA